>JBBQWS010000001.1:0-154051 GCA_038210415.1 Actinomycetes bacterium
CCGGCGCGCCCGCTGCTCCCAGCACCCAACGCAGCTCCGCGGGGCCGGCGGGCTCGCCCCGGAGCAGCTGCTCCGCGGCGTGCCGGTCGAACTCGGGGTTCGAGTTGGGTGTCATCACATCCCCTTCAGCGCCATGGCGTCACCGCGCGTTACGGTCCGACGCGACAACGTGCCGAAATTCACCCATCCAGTCGTATGCCGGTGCTTGTATTGGCGTCGCCGTCAGTAGTTCCGCCAGCCTGCGCAGTCCGCGATGCGAAAGCGTTCGGACGGCTCCCTCGCGCTTGCCGAGCACCTTGGCCGTCGCCGCGACGTCGAGATCCATCACGACCCGCAGCAGGACGACCTCCGCCTGGTCGCGGTGCAGCATGGCGATGATGCGCAGCGCGGTCTGGGTGGCCTCGGCGTCCACGATCCCCTGTTCGACGTCGACGGCCGCGACGAGGCCGAGCAGGTGGGCGGTCTCGTCGGCGCCGGTGCGGGCCGGGCGGCGTCGTGCTGCTCGAAGGTGGTCGAGCGCGCGGTGCCGGGCGATGGTGGCGCACCAGCCGCGGAACTCGTCGCCGGTGCCGGAGAAGCTGCCGAGGTCGCGGGTGATGTGCAGCCAGGTCTCGGAGGCGACGTCCTCGGCGTCGGCGCCCACCAGCCCGACGAGGAAGCGGAGCAGCCGGGGCTGCACCGCACGGTAGGCCTCCGTGAACGCCGCGCTGTCACCGGCCTGCGCTAGCACGACGGCCGCGGCGAGCGGGTCGTCCGGCGCGGGCATGGTCATGTGCTGGAGCATCGGCGCGTCCGGTGCCCGTCTGAAAGGGCCACCGGGTCGACGGCGAACCTACCGGCCGGTAACATCGACGGAGAGGCTTGGTCTGGCACGGAAGGGACCTACCCCTCCGCGATTGGATCCAATCTTCGTGCCAGACTGTGGCAACGGCCGGGCGCCCCCCGCGCCCCTCGACTCGAAAGGTCGCCCCCACGGGCTAGGTGGCCATGAACATCGTCGTCTGTGTCAAGCAGGTCCCGGACTCCTGGGCTGAGAAGAAACTGTCGCCGAGCGACCGTACGCTCGACCGCGAGTCCGCCGACGCCGTGATGAACGAGCTGGACGAGTACGCCGTCGAGGAGGCCCTGCGCCTGGCCGAGGCCAACGAAGGTTCGACCGTCACCATCCTCACGATGGGCCCCGCGAAGGCAGGCGAGACCATCCGCAAGGCGCTGTCGATGGGGGCCGACGCCGGCATCCACGTCGTCGACGACAGCCTGCACGGGTCGGACGCCGTCGCGACGTCGGCCGTGCTCGCGAAGGCGCTCGGCAGGACGCCGTTCGACCTGGTCATCCTGGGAACCGAGTCGACGGACGCCCGGATGTCGGTCGTGCCGGCCATGGTCGCCGAGCGGCTCGGTCTGCCGCAGCTCACCTTCGCGGGCAAGGTCGACATCGCCGGCGGAACCGTCACCGTCCAGCGCGTCACTGACTACGGCTACGACACCGTCGAGGCGCCGCTGCCGGCGCTGGTGTCGGTGGTCGAGAAGATCAACGAGCCCCGCTACCCGTCCTTCAAAGGGATCATGGCCGCGAAGAAGAAGCCGGTTGCGACGTTGACGCTGGCCGACCTCAAGCTGTCGGCCGACGAGGTCGGGCTGGCCGGCGCCTGGTCGGTGGCGCGCGACTTCGCCGCCCGCCCGCCCAAGGCGGCCGGCACCATCGTCAAGGACGACGGCGACGGCGGGCACCAGCTCGCCGAGTTCCTCGTCACCAGCAAGTTCGTTTAGTCCACCTGCGTCTAGTCAACCTGCGTCTGAGTCGGGAGTCCGCACACCATGGCTGAGGTCCTCGTGCTCGTCGACCATGTCGACGGAACGGTCAAGAAGGTCACCACCGAGCTGCTCACCCTCGCCCGCACCCTGGGCGAACCGGCCGCGGTCTTTGTCGGCTCCGGCTTCGAGGCGGCCCGCGACAAGCTGGCCGAGTTCGGCGCCCACCGGGTCTACGTCGCCGACGGCGAGGGCCTGGACGACTATGTCGTGGCCCCGAAGGCGGAGGTGCTCGCGCAGGTCGTCGGACAGGGTTCGCCTCTCGCCGTGCTGCTGGCGTCCACCGCGGAGGGCAAGGAGGTCGCCGGACGGCTCGCGATCAAGCTCGGCTCCGGCGTCATCACGGATGCGATCGCGGTCGAGCCGGGCACCGGCGATGACGCCCTGGTCGCCACCCAGTCGGTCTTCGGTGGGTCCACGGTCGTCCACTCGGCGGTGACCCGGGGGGTGCCCGTGATCACCGTGCGGCCCAACTCCACCCCGCCGGTCGCCCTGGCCGGTGCGGGCGAGCGCGTCGACGTCGCGGTGACGCTGTCGGACGCCGCCAAGGGTGCCCGCATCACCGACCGCACCGTCGCCGCCCGCACGGGTCGGCCGGAGCTCTCCGAGGCTGCGATCGTCGTCTCCGGCGGGCGCGGGGTGGGTGGCCCCGAGGGGTTTGCCCCCGTCGAGGAGCTCGCCGACACCCTCGGTGCGGCGGTGGGCGCGTCCCGCGCCGCGACCGACGCCGGCTGGTACCCGCACCAGTTCCAGGTGGGTCAGACCGGCAAGACGGTGTCGCCGCAGCTGTACATGGCGAACGGCATCTCCGGGGCGATCCAGCACCGCGCCGGCATGCAGACCTCCAAGACGATCGTCGTGGTCAACAAGGACCCCGAGGCGCCGATCTTCGAGATCGCCGACTTCGGTGTCGTGGGTGACCTGCACCAGGTGCTGCCGCAGCTCACCGCCGACCTCAAGGCCCGTAAGGCCTAGCCGACCGCTCGACCGCAGGGCCGCGGGCTCGTACGCCTAGACTTGGCCTTGCCATGGTATACCTCGACCACGCTGCGACGACTCCGCTGCTGCCGGAGGCGATGGCGGCGATCACCGACGAGCTCGGCCGGGTCGGCAACGCCTCGTCCCTGCACGCCGCCGGCCGCCGGGCGCGCCGGGTTGTCGAGGAGTCGCGCGAGGAGCTCGCTGCCGCACTCGGGGCCAGGCCCAGCGAGATCGTCTTCACCGGGGGCGGCACCGAGGCCGACAACCTCGCCGTCAAGGGGCTCTACTGGTCCCGCCGTGGCGCCGACCCGCGCCGCCGCCGGATCATCGCGAGCCCGGTCGAGCACCACGCCGTCCTCGACCCGCTGCGGTGGCTGGAGGAGCACGAGGACGCCGAGGTCGTCTGGCTGCCCGCCGACCACCTCGGGCGCGTCCACCCGGAGTCGGTCGAGGCGGCAGTCGGGGGCGACCCGGAATCGGTCGCGCTGGTCACCGTGATGTGGGCCAACAACGAGGTTGGCACGGTCCAGCCGATCGAGGCGATCGCCGCGGCCGCTCGCGGGTACGACATCCCGGTGCACTCCGACGCCGTCCAGGCGGTGGGGCAGCTGGAGGTCGACTTCGGTGCCAGCGGGCTCGACGCCATGACCGTCTCGGGGCACAAGATCGGCGGCCCGCATGGGGTGGGCGCCCTGGTGCTCGGCCGCGGCGTCGCCGTGACCCCGTTGCTGCACGGCGGCGGTCAGGAGCGTGACATCCGTTCGGGAACGTTCGACACCCCGGCGATCGCGGGGTTCGCGGCCGCTGCCGCCAGCGCTGCGGCGAGCCTGGCCGTACGTCCGGTCCGCACGGCTGCGCTGCGCGACTCCCTCGTCGCAGCGGTGCAGCAGGCGGTGCCGGGCGCCGTTCTCAACGGTGACCCCTCGCCCGGCGGCCGGCTGCCTGGCAACGCCCACTTCTCCTTCCCCGGGTGCGAGGGCGACTCGCTGCTCCTGCTGCTCGACGCCCGCGACATCGAGTGCTCGACCGGTTCGGCGTGCAGCGCAGGGGTCGCCCAGCCGTCGCACGTCCTGCTCGCGATGGGCACGAACCCTGACCTCGCCCGAGCCAGTCTGCGGTTCTCCCTGGGGCACACCTCCACCGAGGCCGACGTGGCAGCGGTCGCGGCCGCCATCGGGCCCGTCGTCGAACGTGCCCGCGGCGCCCGGCTGGCCACCCAGCGGCGCTGATGAGGATCCTGGCCGCCCTGTCCGGGGGCGTCGACTCCGCTGTGGCGGCGGCGCGTGCCGTCGCGGCCGGCCACAACGTCACCGCCGTGCACCTCGCACTGTCGACCAACCCGCAGTCGTACCGCACCGGCGCCCGGGGCTGCTGCACCTTGGAGGACGCCCGGGACGCCCGCCGGGCGGCCGACGTGCTCGACATCCCCTTCTACGTCTGGGACCTCGCCGCGGAGTTCGCCGAGGACGTCGTCGACGACTTCGTCGCCGAGTACGCCGCGGGGCGGACCCCCAATCCCTGCCTACGCTGCAACGAGAAGATCAAGTTCGCGGCGGTTCTCGACCGGGCGCGGGCCCTGGGCTTCGATGCGGTCTGCACCGGTCACTACGCCCGGGTCGTCGACGGCGTTCACGGGCGCGAGCTGCACCGGGCGGTCGACCCCGACAAGGACCAGTCGTACGTCCTCGGCGTGCTGACCGCCGAGCAGCTCGCCGGGGCGATGTTCCCGCTGGGCGACACCCACAAGGCGGCCGTTCGGCTCGAGGCCGCGGCGCGCGGGCTGGCCGTGGCCGAGAAGCCCGACAGCCACGACATCTGCTTCATCGCCGACGGTGACACCGCGGGCTTCCTGCGCCGGTCCCTCGGTGACGCCCCCGGCGACATCGTCGATACCGCCGGTGCGGTCGTGGGCAGCCACGACGGCACGTTCGGCTTCACGGTCGGCCAGCGCAAGGGGCTGCGCATCGACCGGCCGGCGGCCGACGGTCGGCCCCGATACGTCCTGGACATCTCACCCGTCGACCGCCGGGTCACTGTCGGATCGCGTGCTGACCTCGCCGTCTCGGCCCTGGAGGGAGTGCGACCACGCTGGTGCGGCCCGGCGCCCGAGGGCGACGTCGACTGCCTCGTCCAGGTGCGGGCCCACGGCGAGGCCACTTCGGCGTCTGCTCGGCTGCTGCCGGGCGACCGCCTCGCCGTCGACCTGCGCGAGCCGATCCTCGGCGTCGCCCCGGGCCAGGCGGCGGTGCTCTACGACGGCACCCGGGTGCTCGGTTCGGCGACGGTCGACCGAACCGTCGCTGCCACCGTCTCGGCGACGCCCAACGCCTAGGCTGACCAGATGCAGAGCCGAGAGCTGGGACGCGCGTGTCGCGTGGTCGGCGTCGTCGGGCTCGGCGCCTGGCAGCTCGGCGCCGACTGGGGTGACGTCTCCGACGACGCGGCGCACGCCGTGCTCTCGGCCGCGGTCGACGCCGGTACGACGTTCATCGACACCGCCGACGTCTACGGCGACGGCCGGAGCGAGCGGCTCGTGGGTGCGTTCCTGCGCGGCCACCCGGACGCCGGCATCACCGTGGCGACCAAGATGGGGCGTCGGGCCGTGCAGGACCCGGCCGAGTTCACCCTCGACGCGTTCCGGGCCTGGACCGACCGCTCCCGCACCAACCTCGGGGTCGACACCCTCGACCTCGTCCAGCTGCACTGCCCGCCGACCGCCGTGCTCGACACCGACCGGGTGTACGACGACCTCGACAGGCTGGTCACCGACGGCAGGATCGCGGCGTACGGCGTCAGCGTCGAGACCTGCGCCGAGGCGCTCACCGCGATCGCGCGGCCCGGCGGGGCCACCGTCCAGATCATCCTGAACCCGTTGCGGCGCAAGCCGCTCGACGCCGTGCTGCCGGCCGCCCTGGCCGCCGGGGTCGGCGTCATCGCCCGGGTGCCGCTGGCCAGCGGGCTGCTCTCCGGGCGGTACACCGTGCAGACGACGTTCGCCGCGGACGACCACCGCACCTACAACCGGGACGGCTCCGCGTTCGACGTGGGCGAGACGTTCGCGGGGGTGCCGTTCGAGACTGGGGTCGCGGTCGCCGCCGGGATGGCGGCCGACCTGTCCGCCGCGCTCGGCCCGCAGCTGCCGCTCGCGGCGGCCGCACTGCGCTGGTCGCTCGCCCAACCCGGCGTCACCGTGGTGATCCCGGGTGCGCGGGGCGCCGCCCAGGCCCGGGCCAACGCTGCCGCGGCCGACCTCGAGCCGCTGTCCCCGTCCGTCGAGGCCGCCTGGCTGGCGCGGTACGACTCGGTGGTGCGACCGCTCGTGCACGACCGCTGGTGACGGTGACCCGCGACCCGCGTCCCTGGTCGGCCGGTTCCGTCACCGGCGTCGGTTCGCTGCCCGGGACGGACGTGCGCGATGCGCTGCACCTGGTGCACGACGCACTGCCCCTGCTGCCGCACCTGCCCGAGCTGCCGGCGCGGGGCCCGGGCGCCGACATGGTCGGGCGGGCGCTCGCGCTGCTCCCCGACTTCGCCGCGACGTGGGGGCCCCGCGGCTGGGAGGTCACCGACCGGCGCGGCGCGGACAGCCGGCGAGGGGTCTCGTTGCTCGGGGAGGACCTCGACCAGCTCGAGGAGCTCTTCGAGGGCTGGGACGGCGCGTTCAAGATCCAGGTGTGCGGTCCGTGGACCGTCGCCGCCACGGTCGAGCTCCGCAGTGGCCGCCGGCTGGTCGCCGACCCGGGCGCGCGGCGTGACCTCACCCAGGCGTACGCGGAGGGGCTGGCCCGGCACGTCGCCGAGGTCGCGCACCGGCTGCCGCTGGCCCGCCTCCTCGTGCAGCTCGACGAGCCCGCGCTCACCGACGTGCTGCGCGGTGGGCTGCCAACTCCGAGCGGGTGGGGGCGGCTGTCCGGCATCGAGGAGCCGTACGTCCTCGAGGCACTGCGCCGGGCGGTCGACGCGCTGCCGCCCGACGTGACCACCGTGGCGCACACGTGCGCGGCCGAGCCACCGCTGCGGCTGCTCCGCAGCGCGGGGTTCGGCGCGCTCTCGGTCGACGCGAGCCTGCTCACCCTCGTCGACGACGAGCCGCTGGGGGAGGCGGTCGAGGCGGGGCTCGGGCTGTTCCTCGGTGTGGTGCCGACCGACGGGTCGCCCGGACCTGGACGCGCGGTCGTGTCGGACCTGTGGAACAGGCTGGGCCAGGACCCCGGCCGCCTCGCGGAGGTCGTGGTCGTGACTCCTGCGTGCGGGCTGGCCGGGGCCACGCCTGACTCCGCCCGCGCGATCCTGGTGCGCTGCACCGAGATCGCCCGATCGCTTCGTGACGACCCGGAGGCCGGCCCGGGCCCGCAGGGCCGAGCCAGCAGCCGAGCAGAGCAGGAGGGGACCCGTGACTGACCTGATCGACGGCGTGCCTGCCGCCGACCGTGAACGCGCCGCCGAGCTCGCGTCGCTGATCGACGACCACCAGTTCCGCTACTACGTGCTTGACGCTCCGACCGTGAGCGACGCCGAGTTCGACGTGCTGCTGCGCGAGCTCGAGGCGCTCGAGGGTCGGTACCCCTCGCTGCGTACGGCGAACTCCCCGACCCAGCGGGTCGGTGGCAGCTACGCCACGACGTTCACCCCGGTCGAGCACCTGGTCCGCATGATGAGCCTCGACAACGTCTTCACCGACGACGAGCTCGCAGCCTGGGCCGAGCGGGTGCGGCGCGACGCCGGCGGTCCGGTGCGATGGCTGTGCGAGGTCAAGCACGACGGGCTCGCGATCGACGTCGTCTACGAGCGCGGCCGCCTGGTGCGGGCTGCCACCCGCGGCGACGGCCGCACGGGGGAGGACGTCACGCCCAACGTCCGCACGCTGGCCAACGTCCCCGAGCGGCTGCGTGCGGCGGTCGGGCACCCGGTTCCGGCGCTGCTCGAGGTGCGGGGCGAGGTCTACTTCCCGGTCGCCGGGTTCGCCGAGCTGAATGCCTCGCTCGTCGCGGCCGGCAAGGCGCCGTTCGCCAACCCGCGCAACACCGCGGCCGGCTCGCTGCGGCAGAAGGACCCGCGGGTCACGTCGTCGCGACCGCTGCGGCTGGTCGTGCATGGCATCGGGGCGCGCGAAGGGTTCGACCCGGCGAGCCAGTCCGCGGCGTACGACGCCATGGCGTCGTGGGGCCTGCCGGTCAGCCCGGAGTACCGCGTGTGCGACGACCTCGACGCGGTGCGCGCGTACACCGAGCACCACGGCACTCACCGGCACGACCTCGACCACGAGATCGACGGCGTCGTGGTCAAGGTCGACGACATCGCGACCCAGGAGCGGCTCGGGTCCACCTCGCGGGCACCCCGCTGGGCGATCGCGTTCAAGTACCCGCCGGAGGCGGTCACCACCAAGCTGAAGGCGATCCTGGTCAACGTGGGTCGTACCGGCCGGGTCACGCCGTTCGGGCTGATGGAGCCGGTGCTGGTCTCAGGTTCCACCGTCGAGATGGCCACCCTGCACAACGCCCAGGAGGTCGAGCGCAAAGGGGTTCTGGTCGGCGACACCGTGGTGCTGCGCAAGGCCGGCGACGTCATCCCCGAGATCGTCGGGCCGGTGGCCGAGCTGCGCGACGGCACCGAGACCGCGTTCGTGATGCCGACCCACTGCCCCGAGTGCGGCACGCTGCTCGCGCCGGGCAAGGAGGGCGACGTCGACATCCGCTGCCCCAACTCCCGCTCCTGCCCGGCCCAGCTGCGCGAGCGGCTGTTCCACCTGGCTGGGCGCGGCGCCTTCGACATCGAGGTGCTCGGCTACGAGGCCTGCGTGGCCCTGCTTCAGTCCGGGCTTGTCGTCGACGAGGGCGACATCTTCGCGCTGACCCCTGAGCAGCTTGCGTCCTGCCCGTTCTTCACCCGGCAGGACGGCGAGCTCAAGGCGAACGCCACGAAGCTGATCGACAACCTGGCCGCCGCCCGGGAACGTCCGCTCTGGCGGGTGATCGTCGCGTTGTCCATCCGGCATGTCGGGCCGACGGCCGCTCAGGCGCTGGCCCGCGAGCTGCGCGACCTCGACCGCATCGCGGCCGCCGACGTCGAGACCCTCGCGGCGGTCGACGGGGTCGGCCCGGTGATCGCGCAGGCCGTGCAGGAGTGGTTCGCGGTCGACTGGCACCGCTCGGTGGTCGAGCGCTGGCGGGCGGCCGGCGTGCGCATGGCCGACGAGGCGTCCGACAACGGGCCGCGTCCGCTCGAAGGGCTCACCGTGGTCATCACGGGCAGCCTGGACGGCTGGAGCCGAGACGCCGCCACCGAGGCGGTCCAACAGCGTGGCGGCAAGGTGAGCGGCTCGGTGTCGAGGAAGACCTCGTACGTCGTGGCCGGTGACAGCCCGGGCAGCAAGTTCGACAAGGCCGTGGCCCTGGGGGTGCCGATCCTCGACGTCGCCGGCTTCGAGTCGTTGCTGGGGACCGACGGGTAGCTGAAAATGGGCGATTGAGGACTTACGCGACGGTCGGTAGGGGGCTACGGTGTCTATAGTCACGTTAGGACACCGAATGCTCACGTTCGGTTACTGATCGCGAGGAGGCCGGGTGACGCAGCAGTCCACCGCACCCGAGCGCGACCCGCTGCACCCGTCGCTGTTCGCGGGTCTGTACTGGGTGATCCTTGGGTCCGGATCGCTCGTGCTGGCGGCGTCGGTCGCCGGCTTCGCGCGGGTGGGCGGCACCGAGCGGCCAGCCGGGCTGGTGGTTCTGGCCGCGTTCGTCATCTTCGGCGAGCTGCGGCCCGTCGTCACGTCGCGGTCGTACGGCGACGGGATCACGCCCTCGATCGCCTTCACCTTCGCCATCTTGTTCGTCTGGGGGCCGTGGCCGGCTCTGCTCGCCCAAGCTGTCGCGAGCGTCGTCGCCGACGTCGCCGCGCACAAGGTCTGGTGGCGGGTCGCGATCAACCCCGCCCAGTACGCCGTCTCGTTCGCGGTGACCTGGCAGGCGATGGCGCTGTTCGGCTACCACGCCGGCCCGACGTCGCTGCACACCATCAAGGCCAGCGACCTGCCGGTGATGGCGTTGGGCTGGCTCGTCTACTTCCTCGCGAACAACCTGATCGTCTCGGGGCTGCTCGCGACGTACGCGCAGGAGCCGTTCACCGACCTGTTCCTCGAGGACTTCGGCTTCCTGGTGCTGTCCAACTTCTCGGTCATGGTCATCTCGCCGCTGGTGGCGCTGGCGGTACAGACCAGCGTCTGGTGGCTGCCGCTGATCCTGCCGCCGCTCATCGCGATCTACCGCACCTCCGCGATCTCGCTGGAGAAGGAGCACCAGGCCAACCACGACGCCTTGACCGGGTTGCCGAACCGCAAGTTCCTGCTCGAGACCATGGAACGCGTGCTCGCGCAGAGCGACGACCAACCGGTCGGGCTCTTCCTGCTCGACCTCGACCGGTTCAAGGAGGTCAACGACACCCTCGGGCACCAGATGGGCGACCGGCTGCTCGAGCACGTCGCCGGCCGGATCCGCGGGGCGCTGCGCCCCGACGACGTGGTGGCCCGGCTCGGCGGCGACGAGTTCGCGGTGCTGCTGCCGGTGGTGCCCGACATCGAGACCGCGATCGAGGTGGCCGTGCGGATCCAGACCGCGCTGGCCGAGCCGTTCCGGTTCGAAGGGGTCCTGCTCCAGCTCGAGGCCAGCGTCGGCATCGCGCTCTACCCGGAGCACGGCGCCGACGTCTCCCAGCTGCAGCGGTCTGCCGACGTGGCGATGTACCAGGCCAAGGACGAGCGCTCGGGCATCGAGGTCTACTCGGCCGACCGCGACCACAACTCCACGACCCGGCTCGGGCTGCTCGGCTCGCTGCGGCAAGGCATCGACGGCGGCCAGCTCGAGCTGCACTACCAGCCCAAGGTGGCGCTGGGCACCGGGGCGGTCGTCGGCGTCGAGGCGCTCGTCCGCTGGCGGCACCCGCACCGTGGGCTGATCTTCCCCGACGAGTTCGTGCCGCTCGCCGAGCACTCCGGGCTGATGCACCGGCTCACCGCACACGTGCTCGACGCCGCCCTCGCGCAGGCGGCGCGGTGGTGGTCGGTCGGCCTCGAGATCCCGGTGGCAGTCAACGTGTCGGCCCGCGACCTGCACGGCCCGGCGCTCGCCGAGGCGGTCGAGCGTGGCCTCGCCGAGCACGGTCTGCCGGCGTCGGCGCTGCGGCTCGAGCTCACCGAGCGGGTCCTGATGGCCGAGCCGGCGCGGGTCGCTGACACCCTTGCCGCCCTCGAACGGCTCGGTGTGGCGCTCAGCCTGGACGACTTCGGTACCGGGTACTCCTCCCTCGTCCTGCTGCAGCGTCTGCCGGTCCGCGAGATCAAGATCGACCGCTCGTTCGTCAAGCGGCTGGTCACCTCGCCCGACGACACCAAGATCGTCCGCTCGATCGTCGATCTCGCACATGCCCTGGGCATCGACGCCGTCGCCGAGGGGGTCGAGACCGAGGAGGTCTGGGACCTCCTCGAGGACCTCGGCTGCGACAGCGCCCAGGGCTGGTACGTCAGCCGGCCGATGGCGGCCGACCGGGCCACAGAGTGGTTGCTCCGGCACCCGAGCCGGTCGCGGTCGCTGCGGGTGCTCCGCGGGGGGGTCCCGGAGGTGTCGGCCGGTCCGGCCTGACCCCGACGCATCGGTCAAGGTCAGGGTCCGGTCGGCCGACAAAGGCCAAGGGGGACTGTCGCTGAGGGAGGTTTTGTGGGGGGCACGACCGATCGTCCGTCACTCGCGCGCTTCTCGCTGTTCAGCGCCACCTGGCACCTGTGCGTCTGGCTCGGCTGGGTTCTGGTGGCGTACTCCGTGGTCCGAGTCGCGCCGTCGGTCGCCCGGATGCCACTGGCGTTCTGGATCATCGCCGCGCTGGCCCTGGTCGGGGAGCTGCGCCCGGTGCGTACCTCCGGGTTCTTCGACCCGCAGGGCACCGTCACCTCGACCGGCTACGTCTTCGCGATCCTGTACGTGTGGGGGTTGTGGCCCGCCGTCGTCCTGCACGCCGCCGCCACCACGTTGTCCGAGCTGCAGAAGCACAAACCGCCTTGGAAGCTGTTCTTCAACGTGGGGCAGTACGCGCTGTCGATCGGCAGTGCCGCCCTGGTGCTGCACGCGGTCGGGCTGGGGGGCGGGCTCGCCGAAGCCGGTCGCGGTCTGCGCGGCTCCGACCTGCCCTGGGTGGTGGCCACCTGGGTGATCTGGTTCCTCGTCAACAATGCGCTCGTGTCTGGCCTGGCGCAGGAGAGCGGCCGCACCTTCTGGACGGAGTTCGCCGACGACATCTGGTTCTACGTCGTGACGACCGCAGCGGTGCTCGCATTGTCGCCGCTGATCGTGCTCGCCGCGTCTGCCAGCGGCTGGTACATCCCGCTCCTGCTGATCCCGATGTTTGCGGTGCACAAGGCGGCGAAGCTCTCGCTGGTCGAGCAGCACCAGGCGCTGCACGACTCGTTGACCGGGCTGCCCAACCGCAAGTACCTGCACCGGATTCTGGACCATGCGATCAACTCCCCGGGACAAGAACCGTTCGCCCTGGCGATCCTCGACCTCGACCGGTTCAAGGAGGTCAACGACACCCTGGGCCACGCCGTCGGCGACCGCCTGCTCGAGCTCGTCGCCAAGCGGATCCGCGGGGCCCTGCGCCCGGGCGACACCGTGGCCCGGCTCGGCGGCGACGAGTTCGCCCTGCACCTCGCTGGCGTCGACGGGCAGCAGCACGCGGCCCAGGTCGCCGAACGGATCCGGTCGGCGTTGACCGAGCCGTTCCACCTCGAGGACGTCGTCCTGGAGCTGGAGGCGAGCATCGGTGTCTCGTACTTCCCCGACCACGGCTCGGACGTCCACGTGCTGATGCAGCGGGCCGACGTCGCCATGTACCTCGCCAAGGGCACCCAGACCGACATCGAGGTCTACGACCTGGCTCGCGACCACAACTCGACCGACCGGCTCGGTCTGCTGGCGGCCCTGCGCCGTGCGATCGAGGCGGGCGAGCTCGAGCTGCACTACCAGCCGAAGGTGGCCCTGGCGGACCGGTCCGTCGTGGGCGTCGAGGCCCTGGTGCGGTGGAACCATCCGGTCCGCGGGTTCATCCCCCCGGACGAGTTCATCCCGCTCGCCGAGACGTCCGGCCTGATGCACCAGCTCACCGAGTTCGTCGTCTCGACCGCGCTGGACCAGGCGGCCGCCTGGCGTCGCGACGGCATGCCGGTCGCGGTGGCGGTCAACGTGTCGGCGCGCGACCTGCACGGTCCCGAGCTGGTCCGGGCCGTACGCCGCTCCCTGGTCCGTACCGGCGTGCCCGCCGACCTGCTCAAGCTCGAGCTCACCGAGCGCACGCTGATGGCTCAGCACTCGCGGGTGAGCGAAACCATCGACGGCCTCGAGAAGCTCGGTATCGCCCTCAGCCTCGACGACTTCGGCACCGGTTACTCGTCGATGTTCATGCTCAAGCGGCTGCCCGTCAGCGAGCTGAAGGTCGACCGGTCGTTCGTCAGCCGCCTCAGCGAGGGCGGTGAGGACGTGTCGATCGTCCGGACGATCATCGACCTCGCGCACGCGCTCGGCCTGAAGGCCGTCGGCGAGGGCGTCGAGACCGAGGAGATGTGGGAGGCGCTTGCCGAGCTGGGCTGCGACAGCGCGCAGGGCTGGCTGATCGCCCGCCCGATGCCGGCCGAGCCCGCGACGGCGTGGCTGCGGGAGCGGCTGCTGGCCTTCCCGGCCGAGGCGAGCGGCACCGGCCGGATCCGGCTGCTGGCCGCGGACACCGCGTAGCGACCGACGCCTAGGATGGGCCTCGCGTCCGTCCACCGTCCCCGCCTTCGACAGGAGCGGTTCCTGCCATGCCGTCGATCACCCCCGCCGAGGTGGCCCACCTCGCCCGGCTGGCCCGGCTCGACCTCCCGCCGGACCACCTAGCGCGCCTCGCCGGCGAGCTCGACGTGATCCTGGCGTCGGTGGCCAAGGTCGGCGAGGTCGCGACGGCGGACATCCCGCCGACGTCGCACCCGCTGCCGCTGACCAACGTGTTCCGCGCCGACGTCGTCCACGCCTGTCTCACGCCGGACGAGGCGCTCGCCGCTGCTCCGAGCGTCGAGGCCGGCCGGTTCCGGGTGCCGCGCATCCTGGACGAGGAAGCATGACCGGGCTGACCCGCCGCACCGCCGCCGACCTCGCTGCGGTCGTCGCGTCAGGCGAGGCGTCCGCGGTCGAAGTCACCCGGGCGCACCTCGACCGGATCGCCGCGGTCGACGCCGGCGTGCACGCGTTCCTGCACGTGGACGCCGACGGCGCGCTCGCGGCTGCAGCCGCGGTCGACGCCTCGCGGGCGGCCGGCGTGCCGCTCGGGCCGCTGGCGGGCGTCCCGCTCGCCCTCAAGGACGTCCTGACGATGCGGGGGATCCCGACGACGTGCGGCTCCCGGATCCTGCAGGGCTGGCGGCCCCCGTACGACGCGACGGTGACCAGCCGGCTCAAGGCGGCCGGGGTGGTCATCCTCGGCAAGACCAACATGGACGAGTTCGCGATGGGGTCGTCGACCGAGCACTCGGCGTACGGCCCGACCCACAACCCCTGGGACCTCGACCGGATCCCCGGCGGCTCCGGCGGCGGCTCCGCGGCGGCGATCGCCGCGTTCGAGGCCCCGCTGGCGATCGGCACCGACACCGGCGGCTCGATCCGGCAGCCGGCAGCGGTCACCGGCACGGTCGGCGTCAAGCCGACCTACGGCGGGGTCTCGAGGTACGGCCTCGTGGCCCTCGCGTCGTCGCTCGACCAGGCCGGGCCGTGCGCGCGCACCGTTCTCGACGCAGCACTGCTGCACGCGGTCATCGCCGGGCATGACCCGCTCGACTCGACGTCCATCGATGCCCCGGTGCCCGCCGTCGTGGAGGCGGCGCTGACCGCCGACGTCCGGGGCATGCGCGTCGGCGTGGTGCGCGAGCTGACCGGTGAGGGCTACCAGGCCGGTGTCCAGCAACGGTTCGACGAGGCGGTGGCGCTGCTCGCCGGGCTCGGTGCGGACGTCGTCGAGGTGTCGTGCCCGCACTTCCCGTACGCCCTGGCCGCGTACTACCTGATCCTTCCGAGCGAGGCGTCGTCCAATCTCGCGAAGTTCGACGGCATGCGGTTCGGGCTGCGCGCCGGCGACGACGGCAGCCACTCCGTCGAGGAGGTCATGGGGCTGACCCGCGCCGAGGGCTTCGGCGACGAGGTGATCCGCCGGATCATGCTCGGCACGTACGCCCTCTCGGCGGGCTACTACGACGCCTACTACGGCTCGGCCCAGAAGGTCCGCACGCTGATCACGCGCGACTTCGCCGCGGCTTTCGAGCAGGTCGACGTCCTGGTGTCGCCGACGGCACCGACGACTGCGTTCAAGCTGGGTGAGAAGCTCGACGACCCGCTCGCGATGTACCTCAACGACATCGCGACCATCCCGGCCAACCTGGCCGGCACCCCCGGGATGTCGTTGCCCGTGGGGCTCGCACCGCAGGACGGCCTCCCGGTCGGGCTGCAGATCATGGCGCCGGTGATGGCCGACGACCGGCTCTACCGGGTCGGTGCCGCTCTCGAAGCCGCACTGCTGTCGCGCTGGGGCGCGCCGATCCTCGAAGGGGCACCGGTCCTGTGAGCACCGACCTTCCCGTGGTCACCGACATCCCGGTGGGCGACGCCGCTTCGACCCGCGCCGTCGAGGCGCTGATGCCGTACGACGAGGTGGTTCGTACCTTTGACCCCGTCCTCGGCCTGGAGGTCCACGTCGAGCTCGGCACCGCCACCAAGATGTTCTGCGGCTGCCCGACCGAGTTCGGTGCCGAGCCGAACACCCAGGTCTGCCCGACCTGCCTGGGACTGCCCGGCTCGCTCCCGGTCGTCAACGCGGTCGCCGTCGAGTCGGCCATCCGGATCGGCCTCGCCCTCAACTGCGACATCGCCGAGTGGTGCCGGTTCGCGCGAAAGAACTACTTCTATCCGGACATGCCGAAGAACTACCAGGTGTCGCAGTACGACGAGCCGATCGCCACCAACGGGTACCTCGACATCGAGGTGCCCACCCCAGACGGCCCGCGATCGTTCCGGATCGAGATCGAGCGTGCCCATATGGAGGAGGACACCGGCAAGACCTCCCACCTGGGCAGCGACACCGGACGCATCCTCGGCGCCGACTACTCCCTGGTCGACTACAACCGGGCGGGCATCCCGCTGATCGAGGTGGTCACCAAGCCGATCGCTGGCATCGGTGAGCTCGCACCCGACGTCGCGAAGGCGTACGTCGGCGAGCTGCGCGCGCTGATGCAGGCCCTCGGCGTCTCCGACGCGCACATGCACCAAGGCTCGCTGCGCTGCGACGTGAACCTCTCGCTGCGGTCGTCCCCCGATGCCCCTCTCGGCACCCGGTCCGAGACCAAGAACGTCAACTCGCTGCGCTCGGTCGAGCGGGCCACCCGGTTCGAGATGCAGCGGCACGCCGCGCGGCTCGCTGCGGGGCTGTCGATCGTCCAGGAGACCCGGCACTGGAGCGAGGCGCTGGGCAGCTCGAGCTCGGGTCGCAGCAAGGAGCAGGCTGAGGACTACCGCTACTTCCCCGAGCCCGACCTCGTGCCAGTCGCACCCTCCCGGGAGTGGGTGGCCGAACTCGCCGAGACGCTGCCCGAGCTGCCCTCGGCCCACCGTCGGCGCCTGCAGGCCGACTGGGGTCTGACCGACCTCGAGCTGAGCGCTGCGGTGAACGCCGGCGCGTTGGGGCCGATCGAGGCGACGGTGGCTGACGGCGCCGACGCGGCAGCGGCCCGCAAGTGGTGGCTCGGCGAGCTGTCGCGGCTGGCGAACGAGCGGGGCGTCGATGTCGGCGACCTGCCGATCTTCCCGCGCGACGTCGCCCGGGTCATCGCGCTGGTCGACTCCGGCGCGCTGACCGACAAGCTGGCCCGACAGGTCGTCGAGGGGGTCCTCGCGGGTGCGGGCTCGCCCGACGAGGTCGTCGCCGCCCGCGGGTTCAAGGTCGTGAGCGACGACGGGCCGTTGCTGGCCGCCATCGATGCGGCTATCGCCGCGAACCCCGACGTGACGGCGAAGATCCTCGACGGCAAGGTGGCCGCGGCCGGAGCGATCATCGGTGCCGTGATGAAGGCCACCGGTGGCCAGGCCGACGCGGCCAAGGTCCGCGAGCTGCTCCTCAACAGGCTCGGCCTCACCCCCTAAACCCTTCCCTCCGGAACCCCTCGCCCCCCACCCGGACCCCCTCACCCGGACCCCCCCACCCCGCCACAAGGGTCCCCGGATGCCACTAGGCCGCAGTAGTGGACCACCCATCGGCCCACCGTCGGCTCGAGTGGGTCGAGTAGCACCGAGCGATGAGTGCCGCGCGACTGCGGCCTAGTGGCATCAGGGGACCCTTGTGGCGCAACGGGGGGGAAGGGGTGGGTCAGCCGGTGTTGCGGAGGCCGGCGGCGATTCCGTTGACGGTGAGCAGCAGGGCCCGTTGCAGGTCCTCGTCCGGGTCGCCTTCGACCCGGAAACGTCGCAGCAGCGAACGCTGCAGGTCGTGTAACGGAGCGAGGTAGGCCTCGCGGACCTCCAGCGTCCGGCGCAGCCTCGGGTTGCCTCCGACGAGCTTCACCTCGCCGGTGAGCCGCAGGATCTCTCGAAGGGTGCGGTCGTTCTCGGCTTCGATGAGGGCGAACGGCTCACGAAGCGCCGGGGCCACGAGCGACTCGACGTACCCCCGGGCGATCCGCAGATCGGTCTTCTGCAGGGTCATCTCGACGTTGGAGATGAACGTCCGGAAGAAGTGCCAGTCGCGGTACATCTCGGTGAGGGTGTCGTCGAGCCCCGCCGCGCGCGCCGCCGCCAGCCCGGCCCCGACGCCGTACCAGCCCGGGACGATCTGCCGTGACTGGGTCCAGCCGAACACCCACGGGATGGCTCGCAGACCCTCGATCCCGCCCCCGCTGTCCGGACGCCGGGACGGCCGGGACCCCAGCTGCAGGGCGCCGAGCTGGTCGGTGGGCGTCGACTGCAGGAAGTACTCGGGCAGGCTGGGGTGGTCGACCAGCTCGCGGTACGCCGTGAAGGCCGCCCCGGACAGCACGTCCATCGCCCCGGCGAAGACATCGAGAACGGCGTCGGCCTGCCGCGGCCGGGTGTGCAGCAGGGTCGCCTCGAGGGCGGCGCCGAGGGTGAGCTCGAGGTGCTCGCGGGCGAGGGCGGGCAGCGAGTACTTGTCCGAGATGACCTCACCCTGCTCCGTCACCTTGACGGCGCCGTCGAGCGTTCCCCAGGGCAGGGCCAGCAGCGCGTCGCGGGTGGGACCCCCGCCGCGCCCTACGCTGCCGCCCCGGCCGTGGAAGAAGACCAGCCGGACGCCGTGCCGGGCGGCGACCGTCCGGAGCCGCCCCTGGGCGCGGTGGATCTCCCACTGGGCCGTCGCGATGCCCGCCGCCTTGTTGGAGTCGCTGTAGCCGAGCATCACCTCCTGCTCGTCCCCGCGCAGCACCACGAGCTCGCGGTAGGCCGGCTGGCTGAGGAGGTCGTCGAGCACCTGGTCGGCCGCCCGCAGCTCCTCGACGGTCTCCAGCAGCGGTACGAACCCCAGCCGCGCTCGTCCCCCCGCGAGGTCGACCAGGCCGGCCTCCCGGGCGAGCACGACAGCGGCGAGCACGTCGTCGGCGCCCCGGGTCATCGACACGATGTACGTCTGGACACAGCTGGCCCCGTAGGTGTCCTGGGCATCGCGAATCGCCTCGAAGACCGCGTAGGTCGCCCGCTCGGTGCCGGTGAGCGGGGTGGGGTCTCCGGCGAGCGGACGACGCGAGGCGAGCTCTCGGCCCAACAGGGCCAGCCGGTGCTCGCGCGGGAGGTCGAGGTAGCGCCACCCCTGCTCGCCGAGCCGGTCCACGAGCGCGCCTACGGCAGCGTGGTGCGCGTCGGCGTGCTCGCGGACGTCCATGGCGGCCAGGCCGAGTCCGAAGGCCGACAGGGTGCGCATCGCGCGCTCGACCGAGCCGTGGGCGATGTACGAGCCGCGGTTGGCGAGGAGGGAGTCGCGCAGCAGGGCCAAGTCGTCGAGCAGACCGTCGACGTCGGCGTAGTCGCGGCCGGGCTGCACGGGCCGACCGGTGGCGATCCGGGCCCGGGTGCCGAGCAGCTTGCGCTGGATGCAGGTGGCCTTGAGCCGGTACGGCTCGTCGGCGTTCAGCCGCAGGTAACGCGCATCGACCTCAGGGAGGGCGGCCAGGTCGGCGGCCAGCGAGTCGCGGAGCGCGGCGCTGACCGGGGCCAGCCGGGTCGACGACGAGAGCTCCTGGCGGAGCTGGTCGACGGCGTCCAGGGCCACCCGGATGGCGTGCTCGTGCTGAAGCTCGAGCACCTCGAGCGACACGGCTGCGGTGACGCCAGGGTTGCCGTCCCGGTCACCGCCGATCCAGGTGCCGAAGGCGAGCGGCCGGGCGGTCGGCGGCAGAGGGGCGCCCAGCGACCCAAGGTGGTCGGCGAGCTCGTCCAGCACCTCGGGCACCGCGTCGCGGGCGAGCTGCTCGAGGTAGTAGATGGCGTTGCGGGCCTCGTCGAGGACGTCCGGCCGGGCCACTCGGAGGTCGTCGCTCTGCCACAACGACTCGATGACCTCGGCGAGACGGCGGTCGGTGCGGGCGCCGGGCTCTTCGTCGAGCAGCTCGGCGATCCGGCCGAGCTTGGCGAGGGTCGTCCGCCGGGCCGCCTCGGTGGGGTGGGCGGTGAAGACCGGACGGACAGCGAGCCGGCTGACCGCTGCCCGGATCTCGTCAGGGGCGACGTCGGCCGCCCGCACCGCGTCGGCGGCCCGCGCCAGCCAGCTGCCCTGCTCGCGGCGGACGACCGCGAGCTCTCGGCCCCGGTGCACCTGCTCGCTCACGTTGGCCAGGTGGAAGTAGGTCGCGAAGGCTCGGGCCAGGCGGCTCGCCGTGGGCAGGTCGACCGCGCTGAGCAGTCGCTCCGCAGCGGCGGGGTCCTCGCGGCTGAGCAGCCGCACGGACTCGACGAGAGCCAGCAGCTCGGGGCCTTCCTGGCGCACGAGGGTGTCGCCGAGGATCGAGCCGAGGTGTCGGATGTCGGCGCGCAGCCGTGCATCGTCGGCAGCGGAGTCGCCGAGGGAGTCGTGCACGGCTTCGGTGGTCACGGGAGTCGCTTCCGGTCGGGAACGGGAGGCGGACCACGCTGTCCGGCCCGTCCAGTCTAGTAGCGGTCGCCCACGGCCGGGGGGAGCGCGTCGAGCGCCGCGAGGTCGGTCGCCGAGAGCGCGAGGGTCGCTGCCGCCACGTTCTCGTCGACGCGCTCCGGTCGCCTCGTCCCGGGAATCGGGACGACGCACGGGTTCTGGGCCAGCAGCCACGCCAACGCCACCTGCGCAGCTGTCGCGCCGAGCCGATCGGCTACGGCCCGGACGCCGTCGACGATGCGGGCGTTGGTTGCCATGGCGGCCGGTGTGAACCTCGGGTTCCCGGACCGGAAGTCGCCCTTGCCGGGCGGCGGGCCCGTGAGTGCGCCGGTGAGGAAGCCGCGCCCGAGCGGTGCGAACGGCAGGAAGCCTGCGCCGTTGGCCGCGCACCAGGGCAGCACGTCGTCGAGGGCGCCGCGGGTCCACAACGAGAGCTCGGACTGCACGGTGGCGACCGGGTGGATGGCGTGCGCGCGCCTGAGCTCGTCGACGGACACCTCCGAGAGCCCGAGGTAGCGGGCCTTTCCGGCGGCGACCACCTCGGCCAGCGCGGCCCACGTCTCCTCGAGGGGGACCGCGGGGTCGACCCGGTGCAGCTGGTAGAGGTCGACGTGGTCGACGCCGAGCCGGCGTAGCGACGCATCGATGCCGGCTCGCACGTGCTCCGGGCGTGCGTCCCGCCCCACCGCGTAGTCGGGCCCCATCACGAGGCCGACCTTGGTGGCCAGGACGGCTTCGTCGCGGCGTCCCGCGAGCGCCCGGCCGACGAGCTCTTCATTCGTCCACGGGCCGTAAGCGTCAGCCGTGTCGAGCAGGGTGACGCCGAGGTCGAGTGCGCGGTGCACCGTCGCGATCGACCGGGCCTCGTCGCGATCCGCCGGGTCGTACGCGTGCGTCATGCCCATGCAGCCGAGCCCGACCGCACCGACGACGAGCGGCACCGAGCCGGCGGTGGACAGGACCCGGGTGGGCAGCGAGGACATGGGAGCACGCTATTCGAGGGGGTTCCGTTCCGCGCTGGCTGGGGTGAGACTGTCCCGGTGACCGAGACCCTTGTCCTCGTGGGGACCAAGAAAGGCCTGTTCCTGCTCCGCCGTGAGCCCGGGTCGGACGGTTGGTCAGTGGGCGACCAGCTGCTCGGGATGCAGGCGATCTACGGGGTGGCCGTCGATACCCGGGGCGACCGACCGCGGCTGTTCGCCTCGACCCACAGCGAGCACTGGGGTCCGGCGGTGGCCTGGTCGGACGACCTGGGCCGCACCTGGAGCGAGGTGCGTGAGGCGCCGGTCGCCTTCCCGGCCGACGTCGGCGCCTCGGTCGAGCGGGTGTGGCAGATCCAGCCCGGCCCGGCGAACCAACCGGGGGTGGTGTGGGCCGGCACCGAGCCGGCCGCTCTGTTCCGCTCGACCGACGGCGGCGAGTCGTACGAGCTGGTCCGGTCGCTGTGGGACCACCCGCACCGGGCGCAGTGGATGCCCGGCTTCGGCGGCCAGGCGCTGCACACGGTCATCCCGCACCCGACCGATCCGCAGCGTGTCCTGGTCGCGATCTCGGCCGGAGGGGCGTACGCCTCCGACGACGGCGGGGCCAGCTGGACGGCGAGCAACACCGGGCTCGAGGCGGAGTTCATGCCGCCGGAGCAGCGCTACCCGGAGTTCGGCCAGTGCGTCCACAAGATCGACCGCAGCCCGCTGGACCCCGAGCAGCTTTTCCTGCAGAACCACGGCGGCGTCTACTGCAGCGTCGACGGCGGGCAGTCCTGGTCGACGATCGATGCCGGGCTGCCGGCGGCCTTCGGGTTCTCGGTGGTCGCCCACCCGCACCGGCCCGGCACCGCGTACGTCTTCCCCCTCGACAGCTCGGGCCACCGCAACACCCCGAACGCCGAGTGCGCGGTCTATCGCACGAGTGACTCCGGGTCGTCGTGGCAGGCGCTCCGACAGGGGCTGCCGGACGGGTTTTATTCGATCGTGCTGCGCGACGCGTTCGCCAGCGACGGAGGCGATCCGCTCGGGCTCTACTTGGGCACCCGGTCCGGCGAGGTCTTCGGCAGCGCCGACGAGGGTGACTCGTGGGCCCAGCTGGCCGCCCACCTGCCGGACGTGCTGTCGGTCCGGGCGGCGGTGCTGCGCTGACGGCCTCTACGCTAGGCCCATGAGCGACACGCCGAACCTCAAGCCCCGCAGTGTCGACGTCACCGAGGGGTACGAGCGGGCGCCGGCCCGGGCCATGCTCCGCGCGGTCGGCATGGGGGACGACGACTGGGCCAAGCCGCAGATCGGGGTCGCCTCGTCCTGGAACGAAATCACCCCCTGCAACCTCTCGCTGGCCCGGCTCGCGAAGGCCGCCAAGGACGGTGTCCGGCAGGGGGGTGGCTTCCCGCTGGAGTACGGCACGATCTCGGTGTCTGACGGCATCTCGATGGGGCACGAGGGCATGCGGGTCTCGCTGGTCAGCCGTGAGGTCATCGCCGACTCGGTCGAGTGCGTCGTCCACGCCGAGCGGTTTGACGGGTCGGTGCTGCTGGCCGGTTGCGACAAGTCCTTGCCCGGCATGCTGATGGCAGCGGCCCGCCTCGACCTCGCCGCGGTGTTCCTGTACGCCGGGTCGATCCTGCCCGGCCGCATCGGGGACCGGCAGATCACCATCCAGGACGCCTTCGAGGGTGTCGGCGCCTGCGCGATCGGCAAGATCACCCGGGCCGACCTCGACGAGATCGAGCGCAACGCGTGCCCCGGCGAGGGTGCCTGCGGCGGGATGTTCACCGCCAACACCATGGCCTCCGCGGCGGAGGCGCTGGGCATGTCGCTGCCCGGCTCGGCCTCACCGCCCGCGCCCGACCGGCGGCGCGACGATGCGGCGGTCCGCTCCGGCGAGGCTGTCGTCAACCTGATCCGGCTCGGCATCACCGCTCGCCAGATCCTGACCAAGCAGGCGTTCGAGAACGCGATCGCCGTCGTCATGGCGCTCGGCGGTTCGACCAACGCGGTGCTGCACCTGATGGCCATCGCGCACGAGGCCCGGGTCGACCTGACGCTCGACGACTTCAACCGGATCGGTGACGCGACGCCGCACCTCGCCGACGTGAAGCCGTTCGGCCGGTACGTGATGAACGACATCGACCGGATCGGTGGGGTGCCGGTGGTGATGAAGGCGCTGCTCGACGCCGGTCTGCTGCATGGCGACGCGCTGACCGTCACGGGCCGCACGATGGCCGAGAACCTCGCTGACATCGCGCCGACTGACCCCGACGGCAAGATCATCCACGCCACCGCGACGCCGATCCACCGCACCGGAGGGCTGCTGATCCTGCGCGGTTCACTCGCCCCGGATGGTGCGGTCATCAAGTCGGCCAGCGTCGAGGAGCCGATGTTCGAGGGCGTCGCCAAGGTGTTCGACGACGAGCGCGACGCGATGGACGCCGTGACCGAGGGCCGGATCGTCGCCGGCGACGTCGTGGTGATCCGGTACGAAGGACCGCAGGGCGGGCCCGGGATGCGCGAGATGCTCGCGGTGACGGCGGCGATCAAGGGCGCGGGTCTCGGCAAGGACGTCCTGCTGCTCACCGACGGCAGGTTCTCCGGCGCGACGGCCGGGTTCTGCATCGGGCACGTGGCCCCTGAGGCACCGCACGGCGGTCCTATCGCCTTCGTCGCCGACGGCGACCGGATCCGGCTCGACATGGTGGCGCGCACGCTCGACCTCCTCGTCGAACCGGCCGAGCTCGAGCGGCGCCGCCACGGCTGGAAGCCGAACGAGCCCCGCTACACGACCGGGGTGCTGGGCAAGTACGCCAGGTTGGTGGGGTCCGCCGCGCAGGGAGCGGTGTGCGACTGATGTCCCACATGGCGAGACTCGCGTCTCGCGTACTTGACGCAAGAGGGCCTGGGTGCGAACGTTCCGTTATGCGTATCGTCCTCGTAGTACTCGTGGAGCGCGCCGGCTGACCGCAGCCAGCGCGCCGCCCCTCTGAGCCCACACGGGCCGAGGGGCTTTTCTATATCCGCACGTCCGACGCCTGAACGAACGAGGAAGACCTCGATGAGCGAGCAGATCACCGGAGCCCAAAGCCTGGTCCAGTCGCTGGAACGCGCTGGCGTCGAGGTCATGTTCGGAATCCCCGGCGGCGCGATCCTGCCGGCGTACGACCCGCTCTTCGACTCGAGCATCAGGCACATCCTGGTCAGGCACGAACAGGGCGCCGGGCACGCCGCCGAGGGCTACGCAGCGGCGACCGGGCGCGTCGGGGTCTGCATGGCTACCTCCGGCCCGGGTGCGACCAACTTGGTCACGCCGATCGCCAACGCCTACATGGACTCCGTCCCGCTCGTCGCGGTGACCGGCCAGGTGCCCAGCGCCGCGATCGGCACGGACGCCTTCCAGGAGGCCGACATCCGCGGCATCACGATGCCGATCACCAAGCACAACTTCCTCGTGACCGACCCCGCCGAGATCCCGCGGCGCATCGCCGAGGCGTTCCACATCGCGAGCACCGGTCGTCCGGGTCCGGTGCTCGTCGACATCGCCAAGGATGCCCTGCAGGCGTGGACGACCTTCGCGTGGCCCGACTCGATCGACCTGCCTGGGTATCGCCCGGTGACGCGCCCGCACAGCAAGCAGGTGCGCGAGGCGGCCCGGTTGATCCTGGAGTCCAGGCGGCCGGTGCTCTATGTCGGCGGTGGTGTGATCCGGGCCAGGGCCAGCGCCGAGCTGCGGATGCTCGCCGAGCTCACCGGGATCCCCGTCGTCACCACCCTGATGGCGCGCGGGGCCTTCCCTGACTCGCACCCCCAGCACCTCGGCATGCCGGGGATGCACGGCACCGTCGCAGCGGTGGGCGCGCTGCAGCAGAGCGACCTGCTGATCACCCTCGGGGCCCGGTTCGACGACCGGGTGACCGGCAAGCTGTCGTCGTTCGCGCCGGACGCCAAGGTCATCCATGCGGACATCGACCCCGCCGAGATCTCGAAGTACCGCACCGCCGACGTGCCGATCGTGGGGGACTGCCGCGAGGTCATCGCCGACCTGATCGTGGCCCTGCAGGGCCACGCCCACCAGGCCGTGGAGATCGACCTGGGCGCGTGGTGGGCCACCCTCGACCGGCTGCGCGAGGTCTATCCGCTCGGCTACGACACCCCGGCCGACGGCGAGCTCGCCCCGCAGTACGTCATCGAACGGCTGGGCGCGATCGCCGGACCGGATGCCATCTACACCGCCGGCGTCGGCCAGCACCAGATGTGGGCGGCGCAGTTCGTGAAGTACGAGAAGCCGGACAGCTGGATCAACTCCGGCGGCCTGGGCACCATGGGGTTCGCGGTGCCGGCGGCCATGGGGGCCAAGGTCGGTCGGCCGGACGCCACCGTCTGGGCGATCGACGGTGACGGCTGCTTCCAGATGACCAACCAGGAGCTCGCCACCTGCGCTCTCAACGACATCCCGATCAAGGTCGCAGTCATCAACAACGGCAGCCTCGGCATGGTCCGGCAGTGGCAGACCCTGTTCTACGAGTCGCGCTACTCCAACACCACGTTGCACTCCAAGCGGATTCCCGACTTCGCGAAGCTCGCCGAGGCCTACGGCTGCGCCGGCCTGCGCTGCGAGAGCGCAGGCGACGTCGACGCCACCATCGAGGAGGCGATGGAGATCAACGACCGACCCGTCGTGGTCGACTTCGCCGTACACCAGGACGCCATGGTCTGGCCGATGGTCGCCGCAGGGACGAGCAATGACGACATCATGGTCGCGCGCAACCTCGCGCCGGTCTGGGATCGAGAGGAATAGGCATGAGCCGCCACACGCTCTCGGTGCTGGTCGAGGACCAGCCCGGTGTTCTCGCCCGGATCGCCAGTCTGTTCTCCCGGCGCAGCTTCAACATCGAGTCGCTGGCCGTCGGCCCGACCGAGCACGTCGGCGTCTCGCGGATCACCATCGTCGTCAACGTCGACGAGCTGCCGCTGGAGCAGGTGACCAAGCAGCTGAACAAGCTGATCAACGTGATCAAGATCGTCGAGCTCGACCCGGTGCAGTCGGTTCAGCGTGAGCTCATGCTCGTCAAGGTACGGGCCGACCTCGAGACCCGGTCGCACGTGCTCGAGACGGTGGCGCTGTTCCGGGCCAAGGTCGTCGACGTCGCCCCGGATGCCGTCACGATCGAGGCGACCGGCCACGCGGACAAGCTCGCCGCCCTGCTCCGGGTGCTCGAACCGTTCGGGATCCGCGAGCTCGTGCAGTCCGGCATGGTCGGCATCGGCCGCGGACCTCGTTCGATCACCGACCGCTCGATGCGCGCGCTCGACCGTTCCACGGCCTGACCCGCCTGACCCGCCTGACCCGCCTCACCCGAACCCGAACGAAGGAGATGTCCCGCGTGGCAGCCGAGATGTTCTACGACGACAACGCCGACCTGTCGATCATCCAGAACCGTGTGGTCGCGGTCCTCGGCTACGGCAGCCAAGGGCATGCGCACGCGTTGTCGCTGCGCGACTCGGGCGTCGACGTCCGGGTCGGGCTGCCCGAGGGCTCGAAAAGCCGGGCCAAGGCCGAGGCTGAGGGGCTGCGCGTCGTCACCCCTGACGTCGCATCCGCAGAGGCCGACGTCATCATGATCCTGGCGCCCGACCCGGTGCAGCGGCACCTGTACGCCGAGTCGGTGGAGCCGAACCTGCAGGATGGCGACGCGCTGTTCTTCGGGCACGGGTTCAACATCCGGTTCGGCTACATCACGCCCCCGGCCGGGGTCGACGTGTGCATGGTCGCCCCCAAGGGCCCGGGCCACCTGGTGCGCCGGGAGTACGTCGCCGGCCGTGGCGTGCCGGTGATCGTGGCCGTCGAGCAGGACGCCACCGGTGGGGCCTGGACGCTCACGCTGGCCTACGCGAAGGCGATCGGTGGCCTGCGCGCCGGCGGCATCAGGACGACGTTCACCGAAGAGACCGAGACCGACCTGTTCGGCGAGCAGGCGGTGCTCTGCGGCGGTGCGTCCCAGCTCGTCATGTACGGGTTCGAGACCCTCGTCGAGGCGGGGTACCAACCAGAGGTCGCGTACTTCGAGTGCCTGCACGAGCTCAAGCTGATTGTCGACTTGATGTCCGAGGGCGGGATCGCCAAGCAGCGCTGGTCGGTGTCGGATACCGCCGAGTACGGCGACTACGTGTCCGGCCCGCGGGTCATCGATCCGAGCGTGAAGGAGAACATGAAGGCGGTGCTGAGCGACATCCAGAGCGGTGCCTTCGCGAAGCGGTTCATCGACGACCAGGACGCCGGCGGACCCGAGTTCTTGGCGCTGCGCGCCGCGGGGGCCGCGCACCCCATCGAGGCCACCGGCCGTGAGCTGCGCAAATTGATGTCGTGGGTCGAGAGCGGCGACGACGACTACACCGAGGGCACTGCCGCCCGCTAGCCGACCTGCACCTAGCTGGGCTGCTCAGCCGGCGTTGATGACCCGGATCCGGTGGTTGTTCCGGTCGGCGATCCACAGGTTGCCGGCCGCGTCGAGCGCCGTGGCAGCGGGTCGCTGCCAGGTGGAGAACGTCGCCGGTCCGCCGTCGCCGAGATAGCCGAACTGTCCGGTGCCGGCGAGTGTGGAGATCAGACCGTCGGAGACGAGCCGGACGCGGTCGTTGTTGACCTCGCTGATCAGCAGGTCGCCGTTGGGCAGGAACTCCAGGTAGTTCGGCTTGTGCAGGCCGGCCTGGTTGGCTGGTCCGCCGTCGCCGTTGGCCGTCGCGATGCCGATGCCAGCGAAGGTGTTGATGGTGCCGTCGGACGTCACGACCCGGACCCGCTCGTTGTCGTAGTCGGCGATGTACAGGTTGCCGGCGGCGTCGAGCGCCACGCTGTACGGGTTGAACAACCGGGCCGACGTCGCGGCGATGGCGTCACCGTTGTACCCGCTGGTTCCGTTGCCCGCGACGGTACTGATGATCCCCGCCGGGCTGACCTTGCGGATCCGCTGGTTGGCCCGGTCGGCGATGTAGAGCGAGCCGTCCGGTGCGGGGAACACGTCGTACGGCGTCTTGAGCCGCGCCGCGGTGGCCGGGCCCCCGTCACCGGAGAACCCGGCGACGCCGCTGCCGACGACCGTCGTGATGACGCCGCTGGTGCTGATCTTGCGGATCTTGTTGTTGCCCGAGTCGGCGACGAACAGGTTGCCGGCGGCGTCGAACGCGATCCGGGCCGGGGCGTTCAGCCGCGCCGCCGTGGCAGGTCCGCCGTCGCCGGTCGAGCCCGCGACGCCGGTTCCGGCGACGGTCGTGACCACTCCGGTTGAGCTCATCTTGCGGATCGAGTGCAGGTTGGTATCGGTGAAGTACACCTCGCCGGCCGCGCTGATCGCCAGGCCCC
Source organism: Actinomycetes bacterium (assembly GCA_038210415.1). Classification (GTDB taxonomy): domain Bacteria; phylum Actinomycetota; class Actinomycetes; order Prado026; family Prado026; genus JBBQWS01. Next base: position 28,330 of record JBBQWS010000001.1, read on the forward strand.
AGTTCTGGTTCATACCGATGGCCGTGCCCTGCTGGCCGTCGCCGGAGTACGTCGACGAGCCGCTGCCGACCGCGGTCCACAGCATGTTCTTTCCGCAGCCGGACGAGGTGTACGCCGCTGCCCGGTCGAACAAGGTGTACTGCTGGGCGGTGAAGCTGGTCGAGAGTGCACCGGAGAAGTAGACCCGGCAGTCGGGCGCCGTGCTGCCGTCGGCCATCACGGCACCCGGCTGGTATGCGAACTCGGTCGACTGGCCGGGTGCGGTCTCCTGGATGGAGGCGGCGTTTGCCCCGGGCGTGGCCCAGTAGGCGGTCTTGGCGTTGCCGTTGACCGTGACCGTGCCGCTCAGGTCCGCAGCGAGCGGGTGCACCGGCTTCGCGATCGTCGCCGTCGTCACCGGGCCGAGGTTCTGACCGGCGACCGTCGACATGCCGAGCTCGTCGAGCACGCGGTTGCGCAGGACGAGCATGGGGGTGTCGACCGCCTTGAGCTGGCCCACCTTGGCTTCGACGACCGACCCGCCCACGATCACCAGGGCCTGGTTCGCCAGGGTCGCGGGGGTGATCGAGTTGTCGTCGATCGTGGTGATGTTGTAGCTCTTCGCCAGCCGAGTCCGCAGGCTGGTCTCGGACGCGGTCAGCAGCGTGGTGTCGTGCACGACCATGAGTGCCGGCACGCCGCTCGGCGGCGGCAGGATCGTGATGCTCGCCGAGCCGTTGGACGTGACGTTGCCGATGGCGGTGGACGCCTGGGAGCTGAACGAGAACGAGGGCTTGGACCCGACGTCGCCGCTGACCGGCAGGGTCAGGTGGCAGTAGACCAGCTTGTTCGGCTGGATCGTCACGGGCAGCCCGCACTGCGACGACAGGTCGCCGTACTGCGGGCTGGTCAGGGTGTTGACTGTGATCGGGTTGCGGATGTCGATGTTGAGGAACGATGCGCCGTACTGCACGTTGCCGGTCGGGTAGGTGACCGTCCACGGACCGGACGCGAGCCGGAGCCGGTAGGTCGGTGCGCTGGTGAGCACCTGGACGTCGGACGTGTCGGAGGCGGTGATGATCCCGACTCCGTTGTTCGCCGTCGCCGTGGCGGTCGATGTGACGTCCGCGAGAGCTGCTCCGTTGACCTGGTCGGTGACCGAGCAGGTGTACGAGGAGCTGGCCGCGATGGTCTGCGGCACGCTACAGGTGCCTTGGCCGTTCAGGTCTCCGAGGCGCTGGTCGGACAACGTGTTCAGCGTCACGCTGCGGTCGGAGTAGGTGTTCATCACCCGCACCGAGAAGGTGACCGGCTGTCCGGGCGAGAGCACCCAGGGGGTCGCGGTCTGCTTGCGGATCTCGATGCCCGGCGCGGGAGCCGGGAAGAACCCGAACCGGCCGTGCGCGACGCCGCCCATGGTGTCACCGTCGCTGCCGACGTAGATGCCAGACGGCAACGACTTGATCACCTTGACGCCGAGGAACCCCCCGGCGTTGGGCTCCCAGTTGAGGCTGCTGCCCGTGGCGGGGTCGAGCACCGCGAGCTGGAAGTGCTTCTGGGTCGCCGTCTCGGTCTCGATGTAGCGGAAGTGACCACCGATGTAGACGCCGGTGCCGGTGGCCGCGACGGCCTCGATCGTGTCACCGATCTTTGTGCTCCAGTTGGGCTTCACGTCCGGGCCGGTGCCGTTCATCGGGAAGGAGTTCGCCGTGTCACAGGCGGGGTAGTAGATGTGGCCGGAGCTCACGACGTACGCCGTCGTCCCGTCCGGGGAGATGTCGACGTCACGCATCCAGCCCTTGCGACCGCGGGCGCACGGCTGGTTGTAGACCTCGGTGCGCCACGAGGTCACGGCGGCGGGGTGTTGCGAGATGTCGATCTGGGCGATCAGCGGGCGGTCTGCGCCGCCGATCGTCGCGAAGTTGCCGATCACCATGAGCTTGGTCTGGTCGGGTGACAGCGCGAGCGCCCGGCCGCCGCCCTCGGACGCGTCGTTGGTCGGGTCGGTGAGCGGGAGGTTGAAGTCGTTCATCGTCGCGCCGGTGCTGGGGTCGACCGCGGCGAGCTTCTTCATCGGTGCGCCGTTGATGTTGTCGAAGTTGCCGGTGACGTAGACGGCGCTCGAGGTGACCTCGAGGTCCTTGACGTACGAGTCGGGGGACGGGTCGAAGGTCGGGTCGACGGTGCCGTCGGCGATCGACAGCTTGGCCAGGTTGCGCCGGCTGACTGCGCCGATGGTGGTGTAGGCGCCGCCGACGTAGACGGACGTGCCGTCGACGCTGCCGCGGACGGCGTAGATCGTGTCGCCGTCCGGTGCGGGGTTCCAGGCCAGGTCGAGCGCGCCGGTGGCGAGGTCGTACGCCAGCAGGTGGTTGCGGGTGACCAGGCCGTAGTCGGAGAAGTCGCCGCCGACGAACAACGAGCTGCCGACGTGGGCAAGTGCGAGCGCACCGCTCGTGCCACCGACCGGCGTGCGGGCCAGCGACTTCGGCGTGGCCTGGTAGGGGATCAGCGCGGCGACTGCGCTCGTCGCGACGGTGACCTTGGCGATGACCTTGGGCGCCGTGCGCTCGGGGAGCAACGAGAAGCTGCCGGCGATGTCGATGACGCCGGTGCTGTCCAGGGCGATCGAGGCGACGGTGCCGGAGATCGTCGGCAGGGTCAGCGCACCGACCGCGCCGGTGCCGGTGTTGACCGCAGCCAGGTTGACCCGCGCCAACGCCCCGACCGTGCTGAACGGGCCGGCGACGTACATCGTGCTCGCCGACGGGTCGACGACCAGCGTGTTGATGTGACCGTTGACGGCGAGCGACAGCGGGTCGAGGGCCCCGGTGGTGCCGTCGACCTTGGCGAGCCGGGTACGGGTGATGCCGCCAAGCTTGGTGAAGTCGCCGCCGATCCACAGGCTCGTGCCGTCGACCGCCAACGCGCTGACGGGCTGGTTGGCCGACCCCGGCAGGAAGTTGGTGCTACGCAGACCGCTCGCGGTCACGATCGCGCCGATGCGGGCCTGGGCGTTCGAGCCGGCCAACGACGTGAAGGCCCCGCCGACGTAGAGGGTCGCGCCGTCGGTCGAGAGCGCGATGGTCTGGACGGCTCCGCCGGTGGCCTGCGCGTCCCAGAGGATGGCGCCCGTCGTGCGGTCGAGCTTGGCTGCGCCGACGGCTGGTGCCCCGCCGACGGTCGTGAAGCCACCACCGACGTAGACCGCACCTGCGTCGACGGCGAGCGACCGGACGACCCCGTTGGTGTTCGGTGCCCAGGCGGTGACCGCCCCGGCGGCGTCGACGGCGGCGAGGTTGGAGCGGGCCTGGCTGCCTACGCTGGTGAAGCTGCCGCCGATGATCCAGCCGCCGCTGCCGTCGGGGACGACCGCGTTGACGCTGCCGACGACGTCGGGGAACCCGGTGCCGAACTGGCCCGACCCGAGGCCGACCACGCCGGCCGCGCCGCGCTGGCCGGGGCCGACCTTGGTGAAGTCGCCACCGACGACGATCTTCGAGCCGATCTGGCCGACCGCCAGCGTGTGACCGTCGACGATCGAGATCGTCTGGTCGCTGGGTCGCGGGCTCACACGGCCGATCTGCGGCGCGCCGTCGGCGTGCGCGACCACTGGTACGCCCACGGCCAGGGAGCCGAGGACGGCGGTCGTGGCCACAGCGACGGTGAGCTTGGATCGGCGGATCGAACGGCGGATCATCTACGGGTTCCCCTCGCAAAGACTGCGTGTCGCCTTGGGCTCGGCGGGCGGTCGTCCACGCCCCCCACGGGCAACACCGGTGTCCTGCAGAGAGTACGAGCCGAGGGTGACAGCCGCCCAGCCCCGGGCGGCGGGTCTGACCCTGTGACGAGGAATTACAACCGATCGGATGACCCGGCCGGTTTCACCATGTGGACCAATGTGAATCCGTTCACAAGCCCTCGTACGATGGAGTCTCACCGGCCATAGCCCGTCGCAGGCCCCAACCGAAGGCGCTGACCGAACGTGACCAAGCCCGTCGTCCTGATTGCCGAAGAGCTCTCCCCGGCCACCGTCGAGGCGCTTGGCCCCGACTTCGAGATCCGGCACTGTGACGGGGCCGACCGGTCCGTGCTGCTGCCGGCGCTGGCCGACGTCGACGCCGTGCTGATCCGCAGCGCCACGCAGATCGATTCCGAGGCCCTGGCCGCCGCGCCGCGGCTCAAGGTCGTCGCCCGGGCCGGAGTCGGCCTCGACAACGTCGACGTCCCCGCGGCGACCCAGGCCGGCGTCATGGTCGTCAACGCGCCCCAGTCCAACATCGTGTCCGCCGCCGAGCTGGCCGTCGGGCTGCTCATCGCCAGCGCCCGCCACATCGCGCCCGCGAGCGCGGCGCTGCGAGGCGGGGCCTGGAAGCGGTCGAAGTACAGCGGGGTCGAGCTGCAGGACAAGGTTCTCGGAGTGGTCGGCCTCGGCCGTATCGGCGCGCTCGTCGCCCAGCGACTGTCCGCCTTCGGCATGCGGCTCGTCGCGTACGACCCCTACGTCCAGCCGGCCCGGGCGGCGCAGATCGGCGTCAAGCTGATGAGCCTCGACGAGCTGCTCGCCGTCTCCGACTTCATCACCGTCCACCTGCCCAAGACGCCCGAGACGATCGGCCTGATCGGCGACGATGCCTTGCACAAGGTGAAGCCGACCGTGCGGATCATCAACGCGGCTCGCGGGGGCATCGTCGACGAGGCGGCGCTCGTGCGCGCGCTCGAGGAGGGCCGGGTGGCCGGCGCCGGCCTCGACGTCTACGCGAAAGAGCCCTGCACCGACAGCCCGCTCTTCGCGTTCGAGCAGGTCGTCGCGGTTCCGCACCTGGGTGCCAGCACCGCCGAGGCCCAGGAGAAGGCCGGTATCTCGGTGGCGAAGTCGGTGCGCCTGGCACTGGCCGGCGAGCTCGTCCCCGACGCGGTCAACGTGCAGGGCGGCGTGATCGCGGAGGACGTCAAGCCGGGCCTGCCGCTGACCGAGCGGCTGGGGCGGATCTTCACCGCGCTGGCCGGGGGAGTTGCCGCCCGGATCGACGTCGAGGTCCGCGGCGAGATCGCCGCGCTCGACGTCTCCATCCTCGAGCTGGCCGCGCTCAAGGGCGTCTTCGCCGACGTCGTCGAGGAGTCCGTGACCTACGTGAACGCCCCGCTGCTCGCCAAGGAGCGCGGTGTCGAAGTCGCGTTGAGCACCGACCTCGACAGCCCCGACCACCGCAACCTGATCACGGTACGAGGCACCCTCACCGACGGCAGCTCGGTGTCGGTCTCGGGCACCTTGGTCGGCCCGAAGCGGATCGAGAAGCTCGTCGAGGTCGACGGGTTCGACATCGACCTGGTGCCGAGCGACCACCTGGTGTTCTTCCGCTACCACGACAAACCCGGCGTCGTCGGATCGGTCGGCCACCTGTTGGGCACCGCGGGGATCAACATCGGCGGTATGCAGGTGAGCCGTGACGAGCGCGGCGGGCACGCCTTGATGGCCTTGACCGTCGACACCGCGGTCTCGCCCGACATCCTCGCCGGCATCGTCGCCGCGATCGACGCGCACTCCGGCCGCACCGTCGACCTCGACGGCTGACTCGACGGCCGACTCGACGGCCGCCGTGAGGCCGCTCACCCGTCCGTCTCAGAGCGCGAGACGGACGGGTCAGAAGGCGAGACGCGGTCGTACCCTCGCAGGTATGACCCGCACTCTTCGACTCGCAGTAGTGGCCGGCGACGGCATCGGCCCTGAGGTCGTCGCCGAAGGGCTCAAGGTGCTTCGGGCCGTGGCGCCGGGCGCCGGTTTCGGGTTGGCGACGACCGAGTTCGACCTGGGCGCGCGGCGCTACCTCGCCACGGGTGACACGCTGCCGGACGCCGACCTGGCCGCCCTGCGGACCCACGACGCGATCCTGCTCGGCGCCATCGGCGACCCCAGCGTGCCCAGCGGGGTCCTGGAACGCGGCCTGCTGCTCCGGCTGCGGTTCGAGCTCGACCACCACGTGAACCTGAGACCGGTCCGGCTGCTTCCCGGAGCGCCGACCCCGCTCGCCGGGGTGACGCCGGAGCAGATCGACATCGTCGTCGTACGCGAGGGGACCGAAGGCCCGTACGCCGGCTCCGGCGGCTTCCTGCGTCGCGGCACGCCGCACGAGGTCGCCACCGAGGAGAGCCTCAACACCCGCTACGGCGTGGAGCGCGTCGTGCGTGACGCGTTCGCCCGGGCCGCGTCGCGACCGCGCCGCCACATCACCTTGGTGCACAAGAACAACGTGCTGACCCACGCCGGCGACCTCTGGACCCGCACCTTCGACGAGGTGGCGACGGAGTTCCCCGGGGTCACCACCGCCTACCTGCACGTCGACGCGGCCACGATGTTCTTCGTGAACGACCCGCAGCGGTTCGACGTCGTGGTCACCGACAACCTGTTCGGCGACATCATCACCGACCTCGGGGCGGCGATCGCCGGTGGCATCGGGCTCGCCGCCAGCGGCAACCTCGACGTGAGCGGTGCCAACCCGAGCATGTTCGAGCCGGTGCACGGCTCGGCCCCCGACATCGCCGGCACCGGCCAGGCCGACCCGACGGCCACCGTGCTGTCCGTGGCGATGCTGCTGGCCCACCTGGGCTACAGCGGGGCGGCGGCGCGGATCGACTCCGCGGTCGCTGCTGACATCCTGGCCCGGGTCGAGGCGCCGCAGCGGACGACCAGTGCCATCGGGGACGCACTCGCGGCGCTCGCCTCGGGCTGACCACTCGCGGCTCGCACTTCGGCCTGGCTAGTCTGGAGGAATGACCATGCCCGACCTGATCGCGCTGAAGCCCACCGGTTCGCCGCTCGCGGACGCGGACCGTTTGGCGCAGGTGGCGAACCCCGGCTTCGGCCGCTTCTTCACCGATCACATGGTCAGCATCGGGTGGGATGCAGGCCGCGGCTGGCACGACGCCGAGCTGGTGCCGTACGCCCCGGTGTCGCTCGACCCGGCCACCATGGTGCTGCACTACGGCCAGTCGATCTTCGAGGGGCTCAAGGCGTACGTCCAGCCCGACGGTTCGATCGCCACGTTCCGACCGACCGAGAACGCGCGCCGGTTCCAGCGGTCGGCGCGCCGCATGGCCATGCCCGAGCTGCCCGAGGAGCTGTTCCTCGCCTCGATCGAGGCCTTGGTCTCGCAGGACCGCGCCTGGGTGCCTGGCGAGCCGGAGCACAGCCTCTACCTGCGGCCGTTCATGTTCTCGACCGAGGTCGGGCTCGGCGTCCGACCGGCGGCCTCGTACCTCTACCTGCTGATCGCCGGGCCGGCCGGCGCGTACTTCCCCCGAGGCCTCAAGCCGGTCACCGTGTGGCTGTCGACCGAGTACACCCGGGCGGCGCCGGGCGGTACGGGCGCGGCCAAGTTTGCCGGAAACTACGCGGCCTCGCTGATCGCGCAGGCGCAGGCCGCCGAGCAGGGCTGCGACCAGGTGGTGTGGCTCGACGCCGTCGAGCACCGCTGGGTGGAGGAGATGGGCGGTATGAACCTCTGCTTCGTCTACGGCTCGGGCGACTCCGCCCGCATCGTCACCCCCGAGCTCACCGGCACGCTGCTGCCCGGCGTCACCCGTGACTCGCTGCTCACCCTGGCCGCTGACCTCGGCTACGGCGCCGAGGAGGGGCGGATCTCCACCGACGCCTGGCGTGAGGGCAATGCCTCGGGCGAGATCACCGAGGTGTTCGCCTGCGGCACGGCTGCCGTGATCACGCCGGTCGGTGCCGTGAAGTCTGCGGAGCGCTCCTGGACGGTCGGCGACGGCGGTACGGGGCCTGTCACGGCTCGGCTGCGGGCGGCCCTGCTCGACATCCAGACCGGACACGGAGCCGACCCACACGGTTGGCGACATCGTTTGGTCGCCGGGCGGTAGCGCTTCGCGGCGTGATGGGTCTCACGTCTCGAACGGCGAATTCGGTTGGCTTGTCCCCGCGGAGGGATGAGACGATCGGGGCTCACCGTACGAGACAGATCCGCGCCCTTGGGTGCGGGTCTTCTTCGTGTGGCCCACCTGATCCAGAAGAGGTACCTCGCGTGTCCGCGCGTCTGTTCGGCCTGTCCACCATCGACCTGCTCGGTCTGCTGAGCGTGATCCTCGCTGCCTGGTTCGCCCTGCCGCAGCTGCTCCGGCTGCGGAGCACCGGTAGCGCGGCGGGTGTCAGCGTCGACTCGCTGGCCAACAGCCTGATCAGTCTCGTCGGCTGGACCGCGTACGGCATCGGACACACCAAGCCCTGGGTCATCGTCGCGTCCGCGGTGGGCATCCCGGCGACCGCGGCGACCCTCGTCCTCGCGATGCGGCTGGGGAACCGCATGTCGCTGACGGCCCCGGGCAGCTGGGCGACCTTGCTGGTGCTGACGGCGATCGTCGACCAGGTGTTCGGGCTTGCGCTGATCGACGTCGTGCTCGGCTGCTCGATCCTGTGGTTCGTCGCGCCGGCGGCGACCACGGCATGGCGTTCCCCGGACGTTTCCGGCCTGTCCCCGCAGACGTGGGTCGTGCTCGCGCTCGAGGCGTCGGTGTTCGGTGTCTACGGCCTCGGCGCGCACGTCTTCGCCGACCAGGTCTACGCGGTCACCTCGATCTCGGGTGCCGCCCTCGTGCTCTCCCGGATCTACGTGTTCCCGCCGCGCGCGTCCGTCGTGCCCGGCGTGGACCACGACGCGCTGCCGGCGCGCTAGGCTGCTGTCGTGCACAGCACCGCGATCATTACCTAGCGCGCGTCGGGGCTCGTCCCCCGGCGCGCAGGCCTCCCATGTCCGTCGTGGGGGGCCTTCGTCTTTCCCAGCCCGTACCAGTAGCCCCCGCTCGGCCCAGAAGGAGCCCTTGACATGACTGCCGTGGACGACGCCTTCCACGTGTACGACACCACCTTGCGCGACGGTGCCCAGCAGGAGGGTCTTTCGTTGTCGGTGGCGGACAAGCTGACGATCGCACGGCACCTCGACGCGATGGGGGTCGGCTTCATCGAGGGCGGCTGGCCGGGGGCGAACCCCAAGGACACCGAGTTCTTCGCCCGGGCACGTACCGAGCTCGAGCTCACCCACGCCCAGCTCACGGCGTTCGGGTCGACCCGACGGGCCGGCGCGCTGGCCGCGGACGACCCCGGAGTCGCTGCGCTGCGCGAGTCGGGTGCTCCGGTCGTCACGTTGGTGGCCAAGGCGCACGCCCGGCACGTCGAGCTGGCGCTGCGTACGACCCTTGCCGAGAACCTCGCCATGGTGAGCGACACGGTGGCCCATCTTCGGTCCGAGGGGCAGCGGGTGTTCCTCGACGCCGAGCACTTCTTCGACGGGTACGCCGCCGACCCGGCCTACGCGCTCGAGGTCGTTCGGGTGGCAGCCGAGGCCGGTGCCGACGTCGTCGCGCTGTGCGACACCAACGGAGGCATGTTGCCTGGCGAGCTCGCCGACGTCGTCGCCGAGGTGCTCGGGCTGTCCGGCACCCGGCTGGGGATCCACTGCCACGACGACACCGCCTGCGCGGTGGCCAACACCCTCGCCGCGGTCGATGCCGGCGTCACGCACGTGCAGGGCACCGCCAACGGGTACGGCGAGCGTTCCGGCAACGCGAACCTGTTCAGCGTCGTCGCCAACCTGCAGCTGAAGAAGGGCCGTCCGGTCGTCCCGGACTACTCGCTCCGCGACATGACCCGGATCGCGCACGCGGTGTCCGAGGTCACCAACGTGTCGCCTAACCAGCACCAGCCGTACGTCGGGCTGTCGGCGTTCGCGCACAAGGCGGGCCTGCACGCGAGCGCGGTCAAGGTCGACCCGAACCTCTATCAGCACATCGACCCGTCGGCCGTGGGCAACGACATGCGGATGCTGGTATCCGACATGGCGGGGCGGGCCTCGATCGAGCTGAAGGGCCGCGAGCTCGGTTACGAACTCGCCGGAGACCGCGAGGGGCTGGGCCGGGTCGTCGACCGGGTCAAGCAGCTGGAGGCGCAAGGGTTCACCTTCGAGGCCGCGGACGCGTCGTTCGAGCTGCTGCTCCGCGACGAGGTCCTGGGTGGCCGGCGAAGGCACTTCACTGTCGAGTCTTGGCGCACGATCGTCGAGCAGGATGCAGAGGGGGCTGTCCGCAGCGAGGCGACGGTCAAGATCCACGCAGGGGGCGAGCGGATCGTGGCGACGGGCGAGGGCAACGGTCCGGTCAACGCACTGGACCAGGCGCTACGGCTGGCGCTCGCGCGGACCTTCCCCGAGCTCGAGCGGCTCGAGCTGGTCGACTACAAGGTGCGCATCCTCGAAGGCAGCCAAGGGACCGGCGCAGTGACGCGCGTGCTGATCGAGACGTCGGACGGCACGACCGAGTGGGACACCGTCGGCGTGCACGAGAATGTCATCGCGGCTTCGTGGATGGCGATCGAGGATGCGGTGGCGTACGGCCTGATCCGGGCCGGCCGCGACGCCGACTAACCCCACGCCACCACTTCCACCCACCCCCTCACCCACCCCCTCACCCACCCACCCCCTTCCGCCACAAGGGTCCCTTCTCGCCACTAGACCGCGGTTTCTCGCCCCTCACGCAGCAGGGGCAGCTCGCGTGAGGGGCGCACGAGCTCGACCTAGTGGCGAGAGGGGACCCTTGTCGGCGGAAGGGGTGGGGTGAGGGGACCGGCGGAAGCGGGGGCGGCGCAGGCGGCGAGGAGGGCGGTACGGATCGGAGCGGCCCGTTCGGCGAAGGCCCGCTGCGCCGCGGCGTACTCGGCCCGGCCCTCGGCGGTCTCGACCAGCACCGGGCGGTAGCCGAGCGCCGAGAGGTCGTACGGGCTGGCCCGCATGTCGAGCGAGCGGACGTCGCGCGCCAGCAGGAACGCGTCGGCGACGAGCTCGGACGGCACGAGCGGGAGCAGCTGGTACGCCCACTTGTACAGGTCCATCGTGGCGTGCAGACAGCCCGGCTGCTCGAGGTCGGGCTGGCTGGCTCGGGTCGGTTGCAGCGCGTTCAGCGGACGGGCCGCGGGAGCGAAGAACCGGAACGCGTCGAAGTGGCTGCACCGCACGCCGAGCTCGTCGACGACGGCTGCCGTCTGCTCGGGGCTCAGTCGCAACGGCCACGCCTCGTGCCGTACGTCGCCTTGGGCGAGCCCGTAGACCATTGCCCACTCGTGCATGCCGAAGCAGCCGAGCTGGGCGGTCCTAACGCTGGTGTTGCGCAGCAAGGTGGTGATGGCCGGGAACCGCGCGCCCAGCTTCGAGACGACCGCAGCCTCGTCCACCAGGGCCCCGCCGTCGTCCTGGTAGCCGAACCAGCCCAGCCGGCTCGCCGCGCCCGGCCCCAGGAGCCGGACACCGGCCCCGGGGTGCCACCGCAGCAGGTGGCTCGGGCGCAGCTGGTAGTAGTCGAACAGGAAGTCCTCGACCGGGTGCCGCTGCCCGCGGGACCTTCGGGCGAGGACCGGATCGACGTACGGTCGGAGTCGCGCGACGTGCGCGTCGCTGCGAGCCTGCCAATCCCGCTCGTCCAGGGTCGTGCGGACGATGGACGGCATGGGGCAAAGGGTAACGTTGGCCCTCGTGCGCATCGCGAGGTTCACCGCAGCCGGCCAGACCCCCAGGTATGGCGTCCTCGAGGGCGACCCCGAGGAGCCCGACGCCACGATCACCGCGCTCGCCGGGTTCCCGCTCCCGCCGTTCGAGCTGACGAGCATCCGGATCCCACTCGCCGAGGTCCGGCTGCTGCAGCCGGTCGTACCGAGCAAGATCGTGGCCTTCGGGAAGAACTACGCCGACCATGCCGCTGAGATGGGTGGGCCGGCCCCCGACGATCCGGTGCTGTTCCTCAAGCCGTCCACGTCGGCGATCGGCCCGGACGACGAGATCAAGCTTCCGCGGCTCAGCCGCGAGGTGCACCACGAGGCCGAGCTGGCCGTCGTCATCGGCGCCGTCGTGCGCTCGGTCCCGGTCGAACGCGCTCTCGAGACGGTGCTCGGCTACACCTGCGCCAACGACGTGACCGCGCGCGACCTGCAGCGAGCTGACGGGCAGTGGGCCCGAGCCAAGGGCTTCGACACGTTCTGCCCGCTGGGTCCGTGGCTCGAGACCGACCTCGACCCCACCGACGTGCTGGTCCAGTGCCGGGTCAACGGCGACCTGCGGCAGAGCGCGAGCACCGCCGTCCTGCTGCACTCGGTCGCCGAGCTGATCGCGTTCGCGAGCGCGGCGATGACGCTTCTGCCCGGCGACGTGATCCTCACCGGTACCCCCGCGGGTGTCGGCCCGCTCGCTGCGGGCGACGAGGTCGACGTGACCATCGGCGGCATCGGCACGTTGAGCAACAGGGTGGTCAACCGTGACTAGCGCAACCTCGGGCTCGGGCGTACGGGTCCGGTTCTGCCCGTCACCGACCGGCAACCCGCACGTCGGCATGATCCGCACTGCCCTGTTCAACTGGGCATACGCGCGGCACACCGGCGGTACGTTCGTCTTCCGGATCGAGGACACCGACTCCGCGCGCGACACCGAGGAGAGCTACGAGCAGCTCCTCGAGGCGCTGCGCTGGCTCGGCCTCGACTGGGACGAGGGTCCCGAGGTCGGAGGTGCGTACGGTCCGTATCGCCAGTCGGAGCGGATGGACGTGTACGCCGACGTGGCGCGCCGGCTGATTGGAGCGGGGCTCGCGTACGAGTCTTTCTCGACTCCGGAAGAGGTCTCGGCGCGCCGGGTCGCAGCCGGACAGGACCCCAAGCTCGGCTACGACAACGCCGACCGCCTGCTGACCGATGAGCAGAAGGCCGAGCTGCGGGGCGCTGGCCGGGTTCCGGTGCTGCGGCTGCGGATGCCGGAGCGCGAGTGGGCCTGGGACGACCTCGTGCGCGGCCCGATGGCGTTCGGCCACGAGCACGTGCCCGATTTCGTCATCGTGCGTGGCAACGGCGAACCCCTCTACACCCTGGTGAACCCGGTCGACGACGCCCTGATGCGGATCACCCACGTGCTTCGCGGCGAGGACCTGCTCTCGTCGACGCCGCGGCAGATCGCGATGTACGACGCGCTCATCGCGATCGGGGTGGCCGATGAGACTCCGCGCTTCGGGCACCTGCCGTACGTCATGGGGGAGGGCAGCAAGAAGCTCTCCAAGCGGGACCCGCAGTCGTCGCTGAACCTCTACCGCGAGCGCGGGTTCGTCCCCGAGGGGCTGCTCAACTACTTGGCGCTGCTGGGCTGGTCGATGGGCGACGACGTCGAGATCTTCTCGTTGGCGGAGCTGGCCGAGCACTTCGACCTGGACCGCGTGAGCACCAACCCTGCGAGGTTCGACCTCAAGAAGTGCGAAGCGATCAACGCGGTGCACGTGCGCGCCCTCGATCCGGCCGACCTGGCCGGGCGGATCCTGCCGATGCTCCAGCAGGCCGGACTGGTCGGAGCACAGCCGTCGGCTGACCAGCTGCGGATGGTCCTGGCAGCCACCCCCCTGGTGCAGGAACGGATGACCGTGCTCGAGGAGGCGGTCGGGATGCTCGCCTTCCTGGTCGTCGCGCCGGCCGACTTCGTGCTCGACGAGACCGCGGTCGCCTCGCTCGGCGCGGACGCTGCCCAGACTGTCGCCGCCGCGCACGCAGCGCTGGTCCCGGTCGACCAGTGGACGACGCCGGCCATCGAGACCGCGCTCCGGGAAGCGTTGGTCGACGGACTCGGTCTCAAACCTAAGCTGGCGTTCACCCCGGTGCGCGTCGCCGTGACCGGGCGCAAGGTCTCGCCTCCGTTGTTCGAGTCGATGGAGCTCCTGGGTCGCGACGAGTCGCTGGCCCGGCTGGCCCGATTCCCGCGTTGACGGCTCACCGGGTGCGCGCGGTGCTGTTCGACGTCGACGACACCCTCGTCGACCATCAGTCGGCGCAACGAGCCGGCATCGAGGCGCAGATGGCCCGGCTCGGGCTGCCCGTCGACGAGCAGGTGCACCGGCGTTGGAAGTTGCTCGTCGACACGACGTTCGCCCGCTACCTCGCGGGGGAGCTCAGCTTCGTCGACCAGCGTCGCGAACGAGCCCGGGCGATGACCGGCAAGGCGCTGTCCGACGGCGATGCCGACGCCTGGGTGGCCGGCACGGTCCGCGGTTTCGAGGCGGCGCTTCGCGCGTTCGACGACGTCGCACCCGCACTCGACCGGCTGACGGACTCCGGTCTGCGGCTGGCGGCGTTCTCCAACGTCAACGGAGACTTCACCCGGCGCAAGCTGGGGTTGGTCGGCCTGCTCGACCGGTTCGAGGTCGTCCTCGGCAACGACGACGTAGGTGCGGCCAAGCCGAGCCCCGAACCGTTCCATGCGATGTGCTCGGCGCTGGAGGTGGCGGCAGGCGAGGCGGTGCACGTGGGCGACCGCTGGCTGCCCGACGTGGTGGGCGCGCGAGCCGCTGGGCTGAGTGCTGTGTGGCTGGCGCGGCCCGGTCTCGACCCGGCGGGAAGGGTGCCCGATCCGGCGCACCCGGCCGACCCGGCCGTTCCGGTGATCGTCTCCCTGACCGACCTCCCAGCACTCCTCGGCTGCTGATCGTGAGCCAGGCTCAAGATCAACATGGATATGCGGTGCGGGGTGCCCATCGGGTACCCTTCCGAAGGCCCTGGGCGACACTTCGTGCCCGCGGTGTCCCATGGGGTATGGGGTAATTGGCAGCCCGACGGATTCTGGTTCCGTTAGTCTTGGTTCGAGTCCAGGTACCCCAGCGCTCCACCGCAGTGCTCCACCTGCGTGCTCCACTGAAACACGCACGGCCCCGTTGTGTAGCGGCCTAGCACGGCGCCCTCTCACGGCGTTAGCGCGGGTTCGAATCCCGTCGGGGCTACGACAGGAAGGCCCAGGTCACCTCGACCTGGGCCTTCGTCGTGCTCCCGTTCGGGCGGGTCCTAGCCGGCTCGGCGCAGCGCCTCCGTCAGCCGGTTGCCGGCGGCCACCACCGCGGCCGCGTGCAGCCGGCCGGGGGTCCGAGACAGTCGTTCCAGCGGCCCCGAGACCGAGACGCCCGCGACGACGCGGCTCGACGGTCCGCGGACGGGAGCCGACACCGAGCCGACGCCGGGCTCGCGCTCACCGACGCTCTGGGCCCAGCCGCGGCGCCGGACACCCGCCAGCATGGTGGCGGTGAAGCGCGCTCCGACGAGGCCGCGGTGCAGCCGGTCAGGCTCCTCCCAGGCGAGCAGCACCTGGGCCGCGGACCCGGCCTGCATCGACAGGACGCTGCCGATCGGCACGCTGTCGCGAAGGCCGGAGAGCCGTTCGACGGCGGCCACGCAGATGCGTTCGTCGCCCTGCCGGCGGTAGAGCTGCGTGCTCTCGCCGGTCGTCTCGTGCAGCCAGTTCAACACCGGCCCGGCTGCCGCGATGAGCCGGTCCTCGCCAGCGGCGGCCGCGAGCTCGCCGAGCCGTGGCCCGAGGACGAAGCGGCCCTGCAGGTCGCGGGAGACGAGCCGGTGGTACTCGAGTGCGACGGCGAGCCGGTGAGCGGTCGGTCGGGCCAGGCCGGTGGCCTGGACGAGCCCGGCCAGGGTCTGCGGCCCGGGCTCGAGTGCCGAAAGGACGAGCGCGGCCTTGTCCAGGACGCCGACTCCGCTAGTGTTGTCCATGTACCGATATTAGCGTCTCGGCATGCGAGACGCCAGTACCTGACCGCCGAAGCCCGGAGGGCACCCATGGCACGCACTCTTGCCGAGAAGGTCTGGGACGCACACATCGTCCGCAGGGCCGAGGGCGAACCCGATCTGCTCTACATCGATCTGCACCTGCTGCACGAGGTCACCAGTCCCCAGGCCTTCGACGGCCTACGCGAAGCGGGTCGCGGGGTTCGCCGCACCGACCTCACCCTCGCGACCGAGGACCACAACATCCCGACGACCGATCTCGACAAGCCGATCGCCGACCCCGTGAGCCGCGAGCAGGTGGACACCTTGCGTCGTAACTGCGCAGAGTTCGGCGTCCGGCTCTTCTCGATGGGCGACGTCGAGCAGGGGATCGTGCACGTGGTCGGTCCGCAGCTCGGTCTGACCCAGCCCGGGATGACCGTGGTCTGCGGCGACTCGCACACCAGCACTCACGGCGCGTTCGGCGCACTTGCCTTCGGCATCGGGACCAGCGAGGTCGAGCACGTCCTCGCGACCCAGACCCTGCCGCTCAACCCGTTCCAGACGATGGCCGTCACGGTCGACGGCACCCTCCCGGCCGGCGTCACGGCCAAGGATCTGGTGCTCGCCGTGATCGCGCAGATCGGTACCGGCGGCGGTCAGGGCTTCGTCCTTGAGTACCGCGGGGAGGCGATCCGGGCCCTTTCGATGGAAGCCCGGATGACGGTCTGCAACATGTCGATCGAGGCCGGTGCGCGGGCGGGCATGATCGCCCCCGACCAGACGACCTTCGACTACCTCGAAGGTCGTCCGCACGCCCCGACCGGTGCCGACTGGGACGACGCGGTGGCGTGGTGGCGCACCCTCGCCAGCGACCCCGACGCCGTCTTCGACGCACAGGTCGTCATCGACGCCTCCTCGCTGACGCCGTTCGTCACGTGGGGAACCAATCCGGCCCAGGGCGCACCACTTTCCGCGACAGTCCCGGACCCCGCGTCGTACCCGGACCCGTCCGACCGGGTCGCAGCCGAGCGGGCGTTGGAGTACATGGGCCTGACCGCGGGAACCCCTTTGCGCGAAGTTCCCGTCGACACCGTCTTCGTCGGATCCTGCACCAACGGCCGGATCGAGGACCTGCGCGCCGTCGCGGAGGTCGTCCGCGGCCGGCACGTCGCCGAGGGTGTCCGGATGCTGGTGGTCCCCGGCTCGGTCCGGGTACGGCTCGCGGCCGAGGCCGAGGGTCTGGACCAGGTGTTCCTGGCAGCTGGCGCCGAGTGGCGGGGGGCCGGCTGCTCGATGTGCCTGGGCATGAACCCCGACCAGCTCACCCCCGGGGAGCGCAGCGCCTCGACGTCGAACCGCAACTTCGAGGGTCGGCAGGGCAAGGGTGGACGTACGCACCTGGTCTCGCCACAGGTCGCCGCGGCGACCGCCGTCCGCGGCACCCTCTCGTCCCCTGCCGATCTGGAGGTCTTGTGATGCAGCCGTTCACCACGCACACCGGGACGCTGCTGCCCCTGCGCCGCAGCAACGTCGACACCGACCAGATCATCCCCGCGGTCTACCTGAAACGGGTCACCCGGACCGGCTTCGAGGACGGTCTCTTCGCCGCGTGGCGACAGGACCCCGACTTCGTCCTCAACCGCCCGGAGCACGCTGGAGCGACGATCCTGGTCGCAGGGCACGACTTCGGCACCGGGTCGTCGCGCGAGCACGCCGTCTGGGCGTTGCAGAACTACGGCATTCGTGTCGTGGTCTCGCCGAGGTTCGCCGACATCTTCCGGGGTAACTCGCTCAAGGGCGGGCTGCTCACGGTCGAGCTCGACGCCGACGTCGTCGAGCGGCTGTGGGACGCGGCCGGGGCCGACCCGGCGACCGAGGTGACTGTGGATCTGGGCGCCCGCGAGGTGCGCTGGGACCAGGAGGTCGTGTCGTTCCAACTCGACGAGTACGCCCGTTGGCGGATGCTGGAGGGGTTGGACGACATCGGTCTGACCCTGCGGCACGAAGCCGACGTCGCAGCGTTCGAACTCGCGCGGCCCGGTTTCCTCCCGGTCACACGGTAGCCACGAGCCTGAGAAGTCGTTGTGCAGCAACGGCTTTGCGTCCCAGCCGGCCCGGGTGCATGCCCGTTGCCGTGCGCGTCCCGACGGGACGCCCGGACGCAAACCCGTTGCGACACAAGGAAGATTGACCCTCCCGGTGTTTGTGCACGGGGCGCAGAGCGAATACCGTCATCTCAGGTCGAGCGTGGGCTCGGCACCGGACTTCGCGAGGAGATGTAGTGAACAAGAGCGAGCTAATTGACGCTCTGGCCGACCGGCTTGGCGTCGGCAAGAGAGAAGCCCAGGTTGCGGTCGAGGAGATCCTGGACACCATCACCCGGGCGATCGTCGCCGGCGAGAAGGTGGCCATCACCGGATTCGGCATTTTCGAGAAGGTTGAGCGCGGCGCTCGCGTCGCTCGCAACCCGCGCACTGGTGCCACCGTCAGGGTGAAGAAGACCCACGTTCCTAAGTTCCGTCCGGGCGCCGAGTTGAAGGCGTTCGTCAGTGGCGCCAAGAAGCTCGCCAAGGCTCCGACCAAGGCTGCTCCGGCCAAGGCTGCGGTCAAGAAGGCCGCTCCGGCCAAGGCTGCGGTCAAGAAGGCTGCTCCGGCCAAGGCTGCGGTCAAGAAGGCTGCTCCGGCCAAGGCTGCGGTCAAGAAGGCCGCTCCGGCCAAGGCTGCGGTCAAGAAGGCCGCTCCGGCCAAGGCTGCGGTCAAGAAGGCCGCTCCGGCCAAGAAGGCCCCGGCTAAGAAGGCCCCGGCTAAGAAGGCCCCGGCCAAGAGGGCATAACCCTCAGCTCATTCGACGGCCCGACCCCCGATCACTGGGGGCCGGGCCGTCGGCTGTGCGGGGGTCGCACGGTCAGGAGGTCGAGCGACCGGGCAAGGTCGACAGGGTCAAGAACGTGACTCGCTCGCCGGCGGCGTCGACCTCGATGGTGACGCGCTGACCGAAGCGGGCGAGGCGCAGGCCCCCGGAGTCGAAGGCGGCCGCGTCGTAGGGGAGCTCGATGCCCTGGTCGAGCAGGACTGTGCCGCTGCGGGTCTGGGCGTCGAACGTGCGCACGGTCGCCTGCATGCCCTAGAGGCTAGCCCGGTCGTGGTCGAGGTCGGCCAGCGCTAGCCGTGTGCGCTCGCCAAGGCCCAGCCGGGCCGCGTCGTAGAGGTCGACCTCGGTGTCGACGTCGCGGCGCAGGCTGGCCAGTCCGGGACCGGTGAGCTCGGCGACCCCGGCCGCCCGGTGCGCGGCGCGAGATCGATGGCCGAAACGCGGGACGAACAGGTCGCGACTGAGCGCGGTCAGCAGCGTGGTGCCGATGCCCTCGGCGTCGCTGACGAACGCCGAAGGGTGGTCGCGGGCGGCCTCGAGCGCTGACGCCAGCTCAAGAGTTCGCAGCGCCGGCAGGTCCGACGACAGAGCCGCCACCGGGCTGTCCTTGAAGCGCGCGATGGCCTCGTCGGCCCCGTGACCGAGCGCCGGGTTGAGCCCGCTCGCCGGATCGTCTCGAACCACGGTGGCGCCCATCGAGCGTGCGACGGTTGCGACGGCTTCGGCGTCGGTGACCACGAGAACACCGGCGACAACCGGGCAGGCCAGGGCCGCGGCCACGGTGTCGGCGGCGAACGCGGAAGCGAGCCGTTCTCGGTGCTCGCCTGCGTACCGGGAGAGCCGGGTCTTGGCGAGCTCGAGGCGTTTGACCGGAACCACGACCACCCAGCGTGGCTCGGTCGGCGTGGCAGTCATAGTGCCGAGATCCTGTCACGAGACGATGAGCCGGATGACCCGTCCCCGTCTGGGCTTCTGGTACCGGTTCACGATCGCGATCGTGAAGCCGGTGATGACCGTGCTCAGCAGTCGCGACTGGCCACCCGGTCACCCGCTGCCCGACGGCGGGATCGTCGTGGTGCCGAACCACATGTCGCACGTCGACCCCTTCGTCGTGGGCCACTACCTCTACAACCAGCGGCGACCCCCGCGGTTCTTGGCGAAGTCGTCCTTGTTCTCGACCTTCTTCGTCGGGATGGTCCTGCGCCACGCCGGCCAGATCCCGGTGTACCGCGAGACCCGGGACGCCGCGGAAGCGCTGCGGGACGCGATCACGGCGGTCCGACGGGGTGAGTGCGTCGTCGTGTACCCCGAGGGCACCCTGACCCGCGACCCCGACCTGTGGCCGATGGTCGGCAAGACCGGTGCGGCCCGGATCGCGTTCGCGAGCGGTTGCCCGGTGGTTCCCGTTGCGATGTGGGGGCCGCAGGACCTGCTGCCGCCGTACAGCCGGCGTCCTCGGCTGTGGCCCCGAGCAACGATGCACCTGCGGGTCGGAGCGCCGGTCGAGTTGACCGACCTGGTCCCACCGGGTTCGGACCCCACGGCTGTCTCAGGCGAGACGCTGCGTCGGGCGACCGAACGGATCATGGACGCGATCACCGAGCTGCTCGCGGACCTGCGCGGCGCACCGGTGCCGGCGGTGCGGTTCGACCCGCGAGCGGTCGGACCGGGTCGGCCGCGGCGTACGCTCGGGAACGATCAGGAAGAGGAAGGGGCGCGATGACCAAGGCGGCCGTGCTGGGCAGCGGATCATGGGGCACGGCCTTCGCGGCGGTCCTCGCCGACGCAGGCACCGACGTGGTGCTCTGGGGCAAGGACCCGGTGCTGGCGGACACGATCTCCAAGACCCGGCAGAACCCTTCGTACCACCCCGGGATCGAGCTGCCCGAATCGTTGCAGGCGACGTCGGACATCGGGCAGGCGTTGGTCGGCGCCGACTTCGTGGTCCTTGCGATCCCGTCGCAGGTGCTGCGCGAGAACCTCGAGCGCTGGACGCCGATGCTCGACGCGGACTCCGTTCTGGTCAGCCTGATCAAGGGGATCGAGGTGGGCACCCGCAAGCGGATGAGCGAGGTCGTCCTCGAAGTCACGGGCCTGTCGCCCGACCGAGCGGCAGTGGTCTCCGGACCCAACCTCGCCGGCGAGATCATGCTGCGCCAGCCCGCCGCGACGGTGGTCGCCTGCACTGACGAGGAGACTGCGGGCCGGCTCCAGCAGGCCTGCCTGACGTCCTACTTCCGTCCCTATACCAACACCGACGTGGTGGGGGTCGAGCTCGGCGGCGCGGCCAAGAACGTCATCGCCCTGGCCAACGGGATCGCTGCAGGCATGGGCTACGGCGAGAACACCCAGGCCTCGTTGATCACCCGCGGTCTGGCCGAGATCACCCGGCTCGGGCTCGCTCTCGGAGCCGACCCGCAGACGTTCGCCGGACTGGCCGGCCTCGGTGACCTCGTGGCCACCTGTACGTCGCCACTGTCCCGCAACCGCACCTTCGGCGAGAACCTCGGAAAGGGGCTCTCGATGGCGGAGGCGAGCGCGGCCATGAAGCAGACCTGTGAGGGTGTGAAGTCGTGCCGGGCAATCCTCGCCCTCTCGCAGGAGCTCGAGGTCGACATGCCCATCACCGAGGTGGTGGTCGGTGCGGTGCACGAAGGGCTGTCCCCGCGCGAGGTCGTGCAGGCACTGATGGGTCGGGACGCGAAGTCGGAGCGGCTCAGCGGCTGAGCAGAGCCCGCTCGAGGTCGGCCCACAGGTCGTCGACGTCTTCGATCCCGACCGAGAGCCGCAGCAGGCTTTCGCTCACGGTGTCGGCCTCGGCCGGCCAGCGCCGGCGGCGCTCCAGGCTCGACTCGACCCCGCCCAGGCTCGTCGCGTTGATCCACAGCCGTACGGCGACGGCGACAGCGTCGGCAGCGGCGGCACCACCGCGCAACTCGATCGAGAGCATCGCGCCGAACCCGGGGTAGCGGACCAGCGACACGGCCGGGTGCGCCGCGAGCCGGGCGGCGAGGTCGCGGGCGTTGGTCTGCGCGCGCTCGACCCGCAGCGCGAGGGTGCGCAGCCCTCTGAGCGCGAGGAACGTCTCCATCGGCCCGGGTACCGCCCCGTGCAGCCGGCGATGGTCGTCGAGCCGCTGCTGCAGCCGGGGGTCGGCGGTCACGGTCACCCCGAGCACGACGTCCGAGTGACCGCCGAGGAACTTCGTGGCGCTGTGCACGACGAGGTCCGCCCCGAGCTCGAGCGGCCGCTGCAAGATCGGCGTTGCGAACGTGTTGTCGACGACGAGGAGCGCCCCGGCTCTACGCGCGGACGACGCCGCCGCGGCGATGTCGGCGACGTCGAGCAGTGGGTTCGTGGGGGACTCCACCCACAACAGGTCGGCACCGACCGCAGCCGTGGCCAGCTGGGCGGCATCGGCCACCTCGACCGCGCGCACCGTCGCGCGGCCCTGGTCGACCCGCTCCTGCAGCAGCGCCCGCGTGCCGGTGTAGGCGTTGTCGGGCGCGACGACCACTGCGCCCTCCGGCAGCAACGACAGCACCGCCGACACCGCAGCCAGCCCGGAGGCGTACGCGAGGGCAGTGCCGCCCTCGAGCGACCCGACTGCCTCCTCGAACGCGCTCCACCCGGGGTTGCCGTAGCGTCCGTACTCGACCTCGCCGCCGGCGTGGTAGGTCGAGGCGAACGTGACCGGGACGTTGAACGGCGCGTCGGCGTCGCGGTCGGGGCGCCCGGCAACGACGGCCCGGGTCGCGGTGGCCAGCCGGGGGTTCGTGGGGCCGAGCGGGTTCGTCATGGGGCCAGTATCGCGGGCCGGTAGGGTCGCTGCGATGACTCAGCCACGTGAAGCCGCGCGCAAGCCGAGGGTCGCCGTGGTGTTCGGCGGACGCAGCAGCGAGCATGGGATCTCCTGTGTCAGTGCGGGCAGTGTGCTCGCCGCGATCGACCGCGACCGCTACGACGTGGTGCCGATCGGCATCTCCCCGGACGGCCGCTGGGTGCTGGCCGCGGACGATCCCGAGCGGCTCGCGATCGCCGGCGGAGTGCTTCCTGCGGTCGACGGGTCCGGCGTCGCGGTCGTGCTGGCCGGCGACCCCACGGCGGGCGGGCTGACGGTGCTCGACCCGGGCCGGGTGCCCGAGACGTTCGGCGAGGTCGACGTCGTCTTCCCGCTGCTGCACGGTCCGTACGGCGAGGACGGCACCATCCAGGGCCTGCTCGAGCTGGCGGGCGTGCCGTACGTCGGCTCGGGCGTGCTCTCGTCCGCGGTGTCGATGGACAAGGGTGCGATGAAGGCCATGCTGCGCGCCGCGGGGCTGCCGGTAGGACCGTACGTCGTGATCACCGACCGCGAGTGGCTGGCCGACCCGGGCGCCGCAGTCGCCGGGGTCCGAGCCGCGCTGACGCTGCCCGTCTTCGTCAAGCCGGCCCGGGCCGGTTCGAGCGTCGGCATCAGCAAGGTCAAGCAGTGGTCGGAGCTCGGTGACGCCATCGACGAGGCCCGGCGGCACGACCCGAAGGTCGTTGTCGAGCAGGCTATCGACGGTCGCGAGATCGAGTGCGGGGTGCTCGAGAGCGCCGACGGGCGGACCGTCGAGACGAGTGTCTGCGCCGAGATCCGGGTCGGTGCGGCCCACGAGTTCTACGACTTCCGGGCGAAGTACCTCGATGACGCCACCGAGCTCGACGTGCCGGCCGACCTGACACCCGACGAGTCCGGCCGCGTGCGCTCCCTTGCTGCTGCGGCCTTCCGCGCGCTGGACTGCGAGGGCTTCGCGCGGGCCGACTTCTTCCTGCTCCCGGACGGCACCGTCGTCGTGAACGAGGTCAACACCATCCCCGGCTTCACCCCCGTGTCGATGTTCCCGCGCATGTGGGCGGCGACCGGGCTCGACTACCCGACGCTCGTCGACCGGCTCATCGCGTCGGCCCTGCGCAAGCGGCCCGGGCTGCGCTGATCACGGAGCGCCACCGGGCCGGACCGGGTCGGCGTTCGAGACGGCCGGAGCCAGGTCGACCAGCGTCGCTGAACCTTGCTGCTGGGTGCCGGGCACGGTCACCTCGACGTACGCCTGCCTGCCCGTGGCGGTGAACCGCCACCCGCCTGGCACCTGCTCGGGAAACCAGGAGACGCCGTTCGCCCGGAACAGCTCGGCGGTCAACGTCAGAGCCGACGGACGCGCGACGCCACAGCGGAGCACGACGGCCGGGTCGCCCCACGCTGCCGTCAGAGTCGACGCGGGGGTGGTGTCGCGTCGCGGCCGCCCGCCAAGCGGGTCCGGCAGGAGGGTCTGCACGTCTCGGCACACCACCGTCTGCGCCGGCCCCGCAGCGGGAGGCTCGACCCGGACGGCGGTGGACCGGAAGAGCACGTACGCGACCACGCCGAGGAGGAGCGCGCCCGCGCCGAAGACCAGGAGAAGCTGACGCCCGGTCAGCGGTGGACGCCTGGTCAGAGGTGGACGACCGGGCAGGTCAGCGTGCGGGTGATGCCGGGGACCGCCTGGACCTTGGCGACGACGAGCTTGCCGAGCTCGTCGACGCTGCCCGCTTCGGCGCGCACGATCACGTCGTACGGGCCGGTCACGTCCTCGGCCATGGTGACGCCGGTGATGTCCGCGATCGAGGCTGCGACGTGCGCGGCCTTGCCGACCTCGGTCTGGATCAGGATGTATGCCTGGACCGTCACGCTGGGCCTCCCTAACCTGTGGACGAGCCAGGAGGCTACCGCAGCCCGAGCCGCTGGCGACCGGCGCGGGTCTGTCAGGTGGCACGATGGCTCGGGTGAGCGACCACGAGCATCCGCTGAGCCAGACACCCACGGACGGCACGGTGGGCGCGCTCGGGGAGTTCGAGCTCATCGCGGCGGTGACGGCGCGCTTTCCGGGCGGCCCCGAGGTGATCCTCGGCCCCGGCGACGACGCGGCGGTGGTGGCGGCCCCGGACGGCCGGGTCGTCGCGACGACGGACCTACTCGTCGAAGGCGTGCACTTCCGCCGGGACTGGTCCGAGGCCGCTGACGTGGGCCACAAGGCTGCCGCCCAGAACCTCGCCGACATCGCCGCCATGGGCGCGCGCGCCACCGCGCTGCTGATCGGGCTGGCGGCCCCCGCCGACCTGCCCACGGCCTGGGCGCTGGCGTTCGCCGACGGACTGGCCGCCGAGGCGAGCCGGGCCGGGGCGGCCGTCGTGGGCGGCGACGTCGTGGCCAGCGGCCGGCTCGTCGTCGCGGTCACGGCCCTCGGATCGCTCGACGGCCGCGAGCCCGTGACCCGCTCGGGCGCGCGGGTCGGCGACGTGGTGGCCGTACGAGGGCGGCTCGGCTGGTCCGCAGGCGGTCTCGCAGTGCTCAGCCGTGGCTTCCGGTCGCCGCGCGTGCTGGTCGAGGCGCACCGTCGACCGATGCCCGACTACGCGGCCGGGCCGGCTGCGGCCGGGGCCGGCGCCACCGCCATGGTCGACACCAGCGACGGCCTGCTGGCCGACCTGTTGCACGTCGCCGAGGCGTCCGGTGTGGGGATCGAGCTCGATGTGGCGGCTCTCGACGTCCCCGCGGTGCTCCGCGACGCGGCGGCCGCGCTCGGCAAGGACCCGATCGACTGGGTACTGACCGGCGGCGAAGACCACGCGCTCGCCGCGACCTACCCGGCCGCCACCGGGGCTCCCTCCGGCTGGGTGGTGCTCGGCTTCGTCGTCGAAGGGTCAGGGGTGGTCGTGGCGGGCGTCGACGGGACGTACGAGGGACCCGGCGGCTGGCGGCACTACCGTGCCTAGGTTCGGCCGGGCAGCACGAAGGCCGGCCCCGAGGGGACCGGCCCTCGTGAGGGTGCGGGACTAGCGGGTGACCTTGCCCGCCTTGATGCAGGAGGTGCACACGTTCAGGCGCTTCGGAGTCTTGCCCACCATGGCCTTGACGCGCTGGATGTTCGGGTTCCAGCGACGCGAGGTGCGGCGGTGCGAGTGAGAAATGCTGTTGCCGAAGCCCGGCCCCTTGCCGCAGACGTCGCAGTTGGCAGCCACGGTCGACACTCCCAGAATCGGTTGGACGATTGGGTGGGGCGCGCAGATCGGCGGCCCACGGTCGCCCGGGATGGCCCGGACAACCTCGTGAGGGTACCCGACCTGCGGGTCCCGACGCCAACCGCCCCCTCGCGTACCGTACGGCTATGTTCGACGCCCCAGCGGTCCGGCAGTGGGCCAGCGACGCCCTCGACGCCCTGGCCCGGGCCCGCGAGGAGATCGACGCGCTGAACGTGTTCCCGGTGCCCGACGGCGACACGGGCACCAACTTGTACCTCACGCTCGAGGCGGCCTTGGAGGAGCTCGACCGGGGTCCGCTCGACGAGGACCTCGCGCGCACCGTGCGCGCGCTGGCCCATGGCGCCCTGCTCGGCGCGCGCGGTAACTCCGGTGTGATCCTCAGCCAATTCGTGCGCGGTGGGGCGGAGGCGCTGGCCGCGGTCCCCGCAGCTGGCTCGGCGGACATGCGAGCGGACCTGCTCTGCCGCGCGTTGCGGTCGGCTGCGGATGCCGGCTACGCGGCCGTGTCGCAGCCGGTCGAGGGCACGATGCTCACGGTCCTGCGGATGGCAGCCGAAGCCGCCGAGGGCGCCGAGCGGACCGACGACCCACTGGTCGACGTCGTACGTCTCGCCCGCGCTGCTGCCTCCGGCGCACACGACGCACTGGCCCGGACCCCCGAGATGCTCGAGCCCTTGCGTCGGGCGGGCGTGGTCGACGCGGGCGGCCGAGGGGTTACCGTGCTGCTCGACACGCTCGTGCGCTCGGTCACCGGAGAGCACCCCGTCAACGAGCCTCAGCGGCTGGCCGTGCCCAAGCCGGTGCTCGACGACCAGGTGGCCACCGCGGCCGGACCCCCTTTCGAGGTGATGTACCTGCTCGAGGCCGACGCGGTCGACGTCCTCAAGACCGAGCTGGCCCCGCTCGGTGACTCATTGCTCGTGGTCGGTGGCGACGGGCTCTGGAACGTGCACGTCCACGTGGCCGACGTCGGGGCTGCCGTCGAGGCAGGCATCCGGGCCGGTCGCCCGTACCGGATCAAGGTGACGCACTTCGGCGAGCAGGTGGCCCGGCAGCAGGCCGGTCGCGACGGCTCCGTCAGGGGAGTCGTCGCCCTGGCCCCGAGCCGCGGCCTGGCCGACCTCGTCGAGTCCTGCGGGGCTTCGGTGGTGATCGGCCTGCGTCCCTCCACGCGCGAGATCCTCGAGGCGATCCAGTCGGTGCACGCCCAGGAGGTCGTCGTACTGCCCAACGACCGCGACACGATCCCGGTCGTCAACGCTGCGGCGGA
This sequence comes from Actinomycetes bacterium, assembly GCA_038210415.1. Classification (GTDB taxonomy): domain Bacteria; phylum Actinomycetota; class Actinomycetes; order Prado026; family Prado026; genus JBBQWS01. Next base: position 55,069 of record JBBQWS010000001.1, read on the forward strand.
GTATGCGCGTTCGGCCGGCCTGCGGGTCGCGGTCGTGCCCTCGCGCGCCTCCGTCCAGGTGCTCGCCGCACTGGCGGTGCACGACCCGGGGCGCCGCTACGAGGACGACGTGGTGGCCATGACGGCCGCGGCACGCGCGACGCGCAGCGGGGCTGTGACCCGCGCGGTCCGTCAGGCCCTGACCTCCGCGGGCGTGTGCGAGGTCGGCGACGTGCTCGGCGTGCTCGACGAGGACGTCGTGCTGATCGGCACCGACATCACCGGGACGGCCCGCGAGCTGCTCGAGCGGATGCTCACCGCCGGCGGCGAGCTGGTGACCCTGGTCACCGGCACGGGCGCGCCGGGCGGGCTGGTCACTGTGCTGGAGGAGTACGTCCGCCGGGCCCACCCCGAGGTCGAGATCAGCTGTTACGACGGCGGCCAGGACGACTACCCGCTCCTCGTCGGCGTGGAGTAGGGGGCGGTTCGTGGAGCTGCACGACTCCGTCCGCAGCGTGGTGGGCGACCGTACAGCCAAGGTCCTGCGCACCGGGCTCGGGATCGAGACGGTCGAGGACCTGCTGCGCCACTACCCGCGCCGGTACGCCGAGAGGGGTCAGCTCACCGATCTCGACGAGCTCGAGATCGACGAGCACGTGACGGTGATGGCCGAGATCGCGAAGGTGAGCAGCCGTCCGATGAAGGGACGGCGCGGCACCATCCTCGAGGTCGAGGTCACCGACGGCCGGCGCCGGCTGACCCTGACCTTCTTCAACCAGGCGTGGCGCGAGCGCGAGCTCGTCGTCGGCCGGGTCGGGCTGTTCTCGGGCAAGGTCAGCCTGTTCAACCGCACCCGCCAGCTCGCGCACCCCGACTACGTCCTCGTCAGCGCGACCGAGGGCGACCTGGCCGACAGCCCGGAGGCCGCGGCAGAGGCGGCCGAAGCCTTCGCGGCGGGGCTGATTCCGGTCTACCCGGCCACCGGGGCACTTCCGTCGTGGAAGGTTGCCAAGTGCATCCAAGCGGTGCTCGACCCGCTCGACGCCATCGCCGAACCGCTGCCCGAGGACCTGCTCGAACGGCGCGGACTCGTGGGCCTCGACCAGGCGTTCCGGCTGATCCACCAGCCGAACTCCCGGCCGGACGTGGCCGTCGCCCGGGCCCGGCTGCTCTTCGAGGAGGCGTACCTCCTGCAGGTCGAGCTGGCCAGGCGGCGAGCAGCGGCGTCCGCCCTCGAGGCGGTGCCACGCGTAGCCGTGCCCGGCGGCGTGCTGGAGGCGTTCGACGCGCGGATGCCGTTCACGTTGACCGCCGGACAGATCGAGGTGGGGGACACGGTCACCCAGGACCTCGCCCGACGGCACCCGATGCACCGGCTCCTGCAGGGCGAGGTCGGCAGCGGCAAGACGATGGTGGCGTTGCGGGCGATGCTCACCGTCGTCGACTCCGGCGGCCAGGCGGCGCTACTCGCGCCGACAGAAGTCCTTGCGCAGCAACATCATCGCTCGATCACCGCGATGCTCGGGCCGCTCGCCGAACGTGGTCTTCTCGGTGGGGCCGACGTGGGCACCCGGGTCGCTCTGCTGACCGGATCGCAAGGGACGTCGGCCCGCAAGCAGGCCATGCTCGAGGCGGTCAGCGGTGACGCAGGCATCGTCGTGGGGACGCACGCGTTGCTCGAGGAGCGGGTGGCGTTCTTCGACCTGGGGCTGGTGGTCGTCGACGAGCAGCACCGGTTCGGCGTCGAGCAGCGGGCCGCCCTCACGGCCAAGGGAGCCACGCCGCCGCACGTCCTGGTGATGACCGCGACCCCGATCCCACGCACCGTGGCCATGACGGTGTTCGGTGACCTCGAGGTCTCGACGCTGACCGAGCTGCCGGTCGGTCGGTCGCCGATCACCACCTTCGTGGTGCCGTCGGGTGACAAGCCGCACTTCCTCGAGCGGGCCTGGCAACGGGTTCGCGAGGAGGTCGGGGCCGGCCACCAGGCATTCGTGGTGTGCCCGCGGATCGGAGCCGCGGAGTCGGACGAGATGGAGGTTCCTGTCGACGACGCCGCCGACGACGAGGCCCGCCGGCCGCCGCTCGCGGTGCTCGACGTCGCACCGGAGCTCGTCGCGGGCCCGCTTGCAGGGCTGCGGGTGGAGGTGCTGCACGGCCGAATGGTCCCCGAGGCGAAGGACGACGTGATGCGCCGGTTCTCCACCGGTGAGGTCGACGTTCTTGTCGCCACCACCGTCGTAGAGGTGGGCGTCGACGTGCCCAACGCCACGGTCATGGTGGTGCTCGACGCCGACCGGTTCGGCGTCTCACAGCTGCACCAGCTGCGGGGGCGGATCGGGCGGGGGAGCGCCGTGGGGCTCTGCCTGCTAGTCACCGAGCTCTCCGAGGGCGTGCCCGCCCGTGGTCGCCTCGACGCCGTGGCGGCGACCACCGACGGGTTCGAGCTGTCCCGGATCGACCTGGAGTCGCGCCGCGAGGGCGACGTGCTGGGTGCGTCCCAGTCAGGGCGTCGCTCGTCGCTGCGGCTGCTGAGCGTCCTGCGCGACGAGGACGTCATCGTGGCCGCGCGCGAGGATGCCGGCGCACTGGTCGCCGAGGACCCGACGCTCGAGCATCACCCTGCGCTCCGGGCCGCTCTCGACGCTGAGCTCGACCCCGACCGAGCCGACTACCTGGAGAAGGCGTGACCCGGATCATCGCGGGCGTGGCTCGCGGTCGTCGGCTGACCGTGCCATCTGGCACCGGGACCAGGCCAACCTCGGACCGGGCCCGCGAGGCGCTCTTCTCCGCCCTCGCCGCGCTCCGCGGACCGCTGGCTCGCACCAGGGTGCTCGACCTGTACGCCGGGTCCGGGGCGCTCGGCCTCGAGGCGCTGTCGCGCGGCGCCGTCCATGCGCTGCTCGTGGAGTCCGACCGCGCCGCGCTGGTGGCGATCCGGGCCAACGTCGCCGCCCTCGGCCTGCCCGGCGCCGAGGTCAGGAGCGCTCCGGTCGAACGGCTCGCGTCGTCAGCGGCGCCCCAGGTGCCGTACGACCTCGTGCTCGTCGACCCGCCGTACGCCCTGCCGGCCGCGGACGTCGCGGACGTGCTCGAGCATCTGCTGGCGGGGGGCTGGCTGGCCGAGGCGGCCGTCGTCGTGGTCGAGCGGGGCACCCGCCAAGCACCCTGGGGCTGGCCGCCCGGGTTCGCCGCCGACCGCGAGCGGGCCTACGGCGAGGCCACCCTTTGGTACGGTCACGCCGCCAGCGCTGCGCGATGCGAGGAGTGAACGTGCGCAAAGTCGTCTGTCCGGGATCATTCGACCCGGTGACCAACGGTCACCTCGACATCATCGGTCGCGCTGCCGCCCTGTTCGACGAGGTGACGGTCGCGGTGCTGATCAACAAGAACAAGGCCAGCCTGTTCACGGTCGACGAGCGGATCGACATGCTCGTCCAGGTGACGGCCCAGTGGCCCAACGTGCGCATCGACAGCTTCTACGGTCTGCTGGTCGACTTCTGCCGCGATCGGGGCATCCCGGCCATCGTCAAGGGCATGCGCGCGGTCAGCGACTTCGACTACGAGCTCCAGATGGCCCAGATGAACCACCGGCTCGCCGGGGTCGAGACTTTGTTCGTGCCGACCTCGGCGACCTACAGTTACCTGTCGTCCAGCCTCGTCAAGGAGGTGGCGACGCACGGAGGCGACGTCTCCAGCCTGGTTCCCGACCTCGTCGTGGCCCGGCTGCGCGATCGCCTCAGGAGTGGCGACGGTTCGTAGTCCGGACCGCTCGACGCCCTCATCGCTACTGCGGAGGAGAACCAAGCCGGTGGACGTCCACGAGAAGCTCGACGAGATCACCACCCTGGTCGAGACGGCACGAGCGATGCCGATGTCGGCGTCCTGCGTGATCAACCGCAGCGAGCTCCTCACGCTCGTCGACGAGCTTCGCGAGCTGCTGCCGGAGGAGCTCGACCTGGCGGAGCAGCTGATCGCCGGCCGCGACCGGCTGGTCGCCGCGGGCCACGACGAGGCGGAGCGGGTCGTCGCTGCCGCCCACGAGGAGCGCATGCGGCTGGTCGCCGAGACCGCCGTGTTCGCACAGGCACAGCTCGAGGCGAGCCGGCTGCGCGCCGAGGCCGAGGATGACTCCGAGGCGATGCGCCAGCAGGTCGACACGTACGTCGACAGCAAGCTGGCCACCTTCGAGATCACGCTCAACAAGACGCTGGCGGCCGTTCACCGCGGCCGCGAGAAGCTGCGCGGTCGGGGCGAGCTGGAGAGTCTGGGCACCCTGGGCACCGACACCGGCGAGATCCCGGTCTACCGGGGCGACTAGACCACCTGGTCGCCGGCCCGCTCGGTTTGGGGGGTGGGTGACCGCTGGGCTACCCTGACCCCACCGGTCTCGTCCGAGACCGTCGTTCGTCGCGCCTTGCGGAGGTTCTGCTGTCCAGGCTCGACCCGCGTCAACCGCTCGTCGTGGATCTCCGCGAGCTCGGTCGACGTGCGGGGTCGATGCTGAAGGTGGACCGCACCGTTCCGGCTCCGGCGGACCTCGGTCTGGATGTCATCGGCGTTCCTGAAGGGTCCGACCTCCGGCTGCGCCTGCGGCTGGAGTCGGTGGTCGAGGGTGTGCTCGTGTCGGGATCGGCGCGACTGCACTTCGTCGGCGAGTGTGTGCGGTGTCTGGACGACCTCGCTTTCGAGCACGAGGTCACCTTCCAGGAGCTGTACTACTACCCGGATCAGAGCGTCGACGACGACGAGGCCTTGCGGGTCCAGGACGATCTGATCGACCTCGATCCGGTGTTGCGCGACGCGGTGGTCCCCGGACTTCCGTTCCAGCCGTTGTGCCGGGATGACTGCCCGGGTCTGTGCTCCGAGTGTGGGGCGCGGCTCGCGGACGAACCCGGCCACCAGCACGACCCTGTCGACCCACGATGGGCCGCGCTGGCTGAGTTCCCTGCAGCACTTGCAAGTTCAGCACCCGACGACGTCAAGGAAGAGAGCTAGCCGTGGCCGTTCCGAAGAGGAAGACCTCGCGCAGCAACACCCGGCACCGCCGGTCGCAGTGGAAGACAAGCGCGCCTGCGCTGTCGACCTGTGATCGTTGCCGGCAGCCGAAGCTGCAGCACACCGCCTGCCCGACCTGTGGCACGTACAACAAGCGCCAGGTCCTGGCAGTCTGAGCTCGCGGCGCGGGGGGCTGAAGGCAGTGTCGTCGGAACCCAGCGCGGGGTCTTCGGCGTCGTATGACGCGCTGGAGGACCGGATCGGCTGCACGGTCGAGCACGGGCTCCTGGAGCGTGCGCTTACCCACCGCTCGTACGCCTACGAAGCGGGCGGTCTGCCGACGAACGAGCGGCTGGAGTTCCTCGGCGACTCCGTTCTCGGACTGGTGGTGACGGACACCCTGTACCAGGCCCACCCGGACCTGCCTGAGGGTCAGCTCGCGAAGCTCCGCTCGGCGGTGGTCAACGCCCGGGCGCTCGCCGAGGTGGCTCGAGAGCTCGGCCTCGGCAGCTACGTGCGGCTGGGCCGGGGCGAGGAGACCACGGGTGGTCGCGACAAGAGCTCGATCCTGGCCGACACCGTCGAGGCGGTGATCGGCGCGGTCTACGTGGACCGCGGACTGGCCGAGGCCGACCGGCTGATCCACCGCCTGTTCGACCCGTTGATCGCGGCGTCGTCCCGGCTCGGCGCCGGACTCGACTGGAAGACCTCGTTGCAGGAGCTGACGGCCGCGACCGGGCTCGGCGTCCCTGAGTACGTCGTCAGCGAGGACGGTCCGGACCACGCCAAGACCTTCGCAGCGGTGGCCAGGGTCGCCGGTGTCGACCGGGGCGCAGGGGCCGGCCGCAGCAAGAAGGAAGCCGAGCAGGAAGCGGCGTCCGCGGCCTGGCAGGCCCTGCGTTCCGAGATCTGAGCTGCCGTGCCTGAGCTGCCGGAAGTAGAGGTCGTCCGTCGCGGCCTGCAGCTCTGGGTGGTGGGTCGACGGATCGAGGCGGCGCACGTCTACCACCCGAGGGCGGTCCGGCGGCACCTGGCCGGGGCCGACGACTTCGTCGCGCGGTTGGCTGGGGCCACCCCGATGTCGGCCGAGCGCCGCGGCAAGTACCTCTGGCTGCCCCTCGACTCCGGGGACGCGCTGGTCGCCCACCTGGGCATGAGCGGGCAGCTGCTCGTGCAGCCGACCGTGGCGGCGCACGAGACGCACCTGCGGGTCCGGGTCGTCTTCGGTGACGGTGGCCCGGAGCTGCGGTTCGTCGACCAGCGCACGTTCGGCGCCCTGGCGGTCGAGCCCACCGACGCCGCCGGCGTCCCGCTGCCCGTCGCCCACATCGCCCTCGACCCGCTCGACCCCGCATTCGACGACACGGCGTTCGCGCTGGCCCTGCGCAGCCGACGCAGCGGAGTCAAGCGCGCGCTGCTCGACCAGACGCTCGTCTCCGGGATCGGCAACATCTACGCCGACGAGGCGCTCTGGCGGGCCAGGATCCACTACGACCGGCCGGGCGACACGCTGACGGCGGCCGCCGCGGGCCGGCTGCTCGCTGCGGCCCGTACGGTCATGACCGAGGCGCTCGCGCTGGGCGGCACCTCGTTCGACGCGTTGTACGTCAACGTCAACGGCGAGAGCGGGTACTTCGACCGTTCGCTGGACGCCTACGGGCAGCAGGGCGAACCCTGCGGCCGCTGCGGGACGCCGATCGTGCGCGAGCCCTTCATGAACCGCTCGTCGTTCCGATGCCCCCGCTGTCAGCCCCGGCCGCGTCGGCGTTCGGAGGCTGCCAGTCCGGCCGATCCGGACGTACGGATCACGTGCTGGGTCCGCGGCCGGGTGCAGGGGGTGGGCTTCCGCTGGTGGACCCGCGCGCGGGCCCTCGAGCTGGGGCTCACCGGCTGGGCGGCCAACCTGACCGACGGCCGGGTCGAGGTCGTCGCGCAGGGGCCGCGGTCGCAATGTGAGTGCCTGCTCGGGCTGCTGCGGGACGGTCGACCGCCGGGAGTCGTCACCGGCACGAGTGAGCAGTGGGGCTCGGCCCGACCTGGCCTTGAGGGTTTCGCCGAGCGTTGACCAGGCGCGATTGTCACCCGTTCGCCACCTTGACCCGTTCGTGACCTGGTGCGACCCTGGAGTCGAAAGCGCGATTCACTCGTCCCACTGCGCAAGGACCGCGCGGGGACCGAACGCCGCAGGACCGACCCACTGGTGCCCCGCACCGCGAACCTGAAGGACCCTCAATGGCGAAGGCCCTCTTCGGCCACCTCGGCGGCCCTGACCCCATCGTCGCCGCAGAGCTCAGCCGACTCCGGCGTCGGGTCGCGGATCTCGAGGCGGAGGTCGAGCGGCTGCACGCCGCCTCCGGCGTCCTGACAGCCCTCGAGCACGACGACCTGGTGATCGTCACCGACAGCGACATGGCGGAGTTGTCTCCCGCGCTGACCTGACCGGTCAGCCTGACTCGGCGGGTCTGCGGCCGGGGGTAGCCTTGCGCCGTGCACCTCAAGAGCCTCACCTTGCGTGGGTTCAAGTCGTTCGCGTCCTCGACGACGCTGCGCTTCGAGCCCGGCATCACCTGCGTCGTGGGACCCAACGGTTCGGGGAAGTCGAACGTCGTCGACGCCTTGGCCTGGGTGATGGGCGAGCAGGGGGCCAAGAGCCTGCGCGGCGGCAAGATGGAGGACGTCATCTTCGCGGGCACGGCCGGCCGGCCACCGCTGGGCCGGGCCGAGGTCGTGCTGAGCATCGACAACACCGACGGTGCGCTGCCGGTCGAGTTCGCCGAGGTCACGATCTCGCGGATCATGTTCCGCAACGGCGGTTCGGAGTACGCCATCAACGGCGACCCGTGCCGGCTGCTCGACGTCCAGGAGCTGCTCTCGGACTCCGGCATCGGGCGCGAGATGCACGTCATCGTGGGCCAGGGCCAGCTCGACCAGGTGCTCTCCGCCACGCCTGAGGACCGTAGGGGCTTCATCGAGGAGGCGGCCGGCGTCCTCAAGCACCGCAAGCGCAAGGAGAAGGCGCTCCGCAAGCTCGAGGCCATGCAGGCCAACCTGACCCGGATCACCGACCTGACGGGTGAGCTTCGGCGCCAGCTGAAGCCGCTCGGCAAGCAGGCGGAGGTCGCCCGCCGGGCGCAGGTGGTGCAGGCCGATCTGCGGGACGCCCGGTTGCGGCTGCTCGCCGACGACCTGGTGACCATGCGCTCCACGCTGCAGCAGGAGGTCGCCGACGAGACCGCGCTGCGCGAGCGCCGGGCCCGGGTCGAGGCGGCCTCCGTCGGCGCACGGCAGCGGGAGGCCGAGCTCGAGGCCGACGTCGCCGAACACTCGCCGCGGCTGGCCGCAGCGCAGGAGGTCTGGTACCGCCTGGCCGGGGTGCGCGAGCGGCTCCGTGCCACTCAGGGGCTGGCCGGCCAACGGCTCCGGATCCTCGCCACCGAGCCGGACGACGACCGCACCGGAAGCGATCCGGACGATCTCGACGCCGCAGCCGCATCGGCCCGGGCCGAGGAGCAGTCCCTCATCGCCCAGGTCGAGGCCGACTCGGTCCGGCTTGCGGCGGCGGTGAGCGCGCGGACCAGGGCGGAAGCCGCCCTCGTGGCCGAGGAGCGCCGAGTCACCTCCGCCGAGCGGGCCGCAGCGGACCGGCGCGAAGGCCTCGCGCGACTCAGCGGCCAGGTGGCTGCCGCGCGTTCGCGGCTGGAGACCCGTACCGCCGAGATCGACCGGCTGTCGACGACGCTGGCCGAGGCGAGGAGCCGGGCGGGCAACGCACAGCGCGACTTCACCGCGCTCGAGTCGCAGGTCGCCGGCCTCGACGAGGGCGAGGTCGACCTCGACTCCGAGCACGCGGCTGCGGCAGCCGCTTTCGACGATGCCGAGCAGTCGGTCACCCGGTTGCGTGAGGCCGAGCGTGAGGCCGAGCGCGAGCGCGCAGGACTGATCGCCCGCAAGGAAGCCCTCGAGATGGGGCTGGCCCGCAAGGACGGGGCCGGGGCAGTGCTCGCGGCGGGCGACCGGCTGTCGGGTGTGCTCGGCACGGTCGCCGCGCTTCTCACCATCCGGCCCGGCTACGAGGCTGCGGTGGCGGCCGCGCTCGGCTCGGCCGCCGACGCCGTCGCGGTCGACGGCCTCGACTCCGCGGTCGGTGCGCTGCGCTTGCTCAAGGCCGACGATGCTGGCCGTGCACCGCTCGTGGTGGCGGGCGGACCCGCCACCACGGCCACGGCGAGCCTCGCCGCTTCGATCACCCTGCCGGCGCAGGCGGTGCCGGCCGCCGACCTGGTCGACGCCCCTTCGGGCCTGCGGCCGGGGCTGGCCCGACTGCTCGGGCGCACCGTCGTGGTCGACGGCGTCGATGACGCTCGCGCACTGGTCGCGAGGCACCCCGACCTCGTGGCCGTGACCCGGCAGGGCGACGTGCTCGGGGTCGACTTCGCTCATGGCGGCTCGGCCTCGCTCCCGTCGTTGCTCGAGGTGCAAGCGGCCGTCGACGACGCGGGCGCTCGGCTCGAGGCGGCCGCGGCTCAGGCCGAACGGCTCCGCACGGATCTCGTGCGGGTGACCGCGCAGCGCCAGCGCGCCTCGGAGCGGGTCGAGGCCGCCCTGGTCCGACTGCACGAGTCGGACGCCCGGATGGCCGCCGTGGCGGAGCAGCTCGGACAGCTCGGGGCTGCGGCTCGCGCAGCCGTCGGGGAGGCCGAGCGCACCGCGGCAGCGCTGACCGTGGCCGAGGCGGCCCGGGCGGACGACGAGAACAGCCTGACCGAGCTCGACACGCGCCTGCGGGCGGCCGTGGCCTCCCCGGTTGACGACGAGCCCACGGTCGACGACCGAGACGCCCTGGCGGTCGCTGCCTCGAACGCCCGGCAGAGCGAGGTCGAGGTCCGGCTGTCCGTCCGCACCGGCGAGGAGCGGGCCCGTGCCCTCGGCGGCCGAGCCGAGTCGCTCGAGCGCGCCGCCAGCGACGAGCGGTCCGCTCGCGAGCGGGCAGCGGCCAGGCGTGAACGGCGGATCCGCGAGCTCGCCGTAGCCGGGGCCGTCGCCAGGGGCGCCGAGCACGCTCTCCTGCGGATCGAAGGTTCGCTCATCGCCGCGGCCGGCGAGCGTTCCGCGGCGGAGCTGGCTCGCACCGAGGTCGACGCCGAGCTGCTGTCGGTACGGGCCCAGGCCCGCGAGCTGGCCGGCGAGCTGGACCAGCTGACCAGCTCGGTGCATCGCGACGAGGTCGCCCGGGCCGAGCAACGGCTGCGGATCGAGGCCCTGGAGACCAAGGTTCTCGACGACTACGGCGTCGAGGGTGACGTACTAGTCGATGAGTACGGTCCGGACCAGCTCGTGCCTGCGTCGATCCCGGTCCCCGGGGCCGAGGAGGCTGCGGCCGAGGAGCCGGTGCCGTACGTACGAGCCGAGCAGGACAAGCGGGCCCGCGCCGCCGACCGCGACCTCGCGCTGCTGGGCCGGGTCAACCCGCTGGCGCTGGAGGAGTTCGCTGCGCTCGAGGAACGGCACCAGTTCCTCACCGAGCAGCTCGAGGACCTCAAGAAGACGCGTCGCGACCTGCTCGACATCATCAAGGACGTCGACGAGCGCGTGGAGCAGGTCTTCACGGCCGCCTACCACGACACCGCCCGCGAGTTCGAAGGCGTCTTCGCGCGGCTGTTCCCCGGCGGTGAGGGACGGCTGGTGCTCACCGACCCGTCGGACATGCTCAACACGGGCATCGAGGTCGAGGCGCGCCCACCGGGCAAGAAGGTCAAGCGCCTGTCACTGCTCTCGGGCGGGGAGCGGTCACTCGTCGCAGTGGCCCTGCTGGTGGCGATCTTCAAGGCCCGGCCGAGCCCGTTCTACGTGATGGACGAGGTCGAGGCGGCGCTCGACGACACCAACCTGGGCCGGTTGCTGGGCCTTCTGGAAGAGCTGCGCGAGTCGTCCCAGCTCATCGTCATCACGCACCAGAAACGCACCATGGAGATCGCCGACGCCCTCTACGGCGTCTCCATGCGCGGCGACGGCGTCACTACGGTCATCAGCCAGCGGCTGCGCGAGGAGCAGCCCGCCTGACCTGCGGTGACAAGGTTCGACCCGGTCGCGGCTAACGCCCGGATAACCACCTTTCGCACGGTCTGCGCGGGCTGCACAGTGGAGTTCTCACCTACAGGAGGACCCATGAGGCGTTCCCGCCGAATCGCACTATCGACCGCAGTGACCACCGGCGTGCTCGGTGTCGCAGGGGTGGCCGTGGCGGTCGTCCCGTCAGCCGTCCTGGCCGCGTCGCCGTCGTCGACCACTCCGTCGACGAGCACCGACGAGTCGGCCGCGCAGGAGGATGCGCTCCGGGTGGCCCTCGGCCAGCTCGACGGTCGCACGCTCTCGCTCGAGAAGGACCTGACCGCGGCGCAGCGCCAGCTGGCCGCCGCTCGGGCGGCCGCTGCGGCCGCCGAAGCAGCAGCCCAAGCCGGCGGCAACTCGCAGCGTCCTGCCTCGAAGCCGCAGCAGGCCCGCAGCCAGGCCCGCAAGGTCATCTACGTCCACGCGCCGGCGCCCAAGGTAACCAAGGTGACCAAGCCGCCGACGCACACCACCACGGGCGCCAGCGGGGCGAGCGGCGGCGACGACAGCGGCGAGGGCGGCGGCACCGATGACTGAGCTTCGCGGGCGTACCGCCCGGTGGTCCGCGGCAGCGCTGGCGGCCCCGGTGGTGGCGTCGCTGTTCGCCGGCACCACCGCCTGGGCCGTCCACCACGACCCGCTGCACCCGGACGGCGCGGCATCGGCGACTGCGGCCACCCCGGCCAAGCTCGTCGCGCCGTCGGCGGACCCCACGCTGGTTGCGCTTCGCGCCGCACTCCTGGCCAACGCCAAGAAGGTCGACGCGCTGAGCAAGCAGGTCGCAGGCGTGCGGGCCCAGGCCGCAGCCATGGCGAAGGGCACTTCGTCGGCCCGGCGCAGCACCTACAGCGGTTCCGGTAGCTCATACCGTTCGTCCGGCTCCTCGAACTCGTCCAGCTCGAGCCGGTCGAGCGGCGGCGGGAACCAGTCGCCGATCGTGGTGACCATCCCGGCTCCGGCCGCTCCGCCGCCCACCCACACCACGACAGGTGCGTCCGGGGCCGTCCGGTGACCGGGATCCCGACGACCGGCGCCGCGTCGTCGACGCCGGTCGTCGGGATCCTTCGCACGGTCACGCCGGATGTCGTCGCCAGCTTTCGGGCGATGGCCTCCGAGATCAACGTGCGGGTCGTCCGCCCGCGGCCCGGCGCTGCGGAGGCGGTCTGCCTCGCGGAGGACGTCTTCCACCGGGTCGAGAGGGCCTGCACGAGGTTCGACCCCGGCTCGCCGCTCATGCGGGCCAACGCGGCGCCGGGGCAGTGGCACCAGGTGCCTTCGGAGCTGTACGAGACCCTGATCGAGGCTGCCGCCGCCCATGCGATCACCGCCGGAGTGTTCGACCCACGGGTCCTTCGGGTCCTGGAGTCGTTCGGCTACGACCGTTCGCTGCCGTTCGGCGACGAGCCGGTCGAGTTGTCAGGGGCTTTGGCGCCGGGCCGGCACCGTCGCTCTGCCGCGGGTGGGCGAGCGGGTTGGGATCCGCACTTCGACGAGCCCTCTCGGTCGGTCTGGCTCGGCCCCGAGCCGGTCGACCTGGGGGGGATCGGCAAGGGGATCGCCGTCCGTTGGGCCACCGAGGCCCTGACCGGCGCGGGGGAGTCGACGCTGGTCGAGGCCGGTGGAGACTGCGCGGCCGTGGGCTCCGGACCCGACGGCGACGGTTGGAAAGTCGGCGTGCAGGACCCCCGTGAGGGGGACGACCCCCTCGCGGTGCTCTCGCTCACCGACCGGGCCTGCGCGACGTCCTCGATCCGCCTTCGCCGTTGGCGGGCCGGCGGGCGCCAGGTGCACCACCTGATCGACCCGCGCACCGGTGAACCCGGCGGCGAGGGCCTGGCTGCGGTCACCGTGGTGCACGACGACCCGGCCCTCGCCGAGGTCTGGAGCAAGTCGTTGTTCCTCGCCGGGCTGGACGGCATCGCCGACCGCGCGGCCGAACGCGGACTCGCCGCCCTGTGGGTGGCGCCCGACGGTTCGCTCGACCTGAGCGACTCGATGCGATCGATGGTCATCTGGAGGTACGACGGTGTCAGCTAACCGGGTCTCGACCCACCGAGAGTCGACGCATCGGGCGGCGGCGATCCCGGTCGACGACCGCCGCACCGTCGTCGAGCGGTTGGTCGCGATCGGCCGGGGCGTACTGCTCACCCTGGGCGTCGCAGTCAGCACTGCGGTCACCGCGTGGATGATCGGCCGGGGCGTGCTGGCCGTGGCCGGTAACAAGCAGGCACCCTGGATCCTCGGTCGGGCCGCCGGCGTGACGTCCTACCTGCTCCTGGTCGGCCTCGTCGGGTTCGGACTGGTGCTCTCGCACCCGTGGCGAAGCCGGGTCACCTGGCCCAGCACCGCCACCCGGATCCGGATCCACGTGAGCCTGGCGGTCTTCACCCTCGCGTTCCTGGTCCTGCACATCGTCGTGCTGGCCACCGACTCGTACGCGGGCGTGGGCCTGCGCGGTGCGTTGCTGCCGATGGGCGCTTCGTACCGTCCGGTCCCGGTCACGCTCGGGGTCATCGGCGCGTACGCGGGCCTGCTCGCGGGCGTCACCGCCGCGATGGCTGGCCGCGTCACCGCGCGCATCTGGTGGCCGATCCACAAGGTGGCGGCGGTGTCGTTGGTGCTGGTGTGGGTGCACGGTCTGCTCGCCGGAAGTGACAGCCCTGCGCTGCTCGCGCTGTACGTCGCGACGGGGCTGGCCGTCGCTGCCTTGGCCGTGAGCAGGTACGCAGCGAGGACGCCGGCCGACCGGGTCGCCGAGCTCACCGAAGGAGTCGACCGATGACCGGGGTGCCCTACCTCGTTCGGGCGACGACCCCGCCGACGGCACCAGCCGTCGGCGGACTCGACGGGCGGCTGCTCGGCAGCCCGGTCACCTTCGACCTGCGGACGCGCGAGCACCCCGTGGGCGGCGTGCGGCACGACCTGGCCGACCACCTGGCGGCATTCGGGTCGCGCCCGTCCGCCGTCGGTCACCACGGCGACGAGCTGCTCGAGATCTTGCAGGACCTCGCGCTGACCGGTCGCGGCGGCGGGCACTTCCCGGTGGCGACGAAGTGGCGGGCCGCGCTGGGCGCAGGGGGCGGTGGCACGGTCGTGGCGAACGGCGCCGAGGGCGAACCGGCGAGCGCGAAGGACGCCACGTTGCTGCAGCTCCGGCCGCACCTGGTGCTCGACGGGCTGGCGCTGGCCGCCGAGACGATCGGTGCGGACGACGCGGTCGTCTGGCTGCACGAGGGCGATGTCGCGACCCACCGTTCAGTCGCGCTGGCGCTGGTGGAGCGGCGCGCCGCGGGCGCGAGCGGCACACCCGTCCGCATCGCGACCGGCCCGGACCGGTACCTCTCCGGCGAGGCCAGCGCGGTCGTACGCGCCCTCGGCGGTGGCCCGGCTCTGCCCTACCTCGAACGCCGCCCTGCCGCGATCGAGGGCATCGGCGGGCTCCCCACCGTCGTGCACAACGCCGAGACCATGGCGCGGGTCGCTCTGGCCGCCCGCACCGGGTCGGACGACGGCGACGCCGTCACCGGTGGGACGCTGCTCACCGTCGTGGGGCCGGACCGTCGGGTCGTGCTCGAGGCCGACCGTGACCAGACGATCGGCGCGATCATCAGCGAGGTGCTCGGTGGGTCCGAGCGCGTGCGACCACCGGCGGCCGTCCTGGTCGGGGGTTTCGGCGGCAGCTGGTTGCCCTGGTCGACGCTCGCACCGCTCGCACCAACCGAACCCGCCTTGCGGGGCGTCGGCGCATCGCTCGGAGCCGGGCTGCTGATCCCGTTGGCTTCCGGCGGCTGCGGTCTGTCCGAGACCGCCGCTGTGCTGCGTTACCTGGCTGCGTCGTCGGCCCGGCAGTGCGGGCCGTGCCTGTTCGGCCTGCCCGCCATGGACGAGCTCGTCACCTCGATCGCCGAGGGGTCGGCGAAGCGCTCCGACGTGCGCCAGCTGGAGCGGTTCATGGCCCAGATCGATCGTCGCGGCGCGTGCCACCACCCGGACGGTGCGCTGCGCATGGTCCGATCGGCGTTCGCCGTGTTCGCGGACGACCTGCAGCGACACCTGAAGGACGGCCCGTGCCCGGGGGCGCTGCACCAGCCGTCCATCCCAGTCCCGGAGGTGCACTGAGATGATCCGCGTTCCGCTGGGACCGGCCGCCCGTACGACGACCGCCCCTGCACCGGCTGCAGCGCCGCCGAGGCTACGGGTGGACCCTGTCCGGTGTGACGGCATCGGGATCTGCGCCCACCTCGCGCCGCAGATCGTAACCGTCGACTCCTGGGGCTACCCGATCATCGCTTCCGCGCCGCTGGACCGCCGGTCCCGGCGGCGGGCGGAGTCTGCCGTGTCGGCCTGCCCGCGCAAGGCGCTCTTCATCGCCTAGCGCGGGCAGTCGCCTCGCGCTCGACTACCCGACGAGGGCCGGTCGCATCGTCGTGCCGACCTCGGCGAGGTGCCGGCGGATCGCCAGCGCCGCCGCAGCGCCCTCGCCCGCAGCCGAGGCGGCCTGCTTCGTCGAGCCGGAGCGGACGTCGCCGGCCGCGAACAGGCCCTTCTGTGAGGTCTGCAGCCCGACGTCGGTGACCACGAACCCTGCGAGGTCCACGTCGACGAGGTGAGAGACCAGCTCTGCGTTCGGCGTCAGGCCGATGAAAACGAAGACGCCATCCGGGTGGAGCTCGGTGCGTTCGCCGGTCACGGTGTTCTGGACGGTGACTCCGGAGAGCTTTCCCTCGCCGGAGAACTCGACCGGCGCCGAATGTGTCAGCACTGACATCTGCGGGTGCGCCTCGATCTTGTCGACCACGACCTTCGACGCGG
Source organism: Actinomycetes bacterium (assembly GCA_038210415.1). Taxonomy (GTDB): domain Bacteria; phylum Actinomycetota; class Actinomycetes; order Prado026; family Prado026; genus JBBQWS01. Next base: position 70,966 of record JBBQWS010000001.1, read on the forward strand.
AGAGCGCGGCGTCGCGGGTCACGAGGGTGACAGTGCGAGCGAACTTGGTGAGGAAGATGCCCTCCTCGCCGGCGGAGTTGCCGCCGCCGACGACGAGGACGTCGCGGTCGCGGTAGAACGCGCCGTCGCACGTCGCGCAGAAGTGGATGCCGGCACCGATGAAGTCGGCCTCGCCGGGGACGTCGAGCCGGCGATACGTCGAACCGGTCGCCACCAGGACGGCGGCAGCCCGGTAGACCTCTCCGTCACCGGTGGCGACGTCCCAGGCGTCGCCTTCGGGTTCGATGCCGGTGACCTGCTGGGCCGAGAGGATCTCGACTCCGAACCGCTCCGCCTGGGCGCGTAGGCGGGCCGCGAATTCATCGCCGGTGACGCCTTCGGGGAAACCGGGAAAGTTGTCGAGCCGCTCGGTGACCGCAGCCTGGCCGCCGACCCCGCCGCGTTCGATCACCAGGGTGTCGATCCCCTCGCGCGCGGCGTACAGCGCAGCAGTCAGACCGGTGGGCCCGGACCCGACGACGATCAGGTCGTAGTAGTGCTGCCGCGCAATCGTCTGTAGCCCGAGCTGGGCTGCGAGCTCGGCGTTGGAGGGCTCCACGAGGACGTCGCCGCCGGGGAAGACGATGGTGGGGATGATCGTCTTGCCGTCGTTGTGCGCCTCGACCACGGCGCGGCCTTCTTCGTCACCGTCGACGTCGACGAAGCGGTACTTCACTCGTTGTTCCGCGAAGAACTGCTTGGCCCGCTTGCAGTCGCCGCACCAAACGGTGCCGTACATGACGATCTCGGCCGACGTTTCGTGGTCCTGGGGCACGTTGTTCTCCTTAGCTATCGGTCGGCCCCCGGAAGGCCGTCGCTGGGGGAACCCGCGACTCGCCGCTCGGCTTCCCGTTCGCAGATGACGGCGATCTTACGGGTGATGGGAGACTGGCTCCGTGGATCACGCACTTGTCGCCGTCCTTGCCGTCCTGCTCGTGCTTGTCGTGGGCGCCGGAGGGCTGTTCCTGGCGCGCCGCGGGCGAGCTGGCGGTACCGCCGTCGCCGAGCGCCCGAAGCCGGGCATCGACTACGCGCCGGGGGTGGGTGACGACGCGGAGGTGCCGCGGGACACCCCGACCCGCCTGGTCGAGCAGCTCGACCTGCCCGCGGGACCCGCGACTGCGGTGCTGGACATACCCGCCCCGTCAGCCGGTCGGCTTGGCCGGCTGCGTGGTCGCCTTGCCCGCTCGCAGTCGACCCTGGGCTTGGGGCTGCTCGCCATCTTGTCGCGCGACAAGCTCGACGACCAGACCTGGCTGGAGGTGGAGGAGACGCTGCTCGTCTCCGATCTCGGCGTCGCACCGACGCAGGCATTGGTCGACCGGCTGCGGACCCGGGCTCGCGCGGATCACACCGGCGACGCGGCGGCCGTGCGCGCGATGCTGCGTGAGGAGCTGCTCGCGCTGGTCGGACCCGATCTCGACCGGTCTTTGTCGACCGAGCGAACCGCCGACGGGCGGCCCGCCGTCGTCCTCGTGGTCGGGGTCAACGGCACCGGGAAGACGACAACGACCGGCAAGCTCGCCCGGGTGCTGGTCGCGGACGACCGCGACGTCCTGCTCGGGGCGGCGGACACGTTCCGGGCCGCGGCCGCCGAGCAGCTGACCACGTGGGGCGACCGGGTGGGCGTGCCGACTGTTCGCGGAGCCGAGGGTGCGGACCCCGCCAGTGTCGCCTTCCAGGCGGTGCAGGCGGGGATCGACGCCGAGGTCGACGTGGTGCTGATCGACACGGCCGGTCGGCTGCACACCAAGACCGGACTCATGGACGAGCTCGGCAAGGTCAAGCGCGTCATCGAGAAGCTTGCCCCGGTCTCCGAGGTGCTGCTCGTGCTCGATGCCACCACCGGGCAGAACGGGCTGCAGCAGGCCCGGGTCTTTGCCGAGGTCGTCGACGTCACCGGCATCGTGCTGACCAAGCTGGACGGTACGGCGAAGGGTGGCATCGTCGTCGCGGTGCAGCGCGAGCTCGGTGTGCCCGTCAAGCTGATCGGCCTCGGAGAGGGCGCTGACGACCTCGCGCCGTTCGAGCCCGAAGCTTTCGTCGACGCGCTGCTCGGCTGATCCGACCTCGCGGTCAACCGATTTGGCCGTTCCGCTTGCCCGCCGCGTGTCGTTGGGTGTCAACTGCCTCATCGGACGGAGCTTCCACTGCTTCCTGCCTTGGAGCGCAAAAATGCGCGCTGATCCTCGTCACCGACGTCGAGTGGTCCGATCGCGCCGTTCGCGGTTGCTGATCGTGGTGTGCGCACCACTGGTCGCCTTGGTTCCGTTGTCCGCGTCGGCGGCGTTGCACCGTGCGTCCCCGGCCGCGTCCCGACCTGCGCCATCGTTGTCGGTCGCCCATCCGCACGGCTTGGCCGCCACGCCACGGCTGATGTGGTCGCGGTCGTTCACACCGGCGGCGACCCTGCTGATCAAGGGGCGCTCCGCCGGGTTCGTCGCCCTCCCGTACAGCTATCGCACCCTGGCCGGGCAGGAAGCAATCGCGACTGCGACGTTCCGCACCAACTGGGTGAACGTCAGGGCATTGTGGGATGGCCCGAACATCTCCCAGCAGGGCGTGTCGATCCACCCCCCGCAGTTCAAGCTTCAGATCGCGCACGGCGCGACACCGTCGTCGCATCGCGGTGACTGCCACATCGCTGGTGCGACCGGCCACGTCCTCGCGTACGGTCCGCCGATCAACGTGGCCGACGGCAGGTGGCACACCATCACATGCATCAAGTACCCGGACACCGCTTCCGGGACGAGGGTGCTGGTGATCGTCGACGGGGTGGCGGGGTCGCCGAAGACGAGCCGGACGCCGATCGGGGACATCTGTCCCACCGGCGCGGTGCGCCTTGGCGGGCGTTCAGCGTCGACGAGCACCGACTCTCTCGACGGATGGATCAGCGCGCTGCGCTTCTCGCTTCGGTAGCCCTTGCGGTCTCTCGTCTGCGCGGCGGGCGCCAGACAGGTAGGCACTCGGCGCGCTGCGATTGGTGGCGCAGGCGCCCTCTTCGCGGCAGAAGCGTGCGGTTAAGCGTCCCTGCTGAGGACCTCAGCCTGCTCGACGAGCAGGCTGCGCGCCTTGGCATCTCCCGCACCGAGTACCCGCGCCGCCACCTGCATCGTGAGGCCTGCCGAACAGCCGGGTCCGTCACGGCGGGTGACCTGCGTTCAGTTGCTGAGCTCTTGCCAGACCCCGGCGACGACAAGATCATGCCTGACGCCACGTCATGATCACGTCCTGGCTGATCGACAAGTCCGCGCTCGTTCGATTGGGTTCGAGCCCCGATGCTGACGCGTGGGCCGACCGGATCGAGCGCGGACTCGTGCCGATCAGCACGGTGACCCTGCTTGAGGCGGGTTTCTCCGCGCGGTCCGCCGTCGAGCTAGCTCGGGCACGCGTCACCGCCGTTGGCGGCGATGCCGGTCGAGTACCTCACCCCCGCGGTTGAGGACCGTGCCGTGGAGGTGCAACGACTCTTGGCCGAGCGCGGGCATCTTCGCGCCCCGTCGATCCCCGATCGCCTGATCGCCGCCACAGCCGAACTGAATCAACGCGCCGTTCTCCACCTCGACAAGGACTTCGACCTCATCGGAGAACTTGCGGGGCAGCCCATGGAACGCCTCCTTGTCGAATGACCAGCCGGCTTCCGTGGCAGCAGCGGGGGTGCGTGGCTTAGGCGAACGAGTCGTTGAGACCAAGGTCGCCGGAGCCCTTGCCGCCTGGCGTGCGCCCCTAGTCCAAGGATGCGGCAATGCTTAGAGTGGACGAGCCGCGGTCGACATCTGTGAGGTGTACGTGAAGCGCCTTCTGTTGGCAGTGCTCGCGTTCGGCACGATGCTGCTTGGCCCTGCCATTCCGGCTCAGGCGGCCCTGCCGACCGGCTGTACCGTCAACGCGGGCAAGATCCTGGCCAGCACATCCACGGCCAACCGGGCTGTTGACATCCGATACCCCGGGATCACCTGTACCGCGGTCCACTACGTGATCGCCACCCACACATCGCTGTACTCGTTGACCGGGACCACCTGGGTCACCGTCGCGAGCGTGGCCTATTCCCAGGCAGTCTTCTCGGTGTCTTCCATGAGTGGGGCGTCGTTCCACGTCTCCTGCCCGCACAAGACGCGGGTCCAAGCGAGGATCTCCTACGGGGTTCGCGACAGCAGTACAGGGATGTGGTGGAGCGTGCGTTACTTGACCCCGACAACGATCTGCTCGTAGACGTCCCCGCAGCTTTGGCTGGACCGATGCGCAGCGGCCCCCCGGATCGTTTCCGGGGGGCCGCTGCTTGTGCTGGTCCGTGGATCAGAGGCTGGGCAGGAGCACGTCGCTGATGCCGTGCACGACACCGCCTCGCACCTTCACGACGTCGACCTTGCTACGCACGACGTAGTCGTTGAAGAAGCTGCCGTCCTTGTCGCCGAGGAAGATCGTCGGGGCGCCGAAGAAGCGGGTGAAGTTGGTGATCCCCAGCTTCTGGCCGTTGGCCATAGTGATCTTGGTGCCGAAGACCGGGAGCTTGACGACGTCCGCTCCGGCCAGCGCTCCGCCGGTGAACACGTGGTAGAGCACGACCTTCTTGATCGTGTCCAGGCCGAGCTTGGCCACGAGGGCGTTGACGATCTTGGTCTCGTTGACGGTGGCGCCGAACCTGTAGTTCTTGGGCAGCGCACCGGTCTTGACCGCCAGCACCTCGAAGGCACGGTCGTTCGGTGCGAACACGGTGATGTTGTCGAGGCTTTCGAGGGTGGGCACGAGTCCGGTCGCGATGATCGCGGTGGTGACGATGTCGAAGTCGTACGGGTTGCCGTCGCCGCCCGCTTGGTAGCCGGGCAGCAGCGCCTGGACGATGTTCTGGCCGCCGGTCGTGGTGCCGGCGGACGCAGCGGGGGCCGCCACGAGCACGGAGCCCGCGACGAGTGCGGTGCCGGCTACGAAGCCGGCGATCTTACGGGGGAGTCGCATGGGATGTCTCCTGAGGGTCGGGGGCAGACCGACAGGGTCGCCCTGCCCTCTCTTCGGCCCGAGGCGGCGGCGCGGATGCACCGGACGCGATCTATCCCACCCAGCCTGCGTCGCGAAGCGTGGGCAGCCGTGCCCTTTTCGCACCCAGCCAACCACTGGGCATACGTAGGCGGAGATGACCACGACTCCGGCCGAGCTCGTTTCACTGTTCAACCTTCTCGCCTCGGCAATCGACTGGTCCGGCGACGGGCCGGGAACCCAGCGAGGTGATCGGCTCGAACGCCACCGTGGCCGACACTGCCAGTCGCCAATGCCTTTCGTCGGGGGGAAACGCCGCCGGATTCGTTCAGCCCGCGAACGGCAGGGTGGCAACGCCGATGAGGAAGCATGCGTCCACGACCGGGCTTGCTGCCTCCTCGTTGCTTCGGGTCTCGTGGACGACCGTTGGTGACGCACTACATGGAGTTCGCCTCGTAGATCCGAACACTGTCGATGATCGGCATGGTGCTTACGAGGGACTCGGCGTGAGCGAGGTCGTCGGCGTTGAGGATGCAGTAGCCCACCAGTGGGGACGGCGAACCCAGCGTGAGCTCTTCGCGACCGTCATGCGTGATCTCGACCCCGCGTCCGAACGGGCTACCTGGATCGACCAGGTGCGGACCAACGGCAGCGAACCAAGCTCCCCACGCCTGTTGGACCTCGTCGGTCGGGGTCGTGAATCCGTGGGTGAGTACGAGGAACTTCTTCATAGCGGATCCTTTCCGCGGTGCTTGCCGCGATTGTTGCCGTCCTGGACGCGGAGGTAGTCGCTGTAGTTCTCGTACGTTCCTTCGCCTCGTCCCCAGTGGGTGTCGAAGAGGGCGACCCATTGCTTCACGAGATCGAGTGGAGCTGGATTGAGAGTCAGGAAGGTGGTGCGGCCGGTCTTGTGACGCGCGATGAAACCTGCTCCTTCGAGCACACCGATGTGCTTGTTGATGGCGGGCAGCGACAGCCCACGCATCGCCGCGAGCTGGTGGATGGCAACGGGTTGAAGCCCGAGGAGGTAGACGATCTCGCGTCGGTGCGGATTGGCCAGAGCCGAGAGCGCACGGTCCAGTGGCTCCCACTCCGATACCTCACCGCGCGACAACAGTTCACCTCCCGGTGAACTATGGCACGCGGCGACTCTTGTTCACAAGATGCGCGGTGTCGAACGAGACGCGGCAGACCGAGCCGCGCCTGGCGCCGGTCTGCGCGCTCCGGCGTACGCGCGGGGAAGAGGGCGGAGTCGCGGCTGGTGCGGTGGCTCAACCGGGTCGGCGGCGGGACGGGTGTGCGCGCTGCGCGGTCGGTCGGTGAGCGTCTCGCCGGTGGTTGACGCGCACGATGACTACTTCGGGGGGCGCTGATCGGGTACCGGACGCGGTAGGTGCCGCGTCGAGCGGATCAGGTGCCGGCCAGCTCGTCACACAGCGGCGCGCCGACGCCGCGCGGGCTGACGAGCTGGGCCGTGGCCAAGTTGTTGATCGCCTGGCCGCGATCGGTTCGGGGGGTCCGGCGCTGATGGCTCGGCCGGCTGAAACTAGGCGGTGGCTTTCGCCTCGACGATCGACATCCGGCTTCGGGTGTGGATGACGTTCGTCAACCGAAGGCCAGCCCGCTCGAAGAGTGCCGCGTACTCCTGCTCGGTCCGTTCCCTGCCGCCCGGGAGCACGAGCATGTTCACGTCGGAGAACGCGACGTCGGCCTCGTAGCCGGGTCGGCCGAGCACCGCCTCGACGACGAGCACCACTCCGCCGTCGCTGAGGGCGCCGCGGCAGGTGCGCAGGATGTCGACGCAGGGTTCGTCCGGCCAGTCGTGCAGGATCGACTTGAGGATGTGCGCGTCGGCCGTCGGGACCGAGTCGAAGAAGCTGCCGGTCGCCGAGGCCCAGCGAGCGGCTACCGACTCCGATGCGGTCGCCGTCGGCGCGTGGGCCACCGCGTGGGCCTGGTCGAACACCGTGCCTGTCAGGTGCTCGTGCCGCGCGAGCACAGCCTCGAGCAGGACGCCCTCACCGCCGCCGACGTCCACGACGGTCGAGATGCCGGTGAAGTCGTACGCCAACGCGACCGCATCCGCGACGAGTGAGCTCAGCGCAGCCATGTTCGCGTTGAAGATCTCGTTCTGCTCAGGCAGCTGCTGCCGGTGCACCCAGACGTCCATGCCGTGCAGCGCCTTGAAGGCGGTCTCGCCGGTACGCACGCTGTGACCGAGATGGCCCCACGCCGCCCACAGGGCCGGGTCGGTGAGAGTCCGCGCGAGGGGACGCATGCTCCCCGGCACGTCCGACCGGAGGCCTTCACCCAGCGTGGTGTTCGCGTACGTACCGTCCGGCTGCTCCGAGTAGGCCCCGATGCTGGCCAGCGCGCGCAGCAAGCGGCGCAAGGTGTCGACGTCTGCGCCGACCGCGCCCGCGAGGTCGGCGACGGAGCGTGGCCCTGTGGCAAGCTGGTCGGACAGCCCGAGGTCGGCGGCGACACTGAGCGCCATCGAGGCACGGAAGCCGGTCACCAGCGCGCGAAGCTCGTCCCGACTGTCCATGCGGCCGATCATGGGCCCCCCGGCTGATCACGTCCAGGGCGCAGACGCCCTAGACCAGGCGGCCGCCGCGCCACACGGCCGACACCAGCGGCACCCCGGGTCGGTACGCGAGGTGCACGTACGACGGGGCGTCCAGCACCGCCAGGTCGGCCCGGGCTCCGACCCTCAGCATCCCGACGTCGTCGCGGAGCAGGGCGCGGGCGCCGCCGGCGGTCGCCCCCCACAGCGCCTCGGCCGGGGTCATCCCCATGTCGCGCACGGCGACAGCGATGCAGAACGGGAGGTTCGTCGTGTACGACGACCCGGGGTTGCAGTCGGAGGCGAGGGCGACGGTGACGCCGGCGTCAATCAGGCGGCGGGCCTGCGGGTACGGCGCACGGGTCGAGAACTCCGCACCGGGCAGCAGCGTCGCCACGGTCTGCGAACCGGCCAGCGCGTCGATGTCCGCGTCGGTGACGTAGGTGCAGTGGTCGACGCTGGCCGCGCCGAGCTCGACGGCGAGCTGGACGCCGGGCCCGGCCTCGAGCTGGTTCCCGTGCAGCCGGAGCAACAGGCCACGGACCCGCCCGGCGAGCAGGACGGCCCTCGCCTCGTCGGCGTCGAACGCGCCTCGGTCGCAGAAGACGTCGACCCAACGCGCGTGCGGTGCGCACGCGTCCAGCATCGGGCCGGTCAGCAGGGCGAGGTACCCGGCCCGGTCGTCGGCGTACTCCGGCGGCACGACATGCGCGCCCAGGTACGTGGTCTCGTCGGTGAGAGTCTTCGCGATGGCGAGCGATCGGGCCTCGTCGACGACGGTGAGTCCGTAGCCGCCCTTGATCTCGACCGTGGTGGTGCCGCTGCGGAGCATCTCTGCGACCAGCCGCGCGGCGCGCGCGTGCAGCACCTCGTCGGTGGCTGCGCGGGTCGCCGACACGGTGCTGCGGATGCCACCGGCGGTATAGCCCTGACCCGTCATCCGGGCGGCGAACTCGTCCGCGCGGTCGCCGTCGAACACGAGGTGGGCGTGGCTGTCGACGAAGCCGGGGATGACCGCACGGCCTCCCAGGTCGACCTGCTCGTCCGCGTCCGGGGCCTCGGTGGCCCGCCCGACCCACGCGACGCCGCCGCCGTCCAGCACGACAGCGGCGTCGTGGATGACGCCGAGCGCGGACCCGTCGCCGATCGTCGGGTCGCAGGTGACGAGCTGGCCGATACCGGTGAGCCGCGTCGTCCAGCCGCTCATCGGAGGAGACCCGTGACCGCGCGGCCGAGCGACTCCCCGACGTGTGGCAGCAACAGGTGTCCGCCACCCCGGACGACGTCGCGTCCACCGACGACCACGTCCTGAACGTCGGCGCTCGACGCGGCGAAGACCGCGGTCTCTACGGTCGGGCCACAGCCGGCCGTGCGCACCGACTGCAGCCGAAGGCTGACCAGGTCAGCGCGGAAGCCGAGCGCGATGCGACCAGCGTCGGGCCAGCCGAGCGGCTGGTGGGCGGTCGCCGCCGTCAGCAGCTCCTCCGCCGTGAAGTGGCCGCGAGTCGTAGTCGCCAGGCGTTCGTCGAGCTCGACGGCCCGGGCCTCCTCGAACAGGTCGACGACGGCCTGGCTGTCGCTGCCGAGCGAGAGCGGCGACCCGGCGTCCGCGAGCGCACGCGCCGGGCCGATGCCGTCCGCGAGGTCTCGCTCGGTCGTGGGGCACAGACACGCGGTGGTCCGGCTGTCGCCGAGCAGCACGAGGTCGCCCGCGGTCAGGTGCGTCGCGTGGACGGCGCTGAGCCTGGGCCCCAGGGCGCCGGCGTCGGACAGGACCTGCGTGGGGGTCCGCCCGTACGCGGCGAGGCAGGCCTCGTTCTCGGCGACCTGCTCGGAGAGGTGGACGTGCAGCGGTGCCGTGTGGCTGTCGGCCCACCGGACCACGGACGGGATCTGGTCTGCCGGCATGCCCCGCACGGAGTGGAGCGCCGCTCCGACCAGCACGTCGTCGTCGTCGAGGTACGCCTCGGCGAGGGCTTCGGTCCGGTTCGCCCAACGGTCGGCCGACCCGTCCCCGAAGCGTTCCTGGACTCCGGCGAGCGGCTGGCCGATCCCGCCGGTGAGGTAGCACGCGTCGAGCAGGGTCAGCCGGATCCCGGCCGACCGGGCCGCTTGCACGAGCGCGTGGCCCATCACGTTCGGGTCGTCGTACGGCGTGCCACCAGGCCCGTGGTGCAGGTAGTGGAACTCACCCACCGACGTGATTCCGGCCAGCGCCATCTCGGCGAAGACGGCTCTGGCGAGCAGCAGGTAGGTGTCGGGGTCGAGCCGCTCGGCGACGGCGTACATCTGCTCGCGCCAGGTCCAGAAGGTGCCACGACCGGCCTGGGTCCGCGACCGCAGCGCGCGGTGGAAGGCGTGCGAGTGGTTGTTGGCCAGACCCGGCACGGTGAGGCCTGGCATCCACCGGGCGCCCACCGGCCGCGTCGAACCCGGGATCACCTCGGTGAACCGACCATCGCGCACGTCGACGAGGACGTCCGCCGCGACGCCGTCGGCACCGAGCCACGCGTACTCGCAGAAGTACTGGCTCGCTCCCATGACGGTCACCTGCTCACCTCGGCGACCAGCAGGGAGGTCAGTGCAGCGACGCCCGCGAGGCAGTCGGCCGGATCGGCGTGCTCGGCCGGGGAGTGCGAGACACCGGTGGGGTTGCGAACGAAGAGCATCGCCGTCGGCACGTGCGGGGCCAGGACGCCCGCGTCGTGACCCGCCTGGGTCGGCAGCAGCGGCACGCCACCCAGATGTGCTCTGACGGCGTCGCGGAGCGTCGGTGCGAAGGCGACCACAGGCGAGACCGACTCCGCGACGAGCTCGACGGTGGTGCCGTCCCGCTCGGCCCGCTCGGCCGCCCGGGCGACGATGTCTTCGACGAGAGCGGCGAGGGAGTTCTCGTCGGCGGCGCGGGCGTCGAGCCATGCGCGCACCACCGAGGGGATCGCGTTGGTGGCGCCCGGTTCGACCTGCACCCTGCCGAAGGTCGCCCGGGCGCCCGAGAGCAGAGCGCGCTTGCGGGCCGACAGCACGGTCTCGGCGTAGGTCAGCATCGGGTCGTGCCGGTCCTCGAGCCGGGTGGTCCCCGCGTGGTTGGCCTCGCCGGTGAACGTGAAGCGGTAGCGCCCGTGCGGCCAGATCGACGTCGCGACCCCGACGGCCGCCCCGAGGTCGACGAGCCCGCGACCCTGCTCCACGTGCAGCTCGACGAAAGTGCCGATGCGGGCGAGGGACTCGTCGTCGCGGCCGATCGCGGCGGGGTCGGCCCCCGCGGCCCTCATCGCCTCGGCAAGCGTGACACCCTCGACGTCGACCAGCGCGCGGGCCCGGTCGGGCGGGAGCACCCCGGTCATCAGCTGAGAGCCGATGCAGGCGACCCCGAACCGGGCCCCCTCCTCGTCCGAGAACGCCGTCACGGCGACCGGCCGGGTCGGCACGACGCCGAGCGCGCGGGCAGCGTCGACGGCCGCGAAGGCCGAGACGACGCCGAGCGGCCCGTCGTAGGCACCTCCGTCGGGCACGGAGTCGAGGTGCGAGCCGGTCACGAACGCGTTCGGACCCGGGGTGCCCCACCACGCCCACAGGTTGCCGTTGCGGTCCTGCTCCACGTCCATCCCACGGTCATCGGCGGCACCCCGGAACCACTCGCGGCACTCAAGGTCGGCAGCAGACCAAGCGAACCGGCGGTAGCCACCCGTCGCCGCAACCCGGCCGACGGGCAGCAGCGAGTCCCAGAGCGAAGGGAACGTCACGTCAGGACTCTCGCATGGGGATCCGTACCCCACGCTGCTCCGCCACGTCGTCGGCGATGTCGTAGCCGGCGTCGACGTGCCGGATGACCCCCATGCCGGGGTCGTTGGTGAGGACCCGCTCCAGCTTCTGCGCCGCGAGCGACGTGCCGTCGGCGACGCTGACCTGGCCCGCGTGGATCGACCGACCGATCCCGACGCCGCCACCGTGGTGGATCGAGACCCAGGACGCACCGCTCGCCGTGTTGACCAGCGCGTTGAGCAGCGGCCAGTCGGCGATGGCGTCGGAACCGTCCAGCATCGCCTCGGTCTCGCGGTACGGCGACGCGACGGACCCGCAGTCGAGGTGGTCGCGGCCGATCGCCAGCGGGGCCGACACGGTGCCGTCGGCGACCAGCTCGTTGAACCGCAGGCCGGCCTCGTGACGTTCGCCGTAGCCGAGCCAGCAGATCCGGCTGGGCAGGCCCTGGAACGAGACCTTCTCCTCAGCCTTGCGGATCCAGCGGGCCAGCGGCTCGTTCTGCGGGAACAGTTCGAGCACGGCCTTGTCGGTGGCGGCGATGTCGCGGGGGTCGCCGGAGAGCGCGGCCCACCGGAACGGACCCTTGCCCTCGCAGAACAGTGGCCGGATGTACGCCGGCACGAAGCCGGGGAACGCGAACGCCCGGTCGTAGCCGCCGAGCTGGGCCTCGCCGCGGATCGAGTTGCCGTAGTCGAAGACCTCGGAGCCGGCGTCCATGAACCCGACCATGGCCTCGACGTGCTTGGCCATCGACGCCCGCGCGCGGTCGGTGAACTCTTCCGGCTTGGCCTCGGCGTAGTCGTGCCAGTCGCTGACCTCGATGCCCTCGGGCAGGTACGACAACGGGTCGTGGGCCGAGGTCTGGTCGGTGACGATGTCGATGGGCACCCCGCGGCGGAGGAGCTCGGGGAACACGGTGGCGCAGTTGCCCACGACGCCGACCGACAGGGGTGAGCGCGACGCCTTCGCTGCCAGGCAACGGGCCACGGCGTCGTCGAGGTCGTCGGCCACCTCGTCGAGGTAGCGGTGCTCCACTCTTCGCTGCAGCCGCGTGGGATCGACGTCGACGATGAGGCAGACCCCGTCGTTCATGGTGACGGCGAGCGGCTGTGCGCCGCCCATGCCGCCGGCGCCGCCGGTGAGGGTGAGCGTCCCGGCGAGCGTGCCACCGAATTTCTTGGCGGCGACGGCTGCGAACGTCTCGTACGTGCCCTGCAGGATGCCCTGGGTGCCGATGTAGATCCACGAGCCGGCTGTCATCTGGCCGTACATGGTCAGCCCGAGGTGCTCGAGCCGGCGGAACTCGGGCCACGTGGCCCAGTCGCCCACGAGGTTGGAGTTGGCGATGAGCACGCGCGGCGCCCACTCGTGGGTGCGCATCACGCCGACCGGCTTACCGGACTGCACGAGAAGCGTCTCGTCGTCCTTCAGCGTGGTCAGGGTCCGGACGATCGCGTCGTACGCGGACCAGCTGCGCGCCGCGCGCCCGGTGCCGCCGTATACAACGAGGTCGTCGGGGCGCTCGGCGACCTCTGGATCGAGGTTGTTCATGAGCATCCGCATCGCGGCTTCCTGGCCCCAGCCGAGGCAGGTCAGCTTCGAGCCGTGCGGGGAGCGGACGGGACGGGGGCCGGAGACGGCGGTCATGGTGGGCCTTTCGCGGTTCGGTGGATCCTGGTGCGGAGTGGACAGGGGTCAGGCGAGCGGGCCGACGACGGCCTCGACCGCGGTCATCAGCTCGCCGCTCGCCACGAGGGCGACGGCGGCCTCGATCTCGGGCGAGAGGTAGCGGTCCGGGCCCGGGCCGTGGACATCGGCGCGCAGGCGGGCGACCGCCGCGGCCGTTCCGGGCGCGGACGCCAGCGGCGCGCGCAGGTCGAGCGCTCGGGCAGCGGTGAGGATCTCGATCGCGACGACCCGGGTGACGGCGTCGACGGAGCGACGCAGCTTGCGGGCAGCGGACCAGCCCATCGCCACGTGGTCCTCCTGCATCGCCGACGACGGGATCGAGTCGACGCTGGCCGGCACCGCGAGCCGCTTGAGCTCGCTGACGAGGGCGGCCTGGGTGTACTGCGCGATCATGTGGCCAGAGTCGACGCCCGGGTCGTGGGCCAGGAACGGCGGCAACCCGTGCGAACGGGCCTTGTCGAGCATCCGGTCGGTACGCCGCTCCGACATCGAGGCGAGGTCGGCCGCCGCGATGGCGAGGAAGTCCAGGACGTACCCCACGGGTGCGCCGTGGAAGTTGCCGTTCGACTCGACCCTTCCGTCGTCGAGGACGACCGGGTTGTCGATCGCGCTGGCCAGCTCGCGGCCGGCGACGAGCTCGGCGTGGGCGATCGTGTCGCGGACAGCGCCGGCGACCTGGGGCGCGCAGCGCAGCGAGTACGCATCCTGGATGATCTCGCACTCGTCGCGGTGCGACTCCATGATCGGCGAGTGCGCCAGCAGCGCACGCAGGTTGGCGGCGGAGTCGGCCTGCCCGGGGTGCGGGCGAAGGGCCTGCAGGTCCGCGGCGAATACCCGGTCGGTGCCCATCAGCGCCTCGATGCTCATGGCCGCCGAGAGGTCGGCGTGCCTGACGAGCGACCGGAGGTCATGGCACGCCAGCAGCAGCATGCCGAGCATCCCGTCGGTGCCGTTGATGAGGGCTAGCCCCTCCTTGGCGGTGAGCTCGACCGGGGTGATCCCGGCTGCGGCGAGCGCCCGCGCCGCCGGCATGGCCTCCCCGGAGGCGTCGCGTACCTCGCCCTCGCCCATGACCGCGAGCGCGCAGTGCGCGAGTGGGGCCAGGTCGCCGGAACACCCCAGCGAGCCGTACTCGCGCACGATCGGGGTGATGCCGGCGTTCAGCAGTGCGGCGTACGTCTGTGCGGTGGCCGGCTGCACGCCGGTGTGGCCGGTGGCCAGGGTGTGCAGGCGCAGCAGCATCAGCGCCCGTACCACCTCCCGCTCGACCTCGGGGCCGGAGCCGGCAGCGTGTGAGCGGACGAGCGAGCGCTGCAGCTGGGCGCGCAGCTCGGGGTCGATGTAGCGGGTGGCGAGCGCGCCGAACCCGGTGGAGACGCCGTATACCGGCTGCCCGGACGCGGCCAGCGCGTCGATGGACGAGCGAGCGCGGGCGAGCGCGACGAGCGCCTCGTCGCCCAGCTGGATCGTGGCGCCGCCTCGGGCCACGGCGACGACCTCGGCCGGCGTGAGCGGCGCGGGGGAGAGCTGGACGGCGGCGGTGGTGGCTTCGACGGAAGGCATGCCGCCATTGGATCGGGTCGCGGCGCGCGCGTCTGCCGGTCTGGCGACGAAACTGTCTGGGATACGAGACAATCGCGTGGTGCCCACCAGCCCCAGACCCGGCAACGTGCCCGCCCTGTCACGGGGCCTGGGCCTGCTCCGGCTGCTCGCGTCGCGGTCGGTCCCGACACCCGCCGCGACCCTCGCCCGCGAGCTGGGGCTACCGCGATCGAGCGTCTACCACCTGCTGACCGTCCTGGAGGCCGAGGGGTACGTCGTGCACCTGCCCGAGGCCAGGGCGTACGGACTCGGGGTCGGGGTCTTCGAGCTGGGGTCGGCGTACCTGCGGCACGACCCGCTCGAGCGGCTCGCGCGGCCGCTCTTGCACCGGCTCGTCGACCGCACCGGCGAGACCGTCCATCTGGGCGTCCTGCACGGGAACGAAACGCTCTACCTGCTCAAGGAGACGCCCCGGTCGTCGGTGCCACTGGTCACCGACGTCGGCGTGCGGCTCCCGGCCCACCTCACCGCGGTCGGCCGGGCGCTGCTGGCCGGGCTACCCCGCTCGCAGGTGCGGGCGCTCTACCCGTCCGTCGCGTCGTTCGTCGACCGCACCGGCCGCGGGCCCGCGACGCCGGCTGAGCTGCGCGAGCTGCTCGCCGCCGAGGACGCGCGGGGCTGGTCGGAGGAGGACGGCCACGTCACCGCGGGGATCGCGTCGGTCGCCGCCGCCGCGTTCGACCACAGTGGCCGTCCGACCGCGGCCATCGGGCTGACCTTCGCCGCGGACCGGCACGCCGACCCTTCGGACCGGGCCGCGCTGGCCGAGCAGGTGGCGCAGGCGGCCCGCAGCCTGACCCGCCGGCTGACGGGAGTCCGGCCACAGACGAAGATCACCGCCGAAATCCAGGGTTTACCTGATTGAGCCATCTGTCACGGGCCGGAAACACGCAGGGCCCGGGGGAGTAACCCGCCGCACCCAGTCTTCACCTCGTCAGCGCAATCGGCCGGCCGAGCCCGTCGGCCCGCGAGGGGAGAGTTCTATGACGTTAAGCGCGGGAGATACCGCGTGGGTCCTGGCGGCATCGGCGATGGTTCTGCTGATGACCCCCGGACTCGCCTTCTTCTACGGTGGCATGGTCCGATCGAAGAGCGTCCTCAACATGATGATGATGTCGTTCGTCACCATCGGCATCGTGAGCATCCTCTGGGTGCTCTACGGGTACTCCATCGCCTTCGGTGACAGCGGCAGCAGCATCATCGGGAAGCTCGGGCTCTCGAAGCTCGGCTCCGCGGTGAACGACCTCACCTATAACGGTGCGGGCTACCCGATTCCGGTGCTCGCGTTCGCGGCCTTCCAGCTGATGTTCGCCGTCATCACGCCGGCGCTCATCTCGGGCGCAGTCGCCGACCGCACGAAGTTCCTCGCTTGGGGCGTCTTCGTCGCGATCTGGGTCACCATCGTCTACTTCCCGGTCGCGCACTGGGTCTTCGACTTCGGCAGCAAGGACGCCACCGGTGCGGGCTGGTTGGCCGCCAAGGGCGTCGAGGACTTCGCCGGAGGCACGGCGGTCCACATCAACGCAGGTGCCGCCGGCCTGGCCCTGTGCCTCGTGCTGGGCAAGCGGGTCGGCTTCAAGAAGGACCCGATGCGTCCGCACAACCTGCCCCTGGTGCTGATCGGTGCCGGCTTGCTGTGGTTCGGCTGGTTCGGCTTCAACGCCGGTTCGGCCCTGGGTGCCAACGGTCTTGCCGCCCTCGCGTTCATGAACACGATGGTGGCCACGGCTGCCGGCGTACTCGGCTGGATCCTCATGGAGCGCATCCGCGACGGTCACCCGACCAGCCTTGGTGCTGCGTCCGGCGCGGTGGCCGGGCTGGTCGCCGTCACCCCGGCGTGTGCGTTCATCGCGCCGTGGGCAGCGGTGGTGCTCGGTGTCGTCGTCGGCATGGTCTGTGCGCTGGCGGTCGGACTGAAGTACAAGCTCGGCTTCGACGACTCGCTCGATGTCGTCGGCGTGCACATGGTCGGCGGGATCGTCGGCTGTCTGTTCGTCGGGTTCTTCGGCACCAAGGCGGTCAACAGCGCCTACGCCGACGGGCTGTTCTACGGCGGCGGCTTCCGACTCCTGGGCATCCAGGCGCTGGGTGCGTTCTCGGTCCTCGCGTACTCGTTCGTGGTGACGCTCGTCCTCGGCTTGGTGATCAACAAGACCATCGGCTTCCGGATCTCGTCCGACGCCGAGGTCGAGGGCATCGACCTCACCGAGCACGCCGAGACCGCGTACGACTACGGCTCCACCGGTGGCGGCGTACTGTCCGGCGGTGGACTGTCCCTGAAGTCCTCGCACGCTGCACACACGGAAGAGGTCTCCGCATGAAGCTCGTGACCGCGATCATCAAGCCGTTCAAGCTGGACGACGTGAAGACGGCGCTGGAGTCCTTCGGTGTGCACGGCATGACCGTGTCGGAGGCCTCCGGGTACGGACGTCAGCGCGGCCACACCGAGGTCTACCGGGGGGCGGAATACACCGTCGACCTGGTGCCCAAGGTGCGGCTCGAGGTCCTTGTCGACGACGCCGACGTCGACGACGTGATGGACGTCGTCGTCAAGAGCGCGCAGACCGGCCGCATCGGGGACGGGAAGGTGTGGTCCGTCCCGGTCGATGCCGTCATCCGGGTGCGCACCGGCGAGCGCGGACCAGAAGCCCTCTAGCGCTGATGGTTGCTGCTGATGCTGCTGGATCGGTCGGGGGATACCCCGAGGCTCGCGCCGACCTGCTGACCCGACCCGGGATCTCCGGGTCGGGTCGGCGGCAAGCGCTCACCGAGCTCACCGACGTCTGGCTGACCGAGCTCTTCGACGCGGCCGACGGGAGCGGGCTCGGTGCGGCGCTGGTCGCCGTCGGCGGGTACGGCCGGTCCGAGCTCTCCCCGGGCAGCGACCTCGACCTGGTCCTGCTGCGTCCGGGGTCGGCGACGCAGGCGCAGGCCGCCGCGCTGGCCTCGAAGATCTGGTACCCCATCTGGGACTCGGGGGTGAAGCTCGACCACGCCCTGCGCACGGTCCCGGAGGCCCGTCGGGTGGCCGGCGAGGACCTGCGCGCGCTGCTCGGGATGCTAGACCTGCGGCACGTCGCCGGCGACGAGGCCCTCACCGCAAGCCTGCGTCAGTCGATCCTCGCCGACTGGCGCGGGTTCGCGAAGAAGCGTCTGCCGGACCTGATGGACAGCTGTCGCAAACGGGCCGAGCGGTCCGGCGACCTCGCCTTCTCGCTGGAGCCCGACCTGAAGGAGTCCCGCGGCGGTCTCCGCGACCTCGTGGTGCTCCGGGCCGTCGCGGCCTCGTGGGTGGCCGACACCCCCCACTCGGGGCTCGAGGAGGCCCGGCAGTCGCTGCTGGACGTCCGGGACGCGCTGCAGCGTTCCACCGGGCGTACGTCCGACCGCCTCGTCATGCAGGAGCAGGCCGGGGTCGCCCGTGAGCTGGGCCTGCTCGACTCCGATGCCCTGCTGCGCAGGGTCTCCGCCATCGGGCGGTCCGTCGCCTACGCCTTGGACGTCACGTGGCACCGCGTGGAGCGGTCGTTGGTCAGCCGCGACGGCCGGAGCCGTTTCGTCCGCCTCGGCGCCCGCCGCATCGGCGAGCGCGCTCCCTTGGCCGACGGCGTCGTAGATCAGGACGGCGAAGCCATGCTGGCGCGCGACGCGCGACCGGGGGACGACCCGACTCTGGTGCTCCGGGCCGCCGCCGCCGCCGCGCAGTCGGGGCTGCGGCTCTCCCCGAACACCATCGAGCGCCTGGTCGCCGAGAGCTCCACGATGCCTGAGCCGTGGCCGCGGTCGGCCCTTGACGCCCTGGTCAGCCTGCTCGGCGCGGGGACCCCCGCCATCCCGGTTTGGGAGGCGCTCGACCAGGCCGGCCTCACGTCGCGGCTGCTCCCCGACTGGGAGCGGGTCCGCAGCCGTCCGCAGCACAACGCCGTCCACCGGTTCACCGTCGACCGGCACCTGGTCGAGACCGCCGCCCGCGCGGCCGCGTTCGCCCGCCGGGTCGACCGGCCAGACCTGCTGCTCGTCGGCGCGCTCCTGCACGACATCGGCAAGGGCTGGCCCGGTGACCACTCCGAGGCGGGGGTCGCGGTCGTCGCCGACCTGGCGCCGCGGTTGGGCTTCGAGCCGACGGACGTCGAGATCCTCGTGACGCTGGTGCGCCATCACCTGCTGCTCCCCGACACCGCGACCCGACGTGACCTCGAGGACCCCGCGACCATCGCCCACGTCGCCGCCTGCGTGCGTACCCCCGAGGTGCTCGACCTGCTGCACGCGCTCACCGAGGCCGACGGGATCGCCACCGGGCCGCTCGCCTGGAACGAGTGGAAGGCCGGCCTGGTCGCCGACCTGGTCCAGCGCACCCACTCGGTCCTGCGCGGGCACGAGGTGCCGCCGCTGCCCGACCTGGCGACCGCGTACGCCGACCTCGTCTCGGCCGGAGCTCTCGCGGTGCGGGCCACCCCTGTCGCGGGAGGGCTCGAGGTCATCGTGGTCGCGCCGGACCGGGTCGGGGTGCTCGCCGCCGTCGCGGGCGTTCTCAGCCTCAACCGGCTGACGGTCCGCTCGGCCTCGACGCAGACGGCGGGGGCGATCGCGGTGCAGGTGTGGCAGGTGCTGCCCGAGTACGGCGACCCCCCCGCGGTCGACCGGCTGCGGGAGGACATCCGGCGGGCCCTCGACGGGACCTTGGACGTGGGCGAGCGGCTGGCCCGGCGCGAGGAGTCATCGGTCGTGCGGGCCGGCGTGCCCGTTCCTCCGGCCAGGGTCGACGTCGTGGCCTCAGCGAGCGCGAGTGCCACCGTGCTCGAGGTCCGCGCCCACGACCGGCCGGCGCTGCTGCACCGGATCGGAGCGGCGTTGGCCGCGGCGGACGTCGACGTCCGGTCGGCCCTGGTCACCACGCTCGGGTCCGAGGCGGTCGACGTGTTCTACCTCGTCGACGGTCACGGCGACCCGTTGGCAGACGATGCGGCGAAACTGCTGGCCCAGGCGGTCCGTACCGCCCTGCGCTGACGGGCGGCCGTTAGGCTGGGCGCACCGACCGGCACCCGGCCCGACCGCACCCCGACCTCCGAGGTAGACGCGCGTGTTCTCCACCCTGCAGGACCGACTCTCCGCGACGTTCAAGAACCTGCGCGGCAAGGGGCGGCTGACCGAGGCCGACATCGACGAGACCTGTCGCGAGATCCGCATCGCGCTGCTCGAGGCCGACGTCGCACTGCCAGTCGTCCGCGGCTTCGTGGCCCGGGTCAAGGAGCGCGCCCTCGGCGCCGAGGTGTCCCGGGCGCTGAACCCGGGCCAGCAGGTCGTCAAGATCGTCAACGAGGAGCTCGTCGGCATCCTCGGCGGAGAGACCCGCCGGGTGCGCCTGGCCAAGAACCCGCCGACCGTGATCATGCTGCTGGGCCTGCAGGGCGTCGGCAAGACCACCCTGGCCGGCAAGCTCGCCCACTGGTTCCGCGAGCAGGGTCATGCACCGCTGCTCGTCGCTGCGGACCTCCAGCGGCCGAACGCCGTCGGGCAGCTGCAGGTCATGGGAGAGCGCGCGGGCGTGCCGGTGTTCGCGCCGGAGCCGGGCAACGGCGTCGGCGACCCGGTCGCCGTCTCCCGCGACGCGATCGTGCACGCGCGTACCAAGCTGTACGACGTCGTGATCGTCGACACCGCGGGCCGGCTCGCGATCGACCAGGAGCTGATGACGCAGGCGGCCGACATCCGCGCCGCCGTCCAGCCCGACGAGGTGCTCCTCGTCGTCGACGCGATGATCGGCCAGGACTCGGTGGTCACCGCCGAGGCGTTC
This sequence comes from Actinomycetes bacterium, assembly GCA_038210415.1. Taxonomy (GTDB): domain Bacteria; phylum Actinomycetota; class Actinomycetes; order Prado026; family Prado026; genus JBBQWS01. The sequence goes on from JBBQWS010000001.1 coordinate 91,395, forward strand.
GGCGAACGGGTCGGCTTCGACGGCGTGGTCCTGACCAAGCTCGACGGCGACGCCCGAGGTGGCGCCGCGCTCTCGATCGCGTCGGTCACGGGCAAGCCGGTGATGTTCGCGTCCAACGGCGAGAAGGTCGAGGACTTCGACGTCTTCCACCCGGAGCGCATGGCGTCCCGGATCCTCGGCATGGGCGACGTCCTGAGCCTGATCGAGTCGGCGGAGCGGGCCTTCGACCAGGACGAGGCCGCTGCCATGGCGGCCAAGCTCAGCTCTGGCCAGGACTTCACGCTCGACGACTTCCTCAGCCAGATGCAGGCGCTGAAGAAGATGGGCTCGCTGTCCAAGCTGCTCGGGATGCTGCCGGGCATGGGCGACATGCGCGAGCAGATCGAGAACCTCGACGAGCGCGAGGTCGACCGGGTCGCCGCGATCATCCAGTCGATGACTCCGGCCGAGCGGGCCGACCCGAAGATCCTGAACGGCTCGCGCCGGGCCCGCATCGCCAAGGGTTCGGGGAGCCAGGTGTCCGACGTCAACGGGCTGATCGAGCGCTTCGGCGAGGCCCGCAAGATGATGGCCTCGATGGGCCGCGGCGGGATTCCGGGGATGCCCGGGATGCCCGGGATGCCCGGGATGGGGCGCGGCAAGCCCGCGAAGCAGATCAAGCAGGCCAAGCGGACCAAGCGCGGCAGCGGCAACCCGGCCAAGCGGGCTGCTGTCGAGCTCGCCGCGTCCACCCAGTCGGCCGCTCAGTCCGCGGAGGCGGCGGAGGCCGCTCTCGCCGACTTCGAGCTCCCGGACGCCTTCAAGGGTCTGCTCCCCCCCGGCTGAACCCCATCGGCGTTGATCTTGAGCGTTGCGTGGGCCACCACAGCGTGTCGGCCACGCAATGCTCAAGATCAACACGGGTGAGTGGGTGGGGGCAGCGCGATTGGGCCACCGGGCCGTGCTCTGGCACACTGGGCCCCGAACATGCGCGCGTGGGGCCCTCTCACTCTGTGCACCATGTCCACCCGAGGACCCGGCACCGCACCCCACGCGGCTGCGGGCGACTCACCCCATCGCACCCCAGGAGAATGCCTCCGTGGCAGTCAAGATCAAGCTGAAGCGCATCGGCAAGATGCGCGCCCCCCAGTACCGCATCGTCATCGCCGACGCCCGCACCAAGCGTGACGGCCGTTCGATCGAGGAGATCGGCAAGTACCACCCCAAGGAGCACCCCTCCTTCATCGAGGTCAACCGTGAGCGCGCCCAGTACTGGCTCGGAGTCGGCGCGCAGCCGACCGAGGCGGTTCTCGCGATCCTCAAGGTGACCGGCGACTGGCAGACGTTCAAGGGCCTGCCCGGTGCCGAGGGCACCTTGCAGATGCCGGCCGCCCGTGCCGACAAGAGGGCGATCTTCGAGGCCGCGGCCAAGGAGTCGCTCGACGCGCCCACCACCGAGGCGATCACCCCCAAGGCGAAGAAGGCCCCGAAGGTCGAGGCGCCCAAGGTCGAGGCGCCCAAGGTCGAGGCGCCCACCGAGGTCGAGGCGCCCACCGAGGTCGAGGCCGTCGCCGAGGCACCCGCTGCAGCCGAGGCCGCTCCCGCCGTGGCCGACGCTGAGCCGGCTGCCGAGCCCGAGCAGGCGTAATGGACGACGAGGCGCTCGAGCACCTGGTCAAGGGCATCGTCGAGCACCCGGACGAAGTGTCGGTCCGCGTCCGCACCCAGCGCGGCGGTCGGCTGCTTGAGGTCCGCGTCCACCCGGACGACCTCGGCAAGGTCATCGGTCGTTCCGGCCGCACGGCGAAGGCCCTGCGCACCGTCATCGGCGCGCTCACGCCTGGTCGCGGCGCGCGCATCGACTTCGTCGACGTCGACGAGGTGCGTTAAGTCCCATGCTGTTGGTCGTCGGCCGGGTCGGCCGCGCCCACGGGCTCAAAGGTGAGGTCCTCATCGACGTCCGCACCGACGAGCCCGAAGACCGGCTGGCTCCGGGTCGGGTCCTCGTGACCGATCCAGCCGTAGTCGGGCCGCTCACCATCGCAGCCGGTCGCGTCCACAGCGGCCGGCTGCTGGTGCGTTTCGAGGGCGTCGAGGACCGCACCGGTGCCGAGGGCCTGCGTGGCACCCTCCTGCTCGTCGACGTCGACCCGGAAGACCTGCCGGCCGAGGACGACGAGTGGTACGACCACCAGCTGGTCGGACTCGGCGTCGTCCTGGCCGACCGCACTCCGGTGGGCGAGGTACGCGAGGTGCTGCACCTGCCTGGGCACGACGTGCTCGCGGTCGTCCGGCCGGACGGCAGCGAGGTCCTGGTCCCGTTCGTCAACGAGATCGTCCCCGAGGTCGACCTCGCCGCCTCCCGGGTCGTCCTCACCCCGCCGCCCGGCCTCCTCGAGGACCTCGCGGACGCGCCGCCGCCCGACCCGACGTGACCGCGATGCGCATCGACGTCGTCACGATCTTCCCCGACTACCTCGCGCCGCTCGAGCTGTCGCTCATCGGCAAGGCCAGGGCCGCCGGGCTGCTCGACGTCCGTGTGCACGACCTGCGCAAACACACCAGGGACCGGCACCACACGGTCGACGACACCCCCTACGGCGGCGGCGCCGGAATGGTCATGAAGCCCGAGCCCTGGGGCGATCTGTTGGACGAGCTCGCCGACGGCGACCAGCCGGTGCTCGTGGTCCCGACTCCCGGTGGTACGCCGTTCCGGCAGCAGCTCGCAGAGCAGTACGCCGCGGAGCCGCGGCTCCTGTTCGCCTGTGGTCGGTACGAAGGCATCGACCGGCGGGTGCTCGACGAGGCCGCGCTGCGGTTCCGCGTCCACGAGGTGTCTCTGGGCGACTACGTCCTCGGCGGCGGCGAGGTCGCTGCGCTGGTAATGATCGAGGCCGTCGCCCGGCTCCTGCCGGGGGTTCTCGGCAACGCCGAGTCGCTCGTCGAGGAGTCGCACGCCGACGGGCTGCTCGAGTACCCCGTCTACACCAAGCCGGACAGCTGGCGCGGCCGGGTCGTCCCGCCGGTGCTCCTGAGCGGCAACCACGCAGCCATCGCCCGGTGGCGCCGCGACCAGTCGCTGCTGCGGACGGCTCGCAGCCGGCCCGACCTGGTGCGGGCTCTGGACCCCGCCACGTGCGACCGGCAGGACCTCGCCACCCTCACCGTGGCGGGATGGGTGGTCGGTGCCGACGGCCGGTTTTCTCCGGTCGAGCCGCCTGTGCGAGACTAGGCCAGTTGTCCGGATCACGCGGGCGCCCTGCCACAGGGGGTGCGCCCCGCCCGGTGTGCGACCCGCACGGCGTTCGGCCCGCTCGAATCACCCATCCACGTACACACCGTGGGCGACCTGTGGCACCTACGAGGGAAGAGACTGCGCGATGCATACCCTGGACTTCGTCGATGCCGCTTCGCTCCGCACCGACCAGCCCGCCTTCCGAGCCGGTGACACCCTCAAGGTGCACGTTCGCGTCGTCGAGGGCAACAAGTCCCGGATCCAGCTGTTCCAGGGCATCGTCATACGCATCCACGGCGAGGGCGTGCGCGAGACCTTCACGGTCCGCAAGGTCAGCTACGGCGTCGGCGTCGAGCGCACCTTCCCGCTGCACACCCCGGTGATCGAGAAGATCGAGGTCGTGTCCCGTGGTGACGTGCGCCGCGCGAAGCTCTACTACCTGCGCGACCTGCGCGGCAAGAAGGCTCGCATCAAGGAGAAGCGCGAGAACACGCCCACCGGGCGCTGACTCGCAAGCTGGCCGCCGTTCACCGCTTAGGCTCGGAGCACCATGACTGACTTCCCCGAAAGCGGCGAGCCGGATCACCCCGGACTGACCTCGTCACTGCCGGTCGAGCCCCCGCCGCCCTCGGACGCCCCGCACGCCGCACCCACGCGGCGCGGGGAACGGGCCGCGAAACGGACCCCACAGGGGTCGATCTGGCGTGAGCTGCCGGTGCTCATCGTTATCGCGTTCGGGCTGGCGCTGCTGCTCAAGACGTTCCTGGTCCAGGCGTTCTACATCCCCTCCGGGTCGATGGAGAAGACGCTCGAGATCGGCGACCGGGTCATGGTCAACAAGGTCGTGTATCACCTGCGCGACATCAAGCGCGGCGACATCGTGGTGTTCAACGGGCTCGACTCGTTCACGCCGGAGGTGACGGTCATCGAGCCGACCAACCCGGTGAGCAAGGCTCTGAGCTGGTTCGGCGGGCTGGTCGGGCTGGCGCCGCCTTCAGAGAAAGACTTCATCAAGCGGGTCATCGGCGTCCCCGGCGACAAGGTGGCCTGCTGCGATGCCAAGGGCCGGGTCACTGTCAACGGGGTCCCCCTGGACGAGCCGTACATCTTCCCGGGCGACGTCCCGTCGACCATCCCGTTCAATGTCGAGGTCCCGGCGGGGCGGCTGTGGGTCATGGGCGACCACCGCGGCTCGTCTTCCGACTCGCGGTACCACCTCGGGGAGCCCGGCGGCGGCACGGTTCCTTCGGACAAGGTGATCGGCCGTGCGTTCGTCGTGATCTGGCCGGCGGGGCACTGGCAGTGGCTGTCCGGGCCGGCCACGTTCGAGCAGGCCGGGCTGCAGTCGACCGCTTCGTCCCTGGTGTCGTCGCCGCTCGCGGTCGGCTTCGTGGGTGCGGTCCCGATCGTCGGGCTGCGCCGTCGCCGGCGCAGGCTTCGGGCGGCCCGCGCTGCCTGACGTCCGCCGCTCCGGGTTCGAGCACGACGTTGAACGCACCTCAGTTCGGGTCGTGCTTCTCGACGCGAAGCAGCGCGTCCTGCTGTTCGACACGATCGACCCGACGATGCCGGAGCTCGGCCGCTGGTGGGAGCTCCCTGGCGGGGGCATGGAGCCTGGCGAGACTCTCGTCGACACCGCCGTGCGCGAGCTGTTCGAGGAGACTGGACTCGTGGTCGCCCCGGGGGCCGTTCCTGCGCCCACCTGGTTCCGGTCGGCGACGTACCGTCGCAGAGGCCGCCGGACGCTGCAGCACGAGCAGGTCGTCATGGTTCGACTGAGCTCGGTCGAGCCCGAGCTGTCGACGGCCGGCCGCACCCCGGACGAGGTCGAGGACTACCTCGGGCACCGCTGGTGGAACGTCGCGGAGGTCGAGGCGAGCACCGAGCGGTTCTTCCCCGGTCTGCTTCCGCAGCTCCTGGCCCGGTTCCTGCGCGGGGAGCCGATCAACGAGCCGTTCGAGCACTGGAACTGACCGCACGTACGCTGGCGTCATGGGTGACGGGGTCAGGCGCGAGGCAGGTCGGGTCCTCCTGGTCGACTCCGCCGAGCGGGTGCTGCTGTTCTGCGGGGCAGACCCGCACCGACCGCAGGACGGGTCGTTCTGGTTCACCCCTGGCGGCGGTCTCGACCCGGGCGAGTCACACGCGCAGGGCGCGGTGCGCGAGCTCTCCGAGGAGACCGGCCTCGTCGGAGTGAGCGCGGACGACCTCGGAGCCCCGGTCTGGGAGCGGGACTCCGCCTTCGAGTTCGAGTCGACCCTGTACCGCCAGCACGAGCTGTTCTTCCTGCTCCGGGTGGACGGCCACGTGGTCGACGTGAGCGGGTTCAACGACCTCGAGCGGCGTACGGTCCACGCGCACCGCTGGTGGTCGCTCGCTGACCTCGAGCGCACCGTCGACGTCGTCTACCCGACCACTCTTGCCGCCGAGCTGAGCCGGCTGCTGGCGCAGGGCCCGCCAGCGACGCCACGACGGGTCGCGTCCGATGACGCTGTCTGAGCGGGTCGTGCCCGACCTCGTCGTCGAACGTCGGCTGCGTCGCGACGGGGCCACGGTGCTCGCCGCCGCCGACGAGGTCGGCCGCGGGGCGTTGAGCGGGCCGGTGACCGTCGGCATGGTGGTCCTGAAGTCGCGGGTCTTCGACCCGCCGGAGGGCCTGCGGGACAGCAAGCTGCTCAGCCCCGCCGCGCGTGAGGCGCTGGTCCGACCCATCCGGCGCTGGACGGCCGCGCACGCTGTGGGTCATGCGAGTGCGGTCGAGATCGACGCGATCGGGCTGACCGCGGCGCTGCGGCTGGCCGCGACCAGGGCGCTCGCGGCACTGCCCAGCTGGCCCGACGCCGTGCTGCTCGATGGCAACTACGACTACCTGAGCCCGGCCCGCGGGCCGCAGGACGAGACACTGTTCGACCCTGCCCCGGGCCGGCCGTTCCCGCGGGTCCGTACCCAGGTCAAGGGCGACCTGACCTGCGCCAGCGTGGCTGCGGCCAGCGTCCTGGCCAAGACCGAGCGTGACCGGCTGATGGACGGTCTGTCCCGGCACCATCCCGGCTACGGATGGGAGCACAACCGCGGCTACGCGACGCCGGACCACCTCGACGCCCTGCGCCGCCTCGGCCCCAGCCCGGTGCACCGGCAGAGCTGGAACCTTCCTGCGCACGGTGAAGGCCTGAACCTCGGGGAGCCGCTCGACTGGCAGGATGGGCGCGGAGCCGAGTCCACGGAGGAGAACACATGAGCGCCGAGGATCTCGAGAAGTACGAGACCGAGATGGAGCTGCAGCTCTACCGCGAGTACCGCGACGTGGTCGGGCTCTTCGGTTACGTCGTGGAGACCGAGCGCCGGTTCTACCTCACCAACAACGTCGACCTCCAGGTGCGCTCCGCCGACGGCGAGGTCTACTTCGAGGTCACGATGAGCGATGCCTGGGTTTGGGACATGTACCGCACGGCCCGGTTCGTGAAGAATGTCAAAGTCCTCACGTTCAAGGACGTCAACGTGGAGGAGCTCGCGCAACCGGACCTGCAGGTCCCGCAGGAGTAGCCGCTCGTCCACAGCACCTCGTCGTCCACAACGCCCGCAACAGCGGGCTCGAGCCGGTCCGCCGCGCCCCAGGGTTGGTCCTGGAGGTGATGCCCGATGCGGGCGAAGGATGCGTTGGGGCGATACGGCGAGGACGTTGCTGCCCGCCACCTGGCGGGGCAAGGCATGGTGATCCTGACTCGCAACTGGCGTTGCCCGGTCGGTGAGATCGACATCGTCGCTCGCGACGGGCCGGCCCTCGTGGTCTGCGAGGTCAAGACCAGGCGCGGTCGTGGCTTCGGTGAGCCGCTGGAGGCCGTCACGAGGGCGAAAGCGGCCCGGCTGCGGCGGCTCGCGGCCTGCTGGCTCGCCGAGCACGAGGTGCACCCGCCCGAGATCCGCTTCGACCTGATCGGGGTGGTGCAGTCCGGCCGTGGTGCCGCTGAGGTCGAGCACCTGCGCGGGGTGGCGTTGTGAGCCTGGCCCGCACGCGTTCGATGGCGCTGATGGGGGTGGCCGGTCACGTCGTCGAGGTGGAGGCCGATCTCAGCCAGGGCGTCCCGGGGCTGTCGCTGATCGGCCTTCCGGATACAGCCTTGTCCGAGGCCCGCGACCGGGTCCGTGCTGCGATCATCAACACAGGGGCGCGCTGGCCGAACCGACGGATGACCGTCAACCTCTCGCCCGCGGCGCTCCCGAAGCGGGGCAGTGCCTTCGACCTCGCACTGGCCCTGTGCCTGCTCGCCGCCGACGGACAGCTCGAGCCGGCTGGGGTGGCCCCGCTCGTCGTGCTCGGTGAGCTCGGCCTCGACGGTCGGGTGCGGGCAGTCCGCGGGGTGCTACCGGCGGTGCTGGCCGCCGTCGCCGCGGGCGTCGAGTGCGTCGTCGTGCCCGCTGCCAACGGCGCGGAGGCGCAGCTGGTCCCGGGGGTCCGAGTCCTCGGGGTCGCCAGCTTGGGCGAGGCCCTGGCGGTTCTTCGCGGCGAGCAGCCGGTGCCTGAGATCGAGGCCCCGTCCGGTCCGACCGACGTCGACGACGCGCCCGACCTGGCCGACGTGGCGGGCCAGCTCGAGGTGAGGTACGCGGTCGAGATCGCGGCCGCTGGCGGACACCACCTGCTCATGTTCGGGCCGCCGGGGGTCGGCAAGACGATGCTCGCCGAACGGTTGCCGGGCATTCTGCCGCCCCTGACCGAGGAGCAGTCGCTGGCGGTCACCGCGGTCCACTCGGTGGCCGGGACGCTTCCGCCCGGCCGTCCGTTGTTGACCCGGGCGCCGCTGCTGGCCCCGCACCACACGGCTACCGTCGCGTCGATCGTCGGCGGTGGCGCCGGGCTGCCGCGGCCGGGCGCGGCGAGCCTTGCCCACCACGGTGTGCTCATGCTCGACGAGGCGCCGGAGTTCGCGTCCGGTGTGCTCGACGCGCTCCGCCAACCCTTGGAGTCGGGCTACGTCACGCTGTCGCGGGTCAACGGCTCGCTGCGGTACCCGGCCCGGTTCCAGCTGGTCCTGGCAGCCAACCCTTGTCCGTGCGGCCTGGCCACGTCCTCCGACTCGTGCCGGTGCCCACCGCAGGCTCAACGGCGCTACGTGGGCCGGCTGTCCGGGCCGTTGCTCGACCGGATCGATCTCGCTGTCGGTGTCCGTCAGCCGTCCCGCGCCGACCTCGCCGAAGGCCGCGGTGGCGAGTCGTCCGCAGTCGTGGCGGAGCGGGTCGCCGAGGCTCGCGGCCGCGCCGCGCGTAGGTGGCGGGGGACACCCTGGACGTGCAACGCCCAGGTCCCCGGGCCCGAGCTCAGGAGTCCGGCGTGGCGGTTGCAGTCAGCCGACCTGGAGCCGTTGCACGAGGCGTTCGGCCGCGGCGCGATCTCGGCCCGGGGGGTCGACCGCGTGCTGCGGCTGGCCTGGACGCTGGCCGACCTCGCGGGCAAGGAGCAGCCGCAGCGGCCGGAGATCCTGACCGCCCTGCACCTGCGGACCTCCGCTCAGCTTCCGGGGCTGGCAGCATGATCGCGTCGAGCGACGCCGGTGGCGGGTCCGCCGACCGCTTGTCGGAGCGGGTGGCCCGCGCGGGCCTGCTCCAGGTCGGCGAGCCGGGCGACGTCCGACTCTGGCACCTCGTCGAGCGGCTCGGGGCGATCGAGGCGCTCTCGGCCCTGCGTGCGGGGCCCGAGCCGGTCCGCGGGCTCGGGCACTACGGCCCGCGCCTCGCCGGGCTCGTTCCGGAGCGCTCACTCGAGCAGGGCGTCGAGTGCGGCGCCCGCTTGGTGGTTCCGGGCGACCTCGAGTGGCCGACTCAGCTCGGCGACCTCGACCTCCCCGGCGGGGGTGGCGACCGCGCAGCGAGCCCGCCGTTGGCGCTTTGGGTCCGCGGGCCCGGGCAGCTGCGGTTGGCGGCGGTCCGGTCCGTCGCCGTGGTCGGGGCGAGAGCCGCCACCGGCTACGGCACCCACGTCGCCGCCGAGCTGGCCTCGGGGCTTGCGGTCGGCTCCGCCTCGGCTGTGGGCTCGGCCCCCGGCAGGCCTTTCGCGGTCTTCTCCGGCGGCGCCTACGGGATCGACGCCGCCGCGCACCGCGGCGCCCTGGCGGTCGGTGGGACCACGGTCGCCGTGCTCGCCTGCGGTGTCGACGTGCCGTACCCGCGCGGGCACTCCGCCCTCTTCGACCGGATCGTCGCGCAGGGGCTGCTGGTCAGCGAGCTGCCCCCTGGTTCGTCCCCGACCCGTAGCCGGTTCCTGGAGCGCAACCGCCTGATTGCGGCGCTCACCCGGGCCACGGTCGTGGTCGAGGCCGCGACCCGCAGCGGCGCCCTGAACACAGTCGGCTGGGCCGACCGGCTCGGGCGGACCGTGCTGGGCCTGCCTGGCCCGGTCACGTCGACCATGTCCGCGGGGGTGCATCGACAGATCCGCGCCGGAGTGGCCACCTTGGTGACGTCTGCGGAGGAGGTGGTCGAGGCGGTGACGAGTCTCGGTGAGCAGCTGGCCACGGCCGAGCGGCAGCTGGTGGCGGAGCAGGTCGAGCGAGCCGCGGGCCAGCGCCCGACCGACCAGCTCGACCCGTTGGCGCTGCGCGTGTTCGACGCCCTGCCCCGTAGCGGCTCGCGGGCTCTGCTCGAGGTCGCCCGGTCCGCCGGCTTGTCGAGCGAGCTCGTGGGGCAGCGGTTGATCCAGCTGCGGGCGCTCGGCCTCGTCGAGCTGAGCGGGGGCCGCTACCGGCTGGGCCCGCGCGCCGGTCGCCCGGACCCCAGCGGTTGAGCGTGCACCTGGCGGCGCGGCAGGCTTGACCCGGCGCTCACGTGGCCGGACCGTGGGGGAGTGAGCCCCACCGACGCAGCCGAGTATGACCTGCCTGCTGCCAGCTGTGAGGCGCTCGGGCTGTTCGTGCGGCATCTCGAGGTCGAGCGCGCGCTCTCCGACCACACGGTGCGGGCGTACCGCGCTGACGTGGTGGCACTGCTCAGGTTTGCCGCCGAGCGAGGAGTTGTCGGTCCCGCCGACCTCGACGTCCACGTGCTCCGCGGCTGGCTCGGGGCGCAGTCCGCGGCCGGGTCCGCACGGTCGTCGTTGTCGCGCCGGGTGGCGGCGGCTCGCGCCTTCACCGCTTGGTGCTTGCGCCGCGGCCTTTCGACGGCTGACCCGGGCCTGCTGCTCGGGTCGGCCCGCCCGCACCGGACCTTGCCCGGGGTGCTCCGTCAGGACCAGGCCAGCGACCTTCTCGATCAGGCAGCCGAGCGGGCCGACGACGGCGGCGCCGACGACTTGCGCGACCAGGCTGTCCTTGAGCTGCTGTATGCGAGCGGGATCCGGGTCGGTGAGCTCGTCGGGCTGGACGTCGACGACATCGACCCGGCGCGGCGGACGATCCGGGTGCTGGGCAAGGGCGCCAAGGAGCGCACGGTGCCGATCGGGCTGCCGGCGGCGCGGGCGATCGACCGCTGGCTGCGGCAGGGTCGGGGCCGCCTGGCTGGTCCGCGTGCGGGTCCCGCGCTCTTCGTCGGGACACGCGGGGGCAGGCTCGACCCACGAACGGTACGAAGAATGGTGCACGAACGGTTAGAGTCCGTCCGCGGGGCACCCGACCTGGGTCCGCACGGGTTGCGGCACACTGCTGCGACCCATCTGCTGGAGGGTGGCGCGGACCTACGTTCCGTCCAGGAGCTGCTTGGTCACGCTAGTCTCGCTACCACGCAGATCTACACGCATGTGTCCGTAGAGAGGCTGAGGGCGACGTATGAGCAGGCGCATCCCCGCGCGTGACGGCAGTTCCGTCAGCGCGCAGGACGAGGGTCTGAGCGTCGTGGCCGCGGACGTCGACGAAGCCGACGACTCCGGTGACGAGGCCGCAGACGACACCGTCGGAGCCGTCGAGGTCGCAGCGGTCGTCGAGGACCTGCCGGACCCCGACGTCGCCGCCGCTGCACTGCGCGCGCTCTGGGTGGGGTTCAAGGACAACGCGGACCCCGCGCTGCGCGAGCGGCTGATCCTGCACTACTCGCCGCTGGTGAAGTACGTCGCCGGCCGGGTAGGCGTGGGGCTTCCGCCGAACATCGAGCAGGCCGACCTGGTTTCGTACGGCATCTTCGGCCTGATCGACGCCATCGAGAAGTTCGACCTCGAACGCGCCATCAAGTTCGAGACCTATGCGATCAGCCGGATCCGCGGCGCCATCATCGACGAGCTTCGCGCGATCGACTGGATTCCCCGTTCGGTGCGCTACAAGGCACGTGAGGTCGAGCGCGCGTACGCAGCCCTGGAAGGCGAGCTTCACCGTTCGCCGACCGAGGCCGAGGTCGCGGACCACATGGGGATCAAGCTCGAGGACCTCCACACGATCTTCAGCCAGGTGTCGTTCGTCAACGTCGTGGCCCTGGACGAGCTGCTGAACGTAGGCGGCGAGAAGGGCGACAAGCTGAGCCTGGTCGACACCCTCGAGGACACCCGAGCCGAGGACCCGGTTGCGGCGTTCGAGTCCGAGGAGACGAAGTACCTGCTGGCCAAGGCGATCAACACGCTTCCCGAACGCGAGAAGATCGTGGTGACCCTCTACTACTACGAGGGACTCACGCTGGCCGAGATCGGACAGGTGCTGGGCGTCACCGAGTCTCGGATCTGTCAGATGCACACCAAGGCGGTCCTGCAGCTGCGCGGCAAGCTCGTCGAGCAGCGCGACTAGAGCGCAGCACGCGGGTCAGGTCTTCGCCGTGGGAACCAGGCGACGCCGTCGGGTCCAGGCGACGCCACCGGCCCCGACCAGACCGCCGAGTGCGACCGTGGCGCCGGCGGACACCAGCCCGCTTGCACCTTGACTGCGATCAGGCTCTGCAGTCGACGTACCGGCCGCTGTCGGCCCGGCCCTCGCGGCCACTCCGTCCGGCGCCGACCCCTTGACTGCGCTGAACGGCAGCAGCCGCACCGACGGCCGCCCTGGCCAGGGGTCGAGGTACGTCGTGCCCCGCAGCAGCCCCCAGTGCAGGCACGGCTGCCCGCAGTGCGTGGTGAGAGGTTCGAGGCGTCCGATCACCTCGCCGACGGCCACGTGCTGCCCGACCCGGACCACCGGACGTACCGGCTCGTAGGTGCTGCGCAGCGGCCCGTGCAGCACGACCACCACGGAACGCCCGGCGAGGCCACCGGCGAAGCCGACCATGCCCGCGGCGCCGGCCCGCACGACGGCTCCAGCGGGGGCCGCAAGGTCGATCCCGCGGTGTCCGGCCAGCCAGGGACGCCCGGGCGGGGGCGGCGCGAACGGCCGGAGCACGGCCACCGGACCATCGAGCGGCAATCGCCACCCCGCCGGCACCGCGGGCGGGCGGCTGCGGCCTGCGGTGTCGGCCACGGCTGGTGGCGGGGAGCCCAGCAGGAGCAGGGCGGCGAGCGTGCTGAGCCAGGCCAGCTGTTTTCGGATCATGTCGTCAGGCTCGTCTGGTGGGTCGCGCAGGGACAGCGGGCAGGACGTGGCTGGGGACACCCGAGCCTGTGGACAACCTTGGTTACCTCGGTGGCTGCCGTCCCGTAGACTTCGTCCAGACCTGAGTTCGCTCCGGTCTAATTCGCACGCCCTCCTCGTGCGCCCTCGGGCCACGGGCGGTCCCTCGGTCTTCCGACTGGTCCAACCAGCGGAAGAGCAGACCGGTGCAGGGCGTCAGGCAGCGTCCGGCGACCGCCGGACGCGACGAACCGAGTCGGGTGGGTCGCTGGGCGCCGAGCCCGGTCCGCCCATGAAGGAGTGCTTCGGCTATGGCCGTCGTCACCATGCGTCAGCTGCTCGAGAGCGGCGTCCACTTCGGGCACCAGACCCGTCGCTGGAACCCGAAGATGAAGCGCTTCATCTTCACCGAGCGCAACGGCATTTACATCATCGACCTGCAGCAGTCGCTGTCATACATCGACCGCGCCTACGAGTTCGTCAAGGAGACGGTCGCCCACGGCGGCTCGGTGCTCTTCGTCGGGACCAAGAAGCAGGCTCAGGAGTCCGTCGCCGAGCAGGCCACCCGGGTCGGCATGCCCTACGTCAACCAGCGTTGGCTCGGCGGCATGCTCACCAACTTCTCCACCGTGCACAAGCGCCTGCAGCGCCTCAAGGAGCTCGAGCTCATCGACTTCGACGACGTGGCTGGCTCCGGCATGACGAAGAAGGAGCTGCTCGTCCTGCACCGCGAGAAGGTCAAGCTCGACAAGATCCTCGGCGGTATCCGTGACATGAGCCGGGTGCCCAGTGCGGTGTGGATCGTCGACACGAAAAAGGAACACATCGCGATCGCGGAGGCGCGCAAGCTGCACATCCCCGTCGTCGCGATCCTCGATACCAACTGCGACCCCGACGAGGTCGACTTCCCGATCCCCGGCAACGACGACGCGATCCGCGCGGTCGGCCTGCTGACCAGGGTCGTCGCCGACGCGGTGGCCGAGGGCCTCATGATCCGCGCTGGCGCGGGTCAGTCCGACGACAAACCGGGCACCGAGCCGGGCAGCGGTGAGCCGCTGGCCGACTGGGAGCGCGAGCTGCTCGCCGTCGACGAGGTCGCGGCTCCGGCCGCCGAGGTTGCGGCTCAGGTCGCCGCCGAAGCTTCCGCCGAGGTCCCCGCCGAGACCGTCGCCGAGATCGCCGAAGAGGCCGGTACAGCGACCGCGACCGACGAGGTGGCCGCCGAGGTCGTCGAGGCTGTCCCCGCCACCGAGGCAACCGCCGAGGTCGAGAGCGCCGAGCAGGCCTGATCGTCAACTGGAGCGGCGCCGGGATCTGTAGGAAGGATCCTGGCGCCGCTGCCGGTCCGACCCACCGGCCGGACCCCATCGAGACAGAAAGAGCGCACCATGTCGAACTTCTCCGCCGCTGACGTCAAGCGGCTCCGCGAGCTCACCGCTGCGGGGATGATGGACTGCAAGCGGGCCCTCGAGGAGTCCGACGGCGACTTCGACAAGGCCGTCGACCTGCTCCGGGTCAAGGGCGCGAAGGACGTCGGCAAGCGAGCCGACCGCGTCGCCGGCAACGGCTTGGTCGCTGTGTCGGGCAACGCCATCATCGAGCTCGCCTGCGAGACCGACTTCGTCGCGAAGAACGACAAGTTCCAGGAGCTCGCCGCCGCGGTCGCCAGCGCGGTCGAGGCTGCTCGCCCCGCAGACGTAGCCGCCGCGCTTGCGCTGACGCTGCCCGACGGCCAGTCGGTCCAGTCCGCGATAGAGGCGATGTCCGCGGTGATCGGCGAGAAGCTTGAGCTGCGTCGCCTCGCCGTACTCGACGGGACCGTCGCGACCTACCTGCACCGCAAGGACCCTGCGCTGCCCCCGCAGGTCGGCGTACTGGTCGCGTTCGAGGGTGGCGGCGTCGATGTCGCCCGAAGCATCGCCATGCAGGTTGCTGCGATGCGTCCGAAGTTCCTCCACCGCGACGAGGTCCCCGCCGAGACGATCGCTGCCGAGCAGCGCATCGCCGAGGAGACTGCCCGCGAGGAGGGCAAGCCCGAGGCTGCCCTGACCAAGATCGTCGAGGGCAAGGTCAACGCCTACTACAAGGACTTCGTCCTGCTCGAGCAGCCTTCGGTCACCGAGCAGAAGAAGTCGGTGCGTCAGGTGCTTGCCGACGCAGGGCTCACGGTCACCGGTTTCGCGCGCTTCGAGGTCGGCTCCAACTAGGGCACCGCTAACTAGGGCACACTGACTGACCAGCACAGCGGACTCACCAGCAGTCGGTCGGCGATGGTTCGGAAGGACACCGTGGAGGTCAGCGCAGTGGACGGAATCACCGATCGGCCGGTCCTGGTCGGCGACGTAGCGGGCACAATTCCTGACGCCGCCGCGTCGCGTTGGCCCGGGGTGCCGGTCGGCGGCTTCGGCCGGGTGCTGCTCAAGCTGTCCGGTGAGGCCTTTGCGGGCGAGGGCGCGCTGGGCGTCGACCCTGACGTCGTCCAGGCGATCGCGCGGCAGACGGCTGAGGTGGTCCGGTCGGGCGTCCAGGTGGCGGTGGTCATCGGCGGAGGCAACTACTTCCGGGGCGCCCAGCTGTCCGACCGCGGCATGGACCGCAGCCGCGCCGACTACATGGGCATGCTCGGCACCGTCATGAACTGCCTGGCGTTGCAGGACTTCCTGGAGAAGCAGGGCGTCGAGACCCGGGTGCAGACGGCGATCACGATGGGCCAGGTGGCCGAGCCGTACGTCCCGCGCCGGGCGATCCGGCACCTCGAGAAGGGGCGTGTCGTGATCTTCGGCGCAGGCCTGGGCACCCCCTTCTTCTCCACCGACACCGCCGCTGCGCAGCGCGCCCTCGAGGTCGGTGCCGAGGTGGTGCTGATGGCCAAGGGCGTCGACGGCGTCTACGACTCCGACCCGCGTACCAATCCCGACGCGCAGCTGCTCCGCCGGTTGACGCACCCGGAGGTGCTCGCGCGCGGGCTCAAGGTGGCCGACGCCACCGCCATCAGCCTCTGCCAGGACAACCGGCTCCCGATCGTCGTATTCAACCTCTTGGTCGAAGGCAACATCGCTCGGGCCGTCCGCGGTGAGAAGATCGGCACGCTCGTGTCCGCGGATGCCGGCTAACCACAGGAGATCTGACCAGTGATCGACGAAACGCTCCTCGAGGCCGAGGACAAGATGGAGAAGGCCGTCGCCGTGGCACGCGAGGACTTCGCGGCCATCCGGACCGGTCGGGCGACCCCCGCCATGTTCAACAAGATCCACGCCGACTACTACGGCTCGCCGACCCCGGTGACGCAGATGGCGTCATTTCACGTCGCCGACGCGCGCCTGGTCGTCATCACGCCGTACGACAAGGGTGTGCTGCCGGTGATCGAGAAGGCGATCCGCGACAGCGACCTCGGCGTCAACCCCACCAACGACGGCACCGTGATCCGGGTCGGTTTCCCTCAGCTGACCGAGGAGCGTCGCCGCGAGTTCATCAAGGTGGCCAAGGGCAAGGCCGAGGACGCCCGCATCGCGATCCGCAACGTCCGGCGCGGCGCGATGACCACGCTGCAGAAGATGTCCGACGACGGTGACGCGGGCGAGGACGAGGTTCGCCGCGCGGAGAAGCACCTCGAGGACGTCACGCACAAGTACGTCGCCATGATCGACGACGTGCTCAAGCACAAGGAAGCGGAGCTGCTCGAAGTCTGAGCTGTCCGCCATCGTGACCGACGTGACCTCCGAGCCTTCCTCCGCCGAGCCGGCTCCGCCGCCGGGTGGAACTGCGCCGCGTTCGGGGCGGGCCGCCGGCCGCAACGTCCCCGCGGCGACGGCTGTGGGTGCCTTCCTCGCCGCCCTGATCGTGGTCACGGTGTTCTGGGAGCCGCTCGCGTTCGTCGCCCTGGTCGGCATCGCCTTCGCGATCGCGGTGCTCGAGCTGGAGGTCAGCCTGCGCTCGGTCGGCATCCGCACCTCGCGCTGGCCGCTGCTCGCCGGCACGGTGGCGATGCTGCTGGCCGCCTACTGGGGCAAGAGCACCGGCCTGCTCGTGGCGTTCGCGCTCACGGTCGTCGCAGTCGTGTTCTGGCGGATCCTGTCCGGGCCCGCGGGCTCCGTGCGCGACATCACCGCGGGGGTGTGGATCGCCGCGTACGCACCGCTGATGGCCGGTTTCGCGGTGCTGATGGTCACCCAGTCGCACGGGCCGCAGCGGGTGGTGGTCTACGTCGCGACGACGATCAGCAGCGACATCGGCGGGTTCGTCCTCGGGGTCCTCATCGGCAAGCACCCGATGGCGCCGGGGCTGTCGCCGAAGAAGTCCTGGGAGGGCTTCGCCGGCTCGGTCGTCGCGTGCGTCGCGTGTGGCATCGGCACCGGAACGTGGCTCTTGCACCTCCACTGGTGGCAGGGTGCTCTCGTCGGGCTGGCGGTAGTTGTCACCGCGACGCTGGGTGACCTGGCCGAGTCGGCGGTCAAGCGAGACGTCGGGGTGAAGGACATGGGCCGGATCCTGCCCGGCCACGGGGGCCTGATGGACCGGCTCGACTCGTTGATCCCGGTGGCGCCGGTGGCGTTCGTGCTGCTCACCGCGTTTCTGGGTTCGTAGGCTCGTCGGCCCTACAGGATGGCCCGGTCCTTGAACGCCCTGGTGCACGTCGCCGCCGCCGAGCTGCCGTACAACGCCCGGGCGGTGGCCACAACCGCCCTGGCCGCAGCGGCGAACGAGGTGTCCGGCGCGTAGGAGAACTGCGATTCCAGGATCACCTTGTTGGCTCGCACCCGGCCAAGTGACCCGTTGATGTCCCACAGCGCCCGGGACCAGATCTCGCCGTCGTCGTGGACCTCGCCGTCCATGTCAGCCGTGGTCTTGGTGCCGTCGACGCGGCGCAGGCAGTGCGAAGGTCCGGAGGTATAGGACGTGGCGTCCCAGTCCATGACGCACGCGGGGTCGAAGGTGCTGTTCGCCTGCGACATGGCGACGGCCCAGTAGTCGCCGAAGCCCTCGCCGATCGCTCCGGCTTCCTCGGTCTCGCCGAAGCCCGGCACCTGAGCGTCCTGGATGGCGTGGCCGAGCTCGTGCCAGACCACCTCGAGGTCCTCGGCATCGTCGACTCCGCCACGGCCGAACGTGATGGTGTCGTTGCTCGGGTCGTAGAACGAGTTGTCGTCAGGGATCGTGTTGGTCGAGACCTTCTGGGCCTCGTTGTTGATGTCGTCGAAGCCGAGGCTCTGGATGTAGCGCTGAGCCTTGGTGATCCCGTAGTACGCGTTCACCTGCTCGAACCGGTCGTCGTGCCGGGTGAAGACGAACGTGTGCGTGGGCGAGTAGGCCGTGAACTTGTTGATGATCTGGGCGTACGACCCGTGCAGGTACCCTGAGCTGTCGAGGTCGGTCAGGGTGACCTGGCGGTAGGCAGCCGCGAGCACCGCTTGGTCCGAGTCGTGCTTGTCCTTGATGTTCTCGTTGCCGAGAGCGGCTACTGGGTTCGGGTCGAACACCTGACCACGGCCCTCGACCCCCTTGACGAGCGTGCGCACGGACAGCGTCGCGCCGCTCGTCGCGTCGACGATCGTCTCGGTCGTGCCGTGATCGCCCGTCGTCCGCACCTGCCACACCAGGCGGGCCGAAGTGCCGCCGAGCACGGCCAGGCGCGTCGTCGAGCTGCTGATGGTCTTTGCTGCGAGGCCCGCCGCTGCGCTCACTCGCGGCGCGACCGCGAGGGTCGAAGGAACGGCCTTGCGGCCGTCGGTCACCGAGGTGACCCGGCCGGACCGGTCGAGATGGCGGACGTAGTAGGTCCCGAGCACCGGGAGGCCGAGGTGGGTCTGGACGTACCACTCGTGGCTGCCGAGCAGCGAGTGGGTCACCTTGACCAGCGTGAGGCCGGCCGGTAGCGCGGTCACTGAGGTGCCGCGGGCGGGGGGAGCGGCGGCCGACGAGGCGGCGGGCGCGGTCACCGCCACGGTACCGGTCGCGGCGGCGAGCATGATCGCTGCCCAACGAGAACGCTTCATGAGGCGGTGCCCTTCGGTGTCGGTTCGCGCCGGTCCCGGGTGCGGGTGCAGCGACCCTAGCCGCGGTCACGGACCGGCGACACCCTCGCCGCCCGGACGGACGAGAAGGGCGACGCTCGGTGATCCGGCGAGCACGGAACGGCACAGAACGCCGTACCGGGCGTTGTCCGGATCAGGTGGGACACTGAATGCCTGATGACTGTCACCCCCGTGCCCGGCGAGCTGACCTTTGTCGGCGCCCGCCGCGCCAAGCCGCCGCGGCACCTCGCCGACCTCACGTTCGACGAGCGGGTCGAGGTCGTCCGCGAGCTCGGGCTCCCCGCGTTCCGGGCCCGGCAAGTATCCATCCACTACTTCGAGCGGCTGGTCACTGATCCCGCGGGCATGACCGACCTGCCCGCGGCCGGGCGGGCCGAGCTCGTCGCCGCCCTCCTGCCACAGCTGTTGACCCCGGTCACCGAACGCGTCGCCGACGCGGGCGACACCGTCAAGACCGCGTGGCGGCTGTTCGACGGCGCCCTGGTGGAGAGCGTCCTCATGCACTATCCGAACCGGTCGACGATCTGCATATCCAGCCAGGCCGGCTGCGGAATGAACTGCCCTTTCTGCGCGACCGGTCAGGCGGGGCTGACCCGCAACCTGTCGACCGCCGAGATCGTGGAGCAGGTCGTCTACGGCGTCCGCCAGGTGGCGCAGCGGCACGGCGGTGACCGACGGGCCCTGAACATCGTGTTCATGGGGATGGGGGAGCCGCTGGCCAACTGGTCGGCGGTCCGCGAGTCCGTACGCCGGTTCACCAGCCCGGCGCCGGACGGTCTCGGCCTATCGGCTCGCGGCATCACGGTCTCGACGGTGGGACTCGTGCCCGCCATCGACAAGCTCACCGCAGCAGGCCTGCCCGTCACGCTCGCGGTGAGCCTGCACGCTCCTGACGACGAGCTGCGCGACGAGCTGGTGCCGATCAACACCCGCTGGAACGTCGCCGAGGTGCTGGACGCGGCCTACCGCTACTTCATCGAGACGGGGCGCCGGGTCAGCATCGAGTACGCCTTGATCCGCGACATCAACGACCACGCCTGGCGGGCCGACCTGCTCGGCAAGCTGCTGAACGCCCGGGGCCGAGGCTGGGTGCACGTCAACCCGATCCCGCTCAACCCCACGCCAGGCAGCAAATGGACCGCCAGCGACCCCAAGGTCGAGCGGGCCTTCGTGGCTGCCCTCGAGGCTCGTGGCATCCCTACGACGGTGCGCGACACCCGTGGCCGGGAGATCGACGGTGCCTGCGGCCAGCTGGCTGCCTCGACCATATGACCGGGTTCCACCACGTCGAGCTGTGGGTGCCCGACTTCGCCGTGGCCGAGCCGGTGTGGGCGTGGCTGCTCGGCGAGCTCGGTTGGGCGCCGTTCCAGCGGTGGGAGCGGGGTCGGTCGTGGCGCAGCTCGCCCGCCGAGGGCGCCGCCTACCTGTGCGTCGAGCAGTCGGCCGACCTGGTGCCCGGCGACGTACCCGACCGGCGCCGGGTGGGGCTGAACCACCTCGCCCTGCACGCGGGTGGGCGGACCGAGCTCGACGGTCTTGTCGCCGCGGCGCCGGCGCACGGGTGGGCGCTGCTGTTTGCCGACCGGCACCCGTTCGCGGGCGGGCCGGGACACTACGCGGCGTACCTCGAGAACGTCGACGGCTTCGAGGTCGAGGTGGTGGCTAGGTCGTAGCCCGTTCGACCAGCCCGAGGACCCGGTCGACAGCGACCTCCAGCAGCACCCGCTCGGGGTTGACCCGGGGTTCGCGGTACCGCTCCGCGTAGCGCCGGACGGCGTCGGCGACCGCGGCCGGCTCAGTCACCAGCCGCGCGGTTCCCTCGAACGTGAGCCAGCGCCATCCGTCGACCTGGCACAGGGCCACCCGGCTGCCTCGGGCCACGTTGCGCGCCTTGAGGCTACGGCCGCCGGTGATGACGCGGGCGGTGCGGGTCTCGTCGTCCCAGGTGAACCCGACCGGGACGACGTGCGGAGTGCCGTCGTCGCGCAGAGTCGTGAGGGTGGCCAAGTGGCGTTCGTGCAGGAAGGTCAGGGCAGCCGGCGGCAGGGCTTCGGGGGAAAAGGACACGTCCGCAGGCTAGTGCCGACGCCTGCGGAGCGCTTAGTCTGGCCTCGTGGTCGCCGTCCTCGCGTTTGCGCTGCTCGCGCTCATCGTGCTGCTGGCTGTCGGCGCGCTCACCGGGCGGGTGCAGAGCCGGTCCTGCTGCTCGGTCGCCGATCCTCGGCTCGACCTGCGGATGCGGGCCGCCTTCCTCGACAGCAACGACGGTCGCCCCTAACCCCATTTCGTGTTGATCTTGAGCATTGCGCGGGCCGCCACGGCGTGTCGCCCACGCAATGCTCAAGATCAACCCGGGTGGCCGGCTGATGGGGCGCTGGATTGGATACAATCCGGCGGTGGCTACTGGGGCGGGACCGCTGGCGGGAGTTCTGGTCGCCGACTTCAGCCGGGTGCTCGCCGGGCCGTACGCCACGATGCTGCTCGGCGACCTGGGCGCAGACGTCGTCAAGGTCGAGCACCCCACCGGCGACGACACCCGCGCCTGGGGGCCGCCGTGGACACCGGACGGCGGGTCGACGTACTTCGCCGCCGTCAACCGCAACAAGCGTTCGCTGACGCTCGACCTGCGTGACCCGGCCGACCTGGTGCTGGCCCAGGAGCTGGCCAAGCGGGCCGATGTGATCGTCGAGAACTTCAAGCCGGGCGGGCTCGACCGGCTGGGCCTCGGGTACGACGCCGTGCGAGCCGGCAATCCCGCCGTGGTCTACGCGTCGATCAGTGGTTTCGGCGCCGGCGCCGGTGCGGACCTGCCGGGTTACGACCTGCTCGTGCAGGCGGTCGGCGGCCTGATGAGCGTGACCGGCCCAGCGCCGGGTGTGCCCACGAAGGCGGGCGTCGCCGTCGTCGATGTCATCACCGGCCTGCACGCCGTGATCGGCGTCCTGGCGGCCCTGCGGCACCGTGAGGCAACCGGCGAGGGCCAGCGGGTCGAGGTCAACCTGCTGTCGTCGCTGCTGTCGGCGTTGGTGAACCAGAGCGGCGGCTACGTCTCGGGCGGAGTCGTCCCTGGGATCATGGGCAACCGGCACCCGTCTATCGCGCCGTACGAGACCGTCATGACTGCTGATCGGCCGCTGGTGCTGGCCGTGGGCAACGACCGTCAGTTCCAGGCGTTGTGCGCGGTGCTGGGCCGGCCCGAGCTGGCAGCCGACGTTCGATTTGCCACCAACTCGGCCCGCGTGACGAATCGCACCGACCTGCTGGGCGAGCTCGCGACCGTCTTCGGCGGGCGTCCGGCGGCGCAGTGGGAGGTGGCATTGACGGGCGTCGGCGTCCCCTGCGGCCCGATCAACGACCTGGCCGAGGCGGTCGCCCTGGCAGACCGGCTCGGCCTCGAACCCGTCGTCACGATCGCCGGTGTGCGAGGAGTCGCCGATCCGCTCACCCTGTCCGCCACCCCCGTCACGTACCGGCTGCCGCCGCCGTCCGTCGGCGCCGACTCGGCCGAGCTGCGCGCGTGGTTGGCGCCGTCGTGAGCGGCGTCTTCCGGCGGCCGCCGACCGCGCAGGAGGCCGTCCTCGTCGAGCTGCGCCGGGCGATGGTCCGCGGGGAGCTCAAGCCGGGCGAGCAGATTGTCCAGGAGGCCCTCGCCGAGCGGTTCGGGGTCTCGCGGGTCCCGTTGCGCGAGGCGCTGAAAATCCTCGAGGGCGAGGGTGCTGTGACATACGTCGCCCGTCGGGGCTACTTCGTCGCCGACCTGTCCCTGGACGAGCTGCTCGAGGTCTACCGGATCCGTACGGTGCTCGAGGCGGAGGCCGTGCGGTCCGGGGTCGCGGCCATGACCGACGCCGACGTCGACGTGTTCGCCGCAGCGGTCGAGGCGTGGGAACGGGCGCGCGACTCCGGCGACCTCCTCGACCTGGTCGCCGCGAACCGGGCGCTGCACTTCGCCCTCGTCGAGGCCGGCGGTATGCCGCGGCTGACCCGGCTGGTGCGGATCCTGTGGGACGCCACCGACGTCTACCGGTCGGTGTACTACCGGACGCCGCAGAACCTGGATGCCGTGGCTCGCGAGCACCGGGAGATCCTCGCCGCCGTACAGGCTCGCGACGCCGACGCGGTGGTGCGTCTGCTCGATGCGCACCGCGACCACGCCGTCACCGACCTCCGCGCCAGCCTGCCCCCCACCCCTTAAAACCCGCCCCCCTCCTTCGCCACAAGGGTCCCTTCATGCCGCTAGGTGGCATTTCGGGAGCACTCACCGAGTCGAGGCCGGTGGGCGGGTCCAGCGCTCGCGTCCGATGACTGCCAGTAGAACTCGATCTAGTGGCATGAAGGGACCCTTGTGGCGGAAAGGGGTGGTGGGGGAAGAGGGGCTATACGGGGTCAGCCGCGGAAGGCGGACAGGCCGGTGAGGGCCTGGCCCACGACCAGGGTGTGGATCTCGCTGGTGCCTTCGTAGGTCAGCACGGACTCGAGGTTGTTGGCGTGCCGCAGGACGGGGTACTCCAGCGTGATGCCGTTGCCGCCGAGGATCGTGCGCGCCTGCCGGGCGATCTCGAGCGACTCCCGCACGTTGTTGAGCTTGCCGACGCTGACCATGTTCGCGGTCGCCGTGCCGGCGTCCTTCATCCGGCCGATGTGCATCGCCAGCAGATAGCCCTTGACGAGCTCCACGCTCATATTGGCGAGCTTCTCCTGGGTGAGCTGGAAGCCGGCGATGGGCCGGTCGAACTGCTCGCGCGACAGGGCGTACGAGACGGCGGTCTCGATGCAGTCGCGCGCCGCCCCGAGCGCCCCGAAGATGATGCCGAAACGGGCCTCGTTGAGGCAGCCGAGCGGCCCGGCCAGGCCGCGGACCCCGGGCAGCATCGCGCTGGCCGGCAGCCGCACCCCGTCGAGCACGAGCTCGCTGGTGACCGATGCGCGCAACGAGAGCTTGTGCTTGACCGGGTTCGCGGTGAAGCCGGCTGACTCCGTCGGCACGACGAACCCGCGGATGCCGTCGTCGGTCTGCGCCCACACGATCGCCACGTCGGCGACGCCACCGTTGGTGATCCACATCTTGGTGCCGCTCAGCACCCAGTCGTCGCCGTCGCGCTTCGCCGCGGTGCGCATGCCGGAGGGGTTGGAGCCGAAGTCGGGCTCGGTCAGGCCGAAGCAGCCGATGGCCTCGCCGGCCGCGAGGCGGGGGAGCCACTCGTTCTTGTGCTCCTCGCTGCCGTACGCGTGCAGGGCGAACATCGCCAGCGAACCCTGGACGGAGACCAGCGACCGGATGCCGGAGTCGACGGCCTCGAGCTCGAGGCAGGCCAGCCCGTACGCGACCGCGCTCGTCCCGGCGCAGCCGTAGCCCTCGAGGTGCATCCCGAGCACCCCGAGCCCGCCGAGCCCGCGCGCGATCTCACGGGCCGGCAGCTCACCGGACTCGAACCACTCGCCGACGTACGGACGGATCTCGCGGTCGAGGTACGTGCGGACGGTCTCGCGGATGGCCCGCTCGTCCTCGGAGAGCAGGCTGTCGGCGGCGACGAGGTCGAGCGCGGCGATGGGGGCGGCCATGAACTGCTCCAAGTCGACGGATTGAATATTGGATCCAATCGTACCAGGCGGACGCGGGCGATCAGCGCGCCGTGATGAACAGCTTGCGTACCGGCTCCAGGATGTCCCAACGGCCGGACCAGCCCTTCGGCAGCACCAGCACGTCACCGGCCGTCAGCTCGACCGCGGCCCCGCCGGCGTCGGTGAGGCGGGCCCGGCCGGCCAGGATCCGTACGGTCTCGGTGTCCGGCCGGTCGGTGATCGACCAGCCGCCCGGAGTGCACGCCCAGAGCCCGACCTGCACCGAGCCGTCCGGAGACTCGTACCAGATCGACCCGGACATGATCGGTTCGCCGGAGTCGGCGCCGACGCGAGGACCCCAGTCGTCCAGGGGCGCGTCGAAGGCGCTCGCGGGGACGGCGAGCAGCAGGCGCGAGGCGGACGAGTCGGTCATGACGTGGCTCCTACGGAGTGCGGCGGACGGCTGTCACTTAGTGGCCGAGGAATCGGCCCATGACCTGTGCCCGACGAGCGGGACGACCGGTGCGGTGCTCGACATTGTCGGCACTGGTCATCACGCGCAGCCCGCCGTTGACACCCAGGAACCGCAGCGGCTCCGGTTCCCACTTCGGCGATCGGTGGTTGACCCACGGCAGCGTGACCAGGTCACTCGCCCGACCGAGCACCAGGTCGGCCAGCGTACGGCCGGCCAGGTTGGTGGTGCCGACGCCGTCGCCAACATAGCCGCCGGCCCAGCCGACCCCGGTCCTGCGGTCGAGGCCGACCGAGGCGTACCAGTCGCGGCTGACGCCGAGCGCGCCACCCCAGGTGTGCGTGACTGCGTAGTCGGCGACCACCGGGAACAGCTCGATCAGCACCCGGCGGAGCTCGGCGAACACGGCCGGCTCGCGGTCGAACTCGGGCCGGATCGCCGAGCCGTAGTGGTACGGCGCCCCCCGCCCGCCGAAGGCGAACCGGTCGTCGGCCGTGCGCTGGCCATAGATGATCAGGTGCCGGTAGTCGTTGAACGTCTCACGCCGGTGCAGGCCGATGCGTTCCCACACCGTCTCCGGCAGCGGCTCGGTGGCCAGCATGAGCGAGTAGACGGGGACGACGTCGCGCCGGTATCCGGGCAGCGACGGCGTGTAGCCCTCGGTCGCCCGGATCACGTGCTCAGCGCGGACCACGCCGTGCGGGGTGCGCACCACGCCAGGTTCCAGGGCGAGGGCGGGCGTGCGTTCGAAGATGCGCACGCCGAGGCGTTCGACGGTGCGGGCCAGCCCGCGGGCCAGCCGGGCGGGGTGGATCGAGGCGGTGTGCGGGGTGAACGTCGCACCGCGTACATCGGTCGAGTGCGCGTGCTCGGCGGCCTCGTCGGCGGACAGCCAGCGGTAGTCGTCCTCGCCGAATCCCCACGAGCGGGCGTGCTCGATCTCGGCCCGGGCCCGGGTCTCCTGGGTGGCGGAGCGAGCAAGCCCGATCGTGCCGCCCTTGGCCCAGTGGATGTCGAGGTCCTCGTCCGCGGCGACGCGGCCGGTCTCGTCCACCGCGCCGAACATCGCCCGCTGGAGGCGGATCGCCTCGCCGCGCGACGAGCCGCGGGCGATCTTGTCCCAAGAGGCGGGAAAGAGCGCCGAGCACCAACCACCGTTGCGCCCGGACGCACCGAAGCCGGCCGTCTCGCGCTCGACGACGACGATGCGCAGGGTCGGGTCGGCCTTGGCGAGGTAGTACGCGGTCCACAGCCCGGTGTAGCCGGCGCCCACGATGGCGACGTCGGCATCGGTGTCGCCGCCGAGCGACTCGCGTACCGGCCCGGCCAGACCGCCCGGCAGGGTGTCCCACCACAGCGACAGCGAACGGTAGGCGGAGTCGGGGACGGCCGGTGTGTTCATCGTTTCCACTTCTTCACGTAGCCGGGTACGGGGACGTCGAAGGCCAGGTCGGGCGCGTCGACCGCTCGGCCGAACTTCTCGACCAGGGGGACGGTTCCGGCCCAGATCGGCAGGTGGACGTCCTCGGGGATGTCGGCGGGCGGGCCGGCGCTGATCTTCACCGAGGTCTCGTCGAGCGGCAGCGCGAGCACCAAGGTGGCGGCGAGCTCTTTCTTGTTCGGGTGCCTGGCCTCGGTCCAGCGCCCCGGGAGCAGGTGCTCGGTGATCCGTTCGAGCGCCGCCGCCTTCTCCGCCCCGCGCAGCACCACTGCCGAGCCGAGGACCATGACCGAGCGGTAGTGCATCGACGACTCGAACGTCGAGCGGGCCAGGACCATGCCGTCGAGAAGGGTCACGGTCAGGCAGGTGGGGGCGCCGTGGGCGAGGCCGCGGAAGAGCCGCGAGCCGGTCGAGCCGTGGAACAGCACGCGCTCACCGTCGCGGGCGTACGCCACGGGGATGACGAAGGGCTGGAGGTCCGGGCCGGTCACCGCCACGTGGGCGACGAAGCCAGCGTCCAGGACGCCGTGCAGGGCGGAGCGGTCGAGGACCGCCTTCTCGGGTATCCGCCGGACCTTGGTCCGTGCGGTCGACCCCACCCCACCCTGTTGATCTTGAGCGTTGCCGGGAGCACTACGGCGTGTCGTCACGTGTTCCTCAAGATCAACAAGGATGGGGGGAGGGTTTACAGGATCGTCCAGGCTTCGGTCAGTACCGAGCGAAGGGTCTGCTCGATGATGTCGAATTCCGGCTGGCCGATGATCAACGGCGGCGCGAGCTGGATGACCGGGTCGCCGCGGTCGTCGGCGCGGCAGTACAGGCCCGCGTCGAAGAGCGCCTTGGACAGGAAGCCGCGCAGCAGCCGCTCGGCCTCGTCGTCGTCGAACGTCTCCTTGGTGACCTTGTCCTTGACGAGCTCGATGCCGTAGAAGTACCCGGCACCACGGACGTCACCGACGATCGGCAGGTCGCGTAGCTTGTCGAGCGTTGCCCGGAAGGCGCCCTCGTTCGCACGCACGTGGGCGTTGATGCCCTCGCTCTCGAACACGTCGAGGTTGGCCAGCGCCACTGCGGACGACACCGGGTGCCCGCCGAAGGTGTAGCCGTGCGCGAAGTAGTTCTGGCCCTGCTTGAACGGCTCGAAGAGCCGGTCGCTGGCGATCATCGCGCCGATGGGGGCGTACCCGGAGGTCATCCCCTTGGCGCAGGTGATGATGTCGGGCTGGACGCCGAAGCGGGTCATCGCGAACATCTCGCCGATCCGGCCGAACGCCGTGATCGTCTCGTCGGCGACGAGCAGCACGTCGTGCTTGTCGCAGATCTCGCGGACCCGGGCGAGGTAGCCGGGCGGCGGCGGGAAGCAGCCACCGGAGTTCTGCACCGGCTCGAGGAAGACGGCAGCGACGGTGTCGGGGCCTTCGAACTCGATGGCCTCATCGATCCGGTCGGCGGCCCAGCGGCCGAACGCCTCGATGTCGTCCTGGTGCGCGGTCGCGCGGTAGAAGTTGGTGTTGGGGACCTTGTGGGTGCCGGGCACCAGCGGCTCGAAGTACTTCTTCGCGTCCGGGATCCCGGTGATCGACAGGGCGCCCTGCGGGGTGCCGTGGTAGGCCACCGCGCGGCTGATCACCTTGTGCTTCATGGGCTTGCCGGTGAGCTTGAAGTACTGCTTCGCGAGCTTCCAGGCGCTCTCGACGGCCTCGCCGCCACCGGTGGTGAAGAACACGCGGTTCAGGTCGCCGGGTGCGTAGCCCGCCAGCCGCTCGGCGAGCTCGACCGCCTTGGGGTGCGCGTACGACCAGAGCGGGAAGAACGCGAGCTCGGACATCTGCTTCGCGGCGGCGTCGGCGAGCTCGCTGCGGCCGTGGCCGATCTGCACGGTGAACAGCCCGGCCAGGCCGTCGAGGTAACGCTTGCCCTGGTCGTCGTAGATGTACGCGCCGTCACCACGGACGATGATCGGGACGTGCCCGCCCGTCTCGTACGTGGAGTGGCGGGTGAAGTGCATCCAGAGGTGCTGCCTCGCCGTTTCGGCTATGAGGTCGGCGCCGCCTTCGGCGACGTACTGCGGCGATGTGGTCATCGTGTTCCCCAGGTGTAGATCTGCTTGCGGAGCTTCAGGTAGACGAAGGTCTCCGTGTGAAGGACGCCCGGGATGGCCCGGATCTTCTTGTTGATCACTTCGAGCAGGTGGTCGTCGCCTTCGCAGACGATCTCCAGGATCAGGTCGTACGTCCCGGCGGTGGCCACCAGATAGGTCAGCTCGGGGAGGTCCTCGAGCTGGTCGGCGACGAGCTCGGTGTCGCCCTCACAGCGGATCCCGACCATGGCCTGGCGGGAGAAGCCGACGGTCATCGGATCCGTCACGGCGACGATCTGGATGACGCCGGCGTCGGTCAGCCGCTGGACGCGCTGCCGGACCGCGGCCTCGGACAGGCCTACGGCCTTGCCGATGGTGGCGTACGGTCGGCGCCCATCCTGCTGCAGCTGGTCGATGATCGCCTTGGCGACGTCATCGAGGACGACTCCCGCGTGCGCCGGGCGGTCCTTACCGTTGCCGTCTCTGCCAGCCATGGGTGGCATCCTGTCGTTCCCAGGCCCACAAATCAAGTGAATCCGTTGTCGAGCCGCCATTTGAACGCTGATTCCACGCCTGCGGACGATCAGAAGTAACGGATTCGTAGCCAATCCGCGACCTGCGCGCTAGCGTGCTGCCTCAACGACCTGCTGGCCCCGACGGCGAGGCCGGCCGCAGCTGAGGAGTGTTCTCGTGAGTGACAAGCGGCATCTGCGCAACTTCGTGAACGGTGAGTCGGTCGACGCGGTCGACGGTCGGGCGACCGACCTGGTGGATCCGAGCACCGGTGCCGTGTTCGGCTCCGCCCCGCTGTCGTCAGCGGAGGACGTCGACCGGGCCTACCAGGCAGCCGCGGCCGCGTTCGACGGCTGGCGCGACACCACGCCGTCGCAGCGCCAGCGGGCGTTGCTGACCATCGCGGACACGCTGGAGGCGCACGCCGAAGAGCTGATCGACATCGAGAGCCAGAACACCGGCAAGCCGATCTCCTTGACCCGGTCCGAGGAGATCCCGCCGATGATCGACCAGATCCGGTTCTTCGCCGGTGCGGCGCGGATCCTCGAGGGCCGGTCGGCGGGGGAGTACATGGCCGGCCACACGTCGATGATCCGGCGCGAGCCGGTCGGCGTCATCGGTCAGGTCGCTCCGTGGAACTACCCGATGATGATGGCGGTCTGGAAGTACGCGCCGGCGATCGCGGCCGGCAACTGTGTCGTGCTGAAGCCGTCCGACACCACGCCTGCCAGCACCGTCCGGATGGCCGAGCTGATCGCCGAGTCCGGCGCGCTGCCGCCGGGCGTCCTCAACGTCATCTGTGGTGACCGCGACACCGGGCGCGCCCTCGTCGAGCACCCGACTCCGTCGATGGTGTCGATCACGGGCTCGGTCCGGGCCGGCATGCAGGTCGCCGGCTCGGCGGCGAAGGACGTGAAGCGGGTCCATCTCGAGCTGGGTGGCAAGGCGCCGGTCGTGGTCTTCGACGACGCGGACCTCGAGGCGGCTGCCGAGGCCATCGCGATCGCGGGCTACTTCAACGCCGGCCAGGACTGCACGGCGTCGACCCGGGTCATGGTCGCGCCCGGTCTCTACGACGACTTCGTGGCGGCACTGTCCGAGCAGGCCAAGGCGGTCGTGTCGACGTACGCCAACGGGCGTGGTGACGAGGACGCGATGCTCCCGCCGGTCAACAACGTGAACCAGCTGGCCCAGGTCAGCGGCTTCATCGACCGGTTGCCCGACCACGCCCGGGTGACCGCCGGCGGGGCCCGCATCGGCGACCGCGGCTTCTACTTCGACGCGACCGTCGTGGCGGACCTGCGTCAGGACGACGAGATCATCCAGAACGAGGTCTTCGGCCCGGTCATCACGGTGCAGCGGTTCACCGACGAGGACGAGGCCGTCCGCTGGGCCAACGGCGTCAACTACGGCCTGGCGTCGTCGGTCTGGACCAAGGACTTCGGCCGCGGGATGCGGATGGCGAAGCGGCTCGACTTCGGCTGCGTTTGGATCAACACCCACATCCCGCTGGTCGCGGAGATGCCGCACGGCGGGTTCAAGCACTCGGGCTACGGCAAGGACCTGTCGATGTACGGGTTCGAGGACTACACCCGGATCAAGCACGTGATGGCCAACCTCAACAGCTGACTCGACGGTCGGGTCAGCGCGGATCGCGGTTGAGATCAGATCGACGACAAGAGGATGCTCGTCTCCGTGTCGTGCACGCCCGCGACGGCGCGGATGGTCCGGAGTGCGTGGTCCAGCTCCTCGAGGGTGCTGACCTGGATCTCAGCGACGAGGTCCCAGGCACCGTTGGTCGTGTGCAGCCTTCGGATCTCGGGTACCCCTCTGAGTCGCGAGATCGCCACGGTCGCGGAGGTGTCGACGAGTCGCATGCTGGTGATCGCGCGCACCAGGCCCGCGTCGAACTCCGTGGGGATCCGGATCGTGAAGCCGAGGATGACCCCGGCCTCGACGAGCCGGTCGAGCCGATTCTGCGCAGTGCCTCGCGACACGTGCAGCTGGGCTGCCAGCTGAGAGATGGAGGCACGGCCATCGGCGCGCAGCAGCGCGACCAAGCGGTGGTCCAGGGTGTCCAAGGAAGACTGAGGCATGGCGAATTGTCGCATGGAGGCACGCAGATCGTTAGATCACCAAGCACTTCCTACATATTCGTGCTCTTGTGCTCCCTCGTGGTCGAACGGGACTCTTGACCCACCTTTGCTGGCCACCGCTGCCGTATGACCCGGGGAGACCACGTTGAATGGCAGGAACGCCGGGAGCCACTGGTGCCCACGAACGATCCCCACCGGTCCGCTCCCGTCCGTCTTCTCGGTGGCCTAGCCGATGGAACCGGACTTCAGCGTCGTCCTGGTGGAGCCCACCGGCACCTCCCGCAGGTCCGGGCTGCACCCGCTGACGAGCGCCCTGGACCAGCTGGGCGTCGGGAACCGCACCTTCACGGTCCCGGACGAGCTCGGATCGCTGGCAGGCCAGTCGACGCAGACCGCTGCCTTCGTCTACTCGGCCGCGTCAGGCACGGACGCCATCGTCGACGTCGTCAGGGTGGTCCGAGCGCGCAACCCGCACGTGCCGATCTTCCTCCTCGGCGACGGGCTCGACCCCGCCCGCCTCTCGAGCGAGGTCCTCGCCGAAGTGCACGGGTTCGTCAGCCTCGGTGAGGACACTCCGGAGTTCGTCGCTGGTGCGATCGCGCGGGCCGGCCAGGTGTACCTCGACTCGGTAGCGCCCCCGTTCTTCCGGGCGCTCACAGCCTTCGCCCGCGGCAGTGCCGACTCCTGGCACGCCCCCGGTCACTCCGGCGGAGTCGCGTTCCTCAAGAGCCCGGTCGGCGCGATGTTCCACGACTTCTTCGGGCAGAACATGCTGCGCGCCGACGTGTGCAACGCCGTCGAGGAGCTGGGTCAGCTGCTCGACCACACCGGCCCGGTCGCCGAGGCCGAGCGCAACGCCGCGCGGATCTTCTCCGCTGACCACCTGTTCTTCGTCACCAACGGGACATCCACGTCGAACAAGATCGTCTGGAACTCCCTCGTCAGCCCCGGCGACGTCGTCGTGGTCGATCGCAACTGCCACAAGTCGGTTCTGCACGGGCTCATCCTGACCGGCGCGATCCCGGTGTTCCTGAACCCGACCCGCGACCACGGCGGGCTGATCGGGCCGATCCCGCGGGAGGAGTTCACCTGGGACAGCATCCGCCGCAAGATCGAGGCGAACCCGTTCATCAAGGACAAGACGGTGGTGCCGCGGCTGCTGTGCCTGACCCAGAGCACGTACGACGGGATCGTCTACAACGTCGACACGATCAAGGCCGAGCTCGACGGCAAGATCGACGCGCTGCACTTCGACGAAGCCTGGCTGCCGCACGCCACGTTCCACGAGTTCTACGCCGGGATGCACGCGATCAGCCCGGACCGGCCCCGCTGCTCGAGCTCGATGGTGTTCGCCACCCAGTCCACCCACAAGGTCCTGGCCGGCCTCTCGCAGGCATCACAGATCCTCGTCCAGGACTCCGAGACGGTCCAGCTCGACGAGCGAGTGTTCAACGAGGCTTTCCTCATGCATACGTCCACGAGCCCGCAGTACGCCATCATCGCGTCGTGCGACGTGGCCGCGGCCATGATGGACGGCCCTGCCGGGCGGGGGTTGGTCGGTGAGTCGATCGGGGAGGCCTTGGAGTTCCGCCGGGCGATGATCAGGGTCGCCGACGAGCTGGCCGGCAGCTGGTGGTTCTCGGTCTGGGGGCCTGACACTCCCATCCGCGAGGGGCTCGGCCAGCGCAGCGACTGGGAGCTCACTGCGGCGGACTCCTGGCACGAGTTCGACGGCATCGAGCCGGGCTTCACGATGCTCGACCCGATCAAGGCCACCCTGGTCACGCCAGGACTCGGTCGCGACGGGGAGTTCGAGTCGACCGGCATCCCGGCTGCGGTGGTCTCCCGCTACCTGGCCGAGCACGGCGTCATCGTCGAGAAGACGGGCCTCTACTCGTTCCTGATCATGTTCACGATCGGAGCCACCCGCAGCCGGTGGCACAACATGCTCGGCGAGCTGCGCCGGTTCAAGGACGCGTACGACCGCAACGTGCCGCTCGCCCGCGCCATGCCCCGCTTCCTCGCCGAGCAGCCGTCGTACGCCGGGCTCGGCCTGCATGACCTGTGCCAGCAGCTGCACGAGATCTACCGCAAGTACGACGTCGCGCGACTGACCACCGCGATGTACGTGACCGAGCCCGAGCCGGCGATGCTCCCCGCGCAGGCCTGGGCGCAGCTGACCGGCCGCAATGTCGAACCCGTCCCGATCGACGAGCTCAAAGGGCGGGTCGCGGCTGTGCTGCTGACCCCGTACCCGCCCGGCATCCCTCTGGTGATCCCCGGCGAGCGGGTCGGCCGTCTCGTGGTCGACTACCTGAAGTTCATCGAGGTCTTCAACCAGACCTGCCCAGGCATGGAGACCTTCGTCCACGGCCTCGACGAGCGCCAGGACGCGGCCGGCTCACGGCTGTTCGTCAACTGTGTCCGGAGCGACTCGTGACATCGACCGAGCTCGAGCTCGACACGCTGCCCTACCCGGATCCGCACGCCGAGATCCGGCTGGGGCCCTGGCGTCACCTGCCTGAAGAGTGGATCAGGCTGCGGCATGCGGTCAGCCGCACGCCGGTCCGGGACCAGGAGGCGGCCGCCTGCGAGTTGGCCGTGCTCAGTGGCATCCAACCCGGGAGCGGCTCCAGCAGCACCACGATCTGGAAGGCCGTCGACAGCATCGCGGCCCAACGGATGAAGCAGCTCCTCGAAGTCATCTGCGGCGGAAGCTTCGACGTCCACCGGCTCATCGCCGGCCAGACCCGGCCGCATGTCAGCTACGTCCTCGTCTGCGATCAGCCCCTGCCCGCGGGGGCTGACTACGCGATCGCCAAGGAGCGCCGCAGGCTGGATGCCGGCGACCGATGGCTTCGTGGCGCTTTCGAACCCGAGCTGCTCGCCCGGGCCCTGTGGTCGGCAACCGTCCTCGCCGCCCCGCCGATGGTGTCCCTGAAGACTCGCGCGCCTCTGTGGCGGCTGGCCTCGCGCCAGGACGCCGCGGCCCTGGACGCAGCCGGTCGCTACCTGGGTCTGCGGCTGGGCCGGATCGAGCGGCGCGTCAAGCTGTGGCGCGTCTGCCTGGACGAGGACATGCCGTCCGCCATGGGGTCGTTGCACCGGGCTTTGCTGTCCAGATAGCCCAGGTCGTTCACCGCCCTGACGTTCGGTGCCCCGAGATGCTCGTGTAACGCAACGGCAGCGAGGGAGACTTGATACCTATGACGAGCCACCCCGACTTCACCGGGCTCCGCGCCATGTTCATCAACTGCACCCTCAAGCGTTCGCCTGAACCAAGCCACACTCAGGGCCTTGTCGACGCGAGCGCGTCGATCATGCGCAAGCACGGGGTCGACGTGGCGGTCATCCGGGCGATCGACCATGACCTGGCCACCGGGGTGTACCCCGACATGACCGAGCACGGGTGGGCCAGCGACGAGTGGCCGCAGATCTACCCTCGACTGCTGGAGGCGGACATCCTGGTCGTCGCCGGACCGATCTGGCTGGGCGACAACTCCAGCCAGACGAAGCTCATCATCGAGCGGTTGTACGCCTTGTCGGGGATGCTCAACGACAAGGGTCAATACCTCTTCTACGGCCGCGTCGCAGGTTGCCTGATCACTGGCAACGAAGATGGCATCAAGCACTGTGCACAGAATGTCTTGTACTCCCTGCAGCACATCGGGTACACGATTCCGCCGAACGCTGACGCCGGCTGGATCGGTGAGGCCGGCCCTGGGCCGTCGTACCTCGACCCGGGTAGTGGCGGCCCCGAGAACGATTTCACCAACCGCAACACAACGTTCATGACCTGGAACCTGATGCACCTGGCCAAGATGCTGAAGGATGCCGGAGGAGTGCCGGGCTTCGGGAACCAGCGCTCGGAGTGGAACGCCGGCACGCGGTTCGACTGGGAGAACCCCGAGTACCGCTCCTAGGCGAGATGCGGGAATGCTAGGCGAATGAGTTGGGCACGAAGGAGCACAGAATTTATAGGCGGACGATCAGACAAGATCGCCCCCGCACCGACCCGCGGTCGACATCTCGACCGGTCCGGACCTGGAGGGGCGATGGTCGTCTCAGGAGTGGATAGCCGCAACCCGCTGTTGGTCGCCGGGGTCGAGGGTGTCCTTGCGCCGGGCGACCCCGTCGAGGCTGCCCGGCAGCTCATCGCCGGTGGCGCCTTCGCGAGGAGCACTGTCGGCCGAGTCGGGCTCGAGCTGGAGTTCCATCTCGTCGACCTCGCACAGCCGGGGAAGCGACCCAGCTGGGTCGATGTCCAGACGCTGCTGGGCGGGCTGCCACCGATGCCGCGGGGAAGCGCCGTCACGTGTGAACCGGGCGGGCAGATCGAGCTCTCCACCGCCCCGCACCCCCACGTTGCCGCAGCGGTGACTGCGTTGCGTGACGACCGCGAGGCGCTGCGCCACGCGCTGTCGGACGCGGGATTCGGCGGGGCCGCGCTCGGGGCCGATCCCGCCCGGCCAGTGCAACGGATCAACCCCAAGCAGCGGTACGCGGCGATGGAACAGCACTACGAGGCCCTTGGCTATCCGACCCCCGGCCGGGCGATGATGACGGCAACAGCCGCGCTGCAGATCAACCTGGAGGCTGGCCCAGAGCAGGGTTGGGCGGACCGGCTGGCCCACATCCGCGCAGTGGTCCCGGTCTTGATCGCGGCGTCGTCCACCTCGCCGTACCTCGCAGGGAGCACCTCAGGTTGGCACTCCATGCGTCAGCAGGCCTGGCACGGGATGGACGCCCGCCGCACCGGTCCGGTGGGCGTCGGCGATCCTGCGGGCGCCTGGGCCGAGTACGCGCTGGCAGCCCCGGTGATGCTGCTGCGCGAGCAGTCCGGCCTGCGTTCGGTCGTCCGCCGAGTCACGTTGGCCGAGTGGCTGGCCGACCCGGCGCGGCTGGGTCGACCCGCGACGCGGGCCGACATCGACTACCACCTGACCACACTGTTCCCGCCGATCCGCCCCCGGGGCTACGTCGAGATCCGCTGTCTGGACGCCCTGCCGGACCGCTGGTGGCCGGCGGTCGCAGCGATCGCGGTCACCCTGATCGACGACCCGGTGGCTGCTGAGGCGTCGGCAGACCTGTGTGAACCTGTCGCCAGCCTGTGGGAGTCCGCCTCGCAGCATGGTCCGTCCGACCGCAGACTTCGGGCCGCCCTCAGCGGGTGCGTCGAGGTCGCGGTGCGGCACAGCCCGTCGGCTCTCCGCCGGGAAGTGGAGTCCTTCGCCGAGCTCATCCAGTCGGGTCGCACCCCGTGCAGTGAGCTGCGGGCTCGGATCGAGGGGCAAGGCCCGTTGCGCGTCTTGGAGGAGGAAGCGCATGCGTGAGCTGGCCGCTCGCGGCCTTGAGGACGCCCGCAGCCGGACCCTGCAGCTGACCGATCTCGAAGATCAAGAACTGACCACCCAGCACAGTCCCTTGATGAGTCCGCTGGTCTGGGATCTGGCCCACATCGGACAGCAGGAGGACTTGTGGCTGCTACGCGAGGGCGACGCGGCTCGACAAGGCCAGCTGCCCGCGCAGATCGAACATCTGTACGACGCGTTCGAACACCCGCGGGCAACTCGCGTCGCGCTCCCGCTGCTTCCGCCGCGCGAAGCCAGGAGTTTCATCGCGGACGTGCGTGGGCGGGTCCTCGACCGCCTGGCGAAGGCAAACGACGAGCAGTTGTTCGACTACGTCATGGTCGAGCAGCACGAGCAGCAACACGTCGAGACGATGCTGGCGACTCATCAGCTACGTGTTGGTCCGCCACTGCTCGGCACCGGTGACCCAGTCCCCGTCGGGCGCACCCTCCCTGATGACAGGGTCTTGATCCCGGCGGGCCCGTTCACCCTGGGGGTCAACGGCACCGACGAACCCTGGTCGCTCGACAACGAACGCCCCGCCCACACGGTCGACCTGCCGGCGTTCAAGATCGCCCGGGTTCCGGTCACCAACGCCGAGTGGCAGCAGTTCATCGACGCGGGCGGCTACGACGAGCCGCAGTGGTGGTCGGCCGCAGGGTGGACCCACCGCGTCGAGGCCGACCTCTGCCGCCCACTCCACTGGAACGCCGATGGATCCCGGCGCCGGTTCGGGGTCGTCGAAGAAGTCCCCGGCGACGAACCCGTCCAGCACGTCTGCTATTTCGAAGCGCAGGCCTACGCCAGGTGGGCCGGCGCCCGCCTGCAGACCGAGCAGGAGTGGGAGAAAGCCTGCGCGTGGGACCCGGCCAGCGGGACGCGGCGCCGGTGGCCGTGGGGCGAGGTCGACCCGAGTCCGCAGACGGCCAATCTCGGCGGAGCGGCCCTTCGACCCGCTCCGGTCGGTGCCTACCCGGCCGGTGCCTCCGCGTACGGCGTCGAGCAGCTGATCGGCGACGTGTGGGAATGGACCTCGTCCCGGTTCGAGCCCTGGCCCGGGTTCGCGCCCATGCTGTACGCCGACTACAGCTCACCATTCTTCGGCGGCGACTTCCGCGTGCTGCGGGGCGGCTCCTGGGCGGTAGGCGGCGCCTCGATCCGTCCGTCGTTCCGCAACTGGGACCTCCCCATCCGCCGCCAGATCTTCTGCGGCCTGCGATTGGCGTGGGACGTTGTGTAGGCACCAGGCGTGGCTGGGGGCGCCACGCACTGTCGCCTCGTTGGTGTTGGAGCCCGACCACGGGCTGCTCCGGCAGTCCTACGCACCCAGACGGCAACGGCGGGGCCTGCTCAACGCGGACGGCTGGGGGGTCGGCTTCTACGCCCCGGACACCAGCGAACCGGTCCGGTGGCGCTCGACGCGCCCGCTGTGGGGCGACACGTCGTTCGCATCGGTCGCCAGGGTGTTGGCCTCGGGGGCGGTGCTGGCGGCAGTCCGGTCGGCGACGGCCGGCATGCCGCTGGACGAGAGCGCCACGGCACCCTTCACCGACGGCCGCTGGCTGCTGTCACACAACGGCCAGGTCGACCGGGCCGCGCTGCCGGCCGACCTGGCCGCCGAGTCCGTCTGCGATTCGGCACTGCTTGCGGCGCACGTCTTTCACCGGGGAGTCGAGCACGTCGTCGGCACCATCCGTGCGGTCGCCGAGCGAGACCCCGGAGCCACCCTCAACCTGCTGCTCACCGACGGAACCCAGATCGTCGCCCTCAGCTGGGGTGACCCCCTGAGCTACCTGCTCGAGCCTGACGGCGTCGTCGTGGCCAGCGAACCGTGGGACGACGATCCCCGGTGGGTCCACGTCCCTGATCGACATCTGCTGCGGGTCGGCCCTGACGGGCTGACCGTCACTCAACTGGAGGACTGATGTCCGTCTCCGACTTCGCCGTCCATCTCGACGCCGACGCGTTGACCCGACAGATGGCTGCCGACGTTCGGGCCGGTCTGCTGGCCAGCCCCAAGGTTTTGCCGCCTAAGTACTTCTACGACGCCCGAGGTAGCGAGCTCTTCGATCAGATCACCCGGCTCGAGGAGTACTACCCCACGCGCACGGAGGCCCACATCCTCGAGCGAAGGGCCGAGGAGATCGCCGCCCTGACCGGAGCCCGGACGCTCATCGAGCTCGGGAGCGGCACGTCGGAGAAGACCCGCCTGCTGCTGCGGGCGCTGGCGGGCGCCGGGACCTTGGAGCGGTTCGTGCCTTTCGACGTCGACCCGGTCGTGCTGCGCGAGGCAAGCGCGATGATCGCCACGGAGTTCCCCCTCCTGTTGGTTGAGCCGGTGGTCGGTGACTTCGAGCTCCATCTCGGCCTGCTCCCCGAAGGTCCCCGACGCTTGCTGGCCTTCCTGGGCTCGACGATCGGCAACCTCGACCCCGGCCAACGCGCCGACTTCTTCGCCGACGTCAGTCGTTGCCTTTGGCCCGGCGATACCTTCCTGATGGGGGCGGATCTGGTGAAGCCGCAAGCACGGCTGGTGGCGGCCTACGACGACGCCCTGGGCGTGACGGCGGCGTTCAACAAGAATGTGTTGTCGGTGATCAACCGCGAGCTGGCCGCCGATTTCGATCCCGAGGCCTTCGAGCACGTCGCCGTGTGGGATGCCGACCAGGAGTGGATCGAGATGCGCCTGCGATCGCGGCGGGATCAGCGTGTTCGGGTCTCCGAGCTGCAGCTCGAGGTCGAGTTCGAGGCTGGCGAACAGATGCGCACCGAGATCTCCGCGAAGTTCCGTCGCGAGACGATGACTTCCGAGTTGGCGTCGGCGGGCTTGAACGTAACCCAGTGGTGGACTGACCCGGAAGGCGACTTCGCCCTCCTGCTGGCCGAGCCCGCGTGAGCCCGAACGGGTTCGACTGGCATCGGATCTCGCCCAGCGATGTCCCCGACGAGGGCCGGGTGAACACGACCGTGGTGGCCGGTCGTTCGGTGGCGTTGACTCGCTGCGGCGGCGCGCTCGGCGCGCTCGAAAACCGTTGCCCCCATCAGGGCGGCCCGGTGGGCGAAGGGTCGATCGAGGGCGGCTGGCTCCGGTGCCCCTGGCACGGCTACGACTACAACCCACTGACCGGCCAGCCGCCCGAAGGGTTCACCGACGCGGTCACGGCGTACGACACCGCCGAGCGTGAAGACGGAGCGTACGTCTTGCTCCCGGCCCCGGCGCAGGAGCGACGCACAGTCTCCGACGTCCTGGTCGAGACGCTCGTGGCCCACGGGATCGACACCGTCTTCGGCATGGTCGGTCATTCCAACCTCGGGTTCGCCGACGCCATGCGCCGAGCAGAGGCCCGCGGTCAGCTGCGATTCATCGGCATCCGGCACGAGGGCGCCGCGTCGTTCGCGGCCAGCGCCTACGGCAAGCTCACCGGTCGCCCAGCAGCGTGCTTTGCCATCGCTGGGCCTGGCTCGACCAACCTCCTGACCGGGCTGTACGACGCGAAGCTCGATCAGTCGCCGGTGGTCGCGATCTCCGGCCAGGTGCCGTCCCGTCTGCTGGGTCGCGGCGCTTTCCAAGACCTCGATCTGTCTGCGGTGTTCCGCGACGTCGCGGTCTCGACGACCACCGTTCACGCCGGAAGCGACCACGCTGAGCTGGCCGCGCTGGCGGTGAAGCACGCGATCGACCACC
The DNA here is from genome assembly GCA_038210415.1 of Actinomycetes bacterium. Lineage (GTDB taxonomy): Bacteria > Actinomycetota > Actinomycetes > Prado026 > Prado026 > JBBQWS01. Next base: position 131,290 of record JBBQWS010000001.1, read on the forward strand.
GCGGGGTGGCCCACCTGGTCCTGCCTGACGAGGTGCAGGACCGGCCGTCGCCTGACCCGGCGGCGACCCCGACCGGCCGGTTCACGCCGCGCCGGATCGGGGCAGACTCTGATGCCATCGCGGCCGCGTCGGCCCTGCTGCGCTTGGCGCACCGTCCTGTCTTCGTGGTCGGCCACGGCGCGAGGGTCGGCCGGGTCCAGCTGCTCGCGCTCGCTGACCGCCTCGGCGCGCCGGTGCTGACCACGTTCAAAGCCAAGGGTCTGGTTCCGGACAACCATCCGCTCGGTGCCGGCGTGCTGGGGCGCAGCGGTACCCCGGTGGCGAGCTGGCTGATGAACGAATCAGACCTGTTGATCGTGGTGGGGGCTTCGTTCTCGAACCACACGGGAATCGCGCCCTACAAGCCCATCATCCAGATCGACGACGAGCCGGGGGCGATCGGTCGCTTTCATGCGGTGACGGTGCCGATCCTCGCTGACGCGGCGCTGGCTCTCGAAGCGCTGGACTTGGCAACCGGCGCCGCAGCCGCGCTCGATCAGCGGCCCGACCTCGCGGCGCGGTGGGCGTTGTGGCGGGCAGAGAAGCAGCGCCGCACGACCGACGACCGCGGCCAGGGGGTTTCAGCGGCGGCCGTCTTCGCGGCTCTGTCGGAGCATCTGCCGGCGGACGCGGTCGTGGCTGTTGATGTCGGCAACCATGCCTATTCACTGGGTCGCTACCTGGAGTCGAAGGGGCAGCCGGTGCTGATGTCCGGGTATCTGGGGTCCATCGGGTTCGGCTATCCGGCTGCCATGGGCGCCTGGGCAGCCGACCCGTCGCGCACAGTTCTTGCGGTGACCGGCGACGGGGGATTCGGTCAGTACGCCATGGAGCTCAATACAGCAGTCAAGTACTGCATGCCGATCAAACATCTGCTGCTGAACAACAATGCCTTGGGCAAGATCGAGAAGGAGCAGATCGCCGGTGATTACCCGGTGTGGCACACCTCGCTGACCAACCCCGACTGGGCGGCGTATGCCGAGCTGTGCGGCGCGACGGGGATTCGAGTCGATCACCGCGAGCAGCTTGACGCCGCGTTCGCAGTCCTGTTTGCGGCCCCGGGACCGGCCCTGCTGTGTGTTCAGCAGGACGCGGCGCTGATCTAGTTCGCCAGAGCTTGACCCTCGGCGAAGAAGGCCCTTAGATCGGCCATCTCGCTCAAGACACGCGCCGCGCCGAAGGGAGCGTTCCAGAACGGCCCGCTGAGATCGCCCGGGGACCAGGGCCCCACATAGGCGTAGGGGAAGCCGAGAAACGAGTCGCCCGGGGAGACGCCGTAGTTGACCTCGTCGAGCGTGATGGCCAGGTCGAAGTGTTCGGGCCACAACGCCTGCTCGGCCGTAGGAGCGAACGCACTGAGCGCCTGCGCTCCCACGCGGAACGCCTCGGCGATCTCCAGGGCGTGCCCGGGGTTGATGGCCAGTCGGTGGTCGACACCGAGGCCGGACCCGCCGGAATAGACATCGTCGAGGGGCCTCGGGGTGAGTCCGGCGTCCTGGGCGATGTCGCTGATGGTTCGTCCCTGGAGGGCGATGGAGCGGTTTCCAACGTTCAGGGTCAGCCCGTCCACCCGGATTTCGGGGGACGCCGTCGTCCCGAAACCACCAGGTGTGGCCCGGAGTCTGATCCGCTTGCTGACGGCGTACTGCGGGCCGGCAACCAGCAGCTCCGCCACTGCGTGCAACGACAGACGGGTGGTCGCGGGATCAGGCATCAGGGTGACTCCGTAGCGGGTGCGAGGGCCACCATGCGCAACGGGTGGCAGAACGAGCTACACATACCGTAGGCAGTCCTGGCAACGGCAGGAGCGTTACACCTGAAGTCAAGAGGATTCCCCCGTTGCGCGTCATCTCCGAGCCCGACAGCCTGGACTGCGTGCGACTGCGCTCTAGGGGGGCCCACTGATGCGGCTGGACGGGAAGGGGAGCGAGCCCGCGGTGGCTCCGCACCGCTTTCGCGGGAAGAACGACAAGCACCCCGGCCACTGGACCGACCTGGGCGCCCCCCAGATCTGGCCGTCGGGGACCGAAACGACCCAAGCCTCCGGGGAGATTCGTGAGCTTCTCGCTGAAGCGCTGTTGCTGCTCCCTGAGGCCCAGCGCAGCGTCGTGATCCTGCGCGACGTCCACAGGCTCACCACCCACGAAATCTGCCACATCCTCGGTATCACTGTGACCGACGCGAGAATCCTCCTCAACCAGGCCAGAGCGGCGCTACGCACAGCCCTCGACGACTACCACAACGGTGTCGCCTGAGTTCTGTAACAGATGGCGCCATCGATGGACCACACTCCATGCACCCCGATCTGGTCAGCGGCCGTCCTAATGGCGACATTGAGCCGGCGGACCGAACCGGGGTCACCCGCCAGTTGACGGAGTTGGCGGCGGCGACCCCTTGGTCCTTGTCTTCTTCCGCAGCTGGTGGTGCCCCAAGGGGCGGACATTCCTGCGCGGCCACGTCCGCCTGCAGGAGGAGGCAGAAGTGGCGTACACCCACTTCGTCGCGGTGAGCGTCGACGAGCCGGAGACGTTGCCGGCCTTCCGCGCCGGCTTGGGAGCACGCTGGACGTTCCTGTCCGACGCTTACCGGCGCTACCAGACTGAGCTCGGGCTGCGCGAGACCACCGACCCGCTGCATCGGCTGTACGTCCCCACCGTCTTCACGTTGTTCCGTGACTTCGTGATCCACCCTGTCTGCGACGGCTACTGGACGACAGGGACTGCGCTGCCGTGCGCATGGACGCCTACCTCGCCGACCCCGAGGCCGACGAGGCGTGGGTGTCCCTGGTGCTGATACCCGTCGGTCCGGAGCCGTTGTTCGATGATCCAGCCGTGCGCGGTGCGCTTCGGCGCGCGCTCGAAGGGCCCCCGGCAGACGCTTTCAGCACCCTCGTCCGCGACTCGTCGCACTTCGCTGGCGCACTGACGGTCCGGCGTAACGATCCGCGGCTGCTTCAAGACGATCCCTTCGTCCGCCCGCACCCCGCCCGGTTGCTTCGGGTGGCAGCCGGGCTGGTCGGACGGGCTGCGCCGTCCGGCTTCTGAGCCAACTAGAGAGCAGGAGAGTCGACGATGGGAGAGTTCGACGTGGTGGACGTTGTGGTCGTGGGTGCCGGGCCAGCGGGTGAGAACGTGGCCGGCCGCGTTGCCGACGGCGGGCTCACGGTGGCCATCGTCGAGCGAGAGCTGGTGGGGGGAGAGTGCTCCTACTGGGGCTGTATCCCGAGCAAGACCCTCATCCGGCCCGGTGACGTGCTGGCGGCGGCGCGACGTGTCCCGGGAGCGGCAGCCGCCGCGTCCGGCTCGATCGACACAGCGGCCGCGTTCGCCTGGCGTGACTACATGACATCGAGCGGGGACGATTCCGGGGCGCTCCCGTGGCTGGAGTCCAAGGACATCGCCCTGGTGCGGGGGGCAGCGCGGCTGGTGGGCGAGCGCGTCGTGGAGGTCACGCGGCCCGATGGCACGGTCAGCCGACTGACCGCCAGACGGGCGGTGGTCCTGGCGACCGGCACGGTTGCGGCCGTCCCGCCGATCGACGGCTTGGCCGATGCGCGACCTTGGGACAACCGGGCCATCACCGCAACACGGAGCGTTCCCGACCGGCTCATCGTGCTCGGAGGCGGCGCGATCGGCGCGGAGATGGCGCAGGCGTTCCGCCGGCTGGGTGCCGCCGAGGTCACCCTCCTCGAGGGCGCGTCGCGCCTGCTCTCCAGGGAGGAGCCCTTTGCCGGCGACCAGGTTCGCGAGGTGTTCGAGGCCGAGGGGATCGAAGTGGTCACCGATGCCCGGGTGGTGCGGGTCGTCCGCGACGGGAACCCGGGTGCGGTCACCGCGTGGCTCGACGACGGCCGCTGGTTCGTGGCTGACGAGATCCTGGTGTCGGTCGGACGGCGTCCCGCGACCGGCGATCTCGGGCTTGAGTCGGTGGGTCTCACGCCGGGTCGTCCGGTGGAGGTCGACGACTTACTGCGCGCCGTCGGGGTGAGGGGGGAGTGGCTCTATGCCGTTGGCGACTGCAACGGCCGGGCGCTGCTCACCCACATCGGCAAGTACCAGGCCCGCATAGCCGGCGATGTGATCCTCGGGAAGGACGCCCGCGACGAGGTGAGCCGCGACGTCGTGCCGCGGGTGACGTTTACCGATCCGCAGGTGTGCGCGGTCGGGCTCACGGAGGCACAAGCGCGCGACCGCGGGATTCACGTCAGATGCGTGTCGACAGCAACCGGCGGGGTCGCCGGGGCGACGACCCAGGGGTACGGGATCGCGGGCACCAGCTTCTTGGTCGTCGAGGAGGCGACCGGGCTGATCATCGGTGCGACGTTCACCGGCCCGGGCGTCGCCGAGCTGTTGCACTCCGCGACCGTCGCGATCGTCGGCAAGGTCCCCGTGCAGCGGCTGTGGCACGCAGTTCCGTCGTTCCCCACCGTGAGCGAAGTCTGGCTCAGGCTGCTCGAAGCGTACGGGCTGTGAGGTCCGGGACCCGCGGGGTCAGTCCGACGACGGGTGAAGCAACCGATGCCTGACGTGCGATTCGAGAACTTGCTCGTCATCTCGGTTGTTGCCGTACTTGCGCCGCTCCTGATCGGGTTTGCACCCAGACTGCGGATCCCGTCCGTCGTGATCGAGATCGTGGCGGGCGTCGTCGTCGGCCCTTCGGTGCTCGGCTGGGTTCACATCGACCTGCCCGTGCAGATCCTCGCAGTCATCGGGCTGGCCTTCCTGCTGTTCCTGTCCGGCCTGGAGATCGACCTGCACCAGCTGGGCGGTCCGATCCTGCTCAAGTCGGTGCTCGGCTACGTGACCACCTTGGCCCTCGGCCTAGCCGTGGGCTTCGCGTTCTCGTCGACCGGGGTCGTGAGCTCGCCGCTGCTCTTCGCGATCACCCTGTCGGCGACCTCGTTGGGGCTGATCGTTCCGGTGCTGAAGGACGCCCACCAGCTCACGGGCCGGGTCGGGCAGACCGCCATCTCGGCGGCCACCGTTGCCGACTTCAGCGCCATCGCGCTGCTGTCTCTCGTCTTCTCCGGTTCCGGTGCCAGCCCTGGGGCGAAGATCGTCCTGCTCGTAGGGTTTGCCGTGCTCGTGCTGGCCATTGCGATCGCGGTCGCTCGGGCCGGCCGATCGATGTCGCTCGGCGGCGTGCTCGACCGACTGCAGGACACGACGGCGCAGATCCGCGTGCGCCTGACGATCGTTCTCCTCGTGGGGTTCGTCGCCCTGGCCGAAAGGTTCGGCCTGGAGAGCATCCTCGGGGCGTTCATCGCGGGCGCTGTGGTCTCGTTGCTCGATCGCGACGCCGGCTCCCACCCCAACTTCCGGCTCAAGCTCGAAGCGATCGGTTTCGGCTTCCTCGTCCCGGTCTTCTTCGTCTCGAGCGGGGTGCGCCTGGACCTGCGCGCGCTGGTCGAGCAACCATCGGCGATTCTTCGGGTGCCGCTGATTCTGGTCGCGCTCCTGCTGATCCGTGGCATCCCGGCGCTGTGGTTCAGCTCGGCGCTGGGGCGGCGGGACACGCTCGCGGTGGCACTGCTGCAGGCGACCTCCTTGCCGTTCATCGTCACGGCGAGCCAGATCGGTGTCCTCACCGGACGCATCTCGGCCGTCTCGGCGACGACGTTGGTGTGTGCCGGCTTGCTCTCGGTCCTGATCTTCCCTTCGATCGCGCTGGGGCTGCTCCGCCAACCGCAGGACGTGTAACGCCGGGGCCAGCTGGCTAGACGGATGAGCATGGCCAATCGACCTAAGACCATCGTCGGCGCACCAACCCGATGCCGAGCGCGTCCGGCTCGCAGCGCTGGCGCGGCTGCGGCCGTAGGTCTCAGAGCGCGCCCGGGGGACCGTCCGCGAGGACTCCAGCGAGTACGGAGAGGTCTGCGACCACTTCCACGGTGGTCGGCTGGGCATCAACGGCGTCGCGCACCAGAACGGCACCGTTCGCTTCGGGCCGACCCGACCGCATCTGGGAGCGACTGCTCGTCGCCACGCCGTCGATGATCGACGTCGGGTGAACGCACCATGAGTAGAGCACCCGGCGACGAGGGTCACCCGCCTGGGCTTCGCAGTCCTGCCCTAGTCTCGCCTCGTGGACTCCGAAGACCAAGACCCGGACCAAGCCATCATCCGTGGGTTGCGGATGCACGATCAGCAGGCGTTTCGTGAACTTGTCGCATGTCATCACAACGCTCTGCTCCGGGTGGCTGCCACCTTCGTACCGACCAGTGCGGACGCCGAGGAGGTGGTCCAGGAGACATGGATCGCGGTGATCAACGGGATCGACAGGTTCGAGGGACGTTCGACGCTACGCACGTGGATCTTCGCGATCCTCGTCAATCGTGCACGCACTCGAGCGTCGTTCGAACGCAAGTTGGCCAAGATGACCGAACCCCTCCAAGACGATGCGGTGCCTGCCGATCGGTTCGAGGGACCGGCTGGGCGCGGGAGATGGAAGACGCCCCTGGCGCCCTGGCAGGACGATCCGGAAGTCCGTCTTCAGTCAAAGGAAGTCCTGCGCCGCATCGCCGAGGCGATCGAGGGTCTTCCGCCGGCTCGACGACAGGTGCTGGAGCTCCGCGACGTCCAGGGATGGTCGGCGCCCGAAGTCTGCGATCTGCTCGGAATCAGCGCAGCAAACCAGCGTGTGCTGCTCCATCGCGCGCGATCAGCCCTGCGAACAGAGCTCGAGGGGGGACGTGATCCAGCGTGAAACTACGTCGCTCCGTGTCTTGTCAACAGTTGGTCGAGCTTGCGACTGAGTACCTTGAGAACGAGTTGTCGGCGCCGCAACGTCGAGCGGTCGACCGGCACCTCGCCGACTGTGCGGACTGCCAGAACTACCTGGAGCAGCTGCGCGTGACCATCGACCTGCTCGGGCACCTGCGCGTCAGCGAGGTTCCCACGGAGCTCCTTGTCGTGCTCGAGCAAGCCCTGCTCGACGAACCGGAACCGGACAACTAGCACGCGCGGTGTCGGTGCACCCCGGATACGAGGGCTGACCCGGTCAGGATCAGGGGTAGCCCGAGTGCGAACGAACCACTGGCCCGGCCGCCGGTGTCTGCAAGGCCGGGGCCGGACAACCCGAGGCCGTCATGCCCTAGCGGCGCAGGGCGAGAGCGACTCCTGCCCTAAGGACTGACGTGTATGCCCGCATAGGGACGGTCAGGTCATCGCCGAGGATCTCGACGAGCCAGCGTGTGTCGGCGGCGTCGGTGCCGCCGCACATCATCATCTCGTGCATTCCCGCACACTGGAGAAGCGAGACTTCCGCGGGGTCACTGCGAGGGTCGTCGGCGTCGACCAGGATGCAATGTCCGGCGAAAGCCGCTGCCGTTGCCGGGTACCCGTCGAACCGGTAGCTGACGGGTTGGTAGTAGTCGTCCGCGGCAAGGTCTTCCGGACGTCGCTCGATGTGGGATCCGCGGGCGACGATGTCATCGGCACCCGGGCTGAACGACGAGAGCCACCAGCTGGCGGCGTCCAGAGCCTCGGCCATGGCGTTCGCCACCAAACTGAGCCGCAAGAGCGGGTCGTGGTCCGAACCGGCATCGAGATGGCGGACCAGGGCGTCGACGAGCTGCCCTTGATCTTGCGTGTTCCGGCCCCGGGAACCCCTTCGCGCCGCGATGCGTTCGCCAGGCAGAGGGGTTGTGTCCGCGTCCGGTTGCTGACTTCCTGCGACCACGGGGCCAGGCGCACTCGTGCGTTTGGCTCGGTACTGCGCCGCATCCGCCGATTGAAGGATCCGAGCAGAGGTTGGTCGCGCCATGGGCAACCAATCCGTGGTCGCAACTCCGCACGAGACCCCCTCCGCGAGCACCTCCGCACCCCGACGGCACACGTCTTCGGCGAGTGCCACGACCTCATCCGTTCCCGCTCCGGCAGTGAGCAGACAGAACTCGTCTCCGCCGAGCCGAGCCGCGAGGGTGTTCGGCAGCGCGGAGACAGCGGCGGACAGCTCGCCGGCGAGGGTGATGAGCGCGGAGTCCCCGGCGACGTGGCCCAGCCGGTCGTTGATGCGCTTGAGCCCGTTGACGTCGAGCAGGATCACCCCGACCGTGGGGAGCCTGGGGGACGAAGAGGTAAGCGCTCGATCAAGCGCCTCCTCGAACGCCCTCCGGTTGGCCAGGCCGGTCAGGTCGTCGCTGTAGGCGAGGTGCTGCACCCGCGCAGAATGCTCGACCTGAGCGATCCCGGCGCCCACCTGGGCCGCGACCATCGCCGCAAAGTCGAGATCATCAGTCGAGTACGGCGTCAACCCGGACGCGCGGGTCGCCCACAATTCGCCCCACACGCGACCCTGACAGAGCACCGGCACCGCGAGGCAAGAGTTCTTCCTATGCTCGCTCAGGAGGCGATGGATCTGAGTGTTGCCGCCTGCGTCCCCCAGCGTCTGGACGTAGCCCGTCGCGTCGAGGGCCAACCGCTCGGTCAGCGGGTCCTCACACAGCGCGTAGGTCTCGTCGTCGGGCAGCTCGGTCTCCTGCGGCCCGAGCTCACCGGCGTTGATCAGCGTGCGCAACAGCCCACGGTCGCGCTCCCAGACCGAAAGGGACACCGTTGATGCGACGAGGGCGCAGCGGGCTTCTTCCGCCATGACCCGCAGTAACTCGGAATATCCACTGGCTGCCGAGACCAGCGTTACAAATCGCATCATTGAGGACATTCGTAACCGAGTATCGATCAGAGTCCCGGCGGCCGCCTCCTGATGCATGCTCGCCGGTCTGGTCATACCGAAGCCATCGGCAGCCGCGGCGAATACTTGTGTCCCGCATTCGGGTGATTCATGATCATCCACCGATCCGTCGGACCGGCAACGGCTCGTCAGCCGAGGTTCACCGCGAGTATCGGCTTGGTCGTCGGCTGGGTCGAGCCGCCCGCGGGCTCCACGCTGACCCCGACCATTGCCGAGCCCGCCGGGCTGCCGGCCAGCGACTGAGCCGCCGAGCCACCAGCGTCCGGCGCGAACGTTCCCGCCGACACGGCTTTGCCCGCGGAGTCGATGAACCACATCTGGTAGATGCTTCCCCCCGGCGGGCTCGGCAACGACGAGGCCAGGAGGACGGCTTTGCCCTCGCTGTCCGAGATCACCACTGCACCGCGCCCACCACCGGCGATGTCGCCGCCGAAGGACCGGGCGTCGGAGGCAGTGACCACCCGCGCGACCTCCTGGCTGCGCGCGGTGAGCTCAGCGGTCTGGGACTTGTTCTGCGCCAGCAGCACACCGAGGGTCACCGCGATCAGGCCCAGCACCGAGGCGGCGACGGTCAGCAGGGCGGGGCCGCGCCCAGGGCGCAGTCGCACCACCGGGGCGAGGGCTGCGTCGTCGACCAGCTGCGGCAACGGCGCGAGCTGTCGCACGTTGCCGATCTGGCCCAGGACCGCCGCCTTGAGGCTGGCCGGAGGCGTGACGGCAGCAGCCGCACCGAGCCGGGCAGCCGTCTCGGTCAGGCCACGCAGCTCGTCCTGGCAGTCGGAGCATCCAGCCAGGTGACCTTCGAAGGCGGTCCGCTCGTCCGGATCCAGCGCATCGACGGCGTACGCGCCGGTGAGCAGGTGGATGGACTCGGTCATCAGGTGACCCCCATCGTGTCCCGGAGCCGGATCAGGCCGTCTCTCACTCGGGTCTTGACCGTGCCGAGCGGCACGTCGAGCAGCTCGGACACCTCACGTTGGGTATAGCCGCCGTAGTACGCAAGCCGGACGGCCTCGCGCTGCAGGTCGGTGAGTGACTCGAGGGCGGTCCTCACCTGCTCGTGCTCGAGCCGGCTCTCGACCTCGTCGGCCACCTCGTCATAGGCGACCGCGTGGGCGCGGCTGGCTTCCCGGAGCTCGCGGTCGGTGCGCGCCTGTGCCGACCGCACCCGGTCGACGGCTCGCCGGTGGGCGATGGTGAGAACCCAGGCAAGGACGCTGCCCTTGCCGTTGTCGTAGCGAGACGCCGACCGCCACACCTCGAGCAGCACTTCTTGGGCGACTTCCTCGGACTGAGCCGGGTCGCGCAGCACCCGCCGAGCCACACCGAGGACCGGGCCTGCGATGTGGTCGTAGAGCTGTTCGAAGGCACCGTGGTCGCCGCGGGCCACGGCGCCGAGCAGCAGCTCGGGCGACGTGGAAGCGATCACGAGCCTGACTGTCCCACGGCGCGCGGGCGAAGTCATAGCCAGGGTTCGGTGCCGCGGTGGTCTCGGATTGGTCAGCCGGCCGGGCGTCGCCGGATCGCGTCGAGCGCGACCAGGGCGACGTGGAGCGACAGGCAGGAGGCGACGTCGTCGAGGTCTACGCCCAGGACCCGCTCGATCCGGTGCAGCCGCTCGTAGAACGCGGGGCGTGACAGGTGCGCTGAGTCGGCAGCGGCCGACTTGTTGCGACCGTTGTCCAGGTAGTGGCGTAACAGGGCGGTGAGGTCGGCCCGCTTTGCGGTGTCGTACGCCAGCAACGGCCCCAGCTCGCGTTCAACGTACGTCTGCAGCCGGGAGTCGTCGCGCAACAGGTGCATCAACCCGCGCAGGCGCACGTCATCGAGCCGATGGAATGCCCGACCCGGCTCCTGGGCCGCAGCATCGGCGACCTGGCCCGCTTCGAGGAACGACCGGCGCAGCGCCGGCAGACCAGCGACGGCGGACCCGATCGCGACCATCGGCTGGCTGCTCGTGCTTCGGCCCACGGTGTCGACGAAGCCTTCGAGGGCGGGGTCGACGGGGTCTGCTTCGGCGAGAGAGATCAGGATCCCGACGCTGTGGTCGTCGATCGCGCCGACCAAGGCAGCGAGCCGGTGCCCGCGAGCGGCCAGGGCGGCCGCCTCGCCGAGGTCGCGCAGCCGCTGCTCGGACTCCAGGATCGCCGCACTTGGGACCCCGCCGGGGCGGATGATCACCGCGACCAGCCGACGCCCCTCGATCGGCACCCCGAGCGCCTTGGCCCGGACCGACGCCTCGGCGTCAGGCCAGCTGTGCGCCAGGATGCCGCTCAGCAGCGCGCGGTGGATCTGTCGCTCGAGGCTCTCGCGGTCGCGGTCCAGCAGCCGCCCGAGCGCCAACGCCTGGCTGGCCCGTTCGACGATCATGTGGTCGGCGTCGGTGACGTTCTCGCCGCCGACGACGACCAGCCGCCCCCAGTAGTCACCGCGGGCGCCGACAGTGGTGACCAGCCACCCCGAAGCAGCGTCGAAGCCGGTGCGGGTCTTGACCTGGACGTTTCGCGACCGGTCTTCCCAGCCGTCGAGCAACCGGGCCGGGTCGCGACCGGCCGCGTCGTAGGCCAGAACCTGGTGCGCCATGTTCTCCAGGACCACCGGCTGGCGAGACATCCGGGCCGCCTGCGCGACGATGTCGGTGGGGTCCGCGCCCTCGACCGACAGTTCGGTGAAGGTCTGATGCACCCGCTCCGACGTCTTCAGCTCGGCCAGCTGCGCATCGACGATCTGCGCGTGCACCGCCTCGGTGATCGCGACGAAGCGGGTTTCGCGGCGGAGTACGACCAGCGGAAGCCCGGCGCGCTCCGCTGCGCCGACCAACGCCGACGGCAAGGCGCCTTGGAAGCGTCGTCCGAGTTCGATGACCAGGCCGGCGGCACCCACGCGATGCAGGGCCAGGACGTACGCCTGGAGCGCGTTGTCGTCGGCAGGGAGCGCGACGCCGGTCGTGAGGATCAGCTCGCCACCGCGTAGCAGCGGCGCGATGTCGGCGAGCTCGCTGACGTGGACCCAGCGCACCCGGTGCTCCAGCGCGGCGGCCCCGGCAACCACTGCAGGGTCGCCGGCCCGGACGGAGTCGAGCTCGAGCACCTCAGCGACCGTCGGGAACATGTCGCCTCCGTCCGCAGGCCGGGCCCCGTTCGGGGGGCCGGAGCCCCCGAAGTTGGACCGGCCTTTCACTTACCAAGTCGTTGCCGACGGTAACGTTCCGGTAGCGATTTCGTTGTGTCAAGGGGGCAACTACCACGGATTCCTTTGTCTGCAGTGCGATCCGTGCCAAGATACCGGGCGTGGCAGACAGGACTCTTGTGGCGACCCCGGCCGACCTCTCGGGGATCACCGGTGACTCGTTCGTCGCGGGGCGCTACGTCCGGGTCGACGGCGACGCCCACGACGTCATCGACCCCTGGAACGGCGAACTCGTCTGCACGGTGCGCCTCGCCGGCCCGGCCGACGTCGACGTCGCCGTCGCGGCAGCAAAGGCCGCGTTCCCCGACTGGTCCACCGCCACGCCGGGCGCCCGGTCTGCCGTTCTGGCCGACCTCGCCCGGATCCTGGCCGAGCGGGCCCCCGACTTCGCCGCGGTCGAGTCGCGGCAGGCCGGCAAGCCGATCAAGTTGACCACCGAGTTCGACGTGCCCGGAACGACCGACAACGTCGCGTTCTTCGGGGGGGCCGCCCGCAACCTCGAGGGCAAGGCCGCGGGCGAGTACTCCGCCGACCACACCTCGGTCATCCGGCGCGAAGCCATCGGCGTCGTCGGGTCGATCGCACCCTGGAACTACCCCCTGCAGATGGCCGGCTGGAAGATCCTGCCGGCCGTCGCAGCCGGCAACACGATCGTGCTCAAGCCCGCCGAGCTCACCCCGCTCACCTCGCTGATGTTCGCCCAGGCCTGCACCGACGCGGGGATGCCGGACGGTGTCGTCAACGTGATCACCGGCCGCGGATCCGTGGCCGGCCAGCACCTCATGGGCCATCCCGACGTCGACATGGTCTCGTTCACCGGCTCGACGGCGGTGGGGGTCTCGGTGATGCAGACCGCGGCGCGCACGGCCAAGCGCATGCACATGGAGCTCGGCGGCAAGGCTCCGTTCGTCGTGTTCGACGACGCCGACCTCGACGCCGCGGTGCAGGGCGCCGTCGCCGGGGCACTGATCAACTCAGGGCAGGACTGCACCGCCGCGACCCGCGCCTACGTCCAGCGCCCCTTGTTCGACGCTTTCGTGTCCGGCGTCGCCGACCTGATGGCCACGGTCCGGCTGGGCCCCACCATGGACCCGCAGACCGACCAGGGTCCGCTCGTCTCGTTCCGACAGCAGGAGAGCGTGGCCGGCTTCGTCGAGCGGGCCCGCACCTACGCGACGATCGTCCGCGGCGGCCGCATCCCCGGCGGCGCGTTGGCCCAGGGCGCGTACTACGAGCCGACTCTGGTCACCGGTGCCGCCCAGGACTCCGAGATCGTCCAGCAGGAGCTCTTCGGTCCGGTGCTGGTCGTGCTGCCGTTCGACTCCGACGTCGACGGGCTTGCGCTGGCCAACGACACGCCCTACGGGCTGGCCGCGTCGGTCTGGACCAAGGACCTCTACCGCTCGCTGCGGGCAACCCAGGTGATCCGGGCCGGCTGCGTCTGGGTCAACGACCACATCCCGATCATCAGCGAGATGCCGCACGGCGGCTACAAGCAGTCCGGCTTCGGCAAGGACATGAGCACGTACGCGTTCGACGAGTACACGCACGTCAAGCACGTCATGTACGACCGGACCGCTGCGGTGCGTAAAGACTGGCACCGCACGATCTTCGGAGACCGCTAGCCCGTTCGACCACCCTGTGCACCAGCCATCCATCGGAGGAACTTCTATGAGCCCCACCAACGACCTGCCTCCCGAGCTGCGCGAGATCGTTCGCTCGCTCTCCCGTCGGGGCTTCATCCGCGGCGTCGGCGGCGCCGGTGCCGCTGTAGCGGGCGCCAGCCTGCTCGCGGCCTGCGGCACCTCCGGAAACAACGCCGGCAGCTCGGCGGGGCCGTCATCGGCGCCGGTCACCCCTGACCTGTCCGACACCGACAAGGTCGTCAACTTCAGCAACTGGCAGCTGTACATCGACATCAGCGACAAGAACAAGAACGACCACCCGACGTTCGACCAGTTCACCAAGAAGACCGGCGTCAAGGTGAACTACGCCGAGGACATCCTCGACAACGAGTCGTACTACGCGAAGCTGGCACCCCAGCTCAAGGCTGGGCAGGACGCCGGGCACGACATCGTCGTCCTCACCGACTGGATGGCCGGCCGGATGATCCGGCAGGGCCTGGTGCAGAAGATCGACAAGGCCAACACCCCGAACTTCCCGAAGAACCTGCGCACGGCGCTGGCCGCCCCGGAATTCGACAAGACCCGTGACTTCACCGCGCCCTGGCAGTCCGGGCTGACCGGCCTGGCCTACAACAAGAAGATCACCGGCAAGGTCAGCAGCGTCAGTGAGCTGCTCACGCGCGCCGACCTCAAGGGCAAGGTCACCTGCCTGACGGAGATGCGCGACACCATCGGCCTGATCCTGCTCGACCAGGGCAAGGATCCGGCCAACTTCACCGACGCCGACTACGACGCCGCGATCGCCACCCTGCAGAAGGCCGTCGACGCCAAGCAGATCCGGCAGTTCACGGGCAACGAGTACTCGCAGGGGCTCGCCAAGGGTGACATCGCGGCCTGCCTCGCGTGGTCCGGTGACGTCATCCAGCTGCAGGCGGACAACCCCGACATCGAGTTCGTCGCCCCCGAGGCCGGCATCATGCTGTGGTCGGACAACATGCAGATCCCGATCAAGGCGCAGCACAAGAAGAACGCCGAGCTGCTGATGAACTTCTACTACGACCCGGCGATCGCCGCCCAGCTCGCGGCGTACGTCAACTACATCTGCCCGGTCGAGGGGGCCAAGGAGGAGATGCTCAAGATCGACAAGACCCTCGCGGCCAACGAGCTGATCTTCCCGAGTGACGCCACCCTCGCCAAGACCCACATCTTCAAGGGGCTCGACACCGCGACGGAGACCAAGTACAAGGAGAAGTTCAACACGGTGACCGGAGCCTAGTGACGATGACAGCACCCACCCAGAACGAAGTCGGCCGCGACCTGCGTCTGACCGGCGTCACCAAGCGCTTCGGCGACTTCGTGGCTGTCGACGACCTGAGCCTGACGGTGCCGCGCGGGTCGTTCTTCGCCCTGCTCGGGCCGTCCGGCTGCGGCAAGACGACCACCCTGCGCATGGTTGCTGGCCTCGAGGAGCCCACCAAGGGCCACATCGCGATCGGCCACGAGGACATCACCTGGAGCAAGCCGTACAAGCGCCCGGTCAACACCGTGTTCCAGAGCTACGCGCTGTTCCCGCACCTCGACATCTACGAGAACGTCGCGTTCGGCCTGCGCCGTCGCGGCGTCAAGGACGTCAAGAAGCAGGTCGAGGACATGCTCGACCTGGTCGAGCTCACCGGGTACGCCCGGCGCAAGCCGGCTCAGCTGTCCGGCGGTCAGCAGCAGCGCGTTGCGGTGGCCCGGGCGCTGATCAACCGACCGGAGGTCCTGCTCCTCGACGAGCCGCTGGGCGCTCTCGACCTCAAGCTGCGCCGGCAGATGCAGCTCGAGCTCAAGCGGATCCAGACCGAGGTCGGCATCACGTTCATCCACGTGACGCACGACCAGGAGGAGGCCATGACCATGGCCGACACCATCGCGGTCATGAACGGCGGCCGGATCGAGCAGATGGGCGCCCCGGCGGACCTGTACGAGAACCCGATGACGACCTTCGTCGCCAACTTCCTCGGGCAGTCCAACCTACTCACCGGGAAGATCACCGGTCGGGCCGGTGACGACACCCTCATCGACATCAACGGCAACCGGGTGGCGCTGCCCACGAGCCGCGTGCACGCCGGCAGCGACATGGCCCACGTCGGCGTCCGGCCGGAGAAGATGCAGATCAGCATCAGCGAGGACGAGGCTGTTCCGGCCGGCCACAACTCGCTCGACGGCGTCATCATCGACGCGAGCTTCATCGGCGTGAGCACGCAGTACCTCGTCAAGCTGCCCTGGGGGCAGGAGATCGCGGTGTTCGCTCAGAACGTCCGCCGGGACGACCGGCTGGTCGACGGCGCGAGGGTCAGTGTCCACTGGGACCCTTCGCACGCCTTCGCGCTCGATGCCGCACAGGCTGCCGACGCCGGGGTCGAGCTCGACGAGGAAGCCGCCCTGCCGGACCCGGTGGCGACCTGAGATGGCGTCCCCCTCCGACCTGGTGCCAGGGCTCGACGAGCTGACCGACGAGGTCTCCGGGACCAAGAGCGGGCGGCTGAGGAGTCGCAAGACGCCCTACCTGCTGCTCGCGCCGGGGATGCTCTGGCTGGCGCTGTTCTTCGTCGTGCCGATGATCTTCCTGCTGTCGCAGTCGTTGCAGACGGGCAACCTGGACGACGGCTACACACTGACGTTCCGGTTCGCCAACTACGCCGATGCGGCGTCCGGCTACGGCGCCATCTTCATCCGGTCGTTCGTGTGGGCCCTGGTCGCCACGGTGCTGGCGCTGGTGATCGCCTACCCGCTGGCCTACCTGATCGCGTTCAAGTCCGGCCGCTGGAAGAACGTGCTGCTGGTGCTGGTGATCGCCCCGTTCTTCACCAGCTTCATCATCCGCACGCTGGCCTGGACTTTCATCCTGTCCGACGACGGCGCGGTGGTGCGGTTCCTGAACTGGTCCCACATCAACGACGTGCTGACGTTCCTACAGCTCACGTCGGACCAGCGGGTCCTCGCGACGCCGCTGGCCGTGATCGCCGGTCTGACGTACAACTTCCTGCCCTTCATGATCCTGCCGCTCTTCGCCAGCCTCGACCGGATCGACCCGAGGTTCCTCGAGGCCGCGCAGGACCTCTACTCCGCGCCGTTCACGGCGTTCCGCAAGATCACCTGGCCGCTCTCGTTGCCCGGAGTCGTCGCGGGCACCCTGCTCACGTTCATCCCGGCCGCGGGCGACTACGTCAACGCCCAGCTGCTCGGCAACCCGTCCACCCGCATGATCGGCAGCGTGATCTCGGCGAAGTTCCTGAGCACCGGAGACCTACCCGCGGCAGCGGCGTTGTCGTTCACCCTGATGGTGACGATCGTGATCCTGGTGTCGGTCTACGTGCGTCGCGCCGGAACCGAGGAGCTCGTCTGATGGCCATCGACCTGACGACCCCGCGTGCCGCAGCGGCCCAGCCTCCGGTCGCCGCACGACCCGCGCGCGGTCCCGTGCACTGGGTGCGCGAGCACCTCATCCAGATCCTCGGGCTCGGCGCGCTGTTCTACATGTTCCTGCCGATCTTCGTGGTGTTCGCGTTCTCGTTCAACTCCCCGGTCGGACGCACCAACTACACCTGGTCGAAGTTCTCGCTCAACGCGTGGCTGCACCCGTGCGATCCAGAAGGCATGTGCGAGTCGCTGGGGCTGTCGCTCAAGATCGGAGTGGTGGCCACGATCGGTGCGGCGACGCTCGGCACGCTCATCGCGTTCGCCTTGGCCCGGCACCGGTTCCGCGGCCGGTCCGCGACCAACCTGCTGATCTTCATGCCGATGGCGACGCCCGAGGTGGTCATGGGGTCGTCCCTGCTGACCCTTTTCCTGAACCTCACGGTGATCCCGCTCGGTCCCATCACGATCACCATCGCGCATGTGATGTTCTGCGTGTCGTACGTCGTGGTCACGGTCAAGGCCCGGATCGCGGGGCTGGACCCTCGCCTCGAGCAGGCGGCGATGGACCTCTACGCCGACGAGAGCACCGCATTCTGGAAGATCACCTTCCCGTTGGTGCTGCCCGGCATCGTCGCCGGTGCGCTGCTGGCGTTCTCGCTCTCGTTCGACGACCTCATCGTCACCAACTTCAACTCCGGGTCGTACGTCACGTTCCCGATGTACGTCCTGGGCTCGTCGCAGCGCGGCACCCCGGTGCAGGTCAACGTGGTCGGGACGGCGATGTTCGCGGTGGCACTCGTGTTCGTCATCGGGGGCCAGATCATCCGTCGGCGCCGCATGGTGGTGTAGGGGAGTGGTTCTGCGCTCCCGTGCGGCCGTCGACGACAACCCGTACACCGCGTCCGCCAGGGCGACCGCTCGCGACCCCGAGCTGCTGCGTTCGCTCGCGGGTGCGCAGCAGACCTCGTTCTGGCTCGACGACCCTGCACACGACCGGTCGGCACCGGCGCTGGCCGGTCGCACCGAGACCGACCTGGTCATCGTCGGTGGCGGGTACTCCGGCCTCTGGACGGCCCTCATCGCCAAGGAGGAGGACCCGTCCCGCGACGTCGTCGTCCTTGAGGCCCGTACGCTCGGCTGGGCCGCATCGGGTCGCAACGGCGGCTTCTGCGCGGCCAGCCTGACCCACGGATTCCGCAACGGGTTCGAGCGGTTCGAGGACGAGCTCGTCGTGCTCGAGCGGCTCGGCCGAGCCAACCTCGACGCCATCGAGGACACGCTCCGGCGCTACGGCGTCGACGCCGAGTTCGAGCGCACCGGGGAGCTCGACGTCGCGACCACGGCCTGGCAGGACGCCGACCTGCGGCACGAGCCGGAGGCCGCCGCGAAGTATGGCATCGACCTCGAGTACGTCGACCGTGAGACCGTCCGGTCGCTCGTGCACTCGCCGCTCTACGAGGGCGGTCTGCTGGACCGGGACCGCGTGGCGCTGGTGCACCCGGGCAAGCTGGTGCTGGCCCTGGCCGACATCTGCCGCCGCCTCGGGGTCCGGTTCTACGAGGGCAGCCCGGCCACCGAGATCGCCGCGCACGGGGCAGGCATGCGGGTGCTGACCCCGTACGGCGAGGTGTTGTCGCGGCAGGTGGCGGTGGCGACGAGCGCGTTCGCCTCGCCGCTGCGCCGGATCCGCAACTACGTCGTGCCGGTGTGGGACTACGTGCTGATGACCGAGCCCCTCACCGCGGCGGATCAGGCGGCGATCGGGTGGGACGGCCGGCAGGGCATCGGCGACGCGGCGAACCAGTTCCACTACTACCGGCAGTCGCGCGACCACCGGATCCTGTGGGGCGGCTACGACGCGATCTACTCCTACGGCAACGGCACCGGCGCCGACCTCGAACAGCGGCCCGAGTCGTTCCTCAAGCTGGCCGACCATTTCTTCACGACGTTCCCGCAGCTCGAAGGGCTGTCGTTCTCGCACGCCTGGGGCGGGGCGATCGACACCTGCAGCCGGTTCTGCGCCTTCTGGGGCACCGCCTACGACGGCCGGCTCGCGTACGTCGCGGGCTACACCGGCTTGGGCGTAGGCGCCACGCGGTTCGGGGCCCAGGTGCTGCTCGACCTGCTGGCGGGGCGGCAGACCGAGGCGACGCGCACGTCGTTCGTCCAGAGCAAGCCGATCCCGTTCCCGCCGGAGCCGTTGCGCTGGGCCGGGATCGAGCTGACCCGGCGTTCCATCGGCAAAGCCGACCGCAACCAGGGACGACGCGACGTCTGGCTGCGGACGCTGGACCGGCTGGGGCTCGGCTTCGATTCCTGATCTACAAGGTGTAATCCCTCGAGAGTCCTGCCCTTACAGAGTGACGCTGGTTTCGGGCTTGGTCGTCCACCACAATGGACTTACCTGTTCCTAGCGTGAGGACGACGACCGTGACCGCGAGCACCGCCGCCAGCAGCACCGCCAAGCACGTCACCCACTGGATCAACGGCGCGTCGTGGACCGGCCAGGCCGAACGCCGCGGAGACATCTACGACCCTGCCCTGGGCCAGGTCTCCGGCAGCGTCGACTTCGCCTCCGCGGCACTGGTGGGCGACGTCGTCGCGGTCGCCAAGGCCGCCTTCGGTGAGTGGCGGCAGTCGTCGCTGGCCAAGCGGACGCAGGTGCTCTTCGCCTTCCGTGAGCTCCTCAACGCCCGCAAGGAGGAGGTCGCGGCGCTCATCACCGACGAGCACGGCAAGGTCCTCAGCGACGCGCTCGGCGAGGTCACCCGTGGGCTCGAGGTGGTCGAGTTCGCGTGCGGCATCCCGCACCTGCTCAAGGGCGGCTTCTCCGAGGGCGTCTCGACCAAGGTCGACGTCTACTCGATCCGACAGCCGCTCGGAGTCGTCGGCATCATCTCGCCGTTCAACTTCCCGGCCATGGTCCCGATGTGGTTCTTCCCCCTGGCGATCGCCGCAGGCAACAGCGTGATCATCAAGCCGAGCGAGAAGGACCCGAGCGCCATCATGCTCATCGCCGAGTTGTGGGCCCAGGCCGGGCTGCCGGCGGGCGTCTTCAACGTCGTGCACGGCGACAAGGAGTCGGTCGACGCACTGCTGACCCACCGCGACGTGAAGAGCATCTCCTTCGTCGGCTCGACCCCGATCGCGCGCTACGTCTACGAGACCGGCACCGCGCACGGCAAGCGGGTCCAGGCGCTCGGCGGGGCCAAGAACCACATGGTCGTTCTTCCAGACGCCGACCTCGACCTCGCCGCGGACGCGGCGGTCAATGCCGGCTTCGGATCGGCCGGTGAGCGATGCATGGCCATCAGCGCGCTGGTGGTCGTCGACTCGGTGGCCGACGCCTTGGTCGCGAAGATCGCCGAGCGAGTCGCGACGCTCTCCACCGGCGACGGTCGTGAGGGCGCCGATATGGGACCGCTGGTCACCGCCGTGCACCGCGACAAGGTGGCGTCGTACGTCGAAGCCGGTGTCGCTGCGGGCGCCACGCTGGTCTGCGACGGGCGCACGGTCGACCCCAAGGGTGCTGCCGACGGGTTCTGGCTCGGCCCCACGCTGTTCGACCACGTGACCACCGACATGAGCATCTACACCGACGAGATCTTCGGTCCGGTGCTCGCAGTTGTCCGGGTCGAGTCGTACGACGAGGCGCTCGAGATGGTCAACGCCCACCCGTACGGTAACGGCACGGCCATCTTCACCAACGACGGCGGCGCGGCCCGGCGCTACCAGAACGAGGTCGAGGTCGGCATGGTCGGCATCAATGTGCCGATCCCGGTCCCGATGGCGTACTACTCGTTCGGCGGCTGGAAGTCCTCGCTCTTCGGCGACAGCCACGCCCACGGCATGGAGGGCGTTCACTTCTTCACTCGGGGCAAGGTCGTCACCGCACGCTGGCTCGACCCTTCGCACGGTGGCCTGAACCTCGGCTTCCCGCAGAACGTCTGAGCCGGGTTCTGACCGGCACCGGCTTGGCGGCCGTCATCGTATGCGGGGTCAGGCTCACGAGTCGGCGCCTGCCCCCGAGGACGGGTCCAGCAGTCGGAGCTTGGCGCTCAGCCTCTCCATGAGGGGCTCGTCCCCCGCAGCGATGGCCTCATCGAGCTCCGCGATCAGGTCATGCACCTGGGGAGAGCCTTTGCGTAGATCTTGGTCTTCAGTCATCGAGATCGCCGCCATTCGCCGTGCCTGGGCCGCTGCGCCGCAGACTCCGGGCGCTTGTCTGCTGTGCGCCCTAACTCTTGGCCTCGTACTTGAACGAGAGCCGTACCTTCGTGCGGTAGGTGACCGAGCCATCCTCGGCGAGCGAGATGTCCTGCTCCACCACCTCCGCCACGCGCATGCCGCGGAGCGTCTTTCCCGCCGTCTTGACCGCCGTGAGGGCTGCGTCCTCCCAGGACTTCGTGCTGGTGCCGATGAGGTCGGTGACCCGGTACACGCTCATGTCATCCTCCAGACGGGCGCGGGCCCCCCGCGCATCTCCGACGCTGTCACGAGAAGGGTCACTTCGTACAGAGGACCTAGGTCCGTAGGTCGGCGCCGACATTCAGGCGTTCCCACGGCCAGATAGGCTCGCGCGCATGGCTCGCTACGGATCCCAGTACGGCCCTGATTTCACGTTCCTCGGCGTCGACCGATGCGACCTGGGCGACCCGGCGTCGTTCGCCGGTGCCGACATCGTGATCGTCGGGGCGCCGTTCGACGGCGGCACGTCCTACCGAGCGGGGGCGCGCCTCGGGCCCGCTGCGATCCGCGGCACCGACTACCTCGAGCACGACGGCTCTCGGCCCAGCATGGCGCTGCGCGTCGACGGCCTGGTCGACCTGCGGGTGGTCGACGCCGGCGATGTCGAGATGTACTCCGGCGATGCCGCGACGTCGTGCGCGGCGCTCGAGACAGAGGTCGAGAAGATCGCCCGCAGCGGCGCCATCCCGATCGTGCTCGGCGGCGACCACACCATCACCTGGCCCGACGTCACCGGCGTGGCTCGCGCGATCGGGTGGGGCCGGGTCAGCGTGCTGCACTTCGACGCGCACGCGGATACCGGCGACATCACGTTCGGATCACTGATCGGGCACGGTCAGCCGATGCGGCTGCTCATCGAGTCCGGCGCGGCGCGCGGTGACCGGTTCCTGCAGATCGGGCTGCGTGGGTACTGGCCGCCGCCGGACATCCTCGGCTGGATGGCCGAGCAGGGCATGCGCTCGTACGAGATGACCGAGATCGTCGCGCGAGGCCTGGAGGAGTGCCTCACCGAGTCGTTCGCGATCGCGACGGACGAGTGCGAGGGCGTGTTCCTCTCGGTCGACATCGACGTGTGCGACCCGGGCCACGCGCCGGGCACCGGAACGCCCGAGCCGGGCGGCATCAGCGCCCGCCAGCTGCTCGATGCCGTGCGGCGGATCTGCTACGAGCTGCCCGTCGTCGGCATGGACGTCGTCGAGGTGTCGCCGCCGTACGACCACGCGGACATCACAGCCGCGCTGGCGAACCGGGTCGTCCTCGAAGCGGTGTCAGCCATCGCCCGGCGGCGCAAGGATGCCGCAGACGGCACCACCTGGGACCCGCGCCAGCCCCTGCTGGCCGACCGCATCCCCGGCGAGTAACCCACCCGCCCCCCTCGTTCCGCCACAAGGGTCCCCTCATGCCATTAGGCCGCGGTCCGGGTCCCCCCCTCATCGACCGGGCCTCGGGCGGAGCGGCTCGCGCTGCCGAACGACCTGCGCATGGATCGACTTTCGTGGGTGTCGACCGACCGCGATCTAGTGGCCTGAGGGGACCCTTGTGGCGAGAGAGGGGTGGGGTGTTAC
>JBBQWS010000002.1:0-127819 GCA_038210415.1 Actinomycetes bacterium
GGGCCAGATCCGCATCACGGTCGTCCGGGAGTCGCGTGCGACTGAGTACGCCCGCTGAACCGCCGTACGCTGGTCCGGTGACCGCACGCACGTATGACGTTCGCACGCACGGATGTCAGATGAACGTGCACGACTCCGAGCGACTGACCGGTCTGCTGGAGCACGCGGGCTACGTCGCCGCGCCCGGAGGTGAGGCTGCCGACGTCGTCGTATTCAACACGTGTGCGGTGCGGGAGAACGCCGACAACAAGCTCTACGGCAACCTCGGTCAGCTGGCTTCGGTGAAGAGGACCCACCCCGGGATGCAGATCGCCGTCGGGGGCTGCCTTGCCCAGAAGGACCGCGCCACCATCACGCAGAAGGCGCCGTGGGTCGACGTGGTGTTCGGCACCCACAACAACGGGTCCCTGCCGACGCTGCTGGAGCGGGCCCGGCACAACGACGTCGCGCAGGTCGAGATCCTGGAGTCGCTCGAGGTTTTCCCATCGACGCTGCCGGCCAGGCGCGAGTCGGCGTACGCCGCTTGGGTCGCCATCAGTGTTGGGTGCAACAACACCTGCACGTTCTGCATCGTCCCGTCGCTGCGCGGCACGGAGAAGGACCGCCGACCCGGTGACGTCCTGGCCGAGGTCGAGGCTCTGGTCGCCGAAGGTGTGCTCGAGGTGACCCTGCTCGGCCAGAACGTCAACTCGTACGGCGTCGAGTTCGGCGACCGGGGCGCCTTCGCCAAGCTGCTGCGGGCCTGCGGATCGGTCGAGGGACTCGAGCGGGTGCGGTTCACCTCGCCGCACCCGCGCGACTTCACCGACGACGTCATCGCGGCGATGGCCGAGACGGCCAACGTCATGCCGCAGCTGCACATGCCGCTGCAGTCCGGCTCGGACGACGTGCTCCGGCGGATGCGCCGCTCGTACCGGGCGGACCGGTTCCTGGCGATCATCGACCGGGTGCGAGCGGCGATGCCCGAGGCGGCCATCTCGACCGACGTGATCGTGGGCTTCCCCGGCGAGACCGAGGCCGACTTCCGGGCGACCCTGGACGTCGTCGCGGCAGCGCGGTTCGCCGGCGCGTACACGTTCCAGTACTCGCCTCGGCCCGGGACACCGGCGGCCACGCTCGACGGGCAGGTGCCGAAGGCGGTGGTCCAGGAGCGGTACGAGCGGCTCGTCGCTCTGCAGGCCGAGATCTCGCTCGCCGAGAACCGGCGCCAGGTGGGCCGGGTACTCGACGTCCTGGTCGCCGACGGCGAAGGCCGCAAGGACGACGCCACCCACCGGATGAGCGGTCGCGCGCCGGACAACCGGCTCGTGCATTTCACGGCCTGCCCTGCCCGGCCCGGCGACGTCGTGACGACCCGGGTGTCGTACGCAGCCCCGCACTACCTCGTCGCCGACGGTCCGGTGCTGTCGGTGCGGACGACCCGAGCCGGCGATGCGCACGAGGCGCGCACTGCGCCCGGTGCGTCCCCGGCCCGCTCCACGCCCGTCGCCCTCGGTCTCCCCTCCGTGCGCCGGTAGCCCGCACGTGCCCCCGCCGGACCAGCTGCTGATCGCTGCAGCCTTCTGCCCGCATCCGCCGCTGCTCGTGCCCGAGGTCGCCCAGGGGGCGGCAGGGGAGCTCGATGCGCTGCGGTCCGCCTGCCTGGCTGCGGTCGACGAGCTGCTGGCGCACGACCCGGAGTCGGTCGTCCTGCTGGGCGGCGCAGCGGCCGGCGCACGGTTCCCGTCGGACGCCGTCGGCACGCTCGCCGGATTCGGCGTCGACGTCCGCGTCGGCGCCGGTGACGGGCCGCCGGTGCTGCCACTGTCGCTGACCGTCGGCGCCTGGTTGCTCGACGAGACCGGGTACGTCGGACCGCGCATGTACGCCTCGGTGCCTGCCTCGGGCGCGGGGGCGCCGGCGCCGACGGGTCGGGTCGTGTGGCTCGTGCTGGGCGACGGGAGCGCCTGTCGCACCTCGCGGGCCCCGGGTGCGTACGACTCGCGGGCCGCCGGCTTCGACGCCGAGGTGGCGCGGGCCCTCGCTGCCGGGCACGCGGGGCGGCTCGCCGCGCTCGACCCGACGCTGGCCGGTGAGCTGCGCGTGGCCGGGGTCGGCCCGTGGCGCGCGGTCGGCGAGGCGTGGGGTCCGGACCCGGCCCGGACGCAGCTGCGCTTCGACGACGCCCCGTACGGCGTGGGCTACTTCGTGGCGAGCTGGTCCCGGGGCGGCGGGCGCACCGGTGCCTGAGAATGCGGACCCGGCTCCGAGCGTGCCGCTTCCCATCGTCGCCGTCGTGGGTCCGACGGCGGCCGGGAAGTCGGACCTGGGGCTCGACCTCGCGCTGGCCCTCGACGGCGAGGTCGTCAACGCCGACTCGATGCAGATCTACCGAGGCATGGACATCGGCACGGCCAAACTGCCCGTGGCGCAGCGGCGCGGTGTCCCGCACCACCTGCTTGACGTCCTCGACGTCAAGCAGGACGCGCGGGTCGCTGCCTACCAGACCGCCGCTCGGGCGGCATTCGACCAGATCAGGGCGCGCGACCGGGTCCCTGTGCTGGTCGGTGGCTCTGGCCTCTACGTGGCCGCGGTGCTCGACCGGCTCGACTTCCCGGGCACCGACCCGGTGGTGCGGGCTGCCCTCGAGGCCGAGCTCGACAGTGACGGCGCACCTGTCCTGCACGCGAGGCTGGCCCGGCTCGACCCGGCGGCGGCGGCGGCGATCGCGCCGGCCAACGGACGCAAGATCGTGCGTGCCCTCGAGGTCATCGAGCTGACGGGTGGTCCGTTCGCGGCCGCACTCCCGGTCGGGTCGGCGGCCGAGCTGGTGCCGTCGGTACGCATCGGGCTGCTGGCCCCGCGGCCGCTGCTGCACGAGCGGATCCGCCTGCGGGTCGACCGGATGTGGGCCGACGGCCTTGTCGACGAGGTCCGGGAGCTCGAGCGGGTCGGGCTGCGCGTAGGGCGGACAGCGCCGCGAGCGCTCGGCTACGCCCAGGTGCTGCGCTGGTTCGACGGCACCGGGACCGAGGCGGACGCCGTCGAAGCGACCGTGGTCGCGACCCGCCAGTTCGCCCGCCGACAGGAGACGTGGTTCCGCCGCGATCCAGGGGTCCGGTGGCTGCCGTTCGACGCGCCGGACCTGCTCGACCAGGCGCTCCGCCTGGTCAGGCAGGCGACTTGCGCCACGGGGTGTACAACGCCCAGGTGAGCCAGCCGATCGCGCCGACCGGGATCTCCAGCAGATACGTGAAGAAGAAGCTGAACAGCAGGATGCCGGCGGCCGACGCGGCCGGGTCACCACCGAACTTCGCGAGCAGCGCCGCCGCCCCGGTCTCGGCGACGCCCACCCCGCTGGGAGTCGCGACGAACGACGTCAGCAGCCGCCCGAACGCAAAGCCGGCGAACACCTCCGTGACGGTCAACGTGCTGCCGACCGCGTGCAGGCACTGCCAGGCCAACAGCGCCTGCAGGCCGGAGTAGGCGAGCATGCCCAGCGTCATGGTGATCCAGCCGTCGCGCAGCACCCCGAGCGCGCGGTGCCGGAAGTCGAGCACGGCCGACTCCCAGTGCACCTCGCGAGTCCGACCGGCCACCTGGAGCACCCGGTGCCCGACGTAGCCGATGGTCTTCGAGGCGAACACGGCGACGCGTTCGCTGGAGAGCACCCCGATGCCGGCGGTGACGACGACCGCGAGGACGGCTGCGGCGACGGTGGCGCCGATCACCAGGCGGCGGTCGGTGATGTCTCCGGTGACGAGCAGCCCGATCAGGGCCAGGCATGGCAGCGCGAGCTTGTTCAACACGTTCCACGCGCCGGTGACGACGGTGAACAAGGTGGTCGCCGCCGGTCGGAACCCCCACGACCCGGTCATCGCGAAGGTGGCGGCGATGCCGACCGCGCCGCCGAACGGCACGAGGTTCGACACCGCGCTGCCAGCCAGGTTGAGCGTCAGGGCCTGGGCGTGGGTGAGACCGGGCAGGGCGCCGACGAGCACGAACGTGTATGCGAAGAGACCGGCCGCCCAGACCACGAACATCAGGGCGAGGGTCGTGGCTGAAAGGGAGCGGAGCCGGCCCCAGATCTGCTCGTAGTCGGTGCCGGTGACCTTCGGGAGCACGAACGCGATCAGCAGCGCGACGATGGTGAACGACCCGGCGACCTGGGCGAGCCGGAGCAGCTGCCTACGCCGCCCGTGGGTCATGCTCCGTCGGCCGGAGCCGAACGCACCGAGTCGAAGATGTCGTCCAGCGCCCCAGCGGGGCGTCCCCGCTCGACATACCACTCGCGGCCGAACACCTGGCGGAACAACGGGATCGGCAACCGCAGGAAAGCTGCGAGAGTGCGGTCGGCACCGTCGGCGGTGGCCTGGCTGGCGTGGGCGGCCATCGAGGTGCGCTTGCGGATCGCGTGGCCGCGGACGTCGACACGGTGGGTGATCTCGGACCGCGGGGAGTAGGCCAGCTCGAACGCCGACACGTCGAACCCCGCGGGGAACCGGTAGACCCGGCGGACCAAGCCCAGGGCCCGGTTGAGCAGGTCGCGGTCGACGGTGGCCTCGAGGACGACGCGGGTCCCGGCGAGCTCCGCCGCTCGGCGCCCGACGTGGTGCACGTGGATGTGGTCGGGGTGGCCGTACCCACCGATCGAGTCGTAGGTGGTGAGCACGTCGGCCCGCTCCTCGCGCAGCAGCGCTGCCAGCCGCTCGGCCGGCTCGTCGACGCCGGCCTGCACGAACGCCCCCCGACCGCCTTCGTCGCCGTGCAGGCCCGAGTCGGCGTAGCCGAGCCACTCGACGCGAGCACAGCCGAGGGCGGTGGCCGAGCGACGTAGCTCCTCCCTGCGGACGGCGGCGAGGTCCGCGCCGTCGGAAAGGAAGTCGGAGGCCACCAGCCCCACCGCACCGTCGGTGGCGACGACCAGCACGACCCGGTGCCCCTCGGCGCTGGCGCGGGCCATCGTGCCGGAGGTCAGCAGCGCTTCGTCGTCAGGGTGAGCGTGGAACACGACCAGCGTGAAGCGGGACCGGAGGCTCGGCCGGGGCGGTCCTGAGGTATCCATAGGCTCCTATCGTCCCGCACCCGGTTGGGTGAAACGGTCAACGGGTGACTACCGTCGTGCCCTGTGAAGATCGTGCACCTCTCCGACTGCTACCTGCCGCGTCTCGGTGGCATCGAGATGCAGGTCCGCGACCTGGCCCGTCGGCAGCACGCTGCGGGCCACGACGTGCACGTGATCACCACGACCCCTGCTGCGCCGCGTGGGCGTGCGCCTGTCGAGCCGGACGGCCTCGACGGAGTCTCGGTGCACCGCCTGGCCGCCGACCTGCCGTACGAGCTCCCGGTCAACCTGCGGGCCCCGGCGGGCGTTCGTCAGGTGCTCGATCGCGCCCGCGCGCAGGGCCATCCGTTCGAGGCCGCCCACGTGCACGCGGGGGTGGTCAGCCCGTTCGCGTTCTCGGTGGCGAAGGTCGCGGCCGACGCCATGGTGCCGACGACGATCACGCTGCACTGTCTGTGGGGCTACCTCACGCCGGCCTTCCGGCTGCTGGACGGGCGATCGCACTGGAGCCGGTGGCCGGTCGTGTTCTCTGCGGTGAGCGAGGTGGCGGCGCTTCCGGTACGCCGGATCGTCGGCCCCAGCATCGACGTCGAGGTGCTGCCGAACGGAATCGAGGCCAAGGACTGGGAGGTCGACCGGCTGCCCCGCGACGCCGACGACGTGCTCGTGGTGGGGGTGATGCGGCTGGCTGCCCGCAAGCGCCCGATGCAGATGCTGCGGGCCCTGCGCGAGGCGCGTGACCTCGTCCCGGCTTCGATCCGACTGCGGGCCAAGATCATCGGCGAAGGGCCGGAGCGGCGTTCCCTCGAGCGGTACCTCAGCCGGGCAGGCATGTCCGGGTGGGTCGAGCTCACCGGTCGGCTGACCCGCGACGAGATCCGCGAGGTCTACCGCAGGGCGGACGTCTTCGTCGCGCCGGCGAACCTCGAGTCGTTCGGGATCGCCGCGCTCGAGGCCAGATCGGCCGGCGTGCCAGTCGTCGCCAAGGCCAACAGTGGCATCCGCGAGTTCGTCTCGCACGAGGTCGAAGGCCTGCTCGCAGCAACCGACGCGGAGCTGGCCGGCGCGCTCGTCCGCCTGTGCCGCGACGCGGAGCTGCGTGACCGGATCGCCGCGCACAACCGCAGCGTGCCCCCGTCGGTCACCTGGGACGACGTTCTCGTGCGCACCGACGCCATCTACGCGCAGGCGGCGCGGCTGCTCGCCGCCGGGCCGCGACCCTAAACTGGCCGGGTGACCATCGGCGGCGAGCTCGCGAGCGGGATCCCGTTCGTCAAGGGGCACGGCACCGAGAACGACTTCGTGGTCCTCCCCGACCTCGCCGACGAGCTCGACCTCACTCCGGCTCTGGTGGCGGCCCTGTGCGACCGCCGCAGCGGCATCGGGGCCGACGGCGTCCTGCGGGTGGTGCCGGGTGCAGCCTCGGGCGGGCCGGCGTTCTTCATGGATCACCGCAACGCGGACGGGTCGCTGGCCGAGATGTGTGGCAACGGCGCCCGCGTCTTCGGGCGCTACCTGGTCGCCTCCGGCCTCGTCGAACCTGGCGAGGTTGTCGTCGGCACGCGCGCTGGCGACCGACGCCTGTTCGTCCCGACCGACGGCGACATCACCGTCGACATGGGGCCGGCGACGATCCTCGGTCACCAGGGGGTGACGGTGGCGGTCGACGGCTTCCAGCTGGCGGCGATCCCCGTCGACGTCGGCAACCCGCACGCGGTGGCGTTCGTCGACGACCTGGCGGCAGTGGGGCGGCTCCTCGACCCGCCCGAGGTGCTGCCGGCCGAGGTGTTCCCGCACGGCGTCAACGTCGAATTCGTGGTCGAGCGAGGTGACCGGCACGTCGCCATGCGGGTCTTCGAGCGCGGTGTGGGCGAGACCAGGTCGTGCGGCACCGGGGCCTGCGCGGTTTTCGCGGTGGTTCAGGCGCGGCACGCCGACGCACCGCTGGGCGACGACGGCGACGAGTGGGTGGTCGACGTGCCCGGTGGTCGCCTGCGGCTGCGCGACAACGGCGATGGTGGCGTCGACCTGACCGGTCCCGCGGTCCTGGTCGCCGAGGGGACCATCGACCGCGACTGGCTGGAGGGCCACCGATGACCGACCAGCGGGCTCCAGATGCGCTGGACACCGTCCTCGCCGCCAAGGACGTCATCTCCGGGGTCGGAGGTGGGTTCATGATCTCGCGGTACGCCAAGGCCGCGGCTGTCGACCTCGACCTCGCAGGTGGTCGGTGGACCCCGTACTTCGCCGGGCGTTGCGGCTTCCTCGGTGATGTCGACGCCGACGTCGTGGTCGCCGCCGCGGCCTTCTTCCCGTCCGCGGTGGTACGCCAGTGCTGGGACGAGTCCGCTGCCGTACGCCGCGGCCCAGACAGCTTCCGGGGCGGGCTCCGCTACGCCCAGGCCTGCCACGAGTGGGGCCAGGCGCGGCTCGCCGGCTGGTCCGGCGCCGGCCGGTTCGCCGAGCTCGGGCTCAGGATCGTCGACGCGGTGGACGTCGCCGGCCTGCCCCTGTTCGCGTCCTGGCGGGCCGCTGCGCTCCCGGACGACGCCGCGGCCCGGGCCGCCCAGGTCGTGCACCTGCTCCGTGAGCACCGAGGTGGGGCGCATGCCGTGGCCGTGGTCTCCAGTGGCCTCACCCCGCTGGAGTCCGTCCTGGCCGGGCCGGGCGGAGTCGCCAACGCCGAATTCTTTCAGTGGCCCGGTCCGTTCGCCGAGCCTTCGGACTCGTTGCGCGAGCGGCGGCAGCAGTGTGAGCGGCTGACCGACCAGATCGTGGCCCCGGCCTACGCAGCGCTCGAGGCGGCCGAACGCGACGAGCTCGTCGAGCTGCTCGGGCAGGCCGCGGCGGTGGCGTTCGCTCCGCGCTAGCGCGCGCAGGGCGAATTGGGTTCGCCCCGGCCAGTGCAGCGTGCAACCCTGGAGCATCATGACGGACAGCGAAGGCAACCTCCCCGACGACCTCGACGATTCGGCCGACCTTGACGACCTCGAGGACTTCGACGGGCTGCAGCAGGACCTCGACGACCGGCGCGCGCTGCGGCGGGTCGGCGGGCTGTCGACCGAGCTGCAGGACGTCACCGAGGTCGAGTACCGCCAGCTCCGGCTCGAGCGGGTCGTGCTCATCGGTGTCTGGACCGAGGGCACCCGCGAGAACGCCGAGACGTCGATGCACGAGCTTGCCGCGCTGGCCGAGACCGCCGGTTCCGAGGTGCTCGACGCGCTGATCCAGCGGCTCGACAAGCCCGACTCCGCGACGTTCATCGGCTCGGGCAAGGCCAAGGAGCTGCGCGACGTCGTTCTGGCCTCCGGCGCCGACACCGTCGTCTGCGACGGCGAGCTCACGCCCGGCCAGCTACGCCAGCTCGAGGAGGTCGTCAAAGTCAAGGTCATCGACCGCACGGCCCTGATCCTCGACATCTTCGCCCAGCACGCCCGCAGCCGCGAGGGCAAGGCGCAGGTCGCGCTCGCGCAGATGCAGTACATGCTCCCGCGGCTCCGGGGCTGGGGTGAGTCGATGTCCCGGCAGGCCGGCGGCCGGGTCGCCGGCGGTGGTGGCATCGGTACCCGCGGGCCTGGTGAGACCAAGATTGAGACCGACCGCCGCCGGATCCGTACAGCGATGGCCAAGCTGCGCCGCGAGATCGCAGCGATGAGCAAGGCCCGGGTCACGATGCGGCAGGAACGCCGTCGGTCGCAGCAGCCGTCCGTGGCCATCGCCGGCTACACCAACGCCGGCAAGTCGAGCCTGCTCAACCGGCTGACGGGTGCGGGCGCCCTGGTCGACGACGCGCTGTTCGCCACCCTCGACCCCACCGTGCGGCAGGCCCGTACCAAGGACGGTCGCAGCTACACGATCACCGACACCGTCGGGTTCGTCCGGCACCTGCCCCACCAGCTGGTCGAGGCGTT
Source organism: Actinomycetes bacterium (assembly GCA_038210415.1). GTDB lineage: Bacteria > Actinomycetota > Actinomycetes > Prado026 > Prado026 > JBBQWS01. Next base: position 8,956 of record JBBQWS010000002.1, read on the forward strand.
CCGCTCGACCCTGGAGGAGGTCGCCGAGGCCGACCTGATCCTGCACGTCGTCGACGGCGCGCACGAGGACCCGCAGGGCCAGCTCGCGGCGGTGCGCGAGGTGCTGCGCGAGGTCGACGCGGCCGGGGTGCCCGAGATCGTGGTCATCAACAAGGCCGACGTAGCCGACCCGATCTTGCTCGCCCGGCTGGTCCGGTCGGAGCCGCACAGCATCGTCGTGTCCTGCCGCACCGGGCAGGGGATCGACGAGCTGCTCGCGGCGATCGAGCACGACCTGCCGCGCCCTGACGTCGAGGTCCACGCCCTGGTGCCGTACGAGCGGGGGTCGCTCGTGTCGCGCATCCACCGCGACGGCATCGTGCTGTCGGAAGAGCACACGGCCGACGGCACCATGGTCCGGGCCCGGGTCGGTCTCGCGCTGGCCGCCGAGCTGGCCCCGTACGCCCTCGTGGGCCCTGCTGACGATGCACAACCTGCGCCTGTGCGCTGAGGTGGTCCGCCGATCGGCCAGAATGAGGCAGTGACCAAAGCCCCCCGCCTGCCGACCCTCGGCGACGCCCTGGCCGCCGCGGTGTCGGCGGTCGGTGGCGAGCCCCGCGACGGTCAGCTGGACATGGCCCGCGCGGTGGGTTCGTCGATGGAGTCCGGCGAGCACCTGTTGGTGCAGGCGGGCACGGGGACCGGCAAGTCGTTGGCCTACCTCGTGCCGGCGGTGCTGCACAGCATCTCGGCCCACCAGCCGGTGGTCGTGGCCACGGCGACGATCGCCCTCCAGCGCCAGCTGGTCGAGCGCGACCTGCCCCGCGTGGTCGACGCGCTGGCACCGTTGCTCCCGCGGCGGCCAGTGTTCGCGATCCTCAAGGGACGGCACAACTACGCCTGCGCGATGCGGCTGGCCGAGGGTGTGGTCGACGACGCCGACCCGGGTATGGACCAGCTGTTCGAGCCTGCCCCGGCCACGCCGCTCGGTCAGGACGTCCAGCGGCTGCGCGCCTGGGCCGACGAGACCGGCACCGGTGACAAGGATGAGATCGTGCCTGCCCCGATGGAGCGCGCCTGGCGGGCGATCTCGGTGACCGCCCACGAGTGCGTCGGGGCGACCCGTTGCGGCTACGCGTCGGAGTGCTTCTCCGAGCGGGCCCGCGAACGCGCCCGCGGCGCCGACGTCGTCGTCACCAACCACGCCATGCTCTCGATCGACGCGTTCTCCGGGATCCCGCTGCTGCCCGAGCACGACGTCGTCATCATCGACGAGGCGCACGAGCTCGTCGACCGGGCGACCGGTGCGGTGACCGACGAGCTCACGGCGGCCGCTGTCGAGCGAGCCGCGCGCCGGGTCCGCCGCCTGGTTGCGCCCGCGACGCACGAGTCCCTGCTCACCGCGGCCGACGCGCTTGGCGCGGCCCTCGCCGACCTGCCGCCCGGACGGGTGGCCGAGCAGCGCGGGCTCCTGTTCGACGCGCTCGTCGCGGTCCGCGACTCCGGCCACGCGGCGCTGACCGAGACTGCCGGGAAGGACAAGGGATCGGGACCCGCCGACCCAGCGGCTGACGCGGCCCGAGTGCAGGCTCGCGCGGCCGTCGAGGAGGTGCACGAGATCGCGGGTCGAGTCGTCGAGGCCGGTGAGCTCGACGTCGTGTGGGTGACCCACTCCGACCGCTGGGGGTCGGCGCTTTGGCGGGCACCGCTGTCCGTGGCCGGGCTGCTCCGCGAGCGGTTGTTCGGCGAGGCGACCGTGGTGCTCACGTCGGCGACCCTCGAGCTGGGCGGCAGCTTCGACTCGGTCGCGGCCACGCTGGGTCTCACTGGACCTGGTCTGACTACGGCGCAGACCCCGCGTTGGACGAGCATCGACGTCGGCTCGCCGTTCGACTACGCGCGCCAGGGCATCCTCTATGTCGCTCGGCACCTGCCCTCGCCCGGACGCGACGGGCTGTCCGAGGAGTTCCTCGACGAGCTCGCGGCGTTGATCTGGGCGGCCGACGGGCGCACCCTCGGCCTGTTCTCGTCGCAGCGGGCGGCGGAGCAGGCGGCCGTGGCGCTGCGACCCAGGCTCGACCAGCCGATCCTGTGCCAGGGTGACGACGCGACGGCCGAGCTCGTCCGACAGTTCGCGGCGGACCCCGAGACCTGCCTGTTCGGGACGCTGTCGCTGTGGCAGGGCGTCGACGTCCCGGGCGACTCTTGCACGCTCGTCGTGATCGACCGGATCCCGTTCCCGCGGCCGGACGACCCGCTGGTCAAGGCTCGGCAGGACGCCGCCGGCGCGGCCGGGTTCATGACGGTGAGCGCGGCGGGCGCGGCGCTGCTGCTCGCGCAGGGGGCCGGCCGGCTGATCCGGTCCCGCACCGACCGCGGCGTCGTGGCGGTCCTCGACTCACGGCTGGCCACCGCCCGCTATGCGGGCTTCCTGCGCCGGTCGTTGCCACCATTCTGGCCGACCGAGGACGGCGAGCAGGTACGCAAGTCCCTCCGTTCCCTGGCCGGCTCCCCAGCCACCCCTGCCCCCTAGCCCCCAACCGCGACCCCCCAAACCGCGACAAGGGTCCCCTGATGCCATTAGGTCGCAGTTTCGGACCACCCACCAGGAGCACTCGGGCCAGGCGCGTGACCTCGACGGCGACGCCGAGCTCCGCGCCGGCCCCACTGTGGTTCAGCCCCTTGAGCGGCGCAGTCTCTGCATGGTCGCGCCCACGCGCCATCACTACGTGCTGCGCTCCCGGCGGGATCCCGTTGGTCGGGTCGAAGCCGTCCCGGTCGCCGGCCTGGTGCTCGACCGCGGCATGGCACTGCAGGGTCACCGCGTCACCGATCGCCGCGTCGGCCTGCGGGTGGAGGTGCCCCGACACGTACCGCGCCGGCCACCCCGAGACCGCGCAGCGGACAGAGCGAGAGGTGCGCGAGGTCCTGGCACTTCTCGGCCCATTAGCGCAGCCCGGCCGCGCCGAGGGGCTGCAGCACGTCGAAGTCGGCTGCGCACGCCGGTCGGGGCGCCTCAGGGCGCTCGAACATCTCGTCCCAGGCCAAGCCGGAAGCGGGGTCCTCGAACAAGTCCGCCACGGGTCGACTGTGCGACGGACTCATGGTGCGCAGGTTTGCAGATGATTGCCTACGTTGCCCAGATCGCGGGCCGGGTCCAGGCGATCTCGCGGGCGAGGTCGCCGGACTCGGCGAGGGCGGTCACCTGCCAGGTGTGGGGGAGCGCCGCGACCAGCTCGTCGGTCGGGGTGAGCCGGAAACCGAGCCGTTGCCAGAATGCCCCACCGCGCCGCGAGACCAGCCAGAGCTGCTCCGCGCCCGCAGCAGCGGCCTGCTCGAACGCGACCTCAGCCAGCATGACTCCGAGCCCGTGCCCGCGCAGCGCCGGAGCCACTGCGACGCTCCGGATGAGGGCCTGCCCGCTGGCCAGCTCGTAGCCGGTGACGCCGACGGTCTGCCCGGAGCGGTTCTCGAGCACGGACAGGTACAGCTCGGCGGTGCCGACGCCGGCGAGCGTCAGGTCGCACGCCTGGAGGCACGTGCGCACCGACGCCGTGTCGCCCGGGGTCGCCACTCGGACGCGGGCCCGGGCAGCGGCGACGTCTACGGCGGGCATGACGGTCATGCTGCCAGGTCGCAGCGTCACCGACCCGCAGGCCGGGACACGCTGTGGATCAGATCCGGCCTGCGGATCAGATCCGGCGCAGGACGGTCGTGACCCGACCGAGGATCGTGGCGTCGTCGCCGGGGATCGGGGCGAACGCCGGGTTGTGCGGCATCAGCCACACGTGCCCGTCGCGGCGCTTGAACGTCTTGACCGTCGCCTCGCCGTCGATCATGGCCGCGACGATGTCGCCCTGCTCGGCAACCGGCTGCTGCCGCACCACGACCCAGTCACCGTCGCAGATGGCCGCGTCGACCATGGAGTCGCCGACCACCTTGAGCAGGAAGAGGGTGCCGTCGCCGACGAGCTGGCGGGGGAGCGGGAAGACGTCCTCGATGGCCTCCTCGGCCAGGATCGGTCCGCCCGCGGCGATCCGGCCGACGACCGGGACGTATGTGGGCGTGGGTCGTTGGTCGCCCTCGCCGGTGGCGTCGACGGGCTCAACCTCGGGCGCGCGCACCTCGATCGCCCGAGGCCGGTTCGGATCGCGGCGGATGAACCCCTTGCGTTCGAGCGCGGCCAGCTGGTGCGCCACGGACGAGGGCGAGGTGAGGCCCACCGCCTCGCCGATCTCGCGCATGGACGGCGGGTAGCCGCGCCGCTCGACGGCGTGACGGATGACCTCGAGCACCTTGCGCTGCCGCGCGGTCAGCCCGGCTGCGTCGGGGGGCCCGTCGGGGATCTCGGTCACGCGCTGGTCGCTCACGCCGCCTCCTGCTGTCGTGGGGCTTTCGCCGCCCGCTGCGGCCCACCGAACCTGTCGGACCGTCGCGGCAGGCTATCCCCGATCGAACACCTGTTTCAAACACCTGTTCGAAGTGTCGTGGACATTGTCGGTGCTTCGGTGTAGAAATCGTACAGACGTTCGAATCGAACACCCGTTCGATGCCTAGGAGGATCGCGATGAGCACCACGACCCGCAGCACGCTGAAGCCCAGCACGCTGAAGATCAGCAGCGCGGCGCAGCCGAGCGTCCCCGCGCCGACCGGCCGGTTGCGCCTGACTCGGCGTGGCCGCGCGGTGCTCGTGCTCCTGTTCGTCACGCTGTGCTTCGTGGCGTTCTCGCTGGGGCGCACCAGCTCGCAGGCCAGCACCACCCCGATCGGCCCGGCGACCCGCGCGGTCACCGTCGAGCCCGGCCAGACGCTTTGGCAGATCGCGGAGACCGTCGCCCCGGGCGCCGACCCGCGCGACACCGTCGACCGTATCCGCGAGCTGAACGGCATGTCGTCGGCGCCGGTGCGGGCCGGTCAGCGGCTCATCGTCCCCGCCTGAATCGGGGCGCTCTCAGCGGCGACACGCGGACTTCTTCGTGGCACTGGACACCGGCGGGACTCAGGTCTACGGTTCCACAACATGTAGTAGTCACACCGTTGTAGTTCATCCACAGATAGTGGTGGATGGCCCACAGGTTTGAGGTGACTACGCACAGGTTGTCCCCAGGATTACCCCCAGATCCGCCCCCATGCCGCGAGGAGGCGAGCCGCGTGCACTGCCCCTTCTGCCGGCACGACGACTCCCGGGTGGTCGACTCCCGGGCCACCGAGGACGGGGCTGCGATCCGCCGCCGCCGGCAGTGCCCCGAGTGCGGTCGGCGCTTCACGACCGTCGAGACGGCAAGCCTCACCGTGGTCAAGCGGTCTGGCGCCACCGAGCCGTTCAGCCGCAGCAAGGTGCTCATCGGGGTCCGCAAGGCCTGCCAGGGCCGCCCGGTCACCGAGGACGAGCTCGCGGTCCTGGCCCACCGGGTGGAGGAGGCGCTGCGGGCCACCGGCTCGGCCGAGCTCGAGGCGCACGAGGTCGGCATGGCGATTCTGGGCCCGTTGCGCGAGCTCGACGAGATCGCCTACCTCCGGTTCGCGTCGGTCTACCGCAGCTTCGAGACCCTCGACGACTTCGAGGCCGAGATCTCGCTGCTGCGTGCCGAGCGAAGCATCGCCTCCCCCTAGCAGAACCAGCCAGAGCGCCCCAGAAGGACCCAGAACCACCCCACTGAGGGAAGTCCCCTCGCCCGCTCAGCGTTGACCCATTACGACCGCACAGGACAGGACGGCAGCACATGACAGAGACGGTGAGCGGTTCCCAGACGGACGGGAAGCCCACAGTGATCCACTCCAAGCAGCCCGGGCTCTCGATCGAGCGGATCTTCACGACCGCCGGCACCCACCCGTACGACGAGGTGACCTGGGAGCGGCGCGACGTCGTCCAGACGAACTGGAAGACCGGCGAGTCCGTCTTCGAGCAGCGTGGGGTCGAGTTCCCCGACGTCTGGTCGGTCAACGCGTCCACGATCGTCACGACGAAGTACTTCCGCGGCGCGGTCGACACCGACCAGCGCGAGTGGAGCCTCAAGCAGCTGCTCGACCGGGTCGTGCTGACCTACGTCAAGGCCGGTCGTGCGCACGGCTACTTCGCCACCGAGGCCGACGCCGAGATCTTCGAGCACGAGCTGACCTGGATGCTGTTGCACCAGGTGTTCTCGTTCAACTCGCCGGTGTGGTTCAACGTCGGCACCCCGTCGCCGCAGCAGGTCAGCGCCTGCTTCATCCTCGCCGTCGACGACACGATGGACTCGATCCTCAACTGGTACCGCGAAGAGGGAAGGATCTTCAAGGGCGGCTCGGGCGCCGGCCTCAACCTGTCCCGGATCCGGTCGTCCAAGGAGCTGCTCTCCTCCGGAGGTACCGCCAGCGGCCCGGTGTCGTTCATGCGCGGCGCCGACGCGTCGGCGGGCACGATCAAGTCCGGCGGTGCCACCCGTCGGGCGGCCAAGATGGTCGTGCTCGACGTCGATCACCCCGACATCGAGGAGTTCGTCGAGACCAAGGCGCGCGAAGAGGACAAGATCCGTGCGCTGCGTGACGCCGGCTACGACATGGACCTCGGCGGCAAGGACATCACCAGCGTCCAGTACCAGAACGCGAACAACTCCGTGCGAGTGACTGACGAGTTCATGCGCGCCGTCGAAGAGGGTCGCGAGTTCGGGCTGCGTGCCCGGGCGACCGGCGAGGTCATCGAGACCGTCGACGCGCGAGCGCTGTTCGAGAAGATCTCGCAGGCCGCGTGGGCCTGCGCCGACCCGGGCATCCAGTACGACGACACGATCAACGACTGGCACACCAACCCGGAGACCGGTCGGATCACGGCGTCGAACCCGTGCTCGGAGTACATGAGCCTCGACAACTCCTCGTGCAACCTGGCCAGCCTCAACCTGCTCAAGTTCCTCAAGGACGACGACACCTTCGACGCGGTCACGTTCGCGAGGGCCGTCGAGGTGATCATCACCGCGATGGACATCTCGATCTGCTTCGCCGACTTCCCGACAGAGGCGATCGGCGACACCACCCGCAAGTACCGCCAGCTCGGCATCGGGTACGCCAACCTCGGCGCGCTGCTGATGGCGTCCGGGCTCGCCTACGACTCCGAGGCGGGGCGGGCGTTCGCCAGCTCGGTCACGTCGCTGATGACCGGCACCGCGTACAAGCGTTCGGCGGAGCTGGCCGGGGTGGTCGGGCCGTACGAAGGGTTCGCCCGCAACGCCGAGGCGCACGCCCGGGTGATGCGCAAGCACGCGTCGGCCAACGACTCGATCCGCACGTTCGGCTCGTTCGACAAGGACGTCCACCGCGAGGCGACCAAGGCCTGGGCCGACGTCCTGGCGATCGGGTCCGAAAACGGGTGGCGCAACGCGCAGGCGTCCGTGCTGGCCCCGACCGGAACGATCGGCTTCATGATGGACTGCGACACGACGGGCATCGAGCCCGACTTCTCGCTGGTCAAGTTCAAGAAGCTCGTCGGTGGCGGCTCGATGCAGATCGTCAACCAGACGATCCCGCGGGCGCTGCGCCGCATGGGCTACGCGGAGGAGACGGTCGAGGCGATCGTCGAGCACATCGCCGAGCACGGGCACGTCATCGACGCACCCGGCCTCAAGGCCGAGCACTACTCCGTGTTCGACTGCGCGATGGGCGCTCGGTCGATCGAGGCCATGGGTCACGTGCGGATGATGGCGGCGGCTCAGCCCTTCCTGTCCGGTGCGATCTCCAAGACGGTCAACCTGCCCGAGACCGCGACGGTCGAGGAGATCGAGGACGTCTACCTGCAGGGGTGGAAGCTCGGTCTCAAGGCGCTCGCGGTCTACCGCGACAACTGCAAGGTCGGTCAGCCGCTCTCGGACGCCAAGTCGAAGACGTCGGATTCCGCTGTCGAGGCCGGTGGTGGTACGAAGACCGTTGTGGAGTACCGGCCTACCCGCAAGCGGCTGCCCAAGGCGCGTCAGTCGCGGACCACGTCGTTCACCGTCGGCGGCGCCGAGGGTTACATGACCGCGGGCACCTACGACACCGGTGAGCTCGGGGAGGTCTTCCTCAAGCTGGGCAAGCAGGGCTCGACGCTGGCCGGTGTGATGGACGCCTTCTCGATCGCGGTGTCGATCGGCCTGCAGTACGGCGTCCCGCTCGACACGTTCGTCACGAAGTTCACCAACCTCCGCTTCGAGCCGTCGGGCCTGACCGACGACCCGGACGTGCGGATGGCGCAGTCGATGATGGACTACATCTTCCGTCGCCTGGCGCTGGACCACATGCCGTACGACGAGCGAGCCGGCCTCGGCATCTACACCGCCGAGGAGCGGGCTCGGGCCCTCGACACCGGCGTCTACGCCGAGGTCGTGGAGGCGGAGGTCGAGGACCAGCTCGAGTCGATGGCCCAGTCGGTGCCGGTGGCCGACCACTCCAGCTCGGTGGCTGAGGCCTCGGTGGCCGACGCTCCAGCGGGAGTGCACTCCTCGGCTGAGCTGATGGAGAAGCTGCTCGGTACCGCTGCCGATGCACCGATGTGCTTCACCTGCGGAACGAAGATGCGGCCGGCCGGTTCCTGCTACGTCTGCGAAGGCTGTGGGAGCACCAGCGGCTGCAGCTGATCTGGTTGTTTGCGCGTGGACGGAGCCCGGATACGGTGACTTGGCTCGGCTGACGAGATGGGGCCTGACCAGTTGGTCAGGCCCCATCTCTGTTGCGTGGGCGACACTTGGCTGGCCGCGTGCATCGCAATGAAGCGGTCAGGCGATGAGCGTCGCCTGACGGAAGACCACGACGGGCATCGGATGGCGAAGTCGCCAGGTAATCGCGATCGGGCGTTCCCCCTCGTGACGGACGTAGGTGGCCGGACCCAGACACTGGAACGGCCTTGGCCCGCGCCAGTCTGTCGACTTGGTGGTGCGCACGAGAAGGAGCACGTGGCTGCCCTGATCGTGGTGGTTCAGGTACCGCTGACCAGTGGGCGAGGCGACAGAGGTGGCGTTTTGCGACTCCCAGTGGAACTGCTCCGGGCTGATCGCGTAGTCGCGGTACATCGTCGTGGGGGAGTAGTCCTGCTCCGACTTGCGCAAGGTCACGAAGAAGGCGTCGGTCTGGGCGGCTTCCGACCAGACCACACCCGCGACGAACGACGAAGGCTTGCGCGTCAGTGAAGCCCAGTCGAGGGCGGCCAGCGCCTCCTCACGGCTGTAGTGGGCATGGGTACGCATGGTGACCTGCTGCATGCCCGATTCCAGCGGCACGCTGACATGGGCCGCGTTGGCGAGGCCGAGTGCGATCACTTGCCGTAGCTCGTCGCGGACAGCCGGACTCGCATAGAGAACGTCGAGCCCGTCCTGGTATCCGGAGAATCCGCCACCGTTCGGCCAGATGGAGAAGAACAGCATCCGCGCGAAGCGCTGTTCCCGCTCCGACAGCTCGACGTACCGAACAGGTTCCATGACGAAGCGGATGTAGAGCCGGGCGCGCTCGATGTCATCGACATGGGCGAACGCGGCTGTGCGCTTGAGCAGCTGGTCGTCGGTTGGGCCAGCGACGGGGGTCGGCAGTCCCGCACTTCGTCGCAGCGCGGTCCATGAGCCTGCGCGGAAGACATCGGTCAGCTCGCGGCCACTCTCGACCAGCCAGCTGGCGAGGTCGAGATCGCCGTGGCTACGGATGTCTTGAACGAGCTCCTTCTTGGACAGCCTCAGCTGGCGCCGGACGTTCTCCAGCACGACATCACGCGCGACCACGTCGAGGACGAGTTCGCAGCCCGAGGGCAGGAAGGCGAAGCCCCGTTCCAGTTGGCGTTCGAGACCAGAGCGGCTGCTGCCAGTGAGGGCTCGGTACTTGAGGTCGAACCGGAACTCCTGTCGCTGCCGCCCGATGAAGTCCAGCACCGTGAGTACCGGTTTGTCAGCGGTACGACGAAGGCCGCGACCGAGCTGCTGAAGGAACACAGTTGCGCTCTGGGTCGGGCGGAGGAGTAGCAACGTGTCGACGTCGGGGATGTCGAGGCCTTCGTTGAACAAGTCGACGGCGAACAGCACGTTGACGTCGCGATCGCGCAGGGCACGAATGGCGCCCGCACGTTCATCAAGCGAGTTTCCGCCAGACACGGCCAGCGCAGGGATGCCAGCGGTGGTGAAGCGCTGTGCCATGTACTCGGCGTGGCGCACCGAGACGCAGAAGCCGAGTGCCCTCATCTGCCGCGGGTTGATCACCTTGGCCCGGAGCTCGCGCAACACGATTCGTACGCGTGCGTCGTCGGCCGTGTAGACCCGTTCCAGGGCGGCAACGTCGTATTCACCTCGGCGCCAATCGAGCTGGGTGAGGTCCGTCGCGTCGCTCACACCGAAGTAGTGGAAGGGACACAGCAGGTCATTCTCGAGCGCGTCCCACAGGCGTAGCTCGGCGGCAGCGTGACCATCGAAGAACGAGCGGACGTCGACGCCGTCGGACCGCTCCGGGGTCGCTGTGAGTCCGAGCAGCTCTCTCGGCTGCAAGTGGTCGATCAGGCGCCGGTATGTCGAGGCCTCGGCATGGTGGAACTCGTCGATGACCACGACCCGGAAGTGGTCAGCGGCCAGCCGTTCGACCCCGTACGACGACAGACTCTGCACGCTGGCGAACACATGCCGCCACCGATCGGGTGTTTCTCCAGCGACGTACAACTCGCCGAATGCGCCGTCGGCGAGGACCTCTCGATAGGCCCGCGGGGACTGCTCGAGGATCTCCTTGCGGTGCGCGACGAACAGCAAGGTCGGCCGGTCGGGCATCCGGGCGTAGTCGAGGGCCGCTATGACGGTCTTGCCCGTCCCGGTGGCGGCAATGACGAGGTTGCGATGTCGGTCGTGAAGCTCGCGCTCGACCTGTAGCCGGTTAAGGATCTCCTCCTGATGGGGGTAGGGACGAACCTCAAGTCCGCTGACCGAGAATGTGACCCTGCTTCGATCCTGGAGCCCACCGGCGACTGCCAGAGCCACGTCCAAACGCTCCTGGTCGGTGTCCGGGTCATACGTGACGAACGCGGGGTCGGCCCAGTATGAGTCAAAGGTCGCCTCGAACTTGGCCAGCAGCTCGGGCGTGTGGGAGCCGGCCAGCTTGACGTTCCACTCCAGGCCGTCGAGAAGTGCGGCGCGACTGAGGTTGGAGGAGCCGACGTAGGCGGTGTCATACCCGCTGGCGCGGCGGAACAGCCAGGCCTTCGCATGAAGCCGGGTCGACCTCGTCTCGTAGTTGACCTTGACCTCCGCACCGAAGTCACGAACGAGTCGGTCGAGGGCGGTTCGGTCGGTCGCGCCCATGTACGTGGTCGTGAGTACGCGAAGCGGCTTGCCGCGGTCCTTGAGAGCGGTGAGTTCGGCCTCGAGCACGCGCAGGCCGTACCACTTGACGAAGGCACAAAGCAGGTCGACATGGTCCGCGGTCGCGAGCTCGGCGCGGAGCTCCGGTCCGAGCTTCGGATCGGACGAGGCGTTGGTGAGCAGCGCCGGTCGAGACAACGGGACGGTGGGGCGCGTCTGGACGAGTTTCCAGACGCCCGGTTGCTCCTCGTGAGCCACCGCCAAAAGCTGCTGTGGGCCAGGCTCGACGATCTCTCCCTCGAGCAGAGCCAAGAGAGCATTTGCCAGGGGAACGCGGTCCTCGGGCGGAAGCCGGAGCAGAGCGTCGGTCACCCTCTTGCCCACGAATTCACCCAGGACGTCCGCTTGCTCTGAGTCGCCCACACGCATGATCAATGTGCGCAGGCCCCGAACCCGCGCATTGAGGTCCTCGGTGAGGAGTTGCTCGTAGATGCCGGTGGGCGGCGCGTCGTTGGGCACGGCTGGCAGCTTATGCAGAGAGTGGGACAGCGTCGCACTTGGTTGGCGGAGAGCAGGTCGAGGCCGAAGCCGATCGGCCTTGCGGTGCGAACCTGAGACCGTGATCGTGCTGCTGGCCCTTGGGTTCCTCATCGAGCTCGCTCTACTCGCCGCTATGAGCGCGGTCGGTGCGCGGCTGGCCTCGCCGGTCTGGCTGCGCAGGTTTCTATCGGTAGCCTTCGCCGCCGCGACCGGCACGCTAGGAGGTTTGCTGCTATCGCCGAATCGTCACGGCCAGGGCCCGCTCTCGGTGCGCGTGGTGATCGAGTTGGCACTGTTTGCCGTGGCAACGGTCGGGCTCGCGTGGGCCGGCCGCCTCGCGTGGGCGCTGGTGCTCGCCGCAGGCGAGCTCGCGGTGCTGGGCGGGCTCTGGGTTCGCCTCCGCATCTAACATCACGGATCGTCAGTACTCCTGGCCAGAGCCGTAGGTCCTCAGTCAGGTCGGGGTTCGAGGACGACCACGGCGGTCTCACCGGGACGCAAGGACGCGTACCCGTCGAGGTTCTTGTCGATCGCGCGCCACTGCTGCCAGAGGCGCTCCCGCTCGTCGCCCGCCGCGGCTCGTCCGCAGACGAGGCGACGCCCGCCGCGCAGCTCGACAACGGCGTCGGGGTTGGCCTGCAGGTTCAGCCACCAGGCGGGCTCGCCTGCCCCCCAGCCGTTCATGGCCAGCGAGACGAGGTCGGCGCCGTCCTCGAAGTAGCCGATGATCACGCTGCGCGACTGCCCGGTGCGGCGACCGGTGGTGGTCAGCCGCAGCGCGCCCCAATGCCCCGGGCGCGGGTTCCACAGACCCCTGCGCCCGCCCGTCACGCGGAAGATCCCACGATGCACGTGCCACGCGGTGACGACGAACCAGCGGGGAGGCAGTCGGGGCTTTCGGTTCCTGTCGTCCATGGGTCTACTCCGGCTCGATCGTTGTCGCGGTGCCGCGTACGAGGATGCCTGCCGTCCCCGAGGGGATGTCGACCTCGATGAGGCTCTCTCGGCCCATCTCCAGTCCTTGTCGGATCTCGATCCGAGCAGGCGGTCTCACCAGTCCTTGGTTCCGCAGGTACGCACCGAGTGCGGCGGCGGCAGCTCCCGTGGCCGGATCTTCGCGTACGCCACCGACCGGGAACGGGTTGCGGGAACGGAACCGGAGCTCGCTCTCACGCCAGCACAGCTGCAGCGTGGTCAGGTCGTGTTCGGTCATCAGCAATCGGGCAGCTTCGTAGTCGTAGTCGAGGCTCTCCAGGGTCGACAGCTGCGAGACGGCAAGGATGAGGTGCCAAGCGCCCGCGTAGGCGAACGCCGGTGCAAGCGCGGGATCGAGCTGTCCGGGGGTCCAGCCCAACGTCGGCAGGACCGCGGCGAGGAACCCCTGTGGAAGTGGACGAACCTCCGGCGTCACCGACGTGAGGGTGGCGAGGACGCGGGACTCGCTGCCCAGGGCCGTCGTCACGAGCACGTCACCCGCCTGGGTCCGGAAGACGTAGTCACCGGTCCCTCTCGCCTGAGCCAGAGCTACGGCCGCCGCGATCGTCGCGTGCCCGCAGAACGCGACTTCCGCGACCGGGCTGAAGTACCGCACCGACGCCGTACGGCCCTCCGTCAACGCAACGAACGCGGACTCCGAGTAGCCGACCTCGGTGGCGATCCGCTGCATCTCCTCTGGAGTGGGGTGCTCGGCGGAGATGACCACCCCGGCCGGGTTGCCCCCGCGACCGTCGAGCGTGAAGGCGCTCAGTCTCTGGACGTCCATCGAGTCAGCCACCACCTCTCGCTGCCCGAATGTATCGACCCGGCTCCGCGCCGGTGGTGGGTTTCGACGACGTGCCTCCGGCGTCGCCGGACCGAGGTCTATGGTCGTGAGTGGAGCGCCGAGACTGCGCGGGATTGGAGCCGGATCATGGCCGGAGCGTGGGAGGACGTCACGCCGTTGCCGGATCTGCTGCACAGCCGCCCGCACGCCGGTGCGGTCCGCGAGCGCCGGCCCGTCTACGTCGACCTGCTGCCACCGTGCAACGCGGGTTGCCCCGCGGGGGAGAACATCCAGGCCTGGCTCGCCCACGCCACGGCCGGCCGGTACGAGCAGGCGTGGCGTGAGCTGGTTGCCGACAACCCGTTCCCGGCCATCCACGGCCGGGTCTGCTACCACCCGTGCGAGAGCGTCTGCAACCGGGCGAACCTCGACAGCGCCGTCTCCATCCACTCCGTCGAGCGGTTCCTCGGTGACCTCGCGCTGGAACGCGGCTGGGCGTTCGACCCTCCGCCTGAACCCACCGGCAAGCGCGTGCTGGTCGTCGGCGCCGGCCCCAGCGGGCTGTCCGCGGCCTACCACCTGGCGCGCCGAGGCCACGAGGTCGAGGTCCGCGACGCCGGGGCGGAGCCTGGCGGGATGATGCGCTACGGCATCCCGTCGTACCGTCTGCCGCGCGACGTCCTGGGCGCCGAGCTCGAACGAGTCGCCGCACTCGGTGTGCGCATGGTGTGCGACCACTGGGTCGAGGACCTCGCCGCCGAGCGGGACGAGGGCGGCTTCGATGCCGTCTTCGTCGCGGTGGGCGCCCACCTGTCGAAACGGGTGGATATCCCCGCCCGGGACGCGGGACCGATCGTCGACGCCGTGTCGTTCCTGCGCAGCGTCGCGTCCGGCGAGCGTCCGGTCATCGGCCGCCGCGTCGCCGTCTACGGCGGCGGCGACACTGCCATGGACGCTGCTCGCGTGGCACGTCGGCTCGGCGCCGACGACGCGCTGATCGTCTACCGCCGCACGCGCGCTCAGATGCCGGCCCACGAAGAGGAGGCCGAGGACGCGGAGCGAGAGGGTGTGCGGATCAACTGGTTGCGGACGATCACGGCGTTCGAGGGGGAGGACCTGCAGGTGGAGGTCATGGAGCTCGACGCTGCCGGGTACCCGCAGCCGACCGGGCGCTTCGAGTCGCTGGCGGCGGACACGGTGATCCTGGCGCTCGGCCAGGAGACCGAGACCGCGTTCATGCGCGAGCTGCCCGGGGTCGAGTTCGAGGCCGACGGAACAGTGCGGGTGTCGGCCTCGCTGATGACCGGTTGCCCGGGAGTGTTCGCCGGCGGGGACATGGTGCCGAGCGAGCGCACCGTCACCATCGGGGTCGGGCACGGCAAGAAGGCCGCCCGGCACATCGACGCCTGGCTCCGCGGCACCACCGCGACCACGGCTGCGCGACACCCCACAGCGGAGTTCGAGTCCCTCAACCTGTGGTTCTTCGGAGACACGGCTCGTCGCCAGCAACCCGAGCTCGATCCTGACGATCGGGTCGGCGGGTTCGCCGAGGTGGTCGGTGGCCTGTCCGCCGAAGCAGCAACCTACGAGGCCGGGCGTTGCCTCTCGTGCGGCAACTGCTTCGAGTGCGACGGCTGCCTGGGCGCCTGCCCCGAGGACGCGGTGATCAAGCTCGGCGTCGGTCATCGCTACCGTTTCGACGACGACCGGTGCACCGGCTGCGGCGCCTGCTTCCACCAGTGCCCGGTGCACGCGATCGAGATGGTGCCCGAGTCGCCATGACGCGCACCACGATCGACGGGAACGAGGCGGCTGCGTACGTCGCCTACCGACTCAACGAGGTCTGCTGCATCTACCCGATCACGCCGTCGTCGCCGATGGCCGAACTGACCGACGAGTGGTCCAGCCAGGGGCTGGCCAACGTCTGGGGCACGGTGCCGGTCGTCGTCGAGATGCAGAGCGAGGGCGGTGCGGCGGGGGCGCTCCACGGAGCGCTGCAGAGCGGGGCGCTGACGACGACGTTCACCTCGTCGCAGGGCCTGCTCCTGATGATCCCGAACATGTACAAGATCGCGGGTGAGCTGACCTCGGCGGTGATCCACGTGGCCGCCCGGTCCTTGGCAGCACAGGGGCTGTCGATCTTCGGCGACCACTCGGACGTGATGGCGGTTCGGCAGACCGGCTTCGCCCTGCTGGCCTCCGCCTCGGTCCAGGAGGCCCACGACCTCGCGCTCATCGCGCAGGCGGCGACCCTGATGACCAGGGTGCCGTTCGTGCACTTCTTCGACGGCTTCCGGACGTCCCACGAGCTGAGCACGATCGAGCTGCTCTCCGACGACGACCTGCGGGCGCTGGTGCCCGAGGAGCTGGTCCGCGAGCACCGCGGCCGCGCCTTGTCGCCTGAGCGGCCGTTCATCCGCGGGACCGCGCAGAACCCGGATGTCTACTTCCAGGCGCGGGAGACGGTGAACCCGTTCTACGCACGCACGCCCGAGGTCGTCCAAGGGCTCATGGACCAGCTCGCCGGACGCACGGGCCGGCCGATGCGCATCGTCGAGTACACCGGGCACCCGGAAGCCGAGCGGGTCCTGGTGGTGATGGGTTCCGGTGCCGAGACGGTCGCCGAGACCGTGGCCGCGCTGGTCGATCGCGGCGAGCGGGTCGGTGTCGTGCGGGTCCGGCTCTATCGTCCGTTCCCCACGGCGGCGCTGCTGGCGTCGCTACCGGCCACCGTGCGCGAGATCGGCGTGCTGGACCGCACCAAGGAGCCGGGTTCCGTCGGCGAGCCGCTGTACCTCGACGTGGTGGCGGCCCTCACGGAGGCGATTGCCGACGGCGGGCGCGACGTGATGCCGCGCGTGTTCGGCGGGCGCTACGGGCTCTCGTCCAAGGAGTTCACCCCGGGCATGGTCGCCGGTGTCTTCGGTGAGCTCACCCGTGACCAGCCGCGACGCCGATTCACCGTCGGCATCAAGGACGACGTCTCGGGGAGCAGCGTGCCCTACGACCCGTCGTTCGACATCGAGTCGCCGGACACGGTCCGTGCGGTCTTCTTCGGCCTGGGCTCGGACGGGACGGTCGGCGCGAACAAGAACACGATCAAGATCCTTGGGTCGGACCAGAAGCTGAACGCGCAGGGCTACTTCGTCTACGACTCGAAGAAGTCCGGCTCGCAGACCGTGTCGCACCTACGATTCGGACCGCGGCCGATCCGGGCGCCGTACCTCGTGAGCCAGGCCAGCTTCGTCGGCTGCCACCACTTCGGGCTCCTCGAGCAGGTCGACGTGCTCGGCCGGGCGGCGCCGGGCGCCACGCTGCTGCTGAACTGCAGGCTCGGACCGACCGCCGTCTGGGACGCCCTTCCCCGGCTCGTCCAGGAGCAGATCCTCGCCAAGGAGATCGACCTGTACGTGGTCGACGCCGACGAGATCGCCCGCGAGGTAGGCCTGGCCGGGCGGATCAACATGGTGCTGCAGACCGCCTTCTTCGCGATCTCGGGCGTCCTGCCGCGGGACGAGGCGATCGCGCGGATCAAGGAATCGATCGCCAAGACCTACGCCAGACGCGGGATCGAGGTGGTGCACCGCAACCAGGCGGCGGTCGACCGGACCCTGGAAGGACTGCACCGCGTCGAGGTGCCCGCAAGCGTGACGGCGACCCGCGAGCCGCTGCCGATCGTGCCTGCTCACGCTCCTGAGTTCGTGCGCACCGTGACTGCGGAGATGATGGCCGGCCGCGGCGACCTGCTGCCGGTGAGCGCCTTGCCCGTCGACGGCACCTACCCGAGCGGAACTGCGGCGTACGAGAAGCGCAACATCTCCGAGACCGTGGCGGTCTGGGACCCAGGCTCGTGCATCCAGTGCGGCAACTGCAGTTTCGTCTGCCCGCACAGCGTGATCCGCTCCCGTTACTACGACCAGGGGTTGTTGGTCGACGCGCCGGACGACTTCCGGTCGGCCCCGCTGGCAGCCGTCGGCCTGCCCGACGCCCGCTACACGCTGCAGGTCTACGTCGAGGACTGCACCGGTTGTGGCCTCTGCGTCGAGGCGTGCCCGGTGGTCTCAATCGGGGACCCGGTCACCAAGGCGATCAACCTCGGCGCCCGCGAACCCCTGGTCGCCGCGGAGCGCGAGAACATCACCTTCTTCGAGTCGTTGCCCGCGGGCGACCGGTCCCGAGTCGACTTCGGGACCGTGCGCGGAACCCAGTTCCTGGAGCCGCTCTTCGAGTTCTCCGGAGCCTGCGCCGGCTGCGGCGAGACGCCCTACGTCAAGTTGCTCTCGCAGTTGTTCGGCGACCGGTTGATGATCGCCAATGCGACCGGATGCTCGTCCATCTACGGCGGGAACCTGCCGACGACCCCCTGGACGACGGACGCCGAAGGCCGTGGCCCCGCCTGGTCGAACTCGCTGTTCGAGGACAACGCCGAGTTCGGGCTCGGCTTCCGGCTCGCTGCCGACCAGCACGCCGGGCTGGCCCGCCGCCGTCTCGCCGAGCTCACCGACGTCCTGGGCGCCGAGCTCGTGGGCGCGATCCTGTCGGCGCCCCAGGTCCGTGAGTCGGAGCTGCGCGCCCAGCGCGAACGAGTGGCCGAGCTGAAGGGGCGGCTGGAGGGGCTGGCGGGACCCGTCGTCGACGACCTCGTGAGCGTCGCCGACCACCTGGTTCGGCGCAGTGTGTGGATCGTCGGCGGTGACGGCTGGGCGTACGACATCGGTTCCGGTGGCCTGGACCATGTCCTGGCCAGTGGTCGCAACGTGAACGTCCTGGTGCTGGACACCGAGGTCTACTCCAACACCGGTGGCCAGATGTCCAAGGCGACCCCGCTCGGTGCCGTGGCAAAGTTCGCCGCTGCGGGCAAGACCGTGCCGAAGAAGGATCTCGCCCTCCAGGCCATCGCGTACGGCAACGTGTACGTCGCGCGGGTCGCGATGGGTGCCGACCCGCAGCAGACGCTGGAAGCCTTCCGGGAGGCCGAGGCGTACGACGGCCCGTCGCTCGTGATCGCGTACAGCCACTGCATCGCCCATGGCATCGAGATGCGCGACGGGCTCGGCCAGCAGTACCGCGCGGTGGCCAGCGGCTACTGGCCCCTGGTCCGCTACGACCCGATGGTGCGGGCGGTCGGGGACAACCCGTTCCAGCTCGACTCGCCCCGCCCGCGGATCCCGCTGTCGGACTACATCTACCGCGAGCTGCGGTACCGCGCGCTCACCAATACCGACCCGGTCGAGGCCGAACGCCTGCTCGGCCTAGCGGAGCAAGCCGTTGCACGGCGCTGGAGCGTGTACGAGGAGATGGCCACCCAGGGGGCCCACCACTTCCAAGCCGACGCCCGGAAGGACCGATGATGGATCTCTCGACCACCTACTTGGGCCTGACGTTGCGCAACCCGTTGGTCGCTTCGGCGTCCCCACTGTCCCAGACCGTCGAGGGCGTCCGCCGGCTCGCCGGGGCGGGTGTCGGCGCCGTGGTGCTCTACTCGCTGTTCGAGGAGCAGATCCGCCGCGAGGCGGCCCAGGACGCGTTGCTGCTGGACGCCGGCAGCGACAGCTTCGCGGAGTCATTGTCATACTTCCCCTCTGCTGCACTTGTGGACCCGGGGCCCAGCCGCTACCTCAGCCTGATCGAGCGCGCGGTCAAGGCCGTGGACGTCCCGGTGATCGGCAGCCTCAACGGCGTCACACCGGGAGGGTGGGCCGGCTACGCGCGAGCGATGCAAGATGCCGGCGCGGTGGCCATCGAGCTGAACATCTACTCGCTGACGGGCGACCCGAGGGTCTCCGGCCGCGACGTCGAGCAACGGCATCTCGACATCCTGGCGGGGGTTAAGGCCGCCGTGACCGTGCCGGTGGCGGTCAAGCTGAGCCCGTACTTCAGCTCGATCGGCGAGATGGCCGTCCGGCTGAACGAAGCCGGAGCCGACGGGCTCGTGCTCTTCAACCGGTTCCTGCAGCCGGAGATCAATCCGGAGGTGCTGGCGGTCGTTTCTGCCGTAGGACTGTCCAACCCGGCCGAGGCCAGACTGCCGCGCACCTGGATCGCCCTGCTCTACGGGCGGGTGGCGGCGTCGCTGGCGGCCACCACGGGCGTCGACGGCCCGGACGACGTCATCCGGTACCTGCTGGCGGGGGCGGACGTCGTCATGACCGCGTCGGCGCTGCTGCGGCACGGACCCGAACACGCAGGGGTGCTCCTCGACGGCCTGTCCGACTGGATGCGTCGCAAGGGCTTCGGCCGGTTGGACGAGCTGCGCGGCATGCTCGCCGTCTCGAGGGCCACCGACGAGACCGCTCACGAACGCGGGGGATACGTGAGTGCGCTGCGAGCAGCGAACGGCCGGGCGTACGGACCATGGTGACCGGAGCCGCCCCCACCGAGCTGGACCCCTTCGCCCAGGAGCCTCCGCGGCACGGGAACCGGTGGCCGCGCGATGCCGCGCTGCGACGGACCGTCCGCCGGATGCTCAGCGAGGCGCCCGGCGGCGGGGCGGACCTGGCGGCCGAGGCAGACCGATGGCTCGATGACGTCGGTCGCACCGCAGCCGACGAGCTCGCGCCCCTCGCGGTGGCGGCTGAGGCCAACCCGCCGCGGCACCGACCGTACGACGCATGGGCCGCCCGCATCGACTACGTGGACGTGGACCCCGCGTGGACCACCCTCGTGGCGCGCAGCCAGGAGCTCGGCATGACCGCTTTGCCCTACGAGCGGCCGTTCGGTGCGGCCAGCCGCGTGGTTCACGCCGCCGCGCTGCAGCTGCTCGACCCGCTGACCGCGACCGCGATGTGTCCGCTGTCGATGACCGATGCCTGCGCTGCGCTGCTGCTGCGGCACGACCCGGCCCTGGCCCAGGACTGGGTCCCGAGGTTCACCGCTCGGACGGGTGGCTGGACGGCCGGGCAGTGGATGACCGAGAAGGAAGGTGGCTCGGACGTGTCCCGGACGGGCACGGTCGCCCGGGATGCCGGCCTCGGTGACGGCTCGTTCCGCCTGCGCGGGACCAAGTGGTTCACCTCGGCCACGACGGCTGACGTCGCGGTCGCGCTGGCCCGGCCGGAGGGGGCTGAGCCAGGCAGCCGTGGGCTGTCGCTGTTCGCACTGTCCCTGCGGACGGCGGACGGCGGCTGGAACGGGCTGCGGGTGCGCCGGCTCAAGGAGAAGCTGGGCACCCGGGGGCTCCCCACGGCGGAGCTCGACCTGGACGGCACCCTCGCCGTGCCCGTCGGTGGGCTCGGGCGTGGCGTCCCCAAGGTCGCCTCGGTGCTCCAGGTGGCTCGGCTCTGGGCCGCACAGAGCGGGCCTGGCGCAACGGGCCACCTGCTCGTGCTCGCCCGCGACTACGCAGCGCGCCGCCAGGTTGCCGGCGGAATGCTGGCGGATTCCTCGCTGCACCGGGCCTGGTTGGCCGAGATCGCCGCTACCTACGAAGCGATGCTGCAGCTGTCGCTTCGCGCCGCCGAGCTGGTCGGGCTCGACGAGGACCAGCTGGACCGGTCGGTCTCCCCACTCGCGCGGGTCGTCCTGCCGCTCACCAAGCTGGCCTGCAGCAGGCAGGGTTTCGACGCGGTCAGCCAGCTGGTCGAGAGCTTCGGCGGAGCGGGCTACTGCGAGGACACGGGGATCCCGCAGACGCTGCGAGACGTTCTCGTCCACTGCATCTGGGAAGGGACCGGCAGCGTGCTGGCCCTCGACGTGGTTCGGGCTTTGCGTGACCCGGACACCGGGGCCGCGCTTGTCGCAGAGATCGAGAGCCAGCTGCGCCGCCGCCCAGGACCCGTCGCCGACCACGCGGAGGCAACCGTATACGCGGCGTTACCGGCCCTGGCCGCGATGGCCGCGCAGGAGCAGCCGGCCAGGGCCCGCGACCTCGCCTGGTCGCTGGCCCGGACGTACCAGCTCGCTCTCCTGGTGGCCCACGCCCGCTGGGCCGCGGCGATCGACGGCGACCCCCGGCCGGCAGCCGCCGCCGAACTTCTCGCCGGCCGGCCGCTGCTGGCGCCGGGACCGGGTGCCGCGGACGAGCTCGCCGTGGCAGCCCTCGCCCTCGGCTGAACCCGCTGCTCGGTTCCCGCCTGACGAGCGACGCATGGCTGTGGTTGATCGTCGGAGTAGTGCCCCCCGCCAGCCGGGTGGACGCGGAGTCCGGATGGCGGAAGTTCCACCACCCGTCGATGACGCGCATGAGGCCAGCCAGGCCGAGGAGGGAACCGGCGAAGAACAACGACGACGCCTTGCGGGCCTGCTCGTCGTAGTACTCGGTCGGCTCTGCCCCCTTCCCGGTCGGGGACGATCCGGTTCCCGTCAGGTCACTTCTTCCTGGAGGTGGCGCCAGTCAGTGACCGATCGGCGTTCTTGACGACACTGCGAAGGAACTCGTACTGAGTGGTCACCAGCTTCTCCGCCATCTCCAAGGCGGCATCGATGACGGTCTCCCGCCGGGACGGGCGCCCGCCGACGGCTGGGAGAGCTTCGTCGACCGTGTCGACGAACTTGCGCACGGACGCGAGCGCGGCCCGCTCCGCCGCGGCTACGGCCGCCAGCACGTCGTCCGACAGCTCGGCGGCCCGGTCCAGTGCGGGGCGCAACTGAGCGGCCGTGATCTTCTTGGCCGGGGCCACCTTCTTTGCTGGCGCGGTCTTCTTGGCCGGAGCGGTCCTCTTCGTGGTGGCTGTCTTCTTCGCTGGGGTGGCCCGCTTCGCAGCGGTCGTCTTCTTGGTGGTCTCCGCCATGATCGCTCCTCGAATTGTGGGTCAGGGAACCGCAAGTACGGCGACCTGAGAAGTCGGTAGAGCCACGTCGACCGGGTGTTCGACGTCGGGCACTGCGGGAGGCTTGTCGACGTGAGCGTTCAACCGGGAACGGACCATGGCCTCGGTGGCTTCGAGCAGACCATCGCCGCGCAGACCGAGCCGGTGCAGCTCGGACCGGCACACGGCAACCGCCGCCGTGACCCGGCCCGAGGGCATCGCATCGCGGTAGTGGGCGACCAGACGCTCCGACATGGCCAGGAGTGCGGCCCGGCGCCGCCGCTCATCTTCTGCTCTCGTCACGAGTGAACCTCCCGCCGATGGGCACTACCTGCTCAGATATATGCCGGGCAGCGCCGGCGGTACAGGGACCAAGGCCCCGGATCTGCGGACCTCAGCGGCGCACGTGACTCAGTACCCGGGGGCGAGCCGCTGCCAGGGGGCGAGCTGCTCGATCTGGGCGGCCAGGCCGATCAGCAGGGCCTCGCCGCCGTCGGGCGCACTGAGCATGACCGACAGCGGCGTCCCCACCGTCGGGTGGACCCCGGCCGGCACCGCCGCGGAGGGGTACTGCGCGAAGTTCCACAGGGCCGGGTACGGCGCGTAGCGGACCGAGGCGGCGGCGGTCGCGGCCCAAGGTCGCTGGCCCCAACGGGCGGCGGCGATCGGTGGTGCGGCCAGCACAGGGGTGAGCAGCACGTCGATGTCGGCGAAGAACGCGGTCAGTGCGGTCCGGATCGTGACCCGGTCGGAATCCTTGATCAAGCCCCGGGAACGTACCTGGTCGCCGAGCAGCGCATGCCGGCGCACGGCGGGGTCGAGCAGCGAACGGTCGAGGCCCTCGGAGTCGACGGACGCACCACCGAGCCACCGGGCCACGGCCGGCAACGGGTTCTTGGGGTACGGCGGATCGACGCGGACCAGCTCGTGCCCGGCCGCCTCGAGTCGCAAGGCCGTCTTGATGACCGCCTTGAGGTGCTCGCGGTCGGGCTTCAGCCCGGTGAGCGGCGGGGTGAGCGAGACGGCGATCCGCAGCCGGCGCTCCGGCAGGACCGGTGTGGCCAGGGCCGGCGAAGCGGCGAGCACGGACAGGAACAGCGCGGCGTCGGCGACGGTCGTGGCCAGCGGCCCGTTCTCGCTCATCGCGTACCAGTCGTTGACAGAGATCCCGGCGGGGACGACCCCGAACCCGGGCTTGATGCCCACCAGCCCGCAGCAGGCCGCGGGGATCCGGATCGAGCCCATGCCGTCGTTGCCCAGCGCCACCGGAACCAGTCCAGCCGCGACCGCCGCTGCGCTGCCGCCGGACGACCCGCCCGGTGTGCGCTCGAGGTCCCACGGGTTGCGGCTGATGCCGAAGGTCGAGTCGGTGGTTCCGAAGACACACAGCTCGGGCACCCGGGTCGTGCCGACGACCACGGCGCCGGCGGCCCTGAGCCTGCGGACGACCTCGTGGTCGCGCGGCTGCGGCTCAGCCGAGGTCGCGCTCGATCCGTCCCGCATCGGCTCGCCCTGTACTGGCACGTTGTCCTTGATCGCGATCGGCACGCCGGCGAGCGGGAGGTCGGCGAGGTCTGCGCGGCCCGCGATCTCGGCGGCCTCGGCAAGGGCGGCCTCTGCGCGGACGACCTGGAACGCGCCCAAGTTCCCGTCGTGAGCGGCAATCCGCGCCAGCGCCTCGGTCACGAGCTGAACGGGGTCCGCTGTGCCGCCGCGGACAGCAGCAGCCAGCTCGACAGCGGTGCTTTCCATGTCGCGAGTATGACACCAGGGCGGCTGGACGTCTTCGACTCGTCACAGCGGCGACGATCGGGAGCGCTTCGACCCAAGCAGTAGCCTGACGATGTGAGCGGACGCATCGTGCTGTTCGGCGCCACCGGATACACGGGGCGGCTGGTGGCTGCCGAGCTCGTGGACCGCGGTGCGGATCCGGTCCTTGCGGGCCGCGGTGGCGCCCGACTGGCACGGCTCGCCGACAAGCTCGGTGGGCTCGAGGTGCGTACGGCCGACGTCGAGCGGCCCGCGGGAGTGGACGCCCTCGTCGACGCGGGCGACGTGCTCGTGACCACCGTCGGCCCGTTCATCCGGTGGGGCCAGCCCGCCGTGAAAGCCGCGCTCACCAAGCACGCGACCTATCTCGACTCGACCGGGGAGTCGGCGTTCTTACGCGACCTGGCGGACCGGGTCGGCCAGCAGGCGGCGGCGAACGGTACGGCCCTGCTTCCGGCGTTCGGCTACGACTACGTGCCTGGGAACCTGGCCGGAGCCCTCGCTCTTCGCCGCGCCGGAGGTTCCGCGACCCGGCTCGACGTCGGGTACTTCGCGACGGGCAAAGGTGGCATCAGCGGCGGTACGGCGGCCTCGTCCGTCGGTGCCCTGCTGCTGCCCTCGTTCCGCTTTTCGCGCGGTCGGCTCACAGACGACCGCCAGGGTGCGCGGACCCGTTCGTTCGAGGTGGCGGGGCGCGCTCTGGTGGCGACGGCGGTGGGCGGCACCGAGCACCTGTTCCTTCCGGCCTTCTCGCCCGGTCTTCGGGACGTGGGTGTCTACCTCGGCTGGCTCGGTGCGCTGGGCCGGTTGGCTCCCGGGGCTGCCGTGGTCGCCCGGGGGCTGGCGGCTGTGCCCGGGGTCACACCGGCCCTGACGTCCGCGATGGCGAGGTTCCGCGGTTCGACCGGGGGCCCGGACGCCACAGCCCGCGCGAGCAGCGGGTCGCTGGTCGTGGCCGAGGCGCTCGGTCCGGCCGGCCAGGTCCTCGCCCGGGTCGAGCTCACCGGCCCGGATCCGTACACCCTCACCGCGCGGCTGCTGGCCTGGGGCGCGACAACGGCTGTCGACGGTGGTGTGCGCGGTTCGGGCGTGCTGGGTCCGGTCGAGGCGTTCGGGCTGGACGAGCTCGAGAAGGCTTGCGCCGCAACAGGTCTCGTGGAATCCGCTACAGCTTCGTGAACCTGAGAGCGGTCGGCGCGTGGCTCGGGACGACGGGGTTGCGCGGTGGCACGGGATCAACCCGCGCGTAGCGCTCCCCGAGTGCCGGCCTCGGGTCGGGGTCGCCCTTGTTCGGCCACAGGGCCATGGCCCGTTCGGCTTGGGCCGTGATGGTCAGCGACGGGTTCACCCCGAGGTTCGCCGACACGGCTGAACCGTCGACCACGTGCAGCCCTTCGTACCCGAAGAGGCGTTGATAGGGATCGACCACGCCGTCGGAGGGGGAGTCGCCGATCGCACAGCCGCCGATCAGGTGGGCGGTCATGGGAACGTTCCCCACGTCGGCCCACGAGCCGGAGGCGTCGCCGCCGATCACCTGCGCCAACGTCCTTGCGGCCTCGTGGGCTGCCGGGATCCACGTCGGGTTCGGTTGTCCGTGTCCTTGCCGCGAGGTGAGCCGGGGCCCCCATCGCGACCCGCGCCGGAACACCTCGATGCTGTTGTCGAGGGTCTGCATGGTCAAGGCGATCACGGTGCGCTCGGACCAGCCACGGACCGAGAGCCGCCGCAGGAAGGGTGCCGGGTGCCGCACGGTCGTGCGGACCAGCTTGGACCAACGCGGGATCGGGCCGCCCCCGTCGAGCAGCGTCGTCGCCAGCAGTCCCATGACGTTGCTGCCCTTGCCGTAGTGCACCGGTTCGATGTGTGTGTCGTGGTCCGGGAAGAACGACGACGTGATCGCGACGCCCTGGGTGTAGTCGACGTCCTTGTGCCGGGCGGTGGCGCCGACGAGCGCCTCCGAGTTGGTGCGGGTCAGGTGCCCGAGCCGGTCCGAGATGAGCGGCAGCACGCCGGTGTCCCGCAGCTCGTGCAGCAGCCGTTGGGTTCCCCAGGCCCCCGCGGCGAACACGACGTGGTCGGCCGTGAACGTACGGTCAGCCGCGCTCCGGCGGCGCCCGGACCGGACCGTCTCCACGGCGTAGCCGCCGCCGTCGAGCGGTCGCACCAGCGTCACCATGGTGTCCGGGTGGATCGTGGCGCCGGCGCGCTCGGCCAAGGCCAGGTAGTTGAGGTCGAGCCGGTTCTTCGCGCCGTGCCGGCAGCCGATCATGCACTCGCCGCACTCGAGGCAGCCCTTGCGGTCCGGGCCCGCGCCACCGAAGAACGGGTCCGGGACGGACGTCCCGGGCTCCTTCCCGCCGTCTCGGCCGAAGAAGACGCCGACGGGAGCGAGCCGGAAGGTGTGACCGACACCCATCCGGTCGGCGACCTGCTTCATCGCCTTGTCCTGGGGGGTCACCGTGGGGTTGAGCGTCACCCCGAGCATCCGCGAGGCCTGGTTGTAGAACGGCGCGAGCTCCTCCCGCCAGTCGGTGATGTGCGCCCACTGCGGGTCGTCGTAGAACGGCTTCGGGGCCTCGTACAGCGTGTTGGCGTAGACGAGGGATCCGCCGCCGACTCCGGCCCCGGCGAGCACCACGACGTCCTTGAGCACGTGGATGCGTTGCATGCCGTGCAGCCCGAGACGCGGCGCCCAGACGAACCTGCGCACGTCCCACGACGTCCGCGGCAATGTGTCCTGCGTGAACCGTCGCCCCATCTCGAGCACGGCGACGCGGTAGCCCTTCTCGGTCAGCCGGAGGGCGGTGACGCTGCCGCCGAACCCCGATCCGATGACGACGACGTCGACGTCCATTCTCTGCGCATTCCTGGTTCCGGCCACGCTTCCATCGTGTGGTCGCGGCGCTCGCCCGGGCAGGGCCGATGGTCCCAGTGGTTGGCCCAGGAGGCTCAAGCGGCGAGCAGGGCCTGGGCGATCGTGTAGGTCGCCATCACCCAACCCTCGTGCGCGGGAAGGCGAGCGTCGCCGAAGCGGTCCAGCGCGATCAAGGAATCGGACGTCATGAACAGCACGCCTCCTGTGGCCGTCACCGGGTCGCCGGTGTCGAGCGCGGTGAGCGCCATCGCTGCGAGCAGCGTGCTGTAGACCAGGACGGGCACCCGGTCCGGGCCGGTGCGGTGCCACAGGTACGCGTTGAGGCCGCACCACGCGGACACCACCGGCAGTGCCAGGGCGGGCTGCCGGGCGAGCGCACCCTGACTGCCCCGTCGTCGCAACGCCGAGATCCACGCCACCTGCCCGCCGAGGAAGCAGCCGAGCCCGGCGGTGAATGCGGCTGGGCTCTTGCCCAGCAACGCGATGTCGCCGGCGCCGGAGAGGCCGAGCGCCAGCTGGGTCGGGCGTTCTCGGCCGGCCATGAGCGTCGGCATCAGCAACGGCTTCGTGAACCAACGCGGCCGGTCTGTCCCCGCCGCCGCGAGGGCCGTGTCGGTGACGGCCAGGACGACGTACCCGATGCTCGGTGCCCGCTTCGTGCGTGTCATGGACCCACCCTGCCAGAAGCTTTCATGGGAGTTTGCTGAGAACTTGGGACCTTGGCCTCTGCTGTTGCGTGGTCAACAGTTCGACACTCAATCAGCAGGGTTCGACGGGTAGCACTGCCGGGAGAATCCCGGCAATAAGGAGAGAAGGTTGTCATGCGCAGAAGGACGTTCGACGCACTCATGGTCATGGCGGGACTCGTCGCCGCGGCGGTCCTCGTCGTCGCGGGCGGACTGCTCGTGTACGCACACTCGTTCGTGCACACGCAGGTCACCGATCAGCTCACCGCCCAGCAGATCTTCTTCCCGCCGGCGGGCAGCGATGCCTTGTCCAGCGACAAGATCGGTCCGTATCTGAACCAGTACGCAGGCCAGCAGCTCACGACGGGCGCCCAGGCCGAGGCGTACGCGAACCACTTCATCGGCGTGCACCTGAACGAGATCGCTGGCGGTCAGACCTACGCGCAGCTCTCCGCCAAGGCCCAGGCGAACCCCACTGACACCGCACTGGCCGGTCAGGTCGGCGCGATGTTCAAGGGCGAGACCCTCCGTGGCCTGCTCCTGAACGCGTACGCCTTCGACACGATGGCTTCCGTGGCGTTGTGGGCCGGGATCGCTTCGCTCCTCGCCGCAGGGCTGATGCTGGTGCTGTCCATCCTCGGATTCGTCCACCTGCGCCGCACGCCGGCGGACGCCGAGGTCATGCTCGGTGCGCGCTCCCCGGCTCCCGTCGAACCGTAAGGCGACCGCACCGGAGAAGAGGGCCCCCACCGCGAGGTGGGGGCCCTCCCCGTGCCGCCGAACCCCTCGTGGCGTAAAGGCGTTGCAGCCCCTCAGGCAGCGAGGCAGTCTGAGTGCTCGGACGAAGCCCGGGCACGCGGACGAAGGAGGGAGGCCAGCGATGGCCAGGATCGTGAACAGTGCACTGACAGCGAGCGCGCCCGCCGCGCTGACTCCGGCGGACCGGCGGCGCGGCGAACGTCGCCTGGCCCAGCGCCAGGCCCATAACCCGCTGCGCCGGGCCCGGCTCGGCTGCTGCTCCCACTGGGTGCTCGACCCGAGCGCCCGGGTGGGCGACTGGCTCTGGTGCGACGCCGACGGTGACCTCGGCCGCGTCTGCGAAGTCGCCGAATAGCTCCCGCCCCCGAGTAGCCCCTCCCCGAGAAGCCCCCTCCCCCGAAGGGGTGGCGGGTCAGTGGGCGGCGGGCCAGCTGGCTCCGGTGGCGACCTCGGCGACGAACCGGACCGGGCTGCCGGCCGCCCACCACCCGGCGGTCCGCTGCAGCGCCCCTCGCAGCAGGTCCGCGGCCGCCGGAGCCGCCGCTTCCGGCACTTGCAGCAGCAGTTCGTCGTGCAGGCACAGGACGATCTCGCCACCGAGGTCGGCCAGCTCGGCCCGTACGGTCGCCGCCCACGCCTTGAACAGCTCGGCGGCGGCACCTTGCACCACCGCATTCCGCGCGTAGCGACCGTGCCCGGGCGACACCGGCGCGCCGCCGGAATCGCCGCCGGAATCGCCACCACCGAGCCGGATCAGGCGTCCCCCGTACGTCCGTAGGTCGCACCCGGTGCGGCCGGCCTCCTCCGCAGCGCGCAGGTAAGCCATCGCCACGGGGTACGCGCGGTCCATGTCACGGAGGGCGGCCCCTGCCGTCCCGGAGGTCTGCCCGTACATCGCCGCGAGGACCGCCACCTTCGCCGTCGGGCGATCGCAGCCGAGCGACGCGGCCACGGGTGCGTACATGTCGTCCTGCGCTGCCGCCCGGGCCAGCGCCGGGTCGCCCGACACCGCGGCCAGCACGCGCGGCTCGACCTGCCCGAGGTCCGCCCGCACGAGCAGGCAACCGGGTTCGGCGAGCACCGCTCCGCGCAGGTCGGCGGGCAGGTTGTGCAGCCCGGCCTGCGCGGTCATCCGGCCGGCGGCTGCGTCCGCCGAACCCCAGGCGCCCCGCAGCCGGCCGTCGGCGCCGACCTGCCGGTCGAGCCAGTCCCAGCCGTACGTCGTGGCGATCCGCTCCGCCTTGCGCCAGGCGAGGAGCTCGGTCACCCCAGGTGTGGTGCCCGCGTGCGGCTCCAGCCGCCACGACCGGGTGTCGGGCAGGTCGAGGCCGACCCGGGCCAGCAGGACGCGCACCTGGGCCGGGTTCCGGAGGTCGACCGGCGGCCCGGGGAAGGCTGACCGCACGAGGTCGTCCCGCTGCGCCCGACGGACTGCCTCCTCGTCGGCGTCGGCCGGTCGGGGTCCGATCATCGACGTCAGCAGCCGGGTGGCCTCGGCGGGGTCGAGCGGGAGGCCACGCTGCTCGAGCTCGACTGCGAGCACCGCCGCGGCCGACTCCGCGTAGGCCGTCAGCAGGGCCAGCGGTGGCTGGCGGGGGATCGGACGCGGGTCCGGCAGGGACCGGAGCAACAGCTCCTGAGCCCCTTGGGTACGAAGAGTGAGCTCGGCCCACTCCTGCGCCGATGCCAGCGTCTCGGTCGCCCGACCATGCAGCCAGTCGCGGCTCAGGTGCCCGTCCCGACGGACCGGTTCGCCGTGCTCGCCGGCGAGGTCCAGCAGGTCGAGGGTGCGGCGCAGCGCGACCGGCTCGTCGAGACCCCCGGCCGCGGCCCACACTGCCGCGGGGTCGTCACGGCGCAGGCCGTGCGCCAGTCGACCGACCGCCCCGAGGTCCCAGCAGCTGCGTAGCTGGACTCCCGCAGCCACCAGCGGCGCTGCGGTCTGCCGGGCCGACCACCAGGTCCAGCGCGGGTCGAGCTCGCCGAGCTCGGCCAGGATCTGTTCGGGTTGGTCGGTGGCCACCTGCCGGGCGGACGGTCCCCAGGCGAGCGCGAAGCCCTGGCCGGGGACGAGCACCAGGGCGACCGGCTCGCCACGTCGGACCCCCGCGAGGCTCAGCTCGTCGGCGAGGGTCACACGCCATTTTCGCAATCCCGCCGTCCGGCCGGGCGGCGGCGGGGACTATCCCGCTGGGGGACCGTCCGGCCGCGGTTGCGAGGCGAGGTACCGCTCCAGCTCGGCCCCGAGCTCGTCGGCCGTCGGCATCTCGCTGCGGCCGGCCATGAGGTCGCCCCGGGCCTGCCCACCGGCGTAGGCGTCGTACTGCTCCTCCAGGCCGCGGACCACCGTCGAGATCTCCGCCGACTGCGCGATCTGCGCGTCGACGTCGGCTCGGACCGCCTCGTCGGCCAGGCGCAGCCCCTCCTCGGGGAGGGCGAGCCCGGTCAGCCGGGAGACCGACTGGATCAGCGCCAGCGCCGCCGCCGGGTAGTCGGTGGAAGCGAGGTAGTGCGGCACGTTGACGGCGAAGCCGACGGCGTCGCGTCCGGCCTGCCCGAGGCGGTACTCCAGCAGGCTCCCCACACTCGCCGGCACCTGGACGGTGTCGACCCACGGTGTGTACCCGGACACGAGCTCGGGCCTGGTGGCGTGGGCCGTCATGCCGACGGGACGGGTGTGCGGCACCGCCATCGGGATCGCGTTCAGCCCGACCGTGACCCGTACCCCGAGCCGGTCGCTGAGCAGACGTACGGCCTCGACGAACCGCTCCCACGAGACGTCCGGCTCGGGTCCGTCGAGCATCAGGAAGGGAACACCGGCCTCGTCCTTGAGCAGGTGCACCGCGAGCTGAGGCGCGTCGTAGCTCTCCCAGTGGTCGCGGACGAACATCATCACCGGACGACGGGCCCGGTAGTCGAGCAGCGAGTCGACGTCGAACGACGCAATGATCCGGCTGTCAAGGGTGCGCAGAAGGTGCTCGCGGGCCAGTCGGGAGCCGCCACCGGCGTCGATGAACCCGGTCAGCGCCTGGATGAGCACCGGGCTGTTGAGGGCGGGTACGTCGTCGGCGAGGGTGTACAGGTCGGTCGGGTCGATCACTGCAGGCCTTTCTTCTCAGGTCACGCGTAGCACGGTAACGCCCGTACGTGTCCGGTTGCTTCCCGGCCGGGCCGACCCGGGCGCCCTCTCGCCTAGGGTGTCGGGGCATGAGGACCTTCCGGGTCGCGGGCGCAGCCGACCGGGCTGCTGTCACGGCCACCATCTGCAGTGCCTTCGACCGCGACCCCGGCTGGGCCTGGCTCTTCGAGGACGACGAGCGCCGACAGCAGCAATACGCATCGTGGTGGGGCGTGTTCGTCGACGGCGCGCTGCGCTTCCCGTGGGTCCGCGTGACCGCGGGCTGCGAGGCGGTGGCGCTGTGGATCCCGCCAGGCGAGAGCGAGCTCACCGCCGAGTCCGAAGCTGAGCTGGACGGCCGGCTCGAGCAGCTGCTGGGCGCCGACGCACCTCGCGCCTTCGAGATGGTGCGCCGGTTCGAGGCGGTCAAGCCGGACGAGCCGTACTTCTACCTCAGCCTGTTCGGGACCCACGACGACCACCGCGGCAAGAGGTTGGGCATGGCGCTGCTCGCGGACAACCTCGCCGAGATCGATGCTCTGCACAGCCCGGCGTACCTCGAGTCGACGAACCCGGCCAACCTCGACCGGTACGCCGGGGTCGGCTTCGAGCCGCTGACCGAGTTCGCCGTCGCCGACGGCGGGCCGGTCGTGACGACGATGTGGCGGCCGGCTCGCTGACCTGCGGTGCCGCAGGTCACGGAGCGAACGGCTCGCCGGTCACGAGGTGCAGCAGGGCCAGCCCGTACGCCTCGACGGCGTCGGCGGCCTCGATCCGGATCTCCTGGCCGCCGACCCGCAGCGCCACGGTGTAGCGGCTGCCGTCGGCCTCCAGACGCAGGAACGTCCCGCGAAGCAATTCTCGCAACTGGCCCTCGGTGGGCAGCCACAGCGCCTCGTGGAGCTCGACCGCGTCCAGGGCCCACTCGACGGCGCCGTTGAATCCCAGCACCGTGGTGGAGCCGACGTCGTGCGTCTCGACCGAGAGGTCGCTGAGGACGAAGACCTCGTCGTCCATGTCGCGGTGCGGCAGGACGAAGCGGTCACCGCGAGCCGGGTACCAGCGCACGCCCGATGAGCGCAGCCGCAAGGCCAGTCCGACTGAGATCACGGCACCATCTTGGAGGATGCAGGAGCAACCCACCCGCCTCCCGGGGAATGCGGTGTGGCGGCGTGGTGTTCCGTCAGCGTCCACCACGTTAAGGTGGAATCGATTCGTTCCGATGAACCACCGACGCGACCGCGCCGCCCGTGACTACTCCCCGGGTGCGCACGCGCTGAGCGGCTGGCCGACGGAACCCCTTTCTTTGAAGGATTTGAGATGAGTACCAACACCCTGATCACCCATACCCGACCGGAGTTCCTGGTCCTGCTGGACCAGGCGAACCAGGCGCACGCCGCCCTGGACTCCCACGACCCGAAGGATCCGGCGGCCGCGTCAGCGCTGGCCGCCTGGACCGGAGCCTGTCTCCGGCTGGTCACCAGCATCAGCAACCGCTCCGAGGCACTCGCCCTGGACGGCCTCGACGGCCGTAGCAGTGACGACTGGATCCGCTACCTGTTGTCCCTCGGCATCACCCAGGACTGACCCGCCGAGGCTTCACGAGGAGTTAACGGCGCCGTAGCCGCGTAGGCACCCTCCCCGCCGATGGTGGGAAGGGTCGCCACCGTGGCGGCCGCGCAGCGAACGGACGTGATCCCCTTGACCGACGAACGGATGTCCCGGCGCGAGGCACGCGCCATCGCCGAAGCCTGGGCCCGGGTCGACGAGCCCGACGTACGGGTCGACCTGACCCTCGAGCCGGTCGACGACGGCTTCGTCGTCGAGTCGGTCGTCTACTTCCGGGACGACCCGTACGAAGCGGTCGGCCGGGCGTCGGCGCACATCGCCTCGGACGGTCGGCTGGAGAAGCTGACGGCAGCCTAGGCTCGCTGCCCATGCGGGCACTTCGGTTCGACAGCTTTGGCGGCCGGCCCTTCGTCAGCGACGAGGCGGACCCGGTCGCAGACGACCACGGCGCGGTGATCCGGGTCGAGGCCACCGGCCTGTGCCGCAGTGACTGGCACGGGTGGATGGGCCACGACCCGGACATCGCGCTTCCGCATGTCCCGGGCCACGAGCTCGCCGGGGTCGTCGACTCCGTCGGGGCCGCCGTGACCAGGTTCCGGCCGGGCGACCGGGTCACTGTCCCGTTCGTTCTCGCCTGCGGGCGGTGCGCGATGTGCCTGGCCGGCGAGCAACAGGTCTGCGACGACCAGAAGCAGCCCGGTTTCACGCAGTGGGGCTCGTTCGCCGAGCTGGTCCGGATCGACCGGGCCGACCTCAACCTCGTCGTCCTGCCCGAGTCCATGTCGTTCGACTCCGCCGCCGGGCTCGGTTGCCGTTTCGCCACCGCCTTCCGGGCCGTTCGGGTCCACGGCGCCGTCCAGCGGGGCCAGTGGGTGGCGGTCCTCGGGTGCGGCGGTGTCGGGCTGTCAGCGGTCATGATCGCCGTGGCCGCGGGGGCTCGGGTCGTCGCGGTGGACGTCGTCGCCACGGCGCTCGACCTGGCCCGCGACCTAGGGGCCGACGCTCTGGTCACCGCAGTCCCCGGCCCGGCCTCCGCGGAGCGTGTCGCGGACCAGATCCGTTCGCTCACCGGTGGTGGCGCGCACGTGGGGATCGACGCACTCGGCTCGTCCGACACCTGTGTCGCCTCGATCCTGGGACTGCGCAAGCGCGGGCGGCACGTCCAGGTCGGACTGCTGCCGCCGGAGAACGGTCGGCCGCCGGTTCCCATGGACCAGGTGCTCGCACGAGAGCTGGAACTCGTGGGAAGTCACGGGATGGCCGCGCGTGCCTATCCGGCGATGCTCGCCGAGATCGCGTCCGGGGCGCTGCGGCCCGACCGGCTCGTGACCCGGACGATCGGGCTGGCCGAGGCCGCGGCAGCGTTGGTGGCGCTCAGCTCGGGCACCGAGCCCGGCGTGACCGTGGTCGTCCCGGGCCGGGCGTAGTGGAGGCCTCCGGATGGTCCCGTCAGGTGGGAGACTGGAGGCATGTCCAAGAACCCAGCCGACCAGCCCGCAGCCGAGGACGACGTCCGGGCCAAGTTCCGCGAGGCCCTCGCCCGTAAGAACGGCAAGGGTGGCCCCGGCTCCGAAGGCTCTGCCGAGGGCGGCAACAAAGCGTCCGGCGCGACGAGCAACAACAAGGTGCACCGCGAGTTCCGCCGCAAGTCCGGCGGCTGACGCTCAGGTCGGCGTCGCTTCCTGCGCCACCTCGAACGCCCAGATCGTCGAACCGGTCGCGGCGCGCTCCTCGCCCGCCGGACGTGAGCTAGCCTGCGCGTGCCCGGCGGCGAACGACTGGTCCGCCGTCCACGCGTCGAAGTCGGCCTTGCTGCTCCAGCGGGTGTAGACCAGGTAGTCGGAGGTGCCCGACACCGGCCGGAGCAGCTCGAACTTCTCGAATCCTCGGGCGCGCTCGACGCTGCCCTGCCGGGCGGCGAAACGCTCCTCCAGCACCGAGCCGCGTCCCTCGGGTACCGACAGGACGTTGATCGCGACGTATGCCATGCGGTCATCTTGCCCCGAGCCAGACAGAATCACCCGGTGACCACGATGACGGCGCCCGCTCCGCTGACCGATGCCGACCTGGACCGGCGGACCCGACTTCGCCGGATGAAGTCCGTCGCGACCGCCCTGCTGGTCGTCGCGGCGGTCGTCTACCTCGTCACGCTGAGGGTCCAGACGGCCGTCGGAGCGTCGGCGCCGACCTGGCTCGGCTACCTGCGTTCGGCCGCGGAGGCCGGCATGGTGGGCGGGCTCGCAGACTGGTTCGCGGTGACCGCGCTGTTCCGCCGGCCGCTCGGGCTGCCCATCCCGCACACGGCGATCATCCCCACCCGCAAGGACGCCATCGGCGAGAGCCTCGGCGACTTCGTGGGCACCAACTTCTTGTCCGAGCCGGTAGTGCGCGGGCGGCTCGCAAGCGCGGAGATCTCCCGCCGGGTCGGCAGCTGGCTGGCCAGGCCCTCGAACGCGGAACGCGTCGCCCAAGAGGTCGCGGTCGCCCTCCGGGGTGCGATCGGGGTCCTCAGTGACGACGACGTGCAGGCGGTCATCGAGCACGCGGTGGTGCGTCGCCTCGCCGGCGTTCCCGTCGGCCCGTCGTTGGGGCGGTTGCTCGACGGGCTGGTCCGCGACGGTTCGCATCACGGAGTGGTCGACCTCGTGGTCGACAACACACACACCTGGCTGCTCGACCACCGGCAGACAGTGATCGACGTCGTGGCGCGACAGGCGCCGACCTGGTCGCCACGATTCGTGGACGAACGCATCGCCGAACGCGTCTATGCAGAGGTCCTGCGCGTGGCCGGGGAGGTCCGGGCCGACCCGGTGCACCCGTTGCGCCGTTCCCTGGACGACTTCCTCGTGTCGTTCGCCGAGAGCCTTCGCACCGACCCCGTCGTCGGCGCCCGCGTCGACGAGATCAAGGCTCGGCTCCTGGACCACCCCGATGTGCACCGGGCTGTTGCGGAGGTCGGCGGCACGTTGCGCCGGCTGCTCCTCGAGGCCGTCGACGACCCCGGCAGCGAGCTCCGGCTGCGCGCGGTGGCTGCGCTACGCGGGTTCGGTCAGCGGCTTGTGGAGGACCCCGAGCTGCGCAGCAAGCTCGACGGCTGGATGGGCGACTCCGCCGCCTACGTCGTCCGCTCCTACCGGCCCGAGATCACGACGGTGATCACCGATACCGTCGAGCGTTGGGACGGGGCGGAGACCTCGCGCCGGATCGAGATCCAGGTGGGGCGCGACCTGCAGTTCATCCGGATCAACGGCACCGTGGTCGGCGCCCTGGCCGGAATCGCGATCCATGCCATCTCCCAGCTAGCGACCTGAGGAACCATGACCGAGAGCGCCGCACCCACGCCGCAGACCACCGGCGGCTTCAGCCCGGACGAGCTGCTCGCCCAGGAGGAGGCCCTCGTGCTGCCTTCCTTCAGTCGTGACGATGCCATCGACCTCGGGGTGGCGGCGCTGACCCTGGCCACCGAGCGGGCCCTGCCCGTCGTCATCGAGATCCGCGACCTCGAACAGGTGCTGTTCCGGGCGGCGCTTCCGGGCAGCAGCGTCGCCAACGACTCCTGGATCGCGCGCAAGACCAGGGTGGTCGAGGAGTTCGGGCACTCCAGCCTGTACGAGCGGGTCCGGCACGAGGCTGCCGGGACGACGTTCGCCGAGGCGACCGGACTGTCGGAGGACGACTACGCGGCGCACGGCGGGGGCTTCCCGGTGGTGGTCGAGGGGGCCGGCCGACGAGGCGTGATGGTCGTGTCGGGGCTGCCCCAGGTGGCCGACCACGAGCTCGTCGTCGAGATCCTGCGGGCTCATCTGGAAACTTCTTGAGCGTGTCGCGGACGAACTTCCCGGAAACGCTTGCGTGTCGCCCCGCTGTCCCGTAGAAATCTTTTCACGCCGTCGAGAAAGTCAGGCTACGCAAAGGGAAACCTGAGCAACTGCAACGCTTTGAGGCAACTTGAGGAATGCAGGGTCGGACCGAAGCGGGGCGGGTCGGAGGGACAACGAGGCACCAGGTCAACGGGGCAACCCGGTGACGCTGCGGGTGACGACGCAGGGTGTCGGCGGACCTTCCGGGAAGGCCGCGTGATCTGCACGACGCGAGGGCAACCTTGTGGGAGCGGAGTCGAGCGTCATCTCGATGCCGAGGTCTCGGGCAACCGAGGCTGAGGCGGCGCAGCTGGGCGAGAGCCCCTCGAACTCATACTTCGAGGGGACCACCTCATGTGTACCCGCTGCCCCACCGACCGCACGGGAGCGACACGCTGAACAGCGCACGCCGGGCCGATGACGCCCCGACGACGAGCCAGGCGGCCGCATGACGCTCGGACTGGTCGGGGCGCTGCTGGCCGCCGTCTGCTACGGCGTCTCCTCGGTGCTCCAAGCGGTGGCCGCCGCCCGCACCGAGACCACCGCGGCGCTCGACCCCCGGCTGCTGCTCCGGCTGTCGAAGCAGCTGCCCTTCCTCGCAGCCATGGCGATCGACCTCGTGGGCTTCGTCGCGTCGATCCTCGCCCTGCGCACGCTCCCGCTGTTCCTGGTCGAGTCGGCGATCGCCGGGTCGGTCGGCGTGACTGCAGTCCTGGCCGCCCGCTTCCTGCACCTGCACATCGGCACGGACGAACGAGTGGCGCTGGTCGCACTGTGCGCTGGCCTGGTGCTCCTCGCGGTGTCGGCCCAGGCAGCGCCGGCCCTGGCGGTCTCACGAGGCGGCCAGTGGCTGCTGCTGGCGGGCACCTCGCTGATCGTGCTGCTCGCGGGGGCGTCCGCGAAGTTCCTCGGGGCCCGCGCCGGCGCAGGGCTCGCGGCGGTCTCCGGGCTGGCGTTCGGTGCCCTCGGGTTCGCGTCCCGCACCCTCGTCGTCCCCGACCACCTGCTGCGGCTGGTGGGCGAGCCGACTTTCTGGGCGGTGCTGGGGTACGGCGCCCTGGGGGTGCTGCTGTTCTCGGCGGCCCTCCAGCGCGGCTCGGTGACGACCTCGGTGGCGCTGGCGTTCGGCATCGAGACCACGGTCCCGGCCCTCGCCGGACTGCTGCTGCTCGGCGACCAGGCCCGGCCGGGGTACGGCGTCGTCGCGGCCGTCGGCTTCGTACTGGCCCTCGGTGGGTCGCTCCTGCTGGCGAAGTACGCCGAGGTGCCGGTGCCGGCAGCAGCCTCGCGTGGCGAACCGGCCGGTCCGGCCTGATCATGGGGAGGTGGCCGTCCCCGATGCGTTGTCCCCGGTCGCGTCCCCGGCCAAGCTGATCACGGCACCGGTCGCACGCGTGTTCCGCCGGATCCTGTCCGGCGCCGACGACGGTCGGCCGCCATGGGTCCGCGCGTTGGAGCAGCCGGGCGACGCCGGCTGGTTCGGGCCGGGGAGCGAGGTGTGGCGGGTGCACGGGTCGCTCGCCACGCTCGTCGGTGGCGTCCGCGCGCTGCTGCTCCAGGCCGCGCACCCGCTGGCGCTGGCGGGCGTCGAGCAGCACTCCGACTACCGGGCCGACCCGTTGGGCCGGCTGCAGCGGACCAACCTGTTCGTCACGACGACCACGTACGGCAGCACCGAGCAGGCGGCCGGAGCCGTGCGGATGGTGCGCAGGGTCCACGAGACCGTGATGGGGCACGCTCCCGACGGCCGCTCGTACGCCGCGAACGACCCGCACCTGCTGCTGTGGGTGCACGTCGCGCTGATCGAGTCGATGCTGCGAGCCGCTCAGGCGTACGGGCCGGCCGACCTCGACGCCGACCGGTATGTCGCCGAGGCAGCCGTCATCGCGGACGAGTTCAGCATCCCGGACCCGCCGCGGTCCGAGGCAGCGCTGGCAGCCACCCTCGAGGGGTTCCGGCCGGAACTCGCCGGCGACGAGCACACGCGCGAGGTGGTGCGGTTTCTCCTCAAGCCGCCGCTTCCCCTGGTCGCGCAGCCGGTCTACCAGGTGTTCGTGCACGCGGCAGCCGACCTGCTGCCGCCCTGGGCGCACGAGGTGCTGGGGCTGCCGCGGCGGCCGACGCCGGTGCGCGCACTGGACCGGATGGCCGCGTCGTCGGTGCTGGGCACGCTCGCCGTCGTGCTCGGCAGGGCATCGCCGGCCGAGCAGGTGGCCCGTGAACGGATCGCCGCAGCTTCCTGAGGGTTCAGTCGAGCCGGGCCCTAGTCGAGGCGGACGGTGCCGTTCCTCGTGCCGAAGTGGATCGCCACGACTCCCGGCTCGTCGCTATCGACCCACTCGACCTCGATGTCGTCGAGCGGGTGGTCGGCGGGTTCGCCCAGCCACGAGCAGACGGTGTCGGGGTCTCCGCAGATCTCCATGCGCTCGATCCGGACGTCGGCGTGGCCGTGCGCCGAGGGGTGCTCGTCGGCCACCGAGAGCCACTGGATGAAGAACGGCAGCTGGGGGTCGGCGATCAGGTCGTTGACGCCGAGCTGCCGCCACTGCAGGTCGAAGCCGTCCGGGCGGTGCCGGTTGCCGTCGACCGCGGGACGACCGAGCCGCTGCTCGACCACGGAGATGTCGGGCACGGCCACGACCCAACCCAGCCAGCCGCCACCGGCCGACGCGCGCTCCCGCACGGCCTGACCGAAGGGTGCGCGGTCGGCGGCGGGGTGGTCGAGCGTTGCGACGACCTCGAGGTAGGTGCCGGAGGCGAGGGGCAGCACGAAGTTACGCGTGCCGAAACGAGGGTGCAGCCCACCGTCGACGAAACCGGCCCCGACAGCGGCACCGAGCCGCTGGGCCACGTCGGCGAGGTGGTCGGGGCTGGCGACGTACGAGACGTGGTCGAGGCGCATGGCATGCATCCTGCCTCATGACGAAAGGCCGGACCCACCAGGGTCCGGCCCTTCGTCAGCTGATCATCGGTCGGCTTCGATGACCCGCAGCGGCGTGGCCCTCTTCAGCGCCGCTTGTCCTGGTACCTCGCGGTCGCAGCGCGGTTCACCGCTGCGGCGAGGTCTCGTCGGGGGTCGCGCATCGCCGACCCCACCCATGCGCTGATGCTGCGGCGGGCGAAGCCGTCCCGGATCCGCCCGGCGACCTGCTCGACGTGCAGCGGGCCGGTGTCCGGCAGCAGCACGGCGAAGTCGGTCTCGCCGGTGCGGGCCACCGAGTCGGTGCGTCGGGTGCTGCCGCGCAGCACGTCGGCGACGTCGCGCAGCGCGCGCTCGCCGAATGCCAGGTCGGACCGGCCCGTCACTTCGCGCAGCCCGACCAGCTCGACCACGACCACGCCGGTGGGCAGCCCGAGGATCGCCGCCCGGCGGTCCTCGTCGCCGAGCAGGTCGTCCCAGCCGGCCCGGTTGAGCAGGCCGGTCGCTGGGTCGGACTGCACCGAACGGGACAGCCGCCCGTCCTGGCGCCCCGCGTCGAACGCGCGTCGGGTGGCCGCCAGAACGCCCGACAGCAGGCGGGCCTGCAGCTCGACGAGGTCGCTGACCGCTTGCAGCCCGGTCTCGTCGACGGGCTGCGGGTGCAGCCCGCACAGGGTCCCGAAGAGCGCTCCCGAGGGGTCGATGATCTCGGCGCCGACGTAGGCCTCGATCGGCAGCTCACGAGCGGCAGGCGCCATGGCGTACGCGGCGACGTCGGCCGTCCGGGGGGCGGACCGGGGTCCGCGCCCCGAAACCATTCGGGCGCACACCGTGTCACCCCACCGGTGCGCGGTGCCGGGTTCGAGGACCCGACCCTGTCCCGTCGACGCAAGGACGACCCAGTCGTCCCCTACCGCTCGGGCGACGAGCCAGCTCTCGAGCGGCAGCTGTCGGTGCAGGTGTGCCAGGACCGCCGAGCAGGCGTCCTCGAAGAGCGCCAAGGGGGCGAGCATATCGGTGCGTAGCGCCCGGACCGGGGTGGAGCCGCCGGAGAGCGGCTCTCCCGGCCGGTGCGTGGCGCTGGTCACGGACACGGGACGGCTCCGGCGCACGCGGCAGCGCGAAGGTGCCGGAAGAGGCAGCGGGGGTGTGCGGCACAAGTTGGGGACCTGTCAGGCCGCGCCGTGGGGAACGGGGTTCGCCCGCCGCTGCCTCCTCTCGTCACCCCCGTTGCATCGACTGGGAGGAAGAGCAGGCACTGATGCACGCGAACGAACTTCGCCCGGTGCACATGCACCAGCCCGACCAGGGCCGAACCGGCCCTTCGGCCGTAACCCGATCGGGGGATCCGGGTGGCCAGGGGTAGCCCCGATGACTTCTGTGAGGGCAGGCAGGCCCTCGTCGCAGTCCGGGTTCGGGCCGTTGGGAGTCGACGTGAGGGTTTCGCTTCGCCGCGGGCTGGGTGGCGCGGTCGCTGTGCTGCTGGCCCTCACCGGGCTGGGACTCGGCGGCGGCGTCGCACACGCGTCCAGCGGTTCGTCGTTCGTCTCGCTGATCAACAGCTCCCGGGCCGCAGCCGGCCTGCGGCCGTACGTCGTGCGCAGCGACCTGACGGCCGTGGCCCAGGCCCAGGCGCAGCGGATGGCCTCCAGCGGGAAGCTGTACCACAACCCGCACCTGGCGACCGACGTCAAGAACTTTGCCTGGGTCGGCGAGAACGTGGGCTACGGGCCTGGGGTCGTCGCCCTCCACAACGCCTTCATGAACAGCTCGGGTCACCGGGCCAACATCCTCGACCACCAGTTCACCGAGGTCGGTGTGGGTCTGGTCCAGGTCGGCGCCACGCTGTGGGTGGCAGAGGTCTTCCGGCAGCCGTCCGGCGGCGCCTCGAGACCCAAGCCGAAGCCGGTCGCGAAGCCTGCGCCCAAGGCCAAGCCGAAGCCCGCAGCAGTGCACGTGGTGCCCAGGCGTGCGCCGGCGGTCCACCGGGTGCCGGTGCGTCCGGTCACGGTCCAGACCGCACGGTCGTCCGCCGACTCGCTCCCGCCGCACGTCGTCTGCTCGGCCAACCCCGCGGTGGCCCGGCAGATCAGGGACCTCGCCGGTGCCGACCGCAGCGCCCGGCTGGTCGACCAGACCCAGCACCTCCTGCTCGGCTACCAGTGCGGCGCGCACCTGCCGCTCACCGGCGTCTTCGACCGCGGCACGCTCCGGTCGCTCAGCGGCTGAGGTCAGCCCCGACCTCGGGCTGTGCCTCGGGCTCGATCACCCACGCCGGATGCTCTCGCCTGGCCCAGGAGCGAGGCACCCACCCGCCGAGCACCGCGCTCATCGCGTTCCGGTCGCGCAGGGCCAGGCGCAGATGGCCGACGACGACGATGCCGAAGGCCAGTGCCAGCCACTGGTGGACCAGGGTCGAACCCGTGCGAACGGTCAACGACCAGATGCCGCCGAGGTCGGCCATCGCCATGCCGGTCGCCAGGAAGACGAGCATGCTGCCCAGGACGAACGAGGTCGCCATCTTCTGGCCGGCGTTGAACTTCCCGACCCGGAGCCGCCCGGACCGCCGAGCCGCCTTGCTGCGCAACCACCGGGTGTCATCCGGGCCGAACCGGTCCAGGCGCCGGAGGTCGGCGCGGTAGGCCCGCGACCACAGCCCGAGCAGCAACGGCACCGGTAGCAGGTAGCCGCAGGTGAGGTGCACCGTGCGAAGCAGTGCGCGACGCCCGACCAGAGTCGCGATGGGTCCGACGTACAGAGCCAGCGCGGTCAACAGGCAGCCGAACGCGAGCACGGCGAAGGCCCAGTGCACCGCGCGTTGGGCCGCGGAGAATCGGAGAACCCGCTCGGCGGACTCGTCAGACCGGGGCATCGCCGCGACCGTTCGACTTGCCGATCCAGGCGTCCACCTCGTAGCCGTAGTCCTCCCAGTAGCCGGGCCGGACCGCGGGGCCGACCTCGATGCCGCCCAGCCACTTCAGTGACTTGTAGCCGTACATCGGAGCCACATAGAGCCGGACCGGACCCCCGTGGTCGGCGGTGACAGGGGCGCCGAGCATTCGGGTCGCCACGAGGACGTCCGGCCTGCGGGCCTGTTCCAGGGTCAACGACTCGGTGTATGTGCCGTCGAGGGAGGTGAGCCGAAGCGCCTTGGCTCCGGCGGTCGGCATGACCTCGTCGAGGAGGTCCGAGAGGCGGACCCCGGTCCACGGCACGGACTTCACCCGCCACCCGGTCACGCACTGGAAGTCGCGGACGAGCTCGGTCTGCGGCATGGCTGCGAGGTCGCGGAGGGAGAACGAACGTGCCGCGCTGACCAGCCCGCCGACGGTCAACCGATAGCTCGTGGGATCGACGGAGGGCTGCTGGTCGGTGACCGAGTAGTACTGGAACCCGCTGCCGCCCGGGACCAGGGCGGTGATGCCGGTCGGGTCGGCCGCCTGCACCGCTGAGATCGCACCGCCGACGGAGTCCTGCAACCGGGCGCCGACCGCCATGCCGATCGCGCCCAGCCCGACCATGCCCAGGACGACGCGGCGGCCCACGGCACGGCCCTCGGTCTCGGTCGGTTCCACCTCCTGATGAGAACACCCCGTGGGCGTCCAGGCCACCCCGGACGACCGTGTGTCAGCGA
This sequence comes from Actinomycetes bacterium, assembly GCA_038210415.1. Classification (GTDB taxonomy): domain Bacteria; phylum Actinomycetota; class Actinomycetes; order Prado026; family Prado026; genus JBBQWS01. The sequence goes on from JBBQWS010000002.1 coordinate 52,445, forward strand.
ATCGTCACATCCCGGGCCCGTCGGTTATCCACAAGCCCGACCCGTCCACAGCCGCCGACGGGGGAGCCGCGCCTGCCGTTACTGCGGACCAGGCTGACGGCATGACCTCGACCATCAACGTGCCTGGCCTGCGCATCGGCGACCCTTCGTCACTCGTGACGGTGGTGCCCTTCCTGCTCGGTTACCAGCCGGAGACCAGTCTCGTCCTGCTCGCCATGGGTGACCGGAACCGGGTCGGTCTCGCCGCCCGGCTCGACCTTCCGGGCGGGCTGCCCCGCTCAGGGGTCGACGCTGTGCGTGAGGGTGCGGCGCAGCTCGGCCGCGCGGCTGCCCGCTCGTCCGGGCATTCCGCCGTCGCGATCCTGTACTTCCCGGCGCCCATCGAGATCGTCGACCGGCGGTGGCGCAGGGTCGCGGCGGCCGTGGTCGGCGGCATCGGCGCTGCCGGGCTCAAGCCGCTCGACGTCATCGCCGTCGGTGATCGCCGCTGGTGGTCCCTGCTCTGCGAGTCCTCGGACTGCTGTTCGCCGAACGGCACCGATCTGCCCCCGCCTGGCACCACCGCGGTCGAGGCCGCGGCCGTCGCCGCGGGCCTGGTCGTGCGGGGCAGCCGCGCCGACGTCGCCTCGCTGATCGCCCCAGGAGACCCCCGTCGGCGCGCCGAGGTCGCCGCCCAGCTCGACCGGCTCACCGCAGCGGAAGGTGCTGCGCCCCATCCCGCGGCCGGCCTCGTGGCGGTCGAAGCTGCGATCGGGCGCCGCAGCGGGCCGATCCCCGCTCCGCTCGCGGCAGCGGCTATCCGTGCGGTCGCCGACGTGCGAGTGCGCGACGCGGTGCTGGTGGCCGAGAGCCACGATGCTCTTGCCGGAGCGCTTCAGCGCTGGACCGAGCTGGTGCGGCTGGCACCGGACGACCGGTGTGCCCCGGTGGCCACCCTGCTCGCCGCGACGGCCTACCAACTTGGTGACGGGACGCTGGCGGGGCTGGCCCTCGAGCACGCGTTGGGGACCGACCCGGACTACTACCTGGCCAGCCTGCTGGCGGGGTCGTTGGGTGCAGGCGTTCCACCCGACCGACTGTTCGACAGCCTCGCCGAGGCCTCCCGCGAGGCGCGGGCATCCGTGCGCGAGACGGCGCGGTCAGGCCACCCCATACACCGTCCCGAGGAGTCAGCTCGAGTTGGCGCGGTTCCGGAAGGCGCGGTTCAGGACGAGGCCGACGGCTGGTGATCGGGCTTGGTGGCGTCCTCGAGCGATGCGAGCAGCTCGTCGCGTTCGACCCGCAGCTCCGACATCCGCTGTTCGGCGCTGGCGACCGACACTGCCAGCTCGGCGATGGTGGCGTCGGCCTCGCGGTGCCGGATCTGCCAGTCCTGGGCGTCGTTGGCGGCCACGCGAGCCCTAGCTTCGGCTGCCTGGATCTGGGCCTGCGCCTTGGCGCTGGCGTCGGTGAGCTGGGCCTGGGCGGCCTGTGCATACGCGACAGCGAGCGACGCCCGATTCTCGGCTTCGACCCGGCCGGCCTCGCTGGCCTCAACCATGGCGCGCAGGGCGCGCACCTCGCTGTCGTCCGCCACGGGTGCGACCGGAATCTCGACCGCCTCGACGGGGACGAGGTCAGCGGGCCCGGCTGCCGCCTGCTGCGCGGGCTCCGCATGGGCGACCACGGGCATGGCGACATCGGTCGGCCACGCGGCGAGCGGGGCGGACGCGGGGTAGGCCGCTGCAGGGTCCAGCGCGGTGGTCTCCACGTCGGTCGGCTCGCTGACCTTCTTTGCGCGCCGGACCTGCATGCCGAGGAACCGTTTAGGCGCCTCGGGCTCGCTGACGAGCGGGTCCGCGCCCTCGGGGAGGTCGAGCGGCGCGTACGACTGAGGTGGAGCGACCGGCGCGGGCGTGGCAACCGAGTCGCTCCACGGGTTGGGCGCCTGGGCGAGCGGTGCGGCCCACTCAGCGGGGGCCGGTTCCGGCTCCGGCAGGGCGGCCTGCTCCTCGACGGGTGCCGGCTTGGCCTTGCGGCCACCGGGAGTGGGCAGGATGTCGATCGCCGGGCGCGCCAGTGCGCTCCCTTGATCGGCGTCGTACAACTCCGCGGACATGGAACCTCCACCGATCGACAGACCTGCCTTCTGCAGGCTGTATCGGTCGGTGGGTGCCCCTCCTTGACTCCCCGACGCCTATCGGCTGTCTGTCTCGAGGGGGAGGGCGGGGTCGACCTGTCGTACAGGCAGACGAGCCAGCCACCACGCCAGCACTGGGCCGACGCCGACAGCGAAGACGACCGTCCCGACCCCGACCTTGCCCCCCAGCAGGAACCCGGCGGTCAGGGCGCCGACCTCGAGCACCAGCCGGACCGGCGCCACCGGCCAGCCGAACCTCAGGTGCAGACCGGTCATCAGGCCGTCGCGAGGCCCCGGGCCGAGGTTTGCCGTGAGGTACAACGCCCCCGAGAGCGCCACGAGCACGGTGCCGGCGACCACCTGGCCGACCTGCCAGGGCACAGCGGTAGGGCTCGGGAGGAAGCGAAGGCCGAGGTCGATCGACACCGCGATGACCACGGCGTTCGCCAACGTGCCAAGGCCTGGCCGCTCGTGCAGCGGGATCCAGAGCAGCAGGATCGTCACGCTGATCAAGAGCGTCGAACCCCCGATGCTGAGCGGGGTGTGCCGCGACAGACCCTCTGCCAGGACCGTCCACGGCGAGTTGCCCAGCCGGGCGGCGATCACCGCTGACTCACCGATCCCGAACCCGAACAGGCCGAGCAGCAACACGGTGAACGAGAGCGGTCCGGTGCGCCAGCGCGTTCCGGTGGACGACCAGGGCGTCACCGGGATCCGCCGAGCGATGTCCACGGGCGGATCCTAGGCCACGCCGTCGTGGGGGCCGTCTGGGGCCGAACCTCGCTCCGCGGCAAGCCAGGCCCGGACACTCTGCCGGCCGAGGTCGCGGGCGCCGTCCACGGGATCCACCCGCTCGACCACGACGTAAGACCGCCGGACGAGCTCGGCCCACGACCGGGCGACTGCGTCAGGGTGGAACGGGTCGTCCGGCTCGGCGAAGAGCCCGGTCGGTGCCTCGATGGCGGCCAGCTGGGCGGGTGTCGGCCCGGCGGACCGGCCGGTTGCGGCCAGGGCCCGGGCGAGCTGCCCCGGCGCGTACATCGGCCACGCCACCGCGAGCTCGGCTGCCACCCAGCCACGGCCGTCGAGCCGCTTCAAGGTGTCGGGCACGCCGTTCCGCTCCAGGTCGTGGCCGGCGGCCGTCGACAGGGCGGCGACCTTGCTCGGCGGGCCGGTCCAGGCCGGCAGTGCGAGCAGCACCCCGGCCAGCCAGGGACGGCCGGCCGCCACCACGGCCGCTGCGTGTGCCCCCAGCGAGACCCCGCCCACCAGGACCTCACCCGAGCCGGCCGCCCGGAAGGCGTCGACCGCACTGGCGAGCCCCGCGGCAACGCGTTCGAGTGCGCCGCTGCGGTCGTCCACGGCAACCAGACGGACCCCGGCCTCGGCCAGCGCGTCCCCGAAGGCCCGCCGGACGAACTCCGCGGTCGACCCTGACCCGTGAGCCAGGACGGCCACCCGGTTGAGCCCGCGCGGCGGACGGACGAGGTGCACGGCGCGATGGTCGCACGGTTAGCCTGTTCACATGACCGAAGCCGACGCCGTCTCCGATCCGACCGCGGGCCGGTTTCGCCGCCTGCTCAGCCGGGTCACGTCGACGAGCGAGCAGGCCGACGCGGTCACGTTGCAGCGCGAGGCGCAGGACCGTGGGGCGACGCCGGTCGCCTCGTGCTGCACGGGGGAGCAGGTGACGGTGTCGGGCACCTTGCGCGCGTTGACGCTGCGGCCGGTGGGAGGCGTTCCGGCGCTGGAGGCCGAGCTCTACGACGGCAGCGGGGTCCTGACCCTGATCTGGCTGGGTCGGCGCCGGATCCGCGGGATCGACCCCGGTCGCGGCCTGTCCGCCCACGGGCGCGTGACGATGCAGAACCGTCGACCGGTCATGTTCAACCCGACCTACGAGCTCCGGCCATGACCGAGCCAGAGCCGGGCTCGCCCGAGGCGATCGAGTTCGACCTCACCGAAGCCATCGGCGGCACCCGTGGGCTGATCGACAGCGGCCTGGCCTCGACCTTCTTCGTCGCCGTCTATGTCATCAGCGGGCGCCGGCTCGTTCCGGCGATCGCTGCCGCCGTCGCCGTCACCGTCGCGCTCCTGGTGCTGCGGCTGGTCCGCCGCGAACCGATCCGACACGCCGCGAGCGGCGTCTTCGGGGTCGCCGTGAGCGCGGGAGTGGCCCTGCTCACCGGCAGCGCGAAGAACTTCTTCGTCATCGGCATCGTCCTGCAGATGGTCTACGCCGTCGCGTCGCTGGTGATGCTCGCGCTCCGGTGGCCGCCGCTGGGCGTGATCATGGGCACCGTCACCGGCGAGGGCATGGCCTGGCGCGACGACCCGCCGCGCCGCCGGGCGTACATGCTCGCCAGCTGGATCTGGGTGTTCGTGTTCGTCTTCCGCACCGCGGTCAAGCTTCCGTACTACCTGAACGACCAGGTCGTCGCGCTGGGCATCGTCAACATCGTCCTGGGGTGGCCGTTGTTCGCGCTGGGCGGTCTGCTCTCGTGGCTGATCCTGCGCCGGGTGCCACCCACGCTCCCCGAAGAGGTCGCGGCCGAGACAGCCTGACCTCAGCCGTGCGTGTGCGGGCTGAGCATCTCCTGCAGCGCGTCCTCGGCGTCCCCGGCGGCGACGAACAGCAGCTCGTCGCCGGCCTCGACCGGGTCGTCCGACGTCGGCGCGATGACCCGCCCGTCGCGAAGGATGGCGACCAGTGCGACGTCGGCGGGCCACTGCACGTCACCGACCCGCGAACCCACGTGGGGTGACGACGCCGGAAGGGTCAGCTCCACCAGGTTGGCCCCGCCCTGTCGGAAGGTGAACAGCCGCACCAGGTCGCCGACACTGACGGCTTCCTCGACGAGCGCCGACAGCATCCGTGGAGTGGACACGGCGACGTCGACCCCCCATGACTCGTTGAACATCCACTCGTTCTTGGGGTGGTTGACCCGGGCGACGACACGTGGGACGCCGTACTCGGTCTTCGCGAGCAGCGACACGACCAGGTTGACCTTGTCGTCGCCGGTGCAGGCGATCATCACCTGGCAGTCGTTCAGCTCGGCCTTCTCGAGAACGGCCAGCTCGCAGGCGTCACCGACGAGCGACTTCGTGCCCGGGTTGCGGTCGACCCGCACCGCTTCGGGGTCGCGGTCGACGAGCATCACTTCGTGGCCGTTGCCGGTGAGTTCGGCCGCGATCGACCGGCCGACCTTGCCAGCGCCCGCGATAGCGACGCGCATCAGCTCTCCTCGTGGGGCGGAGCGGCAGCGAGGACGTCCTCGACGGCAGCCAGCTCAGGGTCACGCACCAGGATGTGCACGAGGTCGCCCTCCTGGAGGACAGTGTCCGGGCCGGGCAGCTGGCCCTCGCCGAGTCGGGTGATCAGCGCTACGCGGGCGCCGGTCGCGTGCTCGATCCGGGTCAGCCGCAGACCGATCCAGCTGGGGTCGACGTGCACCTCGGCCATCCGGATGGTGCCGCTGGCGTCGATCCACTCGGCCTCGGAGCCCTGGGGCACCAGCCGGCGGAGCATCTGGTTGGCGGTCCAGCGGACCGTTGCGACGGTCGAGATGCCGAGCCGCTGGTAGACCTCTGCCCGGCGAGGGTCGTAGATCCGGGCCACGACGTTCTCGACCCCGAACGTCTCGCGAGCGACCCGCGCGGCCACGATGTTGGAGTTGTCGCCACTGCTCACAGCGGCGAATGCGGTGGCACGCTCGATGCCCGCCTGGACGAGCACCTCGCGGTCGAAGCCGACCCCGGTACAGGTCTCACCGCCGAACCCCTTGGGGAGACGCTGGAAAGAGGACGGGTCCTGGTCGACCACGGCGACCGAGTGACCGGCCGCATCGAGGGTCGCTGCCAAGGACGAGCCCACACGGCCACAGCCCATGATCACCACATGCACGGGCTTAGGGTGCCACATCGGGGGGCTTGCGTGTGGCGGGGCCCCGGCGGGCCTACGCTTCCGCCGTGGCCAATGTTGCAGGAATAGGTAAGCGGGTCATCCTCGGTCGAGCCATGCGCTCGGACCGGCTGGGTGAGACGTTGCTCCCCAAGCGCATCGCGCTTCCCGTCTTCGCCAGTGACGCCCTGTCGTCCGTGGCCTACGCGACGCAGGAGATCCTGCTGGTTCTTGCCCTGGCCGGAACCGCCTTCTTGCACCTGACCTGGTGGGCGGCAGCCGGCGTGGTCACGGTGATGGCGACGGTCGTCGCTGCGTACCGGCAGAACGTGCACGCCTACCCGAGCGGTGGGGGCGACTACGAGGTGGCCAACACGAACCTCGGCCGACCCTTCGGGCTCGTCGTCGCCGCCGCGCTGCTGGTCGACTACGTGCTCACCGTCGCGGTGTCGACGTCGGCAGGAGTCGAGAACCTCGCGTCCACCCCGCTGTTCTCGTGGATGGCCGGCGAGCGAACGGCGACGACGCTCGGGGTCGTCGTGTTCATCGTGCTGATGAACCTGCGAGGTATCCGTGAGTCGGGCACCGCGTTCGCGATCCCCACGTACGCCTTCATGTTCTCGATCATCGGGATGATCGGCGTGGGCTTGTTCCGGCTCGCCTCCGGGCACGAGCTGCACGCGGCGACCGCGTCGTACGACATCAAGCCCCAGCTGCAGAACCTCGGCACTGCAGGGATCCTGTTCCTCGGCATGCGTGCCTTCGCATCCGGTTGTACGGCCCTGACCGGGGTCGAGGCGATCAGCAACGGCGTGCCGGCGTTCCAGAAGCCGAAGTCGAAGAACGCCGCGACGACGCTGGCGCTGATGGGCGGGCTGGCGGTGTCGATGTTCGTCGGCGTGACCTTCCTGGCCATCAAGCTGGGGGTCAAGATCGTCGACAGCGAGCACATCCAGGACCTGATCGGGCTCCCCCCCGGCACTACGAGCCAGGACACGGTGATCGCCCAGATCGGGGCCACCGTCTTCGGCGGTGAGAACAACCTGCCGTTCTACGTCGTCCAGCTCGTGACGGCGCTGATCCTCGTGCTCGCCGCGAACACGGCGTTCAACGGGTTCCCCGTGCTTGCCTCGATCCTGGCGCAGGACCGGTACATGCCCCGGCAGATGCACAACCGCGGCGACCGGCTCGTCTTCAGCAACGGCATCATCATTCTCGCTGCCGTCGCCTGCGTGCTGATCTTCGCCTTCCATGCCGACTCGACCAAGCTGATCCAGCTGTACATCGTCGGCGTCTTCGTCTCGTTCACGCTCAGCCAGGCCGGCATGGTCCGGCACTGGAAACGGCTGCTCCGCACCCAGACTGACGCCGGCGAGCGTCGGGCCACCCAGCGGCGGCGGGCGATCAGCTCGTTCGCCTTCGTGACCACGGGGGTCGTGCTCTGCATCGTCCTGGTCACGAAGTTCGTCTCGGGCGCCTGGATCGCGATCGTCGCGATGACGCTGCTGTGGTTGCTGATGCGGGGCATCCACTCCCACTACCAGCGCGTGTCCGAGGAGCTGGTCGTCGGCGAGGACGTGCCGACCATGCTGCCCTCCCGGGTGCACTCCGTCGTGCTGGTTTCGAAGCTCCACAAGCCCACCCTGCAGGCGCTGGCGTACGCGCGGGCCACCCGTCCGTCGACGCTCGAGGCGCTGACCGTGGCGATCGACCCGGACGAGACCCGGGCGTTGCAGGAGGAGTGGGAGCGGCGGGCAATCCCTGTGCCGCTGAAGGTGCTCGACTCCCCGTTCCGTGAGATCACCCGGCCGGTGCTCGACTACGTGCAGAGCCTGCGCCGGGACTCCCCGCGCGACCTGGTGACGGTCTTCGTGCCCGAGTACGTCGTGGGCAAGTGGTGGGAGCAGCTGCTCCACAACCAGTCGGCGCTGCGGCTGCGGACCCGGTTGCGGTTCACCAGCGGGGTCGTGGTCACGAGTGTGCCCTACCTTCTCGCGTCCGGGCAGGCGGTGACCGCTCTCGACGGCGGTGGGGGGGACGCCACCCTGGTCAATCTCCTGCGGCGAGCCGAGTCCACCCCCGTCGACCCGAAGGCGTGACCGACGAGAGCTCGGCGGTGTCGGTGGGCTCTGAGCTCGAGCTGGTCGTCGGCCCGGTGGCTCACGGCGGACACTGCGTGGCCCGGAACGACGGCCAGGTCGTCTTCGTCCGACACGCGCTGCCGGGGGAGCGGGTGCGGGCGGTGGTCGTGGAGGGTGGGCCGGGTGCGAAGTTCCTGCGGGCCGACACGGTTGCCGTGCTGGAGCCCTCGGTGGACCGGGTCGACGCCCCGTGCCCCAAAGCCCGCCCGGGCGGCTGTGGCGGGTGCGACTTCCAGCACGCGTCGCCGCCGGCCCAGCGCGCGCTGAAGGCCGCCGTCGTGGCCGAGCAGTTCCGTCGGCTCGCCCGGCTCGACGTCGACGTGCCGGTGCAGGCGGTGCCTGGCGACGACGACGGCCTGCGCTGGCGGACCCGCAACCGGTTCGCCGTGGACGACGCCGGCCGGGCCGGGCTGCGGCGCTACCGGTCGCACGACGTCGAGCCGCTCGACGACTGCCTGATCGCCCATCCGCTCGCGGTGGCCGCCGGTGTCCTCGACCAGGCGTGGCCGGGCATCACCGACCTTGCCGTGGCGGTCTCGGTCGCCACCGGTGAGCGCGTTGTCGTGGTCGACGGCGTGCCGCTCGACCGGGCCCGGTTGACCGAGCAGGCGGCGGGCCGGTCGTGGCGGGTGTCGGGTGCCGGCTTCTGGCAAGTGCACCCAGGTGCGGCCGAGGCGCTCGTCGACGCGGTTCGCGCGGGACTGGTGGCGCAGCCAGGAGAGGTCCTGCTGGACCTGTACTCAGGCGTCGGGCTGTTCGCTGGGTCGCTGGCCGACGACCTGGGCGTCACGGGGGCCGTGCACGCGGTGGAGTCCGACGCCGGCGCCGTGCGCGACGCCCGCCGCAACCTGCACGACCTGCCCATGGTCTCGCTGGTGTGCGCCCGAGTCGACCAGTGGCTGCGGGCCGGGGCGGTGCCGCGGTGCGATCTCGTGGTCCTGGACCCGCCGCGTAGCGGCGCCGGCCGGGCCGTCGTCGAGCAGATCGTCGCCCGGCAGCCGCGCGCGGTGGCCTATGTCGCGTGCGACCCGGCGGCGCTGGCTCGAGACGTCGCGACGTTCGCGGCGCACGGTTACACCCTCACCCGGCTGACTGCGTATGACCTCTTCCCGATGACGCATCACGTCGAGTGCGTCGCGGTGCTCAGCAAAGTCTCTTGACATCGAGATACTTGGTGACGAGATAATCACCTGGATGAGGCGGCGCCGAGCCGCTGCGGCAGGATGAGGCGTGAGCCGTCGACTTCAGGAGAGCGCGATGACAACCACGGGCACGAACAGCTTCGGCAGCAAGGGCGCGCTCCAGGTCGGCGACGCGGAGTACGAGATCTTCCGGCTGTCTGCCGTCCCCGGCGCGGAGCGGCTGCCGTACAGCCTGAAGGTGCTGCTGGAGAACCTCCTGCGCACCGAGGACGGCCTCAACATCACCGCTGAGCAGATCCGGTTCCTGGGCCAGTGGGACCCGGCCGCACAGCCCGACACCGAAATCCAGTTCACCCCGGCGCGCGTCATCATGCAGGACTTCACGGGCGTGCCGTGCGTCGTCGACCTCGCCACGATGCGCGAGGCCGTGCGCGAGCTCGGGGGCGACCCGACCAGGATCAACCCGCTCGCGCCGGCCGAGCTCGTCATCGACCACTCGGTCATCGCCGACGTCTTCGGCCGGGCCGACGCCTTCGAGCGCAACACTGACATCGAGTACGGCCGCAACCGCGAGCGCTACCAGTTCCTGCGCTGGGGCCAGACCGCGTTCGACGAGTTCAAGGTCGTGCCGCCGGGCACCGGCATCGTCCACCAGGTCAACATCGAGCACCTGGCCCGCACCGTGATGGTCCGCGACGTCGACGGCGTGCGCCGCGCGTATCCGGACACCTGCGTCGGCACGGACTCGCACACCACGATGGTCAACGGCCTGGGCGTGCTCGGTTGGGGCGTCGGCGGCATCGAGGCCGAGGCGGCGATGCTCGGGCAGCCGGTGTCGATGTTGATCCCGCGGGTCGTCGGCTTCAAGCTGTCCGGGGAGCTGCCCGAGGGCGCTACGGCCACCGACCTCGTGCTGACGATCACCCAGATCCTGCGGGCGCACGGCGTGGTCGGGAAGTTCGTCGAGTTCTACGGCGACGGCGTCGCCGCGGTGCCGCTGGCCAACCGCGCCACCATCGGCAACATGAGCCCCGAGTACGGCTCGACGGCGGCCATGTTCCCGATCGACGCCGAGACGCTGCGGTACCTCCGGCTGACCGGTCGCCCCGCCGACCTGGTCGCCCTCGTCGAGGCCTACGCCAAGGAGCAGGGCCTCTGGCACGATCCGTCGGCGACGGGCTACGTCGAGCCCGTCTTCAGCGAGTACCTCGAGCTCGACCTGGCGAGCATCGTCCCGTCGATCGCCGGACCCAAGCGGCCCCAGGATCGGGTCGTCCTCGCGGAGGCCAAGGAGTCCTTCGCCCGGGTGCTTCCCGACTACACGTCGGACCCGGCCCGCACCGTCAGCGTGACCAGCCCTGAAGGTGCGACGTACGACCTCGGCCACGGAGCGGTGGTGATCGCGTCGATCACGTCGTGCACCAACACCTCCAACCCGTCGGTCATGATCGGCGCCGCGCTGCTTGCCAAGAAGGCGGTAGAGCGCGGCCTGACCCGCAAGCCCTGGGTCAAGACGACTCTGGCCCCGGGCTCCAAGGTGGTCATGGACTACTACGACCGAGCGGGGCTCACGCCGTACCTCGACAAGCTCGGCTTCAACCTGGTCGGCTACGGCTGCGTCACCTGCATCGGCAACTCCGGCCCGCTGCCGCCCGAGGTCTCGGCAGGGATCAATGAGGCCGACCTCGCGGCCGTCGCCGTGCTGTCCGGCAACCGCAACTTCGAGGGCCGGATCAGCCCCGACGTGAAGATGAACTACCTCGCGTCGCCACCGCTGGTGGTCGCGTACGCCCTCGCCGGGCGGATGGACCTCGACCTCACCACCGAGCCGCTCGGCTTCGACGAGACCGCAGCTCCGGTCTACCTGGCCGACCTGTGGCCTTCGCCGCACGAGGTGCAGGAAGTCATCGACGTCGCCGTCCGGGCCGAGATGTACACCCGCGACTACGCCGACGTCTTCGCCGGCGACGAGCGCTGGCAGTCCCTGCAGACGCCGGAGGGCTCTACCTTCGCCTGGGATCCCGAGTCGACGTACGTGCGCAAGCCGCCGTACTTCGACGGGATGCCCCGCGACCCTGCGCCGGTGACGGACCTGCTCGGTGCGCGCGTACTCGCCAAGCTCGGCGACTCGGTGACCACCGACCACATCAGCCCAGCGGGATCGATCAAGGCCGACAGCCCAGCGGGGATCTACCTTGCCGAGCACGGCATCGCACGCGGCGACTTCAACTCGTACGGCTCGCGCCGCGGCAACCACGAGGTGATGATCCGGGGCACCTTCGCGAACATCCGGCTGCGCAACCAACTGCTCGACGGGGTCGAGGGCGGCTTCACCGTCGACCTGCTCGACCCCGACCTTGCGCAGACCACCATCTACGACGCGGCCCGGACCTACCAGGCCGCGGGGGTGCCGCTGGTGATCCTCGCGGGCAAGGAGTACGGCTCCGGGTCGTCGCGGGACTGGGCGGCCAAGGGCACTGCCCTGCTGGGCGTCGGGGCGGTCATCGCCGAGTCGTACGAGCGGATCCACCGGTCGAACCTGATCGGCATGGGCGTGCTTCCGCTGCAGTACCCCGCCGGTCAGAACGCCGAGTCGCTCGGCCTCGTCGGCGACGAGGTGTTCTCGGTCACCGGGGTCACGGCGCTCAATACCGGTCCGGCGCCCCGCGAGGTCGACGTCCGGGCAGAGCGTGCTGACGGCGAGGTCGTCGGGTTCAGTGCGGTGCTGCGGATCGACACCCCCGGCGAGGCCGACTACTACCGGCACGGCGGAATCCTGCAGTACGTCCTGAGGTCGCTCCTGTAGCGCGGGCTCCCGTCTGGGCTCGAGGCGTCACCGCAGCCCTTCTGCCCACTCCCGGGTGCGACGACCGCTGCGCAGCATCCACTCCCAGCGCGCGCCGGCCGCGATCAGGACGCCGCCGACGAGACTGAGCGACAGCCATTGCGGAACCTGGGACGCCGCGCTGGCGGCCTGGGCGGCCGCGGTCACGACGACCACCGCGAGCCCGACCCAGAACGGCGCCGCCCACCGGGCTCGGGCCCCCAGGACGGCCATCCCTGCGCCAACGACGACGAGACCAGCGGCCCGGGTCAGGGCGACCGGCTCGGCCGAACTGTCCGGGACGGCGGCGAGCATGGCCGCAGCAGGGAACAGCATGAGGGCGACGAGAGGCGGACCTGCGTACGTCCAGGTGGACCCGGGTTCGCTCGCCCGGGCCCGCACGACTACCCCGACGAGCAGCAACGGCAGGGCAACGAGCAGGCCGCGCGCCTCAGGTCCGGCCGCACGCTCCTCGAGTGCGAGCAGGGCCCAGCCGACGGATGCTCCGGCGCAGGCTGGGACCGCCGCCACCCACAGGGTCCACGCGGGTGCCCGGAACGCGGCGAGGACGGTGATCAGCCCGAGTCCGCCCAGGACCAGTGCGGCGGTGACAGCCCCACGGGTAACCGTTCCGTCAGCGAGCCAGTGCCCTGCGTCCGCGCGGGCTGCGGCGGCCCAGGAGCCGAGCGCGGCGCCGCCCACGACGAGCGGAAGGGCGGTCAGGTCCCGGACCCGGCGAGACCGCCGGACCGACAGCCCCACGAGTGCTGCCGCCAGAGTCGCTGCGACAGCGATCAGGGCTCCCCGTTCCCAGGGATAGCCCGAGCTGAGCCAGCTGGTCAGCGTGGGTTCCGTGCAGGGGAGGTAGGTGGTGCAGTCGACCGTGTTCTGCGGGGCGTCGTGCAGCGGAGCGACGCTGAATCCGATCCCGACCCCGACTGCGCCGGCGGCCAGACCGCCCAGCGCCCTAAGCGCGACGTCCCGGACCGGATCATTGGTGGCTCGGGCGGCCACGCGCAGGGCCGCCGCGACCAGCAGCGGGCTCGACACGACAGCGACGCCCGCCATCCACAACCGCGACGACGGGTCTTCCACGCCGCTGAGCAGGAGCAGCAGGGTCGAGCCGGTCAGGACCACTGCCCCCGCGACCACGACCGTCCAGCGCGCCTTGCTCACCCGGTCCAGACCCAGCAGGGCGGCGCTGCCCGTGAGCAGGACCAACGCGGGAGCGGCAGCCGGCGCTGCCGTCAGCACGTCGGCCGAGCTCAGTCGGTCCGCCGCGACCGCGGCGGTCGCGAGCACCCCGACGACGACCCCGCTGACTCCGAACCACGCCCAGGGCACCCGTACCCGGTGCTCGGACCCGTCGAGCGCGGCCAGCACCAGCAGCACGGCGCCCCAGAGCACCAACGTCCCTGCGACCCACCAGGCCGCCCACGTGGGCTGCACGCCCGGACCGAGGTACGGCGCTGCGGCTGTCGACACCAGCGCGAGCACCGCCGAGAACGACGCGGTCACTGCGGCTGCGCCAGGCTGGCGTCGGGTCTGCGCGTACGCGAGTGCCACGCCGATCGCGGCGGCACCGTTGACGGTCATCGACCGGAGCCCGGCCGAGCCGACAGTGTCGGCGTCCAGCAGGAAGCCGCCCGCGACGACCAGGAGCAGGACCCCGGCCACCGCCAGGGCGGTGCCGGCCGCAGGCAGCCGGTCTGCCAGGGCGTATCCGCCTGCGCACGCCGCCGCCCCGAAGAGCACCAGGACGGCTAGCTGCCCGACCGCGCCGAGCGCGGTCCACGAGTAGGCGGTGAACGCGAGAGCAGCGGCGGCCAGGGCGAACACGCCCGCGGACAGCAGGATGCGGGCGGCGCCCGGCGTGGCAGGGGCGGGGGCGGATGCGCCACCCTCGGGCCGCCCCGCCGAAGCGGAGTCGAGCAACCACTTGCGCCGCTCAGGTATCCACGCCTCGAGGGAGTCGAGGTAACTGAGCTCGGCGGCGACCTGGGGCGGCACCACCAGCGAAGCCGGGGGCTCGGGCGTTGGCTGAGGTGATTCGGACGTGGGCTGAGGGGTGCTCATGGCCCACCTCTCAAACGTGAGCGGGGACGCTGGGGCGCACGTAGATCTGGTCGCACTCGTCCACGACCTGCCAGCCCTGGGCGGTGAGCGCCGCCCGGTACTCCCGGCCGTGGTGCCCGCAGAACACGAGGATCTGGCCGTCCCTTCGGGCCTTCATGAACGCCTGGGACCCACACGAGTCGCAACTCTCCGACGGGGTCACTTCCGACGACATGGCGCACCTTCGATCTGCATCGCTCCTGGTGTCCCAGGATCCCGTGCCGGGCCGGTGCGTGCACAGAGGAGTAAGTCCTAGCCGGGGCACCCGGTGGCCTAGGGTGCGGACATGCCGCTCGTCGCCGGGGTCGACTCATCCACCCAGTCCGTCAAGGTTCTCGTCTGTGACGCGGAGACCGGGGCCGTCGTGCGGTCCGGGCGGAGCAGCCACCCCGACGGCACACAGTGCCCGGCCGACGTCTGGTGGGACGCCCTGCGCGGCGCCGCGTCCGGCCTGCTCGACGGCGTGTCCGCCCTATCAGTTGCCGGCCAGCAGCACGGAATGGTCACCCTCGACGACCAGGGTGGTCTCGTCCGCCCTGCGTTGCTGTGGAACGACACGAGGTCGGCCTGCGACGCCGACGACCTGGTGGCCGAGCTCGGTGGTCCGGCTGCCTGGGCCGACGCTGTCGGCTCAGTTCCGGTGGCCAGCTTCACGGTGACCAAGCTGCGCTGGCTGGCCCGCCACGAGCCTGACCTCGCTGCCCGGGTCGCCCAGGTCGTGCTCCCGCACGACTACCTGACCTGGCGGCTCGCGGGGTCGCCGGCCGCAAGAGCCACGACCGACCGGGGTGATGCGTCGGGCACGGGCTACTGGTCGCCGCGCGAGGGCGTCTACCGCACGGACCTGCTCGAGCTCGCCTTCGGTCGTGAGGTGGCGCTGCCACGCGTCGCGGGGGCCGCCGAGCTCGTCGGCACGACGGAGGACGGCCTGGTTCTGGCGGCGGGCACGGGCGACAACATGGGCGCGGCGCTGGGCCTTGGTCTAGGCACTGGGGACGTGGTCGTCTCGTTGGGTACGTCCGGCACCGCTTTCGCGGTGGCCGACCGCGCGACGGCTGACGCCTCGGGCGACGTGGCCGGATTCGCCGACGCGACCGGTCGGTTCCTCCCCTTGGTCTGCACCCTCAACGCGGCGCGGGTGCTGACCACCGGCGCCGCGCTGCTCAGCGTCGACCTCGACCGGTTCAGCGAGCTGGCGCTGCAGGCCGAGCCAGGGGCCGGAGGGCTGACCCTGCTGCCGTACCTCGACGGCGAGCGCACGCCCAACCTGCCCGACGCGACCGGGGCGCTGTCGGGGCTGACCCGTGCGAACGGCACTCCGGCGAACCTCGCGCGCGCCTGCATCGAGGGCATGCTCTGCGGTCTCGCCGACGCCGTCGATGCGCTCAGCGCGCAGGGGGTGCGCCCGAGCCGGGTGCTGCTCATCGGCGGTGCTGCCGCGTCGCCGGCCGTCCAGCAGGCCGCTGTCGAGCTGTTCGGCGTGCCCGTCCACGTGCCTGTGCCCGGCGAGTACGTCGCCCTGGGGGCCGCCCGGCAGGCGGCCTGGGCACTGGCTGCGACGTCCGAGCCGCCTTTGTGGGAGCTCGCCGGGACCCAGGTGCGTGAACCGGACCCGCACCCCGAGATCCGGCTGCGCTACGCGGCAGCGCGTGCAGCCGCATACCCGAGCCCGCTTCGGGCCGGGTAGGCGAGCGGCGGGCCGCGATGGCGAAGACCAGCCCCCCCGGCTGGCCGCGGGAGGTGCCGCCGCCCGACTACCCGGGCTGGGAGCAGCGGGCGAGCGGGTGGCTCTTCGACCTGTGCCCCGCCGATCTCAGGGCGCACGAAGTCTTCCGCCGGCAGCCACTGGTGCTGGCTTATGTCGCCGCCGGCCAGCTCGACGGCGCCCTGACCGGGATCCGGGCAGCGGTCGCGTCGGTCCGCGCCGACCTGCGCGACGACGTGCCCCCCACTGTGCTCGCCGAAGTCCTGGACGCGCTCCAGCTCGAGCAGGTACGCCTCGAGGCGGCCCGGCGCGCGGTCGGTCTGGTGGGAGAGGCGCTGCGGGGTGAGCGCCGCCGGCCACGCCTGTAACCGTTTCGAGACCGTTCGTTGCCGGGTCGTGACTATCGGATGACGCTCGCGTGACGCAATTGTTACCGGCTCCGACAAATTGAGGCCCAACGTTGCTTGTGCTGGCCCTCGAAGGGCCCATATGTTGCAGCGAACAACATTCGTCGAACCTGACGATCGCTACCCCCTCCGGGGGTCGCACCATGGTCCCAGCAGGGCCCAGTGCACCATTCGCAAACGAAAGGATCGGGTCACATGCGCAAGCGCTCCCTCCTCGCCGTAGCCGGGCTCTCCGTCTCGGCGCTGGCCCTCGCGGCCTGCTCGAGCAGCAGCAGCGGTGCCGGCACCGGCTCGTCACCGGCGGCCAAGAAGGCCAAGATCGGCGTCATTCTCCCGGACGCGGCTTCGTCCGCTCGGTGGGAGACCGCCGACCGCAAGTTCCTCGGAGACGCCTTCACGGCGGCGGGTGTCGACTACGACATCCAGAACGCCGCCGGTGACAAGACCAAGTTCGCCAGCATCGCTGACGGCATGATCAACAGCAAGGTCGACGTCCTCCTGGTCGTCAACCTGGACAACGCGTCCGGTGCTGCTGTCGAGAAGAAGGCGACCGACGCCGGTATTCCCGTCGTCGACTACGACCGGCTCACCCTCGGCGGTTCCGCCAACTACTACGTGTCCTTCGACAACGTGGCCGTCGGCACCACCATCGGCACCGGCCTGGTCAAGTGCCTCACCGACGCGGGCAAGAAGACCGGTAACGTCATCGAGCTGAACGGCTCGCCTGACGACAACAACGCCACGCTGTTCAAGCAGGGCTACGACAAGGTCGTCCGTGACGCTGGCTACACCGTCGTCGCCGACCAGGCCGTGCCTGGCTGGGACAACATCAAGGGCGGCACGATCTTCGAGAGCCTGTTCAACGCGCACAAGGACATCGTCGGTGTCGCTGCGGCGAACGACGGTCTCGGCGGCGCCGCGATCGCGATCCTCGCGAAGAACGGACTGGCCGGCAAGGTGTTCGTCACCGGTCAGGACGCGACTGACGAGGGCCTGCAGCGCGTGCTCCTCGGCACCCAGTGCATGAGCGTCTACAAGGCAGTCAAGGCTGAGGCCGCCGCTGCTTCGGAGATCGCGATCGCCCTGGCGAAGAAGGACACCGCTGCGGCTGACGCCCTGGCGAAGGGGACCACGAACGACTCGCAGGCCAAGCGCGACGTCAAGTCGGTCCTGCTCACCCCGGTCGCGATCTACGCGGCCAACGTCAAGGACGTCATCGCTGACGGATTCACCACCGCCGACAAGCTCTGCACCACCGCCGAGCTCAAGGCAGCCTGCACGAAGAACGGCGTTTCCTAGGCTGAAAAACGCTAGGGGTGGTCGCGCGAAGGCGCGATCACCCCTAGCGTCAGCGTGTCAGGTCTCTGTCCCTTCGAACGAGCAACTAAGAGGCTGCCCATGTCATCGGATCCAGAGCCCACGCCGCTGCTGTCGCTGCGGGGCGTCAACAAGAGCTTCGGGGCCGTCCAGGTCCTGCATGACGTCGACTTCGACGTCTACCCCGGCGAGGTCACCGCACTGGTCGGAGACAATGGCGCCGGCAAGAGCACGCTCATCAAGGCCGTCGCGGGTATCTATCCGTTCGACGACGGAGAGTTGACCTTCGAAGGCCACGTGGAGACGATCCACGGCCCCAGGCAGGCGAGCGCACTCGGCATCGAGGTCGTCTACCAGGATCTCGCGCTCTGCGACAACCTCGACGTGGTGCACAACATGTTCCTCGGCCGCGAGCAGAAGAGCGGCATCACGCTCGACGAGGCGGGGATGGAACAGCGGGCGAGCGAGACGCTTGCCGGCCTCTCCGTGCGCACCCTGAAGTCGGTGCGGCAGCTCGTCGCCAGCCTGTCCGGCGGACAGCGCCAGACGGTGGCCATCGCGCGCGCAGTGCTCTGGAACTCCAAGCTCGTGATCCTGGACGAGCCGACCGCGGCGCTCGGGGTCGCGCAGACCGAGCAGGTCCTGAACCTGGTCCGACGCCTCGCCGACAAGGGACTGGGTGTCGTACTCATCTCGCACAACATGAACGACGTCTTCGCAGTGGCTGACCGCATCTCCTGCCTCTACCTGGGTCGCATGGCCGCCCAGATCAAGGCGTCCGAGACGACCCACTCCGAGGTGGTCCAGCTCATCACCGCCGGTCGCAGTGACCGGCTCGCCGCTGCGGCGCTCGTTGAAGGGGAGGCGTCATGAGCACCGATTCCGCGAAGGTCGACTCGGCCGCCCCGAGCGCCTCCGGCGAGCACCTCGGGCTGGAGCCGCAGACGGTCGGCACCGCCGTCAACGACTACATCGACCGGCTCCGTGGCGGCGATCTGGGTTCGGTTCCGGCCGTCCTGGGCCTGGTCGTGCTCGTAGCGTTGTTCTCCATCCTCAAGCCCGACAACTTCGCCAACGTCGGCAACTTCGCCAACCTGCTCCAGCAGGCCGGTCCCGCGATCGTCATCGCGATGGGGCTGGTTTTCGTGCTGCTCCTCGGCGAGATCGACCTCGCAGCCGGCTTCACCGCGGGCACCAGCGCGGCGATCCTCGCGGTGACATTGACCCTGCACAGCTGGCCCTGGTACCTCAGCGTGCTCGGCTGTCTGGTGTTCGGTGCTGGTGTCGGGTTCTTCATGGGCACCCTGGTCGCCCGACTGCAGATCCCCAGCTTCGTCGTCACCCTCGCCATGTTCCTGGCGCTCCAGGGCGTCCTGCTGATCATCATCGGTGACAACGGGACCATCGCCGTCCGCGACAAGGTGATCCTGTTCTTCGAGAACGACCAGCTGTCCGTCCTGTGGAGCTGGGCTCTCTTCGCGATCATCGTTCTCGGGTACGCCGGAGTCACCTTCCGGCAGCTGCAGGGCCGCCGCAAGGCCAACCTGAACACGACGGCGACCTCGGTCTGGCTCGCTCGGGTGGTCGGGCTCGCAGTGGTCGTCGGGATCGGTACCTTCCTGCTCTGCCTCGAGCGTGGGCCGCGTCCGGACCTCAAGTCGATCAAGGGTGTCCCTGGGGTCGTCCCGTTGATCCTCGTGCTGCTCGTCGGTCTCACGTTCCTGTTGACGCGTACCGCACTCGGCCGGCACATCTACGCAGTCGGCGGCAACGCGGAGGCGGCCCGCCGGGCGGGCATCAACGTCGGCGGCATCAGGATCTTCTGCTTCGTCGTCGGCAGCATGATGGCGGCGATCGGTGGCATCCTGCTGGCGTCCCGGCAGAACGGCGTCGACCCGGGCACCGGTGGCTCGCTCACTCTGCTGCTCGCGGTGGCTGCGGCGGTGATCGGCGGGACCAGCCTGTTCGGTGGCAAGGGCAACGTGAAGGATGCCGTCATCGGTGGTCTGGTCGTCGCGGTCATCAACAACGGGCTGCCGTACATCACCGACGTGGCTGGCGTCACGTTCATCGTGACCGGCGGCGTGCTGCTCATCGCGGCGAGCGTCGATGCGCTGTCTCGGCGCCGGGCGCAGTCGTCCGGACGGGCGTAGCGAAGCGGTACAGATGGCGAAGAATCTGGCCGGGGCCACGCAGGACGAAGTTCGGCGACACAACCTTGGCAGCCTGCTGGGTCTGTTGCACGTGCACGGACCGACGTCTCGGTCGGATCTCACCGCGCTGACGGGGCTCAACCGCAGCACGGTGGGGGCACTCACCACGGACCTCGCCGAGGCCGGGCTCGTACGCGAGCAGGCGCCGGTGGGCAAGGGCGGCGCGGGGCGACCATCGATCATGGTCGCCCCCGCCGGTGAGCGGGTCTACGTCCTGGCCCTGGACGTGGGCGTCGACCACCTGGTCGCCGCCCGCGTCGGCCTGGGTGGCGAGGTCCTCGACCGGCGTGAGCTGCGGCAGTCGAGAGGCGAGTACGAGAACTGCAGAATCCTGCGGCACATCGAGGCGCTCGCCCGGTCGGTGCTCGCGAGCGCACCCGACGACTCGATCTGCGTCGGCATCGGCGCCGGGGTGTGCGGGGTCGTCGCGCACGACGACGGTGTGGTTCGCTTCGCCCCGAACCTCGGCTGGGTCGATGTCCCGTTCGGGCAGCAGATCGCCGACCGGCTGGGCACGTCGCTGCCGGTCACCGTCGGCAACGACGCCGACCTCGGCGCCATCGCGGAGCACATCCGCGGGGCTGCGGCCGGCGCCGGCAATGTGATCTACCTGTCCGGCGAGGTCGGGCTCGGCGGGGGCATCATCGTCGACGGCCGGCCGATGATGGGGGCGGGCGGCTACGGCGGCGAGGTCGGCCACATGGTCGTCAACCCCCGCGGTCGGCTCTGCGAGTGCGGGGCTCGAGGCTGCTGGGAGACTGAGGTCGGCGCCCAGGGCGCGCGGCTCGCCTGCCGCATGCCGAACGCCAGCATCGACGAGGTCATGGCGGCATACGAAGCAGGGAACCGAAAGGCTGTGGCCGGAATCGACCGGGTCGGCCGCTGGCTGGGCGTCGGGGTGGCCAACCTCGTCAACCTGCTGAATCCCGAGGTGATCGTGTTCGGCGGTGTGCTCCGCCAGCTGTACCCGCCGACCGAGGCACTGGTGCGAGAGTCGTTGACGCACGCGTTGACGGCACCGCGCGAGCAGGTGCGCCTCGTTGTCCCGGGGCTCGGCGGTGACTCGACCCTGCTGGGCGCCGCCGAGACGGCGTTCTCGGGGCTGCTCACCGACCCGCTCGGCGCGCTGGCCGGACCCGCGGTGCGCCTGCGCGCCTGAGCGCGTTCGCCGTGCCGCCCGTCCGCCCGGCAGCGCAGCCGTCGAAGCCCTAGAATGGTGGCCTCTGCTACGGCCCGACGCTGCTCTCGACGAGGAGGACCCGCGTGCTCGAACACGTCCGCGGTCCCCAGGATCTCCAGGGTCTGCGTCGGGACGAGCTCGACGAGCTGGCCGCCGAGATCCGCACGTTCCTCGTCGACACCGTGTCCCGCACCGGCGGGCATCTCGGGCCCAACCTGGGGGTCGTCGAGCTGACGTTGGCCCTGCACCGGGTGTTCGAGTCCCCACGCGACACGATCATCTGGGACACCGGCCACCAGGCGTACGTCCACAAGATCCTCACCGGGCGGCAGAACGGTTTCGCGGGGCTGCGACAGGAGTCCGGCCTCTCGGGGTACCCCAGCCGAGCGGAGTCCGACCACGACGTCGTGGAGAACAGCCACGCGTCCACGGCGTTGTCGTGGGCCGACGGGCTGGCCAAGGCGCGCGAGCTGAGGGGCGAGCTCGACCGCAGGGCCGTCGTCGCGGTCATCGGTGACGGCGCCCTCACCGGTGGCATGGCCTGGGAGGCCCTCAACAACATCGCTGCCGCCACCGACCGCCCGTTGGTCATCGTCGTCAACGACAACGCCCGCTCCTACGCGCCCACGATCGGCGGACTCGCCCACCACCTGTCCACCCTGCGCACGACCCGCGGCTACGAGCGCTTCCTCGACTGGGGCAAGGGCGTGCTGGGCCGCACACCGGTCCTCGGCACGCCGCTGTTCGACGCGCTGCACGGCGTCAAGAAGGGGCTCAAGGACATCGTCGCCCCTCAGGGGATGTTCGAGGACCTGGGCCTGAAGTACGTCGGCCCAGTCGACGGGCACGACATCGACGCCGTCGAGCACGCCCTGCGCCGGGCCCGCAGCTACCGCGGGCCGGTCATCGTCCACGCCATCACCCATAAAGGCCTCGGGTACGAGCCGGCCGAGAACGACCAGGCCGACCACTTCCACGGCATCGGCGTCATCGACCCCGAGACCGGCACCCCCGTCGCGGTCAGCGGGACGCCCTGGACGTCGGTGTTCGCGGCCGAGATGGTCGCGATCGGGGCGGAACGGCCTGATGTCGTGGGGATCACCGCGGCCATGCTGGCCCCGGTCGGTCTCGAGCCGTTCGCCCGCGCGTACCCAGGGCGCGCGTTCGACGTCGGCATCGCCGAGCAGCACGCGGCTACCTCGGCGGCCGGCATGGCGTACGGCGGGTTACACCCCGTCGTCGCGCTCTACGCGACCTTCCTGAACCGGGCGTTCGACCAGGTGCTGATGGACGTCGCACTCCATCGTGCGGGCGTCACGTTCGTGCTCGACCGCGCCGGCGTCACCGGCGACGACGGCGCCAGCCACAACGGGATGTGGGACCTGTCGATCCTCCAGGTGGTGCCCGGGCTGCGGATCGCGGCGCCGCGCGATGCCGCGACCCTGCGGCTCGAGCTGCGCGAGGCGATCGCGGTCGACGACGCACCCACCGTGCTGCGCTACCCCAAGGGCGTCGTCGGGCCGGACATCCCAGCGGTCGACCGGGTCGGCGGCGTCGACATCCTGCGCCGCACCACGTCGGTCGCCGACGGGGCCGGGCACCCCGACGTTCTGATCGTCGCCGTCGGTGCCATGGCCGGCACCTGCCTCGAGATCGGGTCCCGGCTCGCCGACCAGGGGATCAGCGTCACCGTCGTCGACCCGCGGTGGGTCAAGCCCGTCGCGTCCGAGCTCGTCACTCTCGCCGCCGCCCATCGGCTCGTCGTGACCGTCGAGGACAACGGGCGCACCGGCGGGGTCGGTTCCTGCATCACGCAGGTGCTCCTCGACGCCGGCGTCGCCACGCCGGTGCGGGTCTTCGGGATCCCGCAGCAGTTCCTCGGCCATGCCAAGCGCGGCGCGATCCTGTCCCGCATCGGCCTCAACGCGCAGGACATCTCCCGTGCAGTCGTCGAGGCGGTGGCCGGACTCGATGCGGTGGAGGCCGACGCGGCTTCGGCCGAGGCCGACCAGTAGCCGGTCAGCGGTAGAGCACGTCGCGCAGGGCCGGGGCGGCGCCGGCCGAGTCGCGCAGTGCTTGTAGCACGGGATCCCCGCCAGCGCGCGCCAGGGCCACCTCGTCGACGGTGACCAGCAACGGACGGCTGAAGCCGCGATCGAAGTCGTCAGCGATCGTGGCCGCGACCAGAGCGAACGCGGGATCGGTGCGGGAGAGGTCGAGCCAGCCACGGTTGCGGGTCGGCACCGCTGCGGCCCGCATCCCGGCCTGTTCGCTGCCGGCCAGCGCCCGCCGGAACGCGCGCGAGCCGAGCAGCGTCGGCACGTCGCAGTCGCCCATCGGCCGGATCGGCGCGGTCGGGCTGAGCCGGTACCGGTCGGCGGCGAGGGCGCCCATCTCCTCGAGGTAGTGCAGGCAGGCGGGCCACCATGCCGACTCGTCGATGCCACAGGCGAGCAGCGCGCCGGCCCGCGGGACCGTCACGACGTCCGGGTCCGCGCCGATGCCGAGCAGACCGATACCGAGGTCGAGTGCGCCACCGTGCACCTGGAGCTGCACCCAGCCGAAGCCTGGGTGCAGGGCGTGGTCACCCGGTAGCCCGACCGGCCGCGCGCGGTCCCGCAAGTCGTCCGGGGACCGCCAGCTGACCGCCTGGAGTGAGCGGAGCCACGACGCCAGCACCGGTCGCGCGGCGGGGCTCTCGGGGTCACGACCACCGAGGCAAGCCCGAATGGCAGCCCAAGGGATGAGCCGGCCGCTCTCGGTCGTCACGCCGGTGCGGTCAGGCTCGAGGTCCAGATCCTGGAGCACCGACACAGCCAGAACGAGTCGGCGCAGGGCGACGTCGTCCGCCGGCGCGCTCGATTGGTCCACCCTCGAACGCTAGCCCCGAGGCCGCGCGATAGCAGCCACCGCGAGGGTGAGGTCGGTTACCGAGCGTGTCCGGGGTTTTGCTGTGCGCAAGAGCGGCTCGGCAGGCAGAATCGCAGCATGACGGGGGATCCGACCGAGGTCGGCGGTCGCCGCGCCGCGGCCCGCCGCAGTTTCGGGCACCCCCTGCTCGGTGCGGAACCGTATGGCGGCAGTCCCGTATTCGTCCCTCGCGGCCTCGGTCCAGCCGCACCGGCGCCGTCCCCCCGGCGTCGACCGGGTGCCGCAAGACTGACCCTGCTCGCGGTCGTCGTGCTGGCGTTGGTGGCCACGGGGGTCCTCGGTTCGGTGACCGTGATCGACCGGGTGGCGCGGTCGGTGGCCGGGCCGGCGGCGGCTACCTCTGCGCCGGTCAACCCCGACACGCCTCAGCAGACCATGGCGGCTGCGACGACCCTGCTGGCCGCCCGGAGCCGAGCGGTCGCCGACCACGACGAGTCCGCGTTCCTCGCCGGGCTCGACCAGACCGACCAGGCCTTCCTCGCCCGTCAGCGGCAGCTGTTCATCTCGCTCGAATCGTTGCCGCTGGCTACGGTCACATGGACCGTACGCCCCGATTCCTCGTACAACCGCCCGGCCCTGGCCACGAAGTACCGCGCGCCGGTCTTCGTGACCGACGCCGAATTCGACTATCAGTTCAAGGACTATGACACCTCGCCGGTGGCCAGCGCCGAGACGCTCACATTCGTGCGGCGAGCCGGGCACTGGCTGCTCGGGGGCGACGGCGACCTCGACAACCTGCTGCCCGAGGGCGGCCACTCCGAACCCTGGGACTTCGGACCGATCGAGGTGGTCCACGGGAAGTCGTCCCTCGTCATCGGCGCGCCTGAGGACCGCGACGAGCTCCCCGAGCTGGCTCGCGTCGCCGACCATGCGGTGGCAGCGGTGGCTGCCCGGTGGGACAAGGGTTGGACGCACCGGGTCGTGGTCTACGCGCCGCGCGACGCCCGCGTCATCTCGACCTACTTCCGCTCGGACTCGCAATCGGTCGACACCGCGTCGGCGGTGCAGATCGAAGTCTTCAGCGGCGTCCCCGAGTGGGATCGCGACGCCCGGTCCGTCGGGTCCCGGGTCATCTTCAACCCCGAGTACACCCAGCCCGGAGATCCCGACCTACCGGCCCTGCTGCGCCACGAGTTCGCCCACGTGGCGACGCGCTCGGCGACCTCGCAGGCGACCGCCACCTGGCTGATCGAAGGGTTCGCCGAGTACACCGCGTACCTCGGGGTCCCCGGAGGCCGAGGGGTGTCCAGCGAGGTGGCCGACGACGCCCTCGCCGGACACCTGCTGCCGTACCTCCCATCGTCGCTGGAGTTCTACTCCGACGGCAACAACTACGACCGGTCATGGCTGCTCTGCCTGTACGTCGGCGAACGGTTCGGTGACGCGAAGATGAAGGCGTTGTACGCATACCCCGCGACGACCAGGGCCACTGACCCCAACGACGCGACCCGCAAGGCGATCGAGGTCGTGCTCGGGATCAGTCAGGAGCAGCTGCTCAAGGACGTCAACATCTGGGCCCGGACGGCCGTGCCCAAGCTGTGAGGACCACTCGACGAAAGGGCGACGCGTGAGTGCCGACTGGCCGTACGGCGGACCGGACCTGGGGTACGGCGGCGCTCCGGCGCCGGCCACCGACCTCTACGGAGACGTCTCGCTCCCGACCCGGTCGAATCCGCTGGTCCCGCCCACGTCGCCCCGCCCCGGCCCGGACCGGTCGAAGCGCCGGCGCCGGCTGCTCGTCGGGTCCGGGGTCGGCCTTGCGCTCGCCGGCCTCGTCGTGGCCGCGTGGCCGGCGCCCGGCCCGCCTCCGGGCGCCCACTCGACGCCGGGGGCGTCGCCTTCCGGCTCCGCATCGATCTCTTCACCCGGCGGAGTCGGGATCCCCGACGAGGAGGTCGCGGCCCTGTTCGCGCGTCGCTCCGCGGCCGTGCACACAGGCAGCCTGACCACCTGGCTCGCCGACGTCGACCCCGCCAACAAGGCTCTGGTGGCGCACCAGACCCAGCTCTTCGCCGGGCTGCGGGCCCTGCCGCTGGTCTCGTACGACGTGCAGGTCGCCCGGTCGGACTACTACGTGCCGGCGGCCTACGAGGCCGGCGCGACGCGTTACCGCAGCCCCGGCCTGCGAGTGGTCTACCAGCTGCGTGGGTACGACCCCGCGCCGGTGGCGCGTGCGTACGCCCCGATCCTTGCCGAGCACGCGGGTCACGTCCTCATCGAGGGCGAGCAGACGGCACAGGTCGACCCGACCTCAGAGCTGGAGCCGTGGGACTCCGGCCCGATCGCAGTGGCCAGCGGCAAGCACGCCCTCGTGATCGTCTCCCCGGTGGACAAGCGCCGCCTGCCGGCGCTGGTGGCCCGCGCCGACGCGGCCGTGGGCTGGGTGAGCGCGATGTGGCCCAAGGTGGGTTCGGGGCACCCGGTGGTCTATGCCCTGCGCGACCGGGCGGTCATCGCCCGGTACGTCGTCCGTGACACCACGGCCAGCGACTTCGACGCCGTCACCGTCGCGGCGTACGACCCCGCAAAGGACCTGCCGGTCGTGGGCAGCCGCGTGCTCTTCAACCCGAAGTTCGTCACCCCGGCCAGCTCCGCCGACCTGCTCGACGACACGCTCCGGCACGAGTTCACGCACGTCGCGCACTTCAACGACAGCAAGAAGGGGACCCCCACCTGGGTGGTCGAAGGGATCGCGGAGTACACGTCGTTCCGGGGCCACCGCGCCGACCAGCGGGTGTCGAACGACATCGGCAAGGCAGCCCGGGCCGGCAAGCTGCCGAAGACGCTGCCCCGGTCGACCAGCTTCTACAGTGACGCCCGCGGGATCCACTACGGGATCTCCTGGCTGGCGGTCGAGTACTTCTCCGAGACGTACGGCGAATCCAAGGTGCGGCGTCTGTACACAGGTCTGGCCGCCATCGCCAGCCCGAGGGACTCCAAGGCCGCACTGACGGCCGAGGACGCCGTCTTCGTCAGGGTGGCCGGGGTCAGCGAGGCTGGGTACGTCCGCAAGCTCAACGCATGGGTGGCCCAGGTGCTACGGACGCTTTAGCCCGCAGCACCCGCACCCCCGGACCTGCGCCGCCCGACCTACTCGGCGTCGGCGACGCCGGGCGGCAGGAACCGTTGCCCGGTAGCACGCTCGGCGATCCCGGACCGGTCGAGCAGCGGTGTGATGCCGCCATTCCAGAACGCCCAGCCGCCGCCGAGCAACAGGCACAGGTCGATGTCCTGCGCCGCAGCCACAACCCCTTCGTCGAGCATGATGCGGATCTCCTCCGCGAGCGCCACGAGCGCGTTCTCGAGGACCTGCTCCGCGGTCAGCGGCTCGTCACCGCGGTGCCAGAGCGCTGCCACCTCGGGGTCGACAACGGGCGCGCCGGTGTCCCAGGAGTAGACCCCGGTCTTACCAGCGGCCACGAGGGCCTGCAGGCCTGCGGAAACCCCGAAGCGGTCGGGGAAGGCATCGTGCAGCGTCTGCGCCGTGTGCAGGGCCACTGCCGGCCCGACGAGTTGGAGCAGGAGCATGGGCGCCATGGGCATCCCGAGCCCGTCGACGGCCCGGTCGGCGACCTCGAACGGCGTGCCCGAGTCGACGGCCCCGATGACCGCGCCGAGCGCCCGGGTGACCAGGCGGTTGAAGACGAACGCGGGTGCGTCCTTGACCAGGACGCACGACTTCTTCAGCTGCTTTCCGACGGCGAACGCGGTCGCCAGGGTGGCGTCGTCCGTGTGCGCCCCGCGGACGACCTCGAGCAGGGGCAGCACCGCGACGGGATTGAAGAAGTGGAAACCCACCACGCGCTCGGGGTGGGCGAGGTGCTCGGCCATGGCCGACACCGAGAGCGACGACGTGTTGGTGGCGAGCACACAGGTCGGCGACACGATCGCCTCGAGCTCGGCGAAGACCTGCTGCTTGATCGCGAGCTCCTCGAAAACGGCCTCGATCACCCAGTCGGCGTCGGCGAACCCGTGCTTGCTGGTCGAGCCGCTGACCAGGTGCTTGAGCCGGCTGGCGCGATCGGCGGTGACCCGGCCCTTGGCCTGCAGCTTGTCGATCTCGGTGTGGACGTAGCCGACCCCCTTGTCGACCCGGGCCTGGTCGAGGTCGGTGAGGACGACGGGTACCTCGAGCCGCTGGGCGAAGAGCAACGCGAGCTGTCCGGCCATCAGGCCGGCGCCGACGACGCCCACCTTGGTGACGGGGCGGGCGAGCTTCTTGTCGGGTGCACCCGCAGGGCGGCGGGCCCGCTTCTGGACCAGGTCGAACGCGTACAGCCCGGCTCGTAGCTCGTCGGACCCGACGAGGTCGGCCAGTGCTTCGTCCTCGGCCGCGAACCCCTCGTCGAAGGCCGCGGAGCGGGCGAGCTCGATCAGCCGGAGCGCCCGAGCCGGGGCGGGGGCGAAGCCGTGGGTCTTGGCGTCGAGCACTGCCTGCCCGCGGGCGACGGCCGCAGCCCAGATCGGTTCGGACCGGTCGACGTCCGGGCGCCGGACCGTAGTCGCACCGGACAGGACCCGGGTGGCCCAGGCGACGGACTCCTCGAGGAAGTCGGCCGGCTCGAACATCGCGTCGGCGATGCCGAGCTCGAGCACCTGCTTCGGCTTCAGCTGACGGTTCTGGTTGAGCGGGTTCTCGATGATGACGGTGACGGCACGATCGGCCCCGATGAGGGCCGGCAGCAGCTGGGTGCCGCCCCACCCGGGGACGAGGCCCAGGAAGCACTCCGGTAGGCCGACCGCCGCGGCTCCGGTCGACACGGTGCGATAGGTGCAGTGCAGAGCGAGCTCGAGGCCGCCGCCCATCGCAGCGCCGTTGACGAACGCGAAGCTCGGCACGGACAGCTGGCCGAGGCGTCGGAACACCCGGTGCCCCTCGCGCCCGGTCTCGATCGCTACCTCACGCGACGTGATCTGGCCGACTGCCGACAGGTCGGCACCCACGGCAAAGATGAACGGCTTGCCGGTGACCATCACGGCGACCAGGTCGTCGCGCGCAGCCACCTCGTCGAGCGCAGCGTCAAGGGAAGCCAGCCCGCCCGCGCCGAACGTGTTCGGCCGGGTGTGGTCGTGTCCGTTGTCGAGCGTGATCAGCGCGGCGCGGCCGACCGGCAGATCGACGTAGCGGACCAGCGCGAGAGTCACGACCTCGGCGGGCAGCTCTACGGTGGTGGTCTCGGTGCTCATCGCGTGCCCTCCCAGGCGCAGTTCTCCCAGATGACCGTTCCGCCCATGCCCAGGCCGATGCACATGGTCGTGAGCCCGTATCGCACCTCGGGGTGCTCGGCGAACTCACGGGCCAGGTTCGTCATCAGGCGCACGCCGGACGACGCCAGTGGGTGGCCCACCGCTATGGCGCCGCCGCGCGGGTTCACCCTCGGGTCGTCGTCGGCGATGCCGAAGTGGTCGAGGAAGGCCAGCACCTGGACGGCGAACGCCTCGTTGACCTCGAACCGCTCGATGTCCCCGATACCGAGCCCGGCCTTGGTCAGTGCCTTCTCGGTGGCAGGGACCGGGCCGACCCCCATGACCTCGGGCTCGACGCCGGCGAAGGCGAACGACACCATGCGCATGCGCTTGGGCAGGCCCAGCTCGTCCGCGGTCTCCTCAGCGGCGAGCAGGCACGCGGTCGCGCCGTCGTTGAGACCGGCCGCGTTGCCGGCGGTGACCCGGCCGTGCGGCCGGAACGGGGTCTTCAGCCCGGCCAGACCCTCGAGCGTGGTGCCGGGGCGTGGCGGTTCGTCGATGGTCGCGTAGCCCCAGGCGCCCTCCGGCGACCGGGTGGCCATCGGGACGAGGTCGGGCTGCAGCAGCCCGTCGGCGTACGCCTGTGCGGTGCGCTGCTGACTCAGCAGGGCGAACGCGTCCGCGCGCTCCTTGGTCAGGTGCGGGAACCTGTCGTGGAGGTTCTCGGCGGTGTTGCCCATCGACAGCGCGCTGGGGTCGACGAGCCGCTCGGACAGAAAGCGCGGGTTGGGATCCACGCCGGATCCCATCGGGTGGTGACCCATGTGCTCGACGCCTCCGGCGACGACCACGTCGTACGCGCCGAAGGCGATGCCGCCGGCGGTCGTGGTCACCGCGGTCATGGCCCCCGCGCACATGCGGTCGACGGCGTAGCCGGGAACCGACTTGGGCAGCCCGGCCAGCATGGCGGCACTGCGGCCGATGGTCAGCCCCTGGTCGCCGGTCTGGGTGGTGGCGGCGACGGCCACCTCGTCGACGCGCTCGGGCGGCAGTTCGGGGTTGCGCCGCATCAGCTCACGGATGCAGCGCACCACCAGGTCGTCGGCCCGGGTCTGCGCATACATCCCGCTGGGTCCGGCTTTGCCGAACGGGGTGCGGACCCCATCGACGAACACGACGTCTCGGGCGGTACGAGCCACAAGTACTCCCTCGGCAGGATCGGGACGTCGGACCGCTGCGGAGCGACGCCTGCCGTCATGCTACTCGCCAGTAACACTGGCCGGTGACACCGGTTCCCAGACATAGAGGACGGTCGGCGGGGTGGTCCGTTCGAGCACGAAACCGGCGGACTCGAGGGCCCGGCGGGACGGCACGTTGGTCTCGAGAGCCTCGGCCAGGACGGTCCGGACCCCTGGCTGCACCTGGACCCAGGCGCGGACCGCGCGGACTGTCTCGGCGCCAAGGCCCCGACCGCGGAACGGTTCGGCCAGCCCGAACCCGATCTCCACGGCGCCGGTGGCATCGGGCCCGCCGTGCCAGCCGGCGTCCCCGATCACCTGACCGGTCTCGACGAGAACGACCAGGAAGCCGGTCTCGTCGTCCGCCGTCGCGAACTCGGCCGCGAGCCGAATCCCGTCGAGGGTGTCGTCGTGCGGCCAACCGGGCGCGGCATCCAGGCCCGAGTAGTCGCCGGCCACGATCGCCCGGGCCCGGTCCAGGCCGATCCGCTCCAGCCGGATCCGAGGGCTGCCGGTCATCCGGCGGAGTGGTCCCGCAACCGCACCAGGGCGCCGGAGAGCGCCGAGGCGGAGAGGCCGACCTGCCAGGCGCGCGCGCCCAGGCCGCCCAGGGTCGCTGCGACCGACTCGGCCGAGAGGTCGTCGGGTGGCTCCCAGGTCAGCCGCCGGACGTAGTCCGGCGAGAGCAGGTTCTCCACCGGTAGCCCGTGCTCGTCGGCGATGGCGGCGACCGCCGTGCGGGCGGCGGACAGGCGGGCCGCGGCGGCCGGGTCTCGGTCGGGCCAGGCCCGAGCTGGCGGCGGCGCGTCGGAGTGCAGGGTGGGCGCGGGCAGCTCGTCCGGGGACAGAGCCATCGCCGCCTCGATCGCGGCGAACCAGTACGGCAGGTGCTTGCGGGTCCGGTGACCGTTGAACGGTGCGATCGCGGCCAGATCGGCCACCGTCTTGGGCTCGGCGAGCGCCGCCTCCACGATCGCCGGGTCCGGAAGCACCCGGCCAGGGGCGACGTCGCGCCGACGGGCCATCTCGTCGCGCGCCGTCCACAACGACCGGACGACGCCGAGGGAACGGCGCCCCCGGACCCGGTGCAGGCCGGAGACCCGGCGCCACGGGTCGATGCGGGGGACCGGGGGCCCGGCCTGCGCGACAGCAGCGAACTCCTCCATCGCCCAGGCGAGCTTGCCCTGCTCCGTGAGCACGTCGACCAGTGCATCGCGCAGCTCGACGAGCACCTCGACGTCGAGGGCGGCGTAGCGCAACCAGGGATCCGGAAGCGGGCGGGTCGACCAGTCCGCGGCGGCGTGCCCCTTCTCCAGCGAGAACCCGAGCACCTCCTCGACCAGGGGACCCAGGCCTACCCGGGCGTACCCGGCCAGGCGTCCGGCGAGCTCGGTGTCGAAGACGAGGCTGGGCTTGAGACCGATCTCGGCCAGGCACGGGAGGTCCTGGTTGGCCGCGTGCAGGACGAACTCCACGCCGGACAGCGCCGCGTCGAGGCTGCTCAGGTCCGGGCAGCCGATCGGGTCGATCAGAGCCGTGCCTGAGCCGACCCGGCGCAGCTGGACAAGATACGCGCGCTGGCCGTAGCGATAGCCGGAGGCGCGCTCGGCGTCGACCGCGACCGGGCCGACCCCTGCGGCGAACGCGGCGACAGCAGCGGCCAGCATGGTGGGGCCGCTGACGACTGGCGGAACCCCTTCGCGGGGTTCGACGAGCGGGATCGTCGTGCGGACGGGCTCCGCCGGATCAGGCTGCGGTTCCGTTACCACGTCGGTCACAGTGCGTACCGTACGCGTTGACGCGGTCGATTCGGCGTAGGTTCACACCCTCGTGCTGTGCCCACGATCAGGAGATGGCGCCCGCTCGAAGAGCTACGGCGACCATCTCGGCGCGGTCGCCCGTGCCGAGCTTGCGCGCGATCCGGGCCAGGTGGCTCTTGACGGTCAGCGCGGACAGGTGCAGCTCGGTACCGATCTCGCGGTTCGAGCGGCCCGACGCGACCAGCGCCAGGACCTCGATCTCGCGGCCGGACAACCCGTCGACCCCGGAACCGAGCCCCGACCCGCGCATCGCGCCGCGAGGTGGGCCGGCGGCCAGTGGGGTGCGGACGGTGGGCTGGTTCACGACGAAGCCGCGGACGCCCGCGGTGAGCGCTGCCCGGACCGAGAAGGGATCACCGTCGGCGGCGAGAACGATGCCCCGCTGCCAACCGGCGCTACGCAGCTCACCGAGAAGGGAGACCCCGGAACCGTCGGGCAGCCCGATCTCGACGACGACCAGGTCGCGCGGAAGGCTGGTGCGGACTCGGGCCCGCACCTCCGCGATGCTTGCCGCTTCCATGACGTCCACGGCACCCAGGGAAGTGAGGCCCTGCACGACGTCCTGGCGCAGAGCGGGATCGCCGACGGCGACGAGGGCTGAGAATCTGGGCGTCCGCATGCTGGGTGGCATGCCCCGCTGCTCGACGAGCGCGCTCACGCATCCTCCGCCCCGCTGATGACTCCGACGAGAAAGTCATCGGCGCGCGGGTGCGGATCCTGTAGTTCAGCGGTCGCGCCTTAGTCTCAGAGGTCGCGACGGCTTCCGGCACGCAGCAGGGGGACGACCCCCGGGATCACCGGCGGCAGCCCGGCGACGGTGCACAGCACCTCGGACCAGGCCTCCAGGTGCGGGCCGAGGCGTGAGTCGACGGCCGTCCACGAAGCCCGGATCTCGAGGTCGGCTGTCGGCTCGCGGTCGGCCATCGAGCCGAACGACTCCGACAGCACCCGGGTGACGGTTCCGCTCGAGGCGATGTAGCGGATTCCGGCCGCGTCGAGTGCTTCGGTCAGCCAGGACCACCCGACCGACGGGAGCACCGGGTCGTGGGCGAGGTCGGGTTCCATCGCGGCCCGGATGAAAGTGACCACGCGGAAGGTGCCTTGCCAGGTCTCGTGGCCGGCAGGGTCGTGCAGCAGCACGAACCGCCCGCTGGCGAGCTCGGGCTCGTCGTCGTCGGCGGGCCCGCCCAGCGGGAACACGTCGGCGGACAGGGCGAAGGAGTACGGCGCCAGCCGCTGGGGTGCCGCGGTCTCGTCGAGCACCATCTCAGGTCGCAGGACCGCAGCGCGCAACCCCTCGACCGCCCGGCGGAACGGCTCTGGCGAGCCGTCGGAGGACGCGGCTGGGTTCATGTCGCCAGCGTAGGCGCGGACCTGGGCCGCGCCCCGGACCCGCGGCCCCGCGTGTCCCATTCGGCAGTGAGCCTCGCCCACGCCTGCCCCGCGCAGGGCTGGGCTGGGCGGATAGGCTTCCCGCGTCATGGCTGCCCTCCTCGCGTTGCTCTCGAGCGTCATCTGGGGAGGGTCCGACTTCCTCGGTGGGACGGTCTCCCGGCGGGCTCACCCCGTGGCCGTCGTCGGGGCGTCGCAGACAGCGTCGTTGCTCTTGGTCATCCCGGTCGTCCTCGTGACCGGCGCCTACGGCGCGAACCGTGGCTACATCCCGTGGGCCATCGCTGCCGGGCTCACCGGGATGGTGTCGCTCGTCGCCTTCTACACCGCGCTCGCGATCGGCACGATGGGCGTCGTGGCGCCGATCGCCGCCACCGGCGCGGTCGTCCCGGTGGCCATCGGCCTGGTCCAGGGGGAGCGGCCCGCCCCTGTCCAGCTCGTGGGCATCGCGCTGGCCGTCGCCGGAGTCGTGCTGGCGAGCGGGCCCGAGATCCGTGGGGTGGAGCTGCACCAGGCGCGCGGCGGGGCGAAGGCCCTGGTGCTGGCGCTGGTCTCCGCGGCGGGATTCGGCCTGGTGCTCTGGCTGATCGCGAAGGGCAGCAAGTACGACGTGGCGATGACGATGCTGACCCAGCGGCTGTCCAGCGTGACGGTACTGGTGCTGGTGCTGGCGCTCGTCCGGCACACCGGAGGGCTCAAGCGGGCCGACACCGGGCAGATCATGCTGGTCGGAGGTGGCGACGTGCTGGCCAACGGTTTGTACGCTCTGTCGACCCGCACCGGCCTGGTCAGTCTTGTTGCGGTGCTGGGGTCGCTGTATCCCGTCACGACCGTGCTGCTCGCGCGCACACTGCACGGCGAGCGGATGCGAACGATCCAGAACGTCGGGGTCGCCACGGCGCTGGCCGGTGTGGTGCTGATCGGCGCCGGCGGCATCTGACCGGTCGGCATGGGACGATCAGGGTGTGACCCGAGCGCCCGATCCACGCCTGGCCCACTCCGCGTTCCTCCTCGCCTGCCGCCGTCAGCCGGTGCCCTACACGCCGGTGTGGTTCATGCGCCAAGCCGGACGTTCGCTGCCGGAGTACCGCAAGGTCCGGGCCGGGACCGCCATGCTGGAGTCGTGCTTTCGTCCTGACCTGGTCACCGAGATCACCTTGCAACCGGTCCGGCGCTACGGCGTCGACGCTGCCATCCTCTTCAGCGACATCGTCGTGCCGCTCAAAGCGATCGGTGTCGACCTCGACATCAAGCCGGGAGTCGGCCCGGTCGTCGCGCACCCGATCCGTGCACGAGCCGACCTGGACGTGCTGCGCGACCTAGAGCCCGGCGATGTCGCCCCGATCGACGAGGCCGTCCGTGCGTTGGTCGGTGAGCTCGGTGCGACCCCGTTGATCGGCTTCGCCGGAGCGCCGTTCACGCTGGCCTCCTACCTCGTCGAGGGCGGACCGAGCCGCAACCACGAGCGCACCAAGGCGTTGATGTATGGCGACCCCGTGCTGTGGCACGCCCTGCTGGGCCGACTGGCCGCGATCACCTCGGTCTTCCTGCGTACGCAGATCGCCGCCGGCGCGAGCGCGGTGCAGCTGTTCGACTCGTGGGCCGGCGCCCTCTCCGAGGCCGACTACCGCACGTATGTCCTGCCGCACTCGACTGCGGTGCTGTCGTCGGTGGCTGATCTCGGGGTGCCGCGGATCCACTTCGGCGTGGGGACGAGCGAGCTGCTGCCGGCCATGCTCGAGGCCGGGGCGGACGTCGTTGGGGTCGACTTCCGGACTCCGTTGCGTACGGCCGCGGCGCGGCTGGGTGCCGACGTCGCGTTGCAGGGAAATCTCGACCCGGCCGTGCTGTTCGCGCCCCCCGCGGCCGTGACCGAGCAGGTTGCCATTGTGCTCGAGTCAGCGCGTGACCTGGCTGGGCACGTGTTCAACCTCGGCCACGGAGTACTTCCGGAAACCGACCCGGACGTTCTGTCGGCCGTGGTCGAGCAGGTTCACGCCTCGACCGTGCGCGGGGGTACGGCCCGCGCCTGACGGCGGCGCAGCACCAGGCGCAGCGGGACTGCAAGGAGCAGGGCGAGACCAAGGAACGGCAGGACCGCGCCGAAGGCCGTCAGCACCCAGCCGGCCGACTCGGCGAAGGCGTTCCAGCCGCGCCGCAGCCCGGCGGTGAACCCCCTCGCGTCGACGGGCGGCGCCGGGTCCTTCTCGGTGCCGATGAACGAAGCGGTGACCGTCGCGAGCGATGTCTGGTCGGCCAGCGCTTTCGACTGGGCCGCGAGCGACTCGACGGCAGCTTCTCGCTGGGACAGCTCGGACTCGATCGCCACGATCTCGCCGATCGTCCTCGCCTGCGCGAGCAGCGCGCGGATCCGCGCGACAGAGGCCTGCTGAGACTTCAGCCGTGCGTTGACGTCGACCACCTGGGTCGTGACGTCATCGGCCGACTGGTCCTGGGTGACGAGCTGCCCGAGGCCGGCGAGCTGGCCCAGTAGCTGCTCCAGCCGGTCTGCGGGGATCCGCAGGGTCAGCACGGCGCTCGCGTTCTCGGGCTGGTCCGGCTGGGCCTGGGTCTGCTCGGCGGCCACGAGCCCGCCCGCGGCCGCGGCGCGCGACGCGGCGTCCCTGGCCGCTGCCCGCACATCCTTCACCCGGACGGTGAGGCTGGCCTTGCTGATGATCGACCGGTCGGCCAGCGCAGCGGGGAGGCTGCCGTCCGCGCTCCTCGGCGCGCCGCTCTTGTCGGTCGGTGCTGCGCCGTTGAGTGCGGCGGACGCCCCGGCCGGCCCGGACGACGCGGTCGTGCTGGCCGAGCAGCCGCCGAGCGCGACGAGTCCGACGAGGGCTCCGGCGAGGGCCATCCGACGCCGTCGGGTGGTGCGACCGGTCGGGTGCACCTGGGGTGCGCTCATCGGGGGCTCCTCGCTGGGTCGGCTGCTGGAGGTGTGACGTCATGGCGCCGGCGCCGGTTCCACCGCCTGGCGTGGCACGCTGTGATGATGGAGTCCGAAGAGGTGCGCCACGTCGTCGTGGTCGGCGGCGGGATCGCCGGCCTGGCGGCGGCGTACGAGCTGCGGCAGGCGGGCGGCCCCGGCCTGCGCGTGACCGTCCTCGAGGCCTCCGACCACATCGGCGGGAAGCTGCTCGTGTCGGACGTAGCCGGAGTGCCCGTCGACGTCGGCGCCGAGTCGATGCTGACCCGCCGCCCGGAAGCCTTGGCGCTCACTCACGCCGTGGGTCTGGGCGCCACGGTGGTGCGCCCTGCCACGACGGGCGCCTCGGTGTGGAGCCGCGGCAGCCTGCGGCCGCTGCCCGCGGGCCAGCTGATGGGCATCCCGGGTGATCTGCGTGCGGTCGCGGC
Source organism: Actinomycetes bacterium (assembly GCA_038210415.1). Taxonomy (GTDB): domain Bacteria; phylum Actinomycetota; class Actinomycetes; order Prado026; family Prado026; genus JBBQWS01. The sequence continues at coordinate 89,437 of JBBQWS010000002.1, forward strand.
CAGCGGCGTCATCTCGTTGCCGGGGCTGCTGCGGATCCCCCTTGACCAGCTCTTGCCGCGCACGCGGGTCGAGGGCGACGTCTCGATCGGGGGATACGTCCGGGCGCGACTCGGTCGAGAGGTGGTCGAGCGCCTCGTCGAGCCGCTGCTCGGCGGGGTCTACGCCGGGCATGCCGACGAGATCTCGTTGGACGCCGCGCTGCCCCAGCTCTCGGCGGCTGTGAGAGGTGAACGTTCGCTGCTGCGAGCCGTACGAGAGGCGTTGCCACGCAGAGGTTCTGAGCCGCCGGGCCCGCTGTTCGGTTCGGTCCGAGGCGGACTGGGCCTGCTGCCCGCCGCGGTGGCTAAGGCAGGTGGCGCCGACATCCGCACCGGCGAGACGGTCCGTGAGCTGCGGCGGACGGCGGGTGGCTGGCAGCTGGTCCTCGGGTCCACCCGCGACGCGAGGGTGGTCGACGCCGATGCGGTCGTGCTCGCGCTTCCGGCGGCCCCGGCCGCGCGGCTGCTGGCAGATCTCCTCCCGGCGACCGCGTTCGACCTCGCGAGCATCGAGTACGCCAGCGTCGCCGTCATCACGGTCGCCGTGCCGAGCACTGCCGCGACGCCGGCGATGACCGGCACCGGGTTCCTCGTCCCTCCTGTCGAGGGTCGCCTGATCAAGGCCTGCACCTACTCCTCTGCGAAGTGGAGCTGGATCGCGAAGGCCACGCCGGGTGTCTTGGTGCTCCGTGCCTCGGTCGGGAGGTTCCGCGAGGAGCACGACCTGCAGCGTGACGACGTCGACCTCGTCGCCGGAGCACTCGAGGACCTCGCTGCCGCGACGGGGCTGGCCGGGCCGCTGCTCGACAGCCGGGTCACGCGCTGGGGTGGCTCGTTGCCGCAGTACACGGTCGGCCACCTCGACCGGGTCGGCCGGATCAGGCGCGCCGTGGCCGAGCTGCCGGGTCTGGCGGTGTGCGGGGCTGCCTACGACGGTGTCGGCATCCCGGCATGCGTGGCGTCGGGGCGGGCGGCAGCCACCCAGGTCCTGCGCGCCACGGTCGTTCGGGGACAATGGAGCCATGGCTGACACCGCGAGCGACCCCACCACAGATCCGGCGACCCGGCCCAAGGCTCGCGACATCAATGCGGTGATCCGCTACACGATGTGGTCGGTGTTCCGGGTGGCTCGGCCGTTCGGGGCGGAACCTCGCGCCGACGTCGCTGCCGAGGTCGAGGCGCTGTTGGTCGACCTCGCCCAGCACGACGTCATCGTCCGTGGCGTCTACGACGTGTCCGGGCTCCGCGCCGACGCCGACTTCATGGTGTGGTGGCACGCCGAGTCGCCTGACGCACTTCAGGCCGCATACTCCCGGCTGCGCCAGACGGCCCTCGGTCGGGCGAGCGACTCCGTGTGGTCGGTGATGGCCTTGCACCGTCCGGCGGAGTTCAACAAGAGCCATGTGCCGGCTTTCCTGTCCGACGAGAGGGCTCGCGACTACGTGTGCGTCTACCCGTTCGTGCGGTCGTACGAGTGGTACGTCCTGCCCGACGAGGAGCGGCGGGCGATGCTGGTCGAGCACGGGCAAATGGGGCGCGAGTACCCCGACGTCCGCGCCAACACCGTGGCTGCATTCGCCCTGGGCGACTACGAGTGGGTGCTGGCCTTCGAGGCCGACGACCTCTACCGCATCGTCGACCTGATGCGTGACCTTCGTGCGTCGAAGGCGCGGCTGCACGTACGCGAGGAGATCCCGTTCTACACCGGTCGTCGGCGCGAGGTCGGCGAGCTCGTCGCCGCCCTGCCCTAACGGCGAGGTTCGCGCCGTGCCCACCGGATCGTCGCTGCTTGCCGCGCTCCGGGCTGCGCTTCCCGACGACGCGGTGGTCGTCGATCCGGACCGGCTCGCGTCGTACCGCACCGACCAGGCGACCGGCGTGCCGGCCGGCGATCCTGCGGTCGTGGTGTTCCCCCGTACGACCGAGCAGGTGTCGGCGGTGCTGGCCGCCGCGTTCGAGCTCCGGGTCGCTGTGGTCCCGCGGGGCGCCGGTTCGGGCCTGTCCGGGGGAGCGAACGCCGTCGACGGCTGCGTGGTGCTGTGCCTGGAGAAGATGGACCGGATTCTTTCGGTCAATGCCGGCGACGGTTACGTCGAGGTCGAGCCGGGAGTCGTCAACCAGGAGCTCCGCGAGCACGTGCGTGGTCACGGTCTCTGGTACGCCCCGGACCCGGCGTCGAAGGACTGGTGCACGATCGGGGGCAACGTCAGCACCAACGCCGGCGGGCTGTGCTGCGTGAAGTACGGCGTGACCCGCGACTCCGTGCTCGGACTTGAGGTCGTCCTGGCCGACGGCCGGGTTGCCCAGCTCGGTCGCCGCACGGTCAAGGGGGTGTCCGGGTACGACCTCACCGGGCTGGTCGTCGGCAGCGAGGGCACGCTGGCGGTGGTGACCCGGGCCCGGCTGCGACTGCGCCCGCTGCCGCCCCAGCCGACGACGCTCGTGGCGGTCTTCCCCGGTGTCGCTGAAGCAGGGGTGGCCGTGCAGTCGATCCTGGCCGAGGTCACGCCGTCGTTGTTGGAGCTGATGGACCGCACGACCGTGCGCGCGGTGGAGGCGTTCGCGCCGATGGGGCTCGACACCGAGGCGGGCGCGTTGCTGCTCGCTCAGTCCGACGCGCCTGGCACCGGGGGAGCGCTCGACACCGCCCGAATGGCCTTCGCCTGCGAACGGGCGGGCGCGATCGAGGTCTACCAGTCGGAGGACCCGGAGCAGGCCGACCTCCTGCTCGGCGCCCGCCGCATGGCGATCCCCGCGCTGGAGCAGCTGGGCGCTTGGCTGCTCGACGATGTCGCCGTCCCGAGGTCGCGGCTGGCTGACGCCGTCGTGGGGATCGAGCGGATCGCCGAGGCACGTTCGGTCGTCATCGGGACGTTCGGCCACGCCGGCGACGGCAACTTGCACCCCACGATCGTCTACCCGCACGGCGACGACGACTCCGAGCAGCGCGCCTTCGCGGCCTTCGACGACGTCCTCGCGCTGGCGCTGCAGCTCGGCGGCACCGTCACCGGTGAGCATGGGGTGGGGCTGCTCAAGCGGGACCGCTTGCGCGACGAGCTCGACCCGGTCTCGCGCTCGCTGCACTCGGCCGTCAAGCAGGCGCTCGATCCGCGCGGGATCCTCAACCCCGGGAAGGCGTTGCCCCCGCTGTAGAACGCACCTTGCTACTCCGCGGGGCGCAGCTTGAGGGACACCGAGTTGATGCACCACCGCTGGTCGGTCGGCGTCGGGTAGCCCTCGCCGTCGAACACGTGGCCGAGGTGGCTGTCGCACGATGCGCAACGGGCCTCGACCCGCCGCATGCCCATCGCGCGGTCCTCGATCAGCCGTACGGCGTCGCCTTCGGTGGGCGCGTAGAACGACGGCCAGCCGCAGTGGCTGTCGAACTTTGCGTCGGACGTGAACAGCTCCTGGCCGCAGGCCCGGCAGGAGTAGACGCCGACGGTCTTGGTCTCGGTGTACTCGCCGGTGAACGGTCGCTCCGTACCAGCCTGCCGCAGCACGTGGTACTCCTCGGCCGTGAGCTCGGCCCGCCACTGGTCCTCGGTCTTCTCAACGCGATTCGTCATGTCGAAAACGGTACGTGTCCGGGACCCTCCCGAGGGCCGGTCACGCCTTACGGAATGCGAACGGGGGTAGCGTCCTCGCATGGCTGCTTCTCCGGCGATCGAGGTCCAGGCGGGCGAACGGACGATCCGGGTGTCCAACCCCGATCGTGTGTACTTCCCGGCGCTCGGGGCGGAGGCCGGGACCAAGCGACATCTCGTCGAGTACTACCTCGGCGTTGCTGACGGAATCGTGCGAGCGCTGCGCGACCGTCCGACGTACCTGCAGCGCTTCCCCGAGGGCGTCGAGGGCGAGGAGATCTATCAGAAGCGGCTGCCGACCCACGCGCCCGAATGGATCGAGACCTGTCGGGTCGACTTTCCGTCCGGTCGATCCGCGGACGCCCTCTGTGTCGTGGGCATCCCCGAGGTCGTGTGGGGTGCGCAGATGGGCACGGTGACGTTCCACCCGTGGCACGCGCGGCGGTTCGACGTCGACCGGCCCGACGAGCTGCGGATCGACCTCGACCCCCAGCCGGGCACCGGCTTCGACGACGCGCGGTACGTCGCGCTCGAGCACGTGCGCGCGATCCTCGACGAGCTCGGCTGGGCCGGCTTCCCCAAGACCAGCGGCAACCGGGGCGTGCACATCTACGTGCGGATCCAGCCGCGCTGGGCGTTCACGGAAGTCCGCCGGGCCGCGATTGCGTTCGCCCGTGAGGTCGAGCGTCGCGATCCCGTGCGCGTGACGACCAAGTGGTGGAAGGAGGAGCGCGGAGCGCAGGTCTTCGTCGACTACAACCAGAACGCCCGCGACCGGACGATCGCGTCCGCCTACAGCGCCCGGCGGCGCGTCGAGGGGACCGTGTCGGCGCCGCTCACCTGGGACGAGCTGGTCGACGCGACGACCACCGACTTCACGATCGCGACGATGCCGGCGCGGTTTGCCGAGGTCGGCGACCGGCACGCGGCCATCGACGACGTGGCACACGACCTGACACCCTTGCTGGAGTGGTTCGAGCGGGACGAGAAGGTGCGCGGCGAAGCCGACCTGCCGTACCCGCCGAACTACCCGAAGATGCCGGGTGAGCCGGCCCGGGTGCAACCGAGCCGCGCGAAGCGCTGACCTGCGGTGTTAGCCAGCCATCGCCCGAATCGCGTGCAGGGCGAGGCTGGGCGTTTCATGGACGAGGTACCGCTCGGGGTCCTGCTCATGGTCGGTCTCGCCATTGGGCTTGCCGGGGTCGGCAACTCACTCTGATAGCGCGGGGTGAGTACCCCCCCGGCTCGAGTCCGGGACCTTCGGCTCTTCGTCGACCTGCACGGTGTGAAGCATCCTCGTCCTGACACGAGGAGGACGCCATGCACGCGAGTGTCCACGATCGAATCACTGTTCTCGCCTCCACCGTCGACCGGACGAACCGAGACGGCGAGATCCTCGAGGTGCACGGCGCCGACGGGGCTCCGCCCTACGTCGTCAGATGGTCGGACACTGGCCAGGAGGCCTTGTTCTTCCCTGGATCCGACGCAGTGATCCACTCCGCGGATGCGGGGTCCTCGTGAGGCGCGGCGTCGCGGTCCTGGGCACGGTCATCCTTTGTGCCGCAGCCTTCATGCCGTCCGCTGCCAACGCGGCCGCGGACACCGCGGGCCCGGACATCGTCATGCAGTCGACCGGTCACCTGATCACGCCGTCGCCAGTGCGGTACTGGTACGGCCACTTCTCCGACTACTCACAGGTGTACGAGACCACCGTCGAAGCACGATGGAAGGCTTCGGACCCTTCGGGAATCTGTGACACACAGGTGTGGAACGACTCCGGAAGAGATGTCCCTACCTTCATCGCCGACATAGGCAAGGCCACGAGCTACCGGCTGCAGTCGGGCGATCTGGACGAGAGCAATGGTGGGTACAACCAGACGAACATCGAGGTCCGGGTCGAGGACTGTGCGGGCAACTGGACGGTCAGCGGGTACAACTGCACGACCTGCGACCCGGACAGCGGATGGCCGTTCCCTGCATCCGACCGGGCGCTCAATCTGCCGAGCAACGTCAACTACCTGTACTCACACGACGACGCCAACGCGACGTACTCGACCGGCAACGCCTGGACGCACTCCTTCGGAGCCGTCTTCGTCGGCGGCTCCAACAGCCATGCGGTGAAGGCCGGAGCATCTGTCGTCTACACATACGTCGGGGCGACCTTTGGCTGGATCAGCGAGCGAGGCCCGAATCGCGGGTCGGCAAGGGTCTACCAGGACGGCGTGCTGAAGGCGATCGTGAACCTCAATACGGCCACCAACACGGGACCGCAGGTCGTCTGGTCGAACTGGTTCGCCAAGTCGGGCACGCACACCATCAAGATCGTCGTTGTCGGCACGGCGGGACACCCGCGGGTCGACGTGGACGGCTTCTTCACCGGACCTCAGTACCTATGACCAGCGGGATCTGCGCAGAGTCCGCGGTCGGACGTAGCGACGCCGATGACCCGGCTGCCCTGACCCCTAGACGGACCGGTTTCGTGGTGCGCCTGCACGGTGGGCTCTTTCGCTGACCTGGAGCTCGTCGTCACCGACTGCGTTTCCCAAGGCACCCAGTCGGCAACTAGCCGGGCGGGACAGGCGGGTCGACCGTCGCGAGCGCGTCGTCGAGCTGGCGTTTGGCTCCTGCGAGGTCTCGGCCGGCGGAGCCGGGGGCCGCGAGTCCGGTCACCACCGATCCGTCCAGACTCTCGTGCAGGGCCACGACCGCCGAACCAACGTGTCGACCCGCGCTCGACCCAGGTCCTCACCGGCACTGGTGCGCATGACCTGCAGCTTGGAGCGGAGAGCTGCGACCCGAGGTCGTGCGACTCTCCACCCGCCGGCCCGCGCCTGAGGCGATGCAGCTGACAGCAGGGTCGGTAGCAGGATCTCGGCCAGCCACCGGCTCTCTGCCAGCCACCGGCTCTCTGCCAGCACCGAGGCGTAGTCGGCTTCCCAGGCCTGGCGAGTCTTGCGAGACCGACTCCAGCTGGTCGCACCGGCGGCCGCAGCGACTACCGCGGCCGCGCGACCATCAGCCAGGCCCACCAGGCGACCGTCGAGGTGTCCGACTCTGGCGTCGGGGTGGGCGTCGGGGGTCTCGGCCGGGCTGCTGCTCGGGCTTTGAGCCGACCAAGCTCCTTCGCCGCGTCGAGAGCGCGTGGCACTCCGGGATGATCGAGTCGTCTCCTTAGGGGCGCGCGCGGCCCGTTCGGACTCAGGTCCGCTTGCGCGCCCCAACCGGAGATGTTGGTCGTTCGGCTTTCCTTCCGCCGGTCCTGGCATTCGCTCCCGGTCAGGCGAGGCGGACGATCTCCCCACCGTTCGGGCATGGACCGAAACCGGAACCCGGCGCGATGCTGCAGTTGGACACGTAGACCGAACCGTCGGGTCCGGCCGCGAATCCCGATGGCCAGAAGAGCTGGCCGACGCCCAGCACGGAACGGTGGCCGTTAGGGCTGATCTTCACGACGGCCCCAAGCGGGCTCGCCGTCGGGTCCTCGTTCAGCCCGGTCATCTGGAACTCGGTCGCGTAGAAGTTACCTGCCGCGTCGAAGCCGCAGCCCTGGATCGTCGTGAAACCACGGGCCCACACCGTCGCCGTGACCGTGCCGTGCGTGTGGGTCACCCGCCAGACCCGGGCGCCGCCAGGAGCGTAGGTGCCGCCGAGCAGCTCCCCGACGTACAGGGCGCCGTCCGGACCGCCCGCCACGCAGGTGGGGACGGCGTCGGTGATGCTGCCCTTTGGCGTACGGAAGAACGCCAGCACGTGCGAGTTGCCATTGCCGTCGACCGACACCAGGGTGTTGGCTCCGGCGTCAGCCACGAACCTGGCCCCGTCACTGACGAGCAGTCCGTTGGGGTTCGAGTCGGGGAACTGCGTGGGAACGAGGTTCTGGTGCCGAGCCGTCCACCGGAAGTCGTTGTCGCCGACAGGAGAAAGCGGGTCGAACACAGATCCCTGGACTACGCCGAACTGGCCGAACTGCTGCCGAGCCAAGGCGGTGAGCCACGAGGGGAAGCCCGTCGGAGGAATACCGACGGTGTTGCCGGCGAACAGGGCGTAGACGGAGCCGTGGTCGGCGGACACGGCAACCGGGCCTGCGGCCGCGATCCCGCCCGGTCCGCTAACCGAGAAAAGGCCCTTCACCAAGCGGGTCACCCCGTGTCGGGTGAGCACGCCGATCGAACCCGTCGGACCCGCGCAGTTCGTCCCCCCGGACGGATCAGTCTGGCAGTTGACGTTGCTCCCTCGGCCGGCCTCCGCGACGTACAACTGGTCGCCGGCCATAGCCAGTCCTCGTGGGTTGTTCAGGTGCGAGGCTACGACGGTGACCGAGGGCGAGCTCGCCGAGACGGCTTGCGCGCTGGCACCAGCAACGCTCATGGCGCCCGCGAGCACCGCGAGGATCGTGGCGCTCACCAAGGTTCGTGGTCGGCGCATGTCTACCTCCCCAGTTCGGTGGGGGGTGCGTACGCTGCGCACCGCGCCCCACGACCGGTGTTGTACTCCTTTGCAGCTACCGTGACCAGCCCGACTTCGGAGGGAGTCCGCCCGATCACTGAGCGTCAGGTGGGATCGGGCTGGAGGTCCCGGACGGTTTGGACGTCCGTACGGCTGACGGCGAGGTAGCCCACCAGGACGACGATCGCGGCGCCGAGACCGAGCGCCGTCCAGCCAGCCCCCAGGCCCAGCCCCTTGGCACTCTCAGGTTTCCCGAGCCAGTCGGCGATCGACGCACCAAGCGGACGGGTGAGCACGTAAGCGAACCAAAAACAGAAGATCGCGTTCCAGCGGAACCAGCGGTATCCCACCGCAGGGACGACGATGATTAGCCCGAAGATCACCGCCGAGGTGAGGTAACCCAGGCTCAAGGTGGTGGCGGTGAAGTCGCCGAGGGCGGTCCCCATGGCGAACGTGGCCGCCACAGCCGCCCAGTAGAAGATCTCGCGCCGCGGGGTGTCGACGGTGTGGATCGACAGGGTCTGCTCGGTGCGTTGCCACGTCGCGAAAACAGCGGCCAGCGCGAGCCCGTAGAGCACGGTCGAAGCGGTGTACGGAACCCCGAGGCCGACATGCAGCACGTCGGCGGCCATGGTGCCGAACGTGCCGACCATCACGACGGCGAACCAGTAGGCCCAGGCGAGGTACCTGGCCATCTTGAACTGCAGCGCCAGCGCCGCGGCGAACCCGGCGAACCCGAGGAGCACCGCGAGCGCGGGTGTCACGGCGTGCACGAGGTAGTCCGACGTCGACTCACCCATCGCGGTCGACAGGCCTTTGATCACCCAGAACAGCGCGGTGATCTCAGGCACGCGCAGCGCTTTCGGTCTACTCACCCGGAGTCGTCCGTCTCATCCTCGCCAGCTCGGTCTCGAGCTCGTGGATTCGTCGCCAGGCGGCCAGGAGCTCGGAGCGGTCCGCTGATGGCACACCTGCTCGTTTGCCTTCGTCGATCGAGTTCTGCGTGACCCACCCGTGCAGGCAGCTCTTGCTCATGCTCAGCTGGTCGGCGGCGGCCGTGATGCTCGTGCCCGAGTTCACCAACGCGATCGCATGGAGTCGGAACTCCTCGGAATAGGCGTCAGTCATCTGCCAAGGCTACGAACTGGCGAGTTAGGCGAACGCAAAGCCGGCCGGGTGCCGGCGGCCCGTCGCGCCGACCGCACCCTTGCCGTCATCTCACAGACAGACGGCCGCAGCCGACCTGAACGTGCCGTAGTTGGAGTACCAGCCGTTGACCCCGGTGCTCGGGCTCTGATGGTAGAACCACGACGTGAACGCGAGCTCCTGGGCGTGGAAGACGTGCCCGCCCAGGGTGATGTTCTGCAGCGTCCCCGACAACGCGTCACCGACCTCGAGGTTGCCCTGGCACCCGAAGACCTGTCCGATGTGACCCCACGGCTTGGTCGGGTTGTTCACGAACGGGTCGTCCATCCACTCGCCCACCTCGCGCGTGAGAACCGAGATGTCGCCGGAACCGCTGAAGTCACCGGTGTTGTCGTACATCGAGATCGAGTACGTCTGGATCCCGGCTCCGGTCTGCACCGCGTTGTGGTAGCCGAGCACGCAGCAGTTGCCCGGGGTGGTGATGTACTCGACGACGTTGCCCAGCAGGAAGAGTGGGAACGTCTTGACGCCCACGCCCTGTGCTGCGAGCGACGGGATCAGCGTCGTCTGCAGGTAGTTGTCCAGCCAGTCGATGTCGACGTCCGCCAGCTTGCCGTTGCCGCAGCTGGTCGCGAACTCAGCCGAGTTGGCTGCCGGCACGTTGATGGTCACCGCGGGCAGCACGGTCAGACCCAGCTTCACGTGATAGCCAGGGTTGATTCCGGCCGGTTTCGTGTACTGGTAGTAGTTGGCCCGCTGGAAGGCGTCGGTGTACTGCCCCGAGCCGACCGGGGTGCCACCGAGGGTGTAGGCCTTGCTCTTGAAAACGGGGGAGTTGACCGTCCGGGTGAGAGCGCTTGTGGCGTCGCACGTGTCACCCACCGTGGGGTCCCAGGTGTCGCCGTTCGTGAAGTGGATGATCACCGGCACGAGCTCGGTCTTGATCGACGTGCTGGGGGTCAGCTGAACCACCGTCGGGTCCTTGCCGACCATCTTGTAGGTCAGGCTCGTACCGCCGTCGTTGACCGTGTGCCTCCACGACTTCACCGACGTGGACAGCGCCAGCGGTGCCGTGGCCAGGGAGTGCTTGAGGTGGCTCTGGGCCCGGAGCTGCTTGAGCGGTGGGTTCGCACGCAGTTAGACCGGGCCTGACCAGGCAGCACGAGGAGGCAGCCGAGCGCCGTCGTCCCAGCGAGCATTCGTTGTCTGGCCATGTGCCGCATCATTGCGCAGGTTGGCGGTTGTCGATGGGGCAGACGTCGGTCAGAGCAGCAGGACGCCCGACGTGGCCACCCACCACCCGGCGTCGACCCCGGTCGCGAGCAGTAGGAACTCGACCCCGTTGACGACGGCACGAGTCTGGATGTCCACCGCGTCGCCGACCTTGAGCGAGGTGAGGCGCGAACCGACCAGACCGGCCGCCGAGAGGTTGTAGACCGAGCCGGGCTTCGCCACGACAGTCCCTGGACGCTGTACGAGGTAAGACAGGACGGCGTACATGCCTACCTGGTAGCAGTGCGAGGGCCATTCCTGGACCTCGTAGCCGGCGAGAGTCCCTGCACTGATCTGGTACCAGATCCCGCTGTGGCGGATGACCTTCCCACGGTCGGTGTCGGGCGCCGAGCTGCTGTGCGAGATCCCGAGCGGCTTGCTCGCCAGCACGCCACCGCCCGAGTTGAACTTGTACCCGGTGTAGGACCCGGGCTGGAAGTGGACCGACCCTGAGCTCAACGGCGGATAGTCCGCGGCGAAGAGATCCGCGCGCTGCGCAAAGACCGGGTCCTGCGTTATGCCTTGCAGCGAGAGATTCTCATGGATGTGTGTGGTGTGGTAGTAGCCCGCGTCCAGGCCGTGAGTGACGCAGTAGTGGCTACGCCAGCCCCGCGAGCGCACCAGTAGTCCGCCGTCGCGCGCCGTCGTCAGCGCGGCCCGCAGCAACGCAGTGCACTCGTCGGTCGGCGTCAGGCGCCAGTAGTCGTACAACCCGAATGCGGAAAAGATGTGCCCGTTGTACGTGCGGTCGCCCCGCAACGAGACCGGGCTCGGATACTCGTCCAGCCAGAGCAGCCCGTCGACCACGTGGACGCCCCAGGGCTGGCCCGCCACCGGTGCGACGAGGAACGTCGCGTAGGTCTGGTCGGCCGCCACCCGCCAGACCGGGTCGCCGGTCAGCTCGAACAGCCGGACGAAGAGGCTCAGGGCCTGGCCCTGCGCCATCATCGAGAACCACGGCGGCTTGAAGACTTCGTAGGTGCGGTGCACGGCGTAGACGAACGAGTAGGGGAACCACCAGCCCTGGTGCTCGATCCGACGGTCGACGAGTCGCTGGGCCTGCAGGATGGCGCGATCGACGAAGGTCTGGTCCGCGGTGAGTCGGTGGCTCTCCAGCAGCATGATCCCGTACTGCGCCTGGGCGACGGGGTGGTCGTACAGGACCGCGCCACGCAACGTCATGCGGACCCCGAAGCTGTCGTGCGTCTCGGTGTCAACCAGCGGCATCGGCGTGAGGCGGGCGTAGGGGAGCGACCCTGGCTCCAGCGTGAAGAGCGGGAACGGGTAGACCAGGTAGTCGGAGGCGCCCTGGACGACGCTCGGCGAGACCCTGCCTGATCCGGGCACCGAAGCGACCTTGGCTCTGGCAAGCGGCTTCACCGCGCGACCTCGGGCCAGCGAGCGGATCGCGAGTTCCGGTGAGATCTCGCCCGCAGGATCGACGACGGAGGTGGCCGCAGGCTGCACGGTCTGCCGCAACCGCGAGGTCGCGCTGTTGTCGGTGGGTCCGATGCGTCGGGGGACCAGCGGCAGGGCGGCAAGTCCGGCGAGGATCGAGCGACGGGAGACGGGCTCGGACAAGGTGAACCTTCCGGGAGGCGGCGATCCCGCGCGACGAGCTGTCAGGTTACCTGAGGCTGTCGCGAGTCCTGGCGAACCTTCCCGTGCGCCTCGGTGGCACGGCGTTGCTCGGCGTGCAGGAGCCCCCGGCGTCGCCACGGGGGTGAGCAGGCGCCGGAGGCCCAGGTCCAGCGTAGGGCCGTGCCACCCCAGCGCAAGGGCTCCTGCAGACCCCATCGGGTTAGTCCGTTCGGTTCGAACCCCAGACCGTCCGGTGGCGTAGCACCGCCGCTCAGCCGAGTGATCGGCTGGGCAGGGTCGGTCATCATGGGAGTCCAGGACGTGTCAGTTGAAAGGGGCGGTCGTGCGCCGATCGAAGATGCTCGCAGGTGCGGTGGCAGCAGTGGCGACCCTCGGGGTCGTGACGGCGCCGACGATCGCCAGGGCCCAGAGTGACGTCGAGCAGTCCGTCGTGGTCAGCCAGGTGCCCGCCTCGTGGACGCCTCACATCCTCGACCAGGAGGTCAGCGCGATAGCTGTCGTGGGCGGCACCACGGTCGTCGGCGGCACGTTCACCCAGCTCCAGCCGGCGGCCGGGGGCACCACGCTCGTTCAGCCTTACCTCGCGGCGTTCGACTCGACCACGGGCGATCTGATCCCCGGCTTCGCCCCCGTCCTCGACGGTGCCGTGATCACACTCGACGTCGTCGGTTCCTCCGTCGTGGTCGGCGGCGCGTTCAAACACGTCAACGGCGTGGCGCAGGTTGGGGTCGCCCGGATCAACGTGGCTGACGGCAGCCGGGTCACCTCGTTCGCAGCGACTCTGAAGGACGGCCAGGTCAACTCCGCCGTCGTACGCGGGAACCTCGTCTACCTCGGGGGTCGCTTCACCAAGGTGAACGGCGTCGCCCGCACCGGGCTCGCCGCCGTCGACTCGACCACGGGCGCGCTGGCCACGCTCAACCTGCCCGTCGGCGGGTCTCGCACGCTGGTTCAGGGCGCTTCGGTGGTCCGCGTCGCGGTATCGCCCGACGGCACGACGCTGGTCGTCGGCGGGAACTTCCAGACCATCGGAGGGCAGCCCCGCAACCAGCTTGCCCTGGTCAGTCTGGCCACCGGGCAGGTCTCGAGCTGGGCGACGTCGGCGCTCGCACCGATCTGCGCGGTCGAGGTTTACACCGACATCAACGACCTGGTGTTCGCCCCGGACGGCAGCTACTTCGTGATCGTGACCACCGGCGGTCCGCATCCGGGAACCCTCTGTGACACCGCGTCTCGCTGGGAGGCCGGCCGCTCTGGCGTCGGCCAGCAGCCGACCTGGGTAGCGAGCACTGGCGGCGACAGCCTTACGTCAGTGGCTGCCACCGGGACGGCCATCTACGTGGGCGGACACCAGCGCTGGCTGAACAACTCCGGCGGCAACAACTCGGCCGGGCCGGGTGCGGTCTCGCGCTTGGGCATCGCCGCGCTGGACCCCGTCTCGGGCATCCCGTTCGCCTGGAACCCCACGGTTCAGCGCGACCAGGGCGTCGGTGACCTCCTCGCGACGCCGGCCGGACTGTGGATCGGCTACGACAAGGACTTCGTCGGGGGGCGCAGCCGACCGCGGATCGCCTTCATGCCGATCGCCGGTGGCACGACCGTCCCCGGCGCTACGCCGAACACCCTGCCGAACAACCTCTTCGTCGCCGGCTCGGACGCGTCGTTGACCCGGCGCGGCTTCGACGGCTCGACGTTCGGCGGCGCGACCGCAGTCAGCGACAAGGGGACCGTGCCTTGGGGCTCGATCTCCGGTGCGTTCATGACCGGCGGCAAGGTGTTCTACGGAACTGCGGACGGCAGGCTCTGGGTGGCTGACTTCGACGGCACCACGGTCGGCTCCCCGGCCGACACCGCTAGCTGGTTCGACTTCTCCGCGGTCAGTGGCATGGCGTTCGACAACGGTCGGCTCTACTACGTCACCAGTGACGGCAAGCTGTACTACCGCTGGTTCAGCCCGGTGTCGCAGATCGTCGGGTCGGAGGAATTTGTCGCCGCGGCGAGCGGTTACACCGGTGCGCGATCGCTGTTCGTTGCTGGCGGCAAGCTGTACTTCGCTAAGCCCGACCACACCCTCGCCAGGGTCGCCCTGGTGAGCGGGATCCCGTCCGGCGCCACCACCGTGGTCAGTGGGCCGGCGATCGACGGGGTCACGTGGGACGGGACGGCGGCGTTCCTGTCGTCGGCGGTGCTCAAGTCGATCACCCGCCTGTACGGGCAGGACCGGATCGCGACCTCGCTCGCCACCTCGGCGAACCGGTTCGCTGCCGGGTCGGCCGGTGCGGTCGTTCTCGCCCGCTCCGACCTGTTCCCGGACGGCCTCGCTTCCGCGCCCCTAGCCGCGCACGTCGGTGGTCCGTTGCTCCTCAACCCGGTCGCGGCGCTCGACAGCCGGGTCAAGGCCGAGATCGCCCGGATCCTGCCGGCCCACGGCACGGTCTACCTCTGCGGTGGCACCGGTGCGCTGAGCGCCGGCGTGGAGAGCTCGCTCACCGGCCTCGGCTACACGGTGGTACGCCTCGGAGGCGCCAACCGGTTCGAGACGGCGATCGCCATCTCGTCCGCCGTACCCGGAGCGACCAAGGTGCTCCTGGCCACTGGCCGCGACTTCCCCGACGCGCTCGGCGCCGGAGCTGCCGCGGCAGCGAGCAACGGCATCGTGCTGCTGACCGACGGCGCGTCCATGCCGGCGAGCGTCAGTGCCTTCCTCGCTGCTCATCCGGCCGACGAGGTGTGGGGCGTCGGCGGACCTGCCGTCACAGCTGCGGGATCGTTGATCACCGTCGGAGCCCGAAAGCTCGTCGGCGCGTCGCGGTACGAAACGGCGACGCTGCTGGCGAGTGCGTTCTTCCCGACACCTGCCACGGTGGGAATCGTCAGTGGCGTCAACTTCCCGGACGGGCTCTCGGCTGGACCGCAGACGGCGTTCCTCTGTGGACCTGTGATCCTGACGCCGACCACTGCACTGCCCGCGGTGGTCACGACCTACCTGCAGTCGCACGCGGCGACCATCGCTGGTGGTTTCGTCTTCGGTGGGCCGACGGTCGTCAGCAACACGGTGCTGAACCAGGCCAAGGTCGCGATCAGCTAGTCCCCCCGCCCGCGGGTCGTCAGGCGATCGCGATCCGCGGGTGCTGGGCGGGGTCAAGCCATCGCAGAAGGGCGACCATGGTGCTCACGGGCACGGAGACGCAGCCGGCAGTCGATCCGGACCCGTTGACGTGCAGGAAGATGCCGGCGCCCTTGTAGCGAACCGCGGGCCACCTGTTGTAGTCGATGACGACTGCGTACTGGTAGGCGCCGGTGTGCGTGATGAGGTGCTCCGACCCGTTCACGTCCGACTCGGGCAGCGCCGTGTTGAACCCACCGAGCGAGGCCTGCCGGAGCTGGTTGTAGTACGCGGAGTTGTTGTCTTCGACCCACCAGTCGTCGTTCGTCACTCGGTGGTACGGCAGGTGGGCACCAGGGTTCGCGGCGATGCCGAAGGCCTGCGTCAGAGTGAACGTCCCACCCGGACTCGTGTTCGTCCCCTGCCGCCGGGAGGCAGCCGGCACCACGCCGCTCGCGCCGACCCTGGCCGACGTGGTCGAGAGCACGGCGTGCCACCCGGTCGTGCTGTGCTGCCAGGCGACGACGGTCGCGTACGAGCCGCGGGCCTTGACGGTGATGACCTCCGTGGCGTTGCCAACCGAGACGGGCACCGGGAACGTGAAGTCCGGCACTGGCCGGGGGACGGGCTTGCGGACCGCGGGCTTGCGGACCACGGGCCGGAGAACCGTCGGGCTGGCGGCGGTGGTTCGGGCGGACGGTGTCGGCCTTGGCGCACGGGTTACGGCCACAGTCGCGGTGGGGGTCGGCAGCGCGACGGACACGTGCGGAACCGCAGGATCCGCAGCCAGGGTGACGGGCGCGGGAACGGCTAACGGGGCGCGCGGGAACGCGCTGCCACCACAGACCAGGACCGGCAGAACCGCGACAGCGGCCGCCAGGCGGTACGGGACCATGCTGCCTCCTCGCTGGACTCTGTCGACATTCTCCCCATCGACGCGCTCCTCACCCGTATTGAGCGGAGGAATTCCAGATCAGCTGACGACCTGGTCGGTGCCCGACACGACGTGCAGAAGCGGGAGGTGGAGCGAGTGGCGAAGCTGCGTC
This sequence comes from Actinomycetes bacterium, assembly GCA_038210415.1. Classification (GTDB taxonomy): domain Bacteria; phylum Actinomycetota; class Actinomycetes; order Prado026; family Prado026; genus JBBQWS01. The sequence goes on from JBBQWS010000002.1 coordinate 105,681, forward strand.
GCCCAGTCACGCCGGGTCAGGTCTGCGATGAGGTGCGGTTCGGTGAGGACGATCACTTCGTCCGCGTTGATCGCCCTTGTGCGCTCGGCGACCGCGTCGACGGGGTGGGCGCGGGTGAGCTCGCCGTCGACCTCGGCGACGCCGGCGGCACGCAGCAGCTGCAGGCTCGCAGCGAGCTCGGCCTGAGACGCAGCGGTCGCTTCGGCGTCGGCATCCTCGTGGACCGGGATCACCACGTGGATGCGGACGGGCTCGGGGTCGTGCAGGTGGGCCACCCTGCGCACGTCGTGGTCGGTGAGGGCATTCTCCGTCAGGAGCACGATGGTCAGCACGGTCCGAGCCTAGTCGGCCGACCGGCCCAGCAGCACGGAGGCCAGGTCGTACCGGATCACCTGCTCCAGCTGCTCGTACGTGCAGCTCGCCGGTTCGCGGTCCGGCCGCCACGACCGGAACTGCGCGGTGTGCCGGAACCTGGTGCCCGCCATGTGGTCGTACGCCACCTCGACGACGAGCTCGGGGCGCAGCGGGATCCAGGAGAGGTCCTTGCCGGCGTTCCACCGGGAGGTGGCGCCAGGCTTGCGGTCGGTCGGGGCGGCCGGCTCGGCCGGCTCGGGGGAGGCCCAGTCGGCCCAGGGGTGCCCTTCGAGCGAGTCCGCGCGGTAGGGCTCGAGCTCGCCGACCAGCTCGGCCCGCCTGGCGGCTGTGAAGGCCCCGCACACGCCGACGTGCTGGAGCATCCCGACGGCGTCGTACAGACCGAGCAGCAACGAACCGACGACAGGGCCGGACGTGTGCCAGCGGAAGCCCGCGACCACACAGTCGGCCGTACGCGTGTGCTTGATCTTGAGCATGACGCGGTCGTTCTGCCGGTACGGCAGCGTGAGCGGCTTGGCCACGACACCGTCGAGGCCGGCGCCTTCGAAGACCTCGAACCAGCGCTCAGCCAGCGCGCTGTCGGTGGTGGTGGGCGTGAGGAAGACCGGTGGCTCGGCGTCGGCGAGGGCTCGCTCGAGCAGCCTTCGGCGCTCACCGAACCCGAGCCCGGTCAGGTCGTCGTCGCCGAGCGCCAGCAGGTCGAACGCGACGAACGCGGCAGGGGTCTCGGCGGCGAGCCGCTCGACGCGTGACTGCGCCGGGTGGATCCGGTTCAACAGAGCGTCGAAGTCCAGCTGTGCACCCTTGGCGATCACGATCTCGCCGTCAACGACGCACCGCTCCGGCAGCTGGGCGAGGACCGCGGCGACGATCTCGGGGAAGTAGCGGGTCAGCGGTTTCTCGTTGCGCGACCCGAGCACGACCTCGTCGCCGTCCCGGAAGACGATGCACCGGAAGCCGTCCCACTTCGGTTCGTAGCTGAGCCCACCGTCGACGATGTCGGCAGCCGGCACCCCCTTGACGGGCTTGGCCAGCATCGGCTTGACGGGGGGCATCACCGGCAGGTCCACGGACGTCAGTATGCCTTCCTACCAGTGTCGGGTCTCAGCGTTCTCCGCACTTCCGCCGCGGTAAGTCGTAGTGTTCGCAACGGCACAGGTGCGGATCGTCTGCGCTGTTGCTCGGAGGACACCATGAAGCGACGCATTGCTCCCGTCTCGGTCCTGATCCTCGTCGCGTTGGCCGGCTGCTCGTCGTCGTCCAGCACGGTCGCGGCGAGCCAGACGCCCGGCGGCACCACGGCCTCGTCGACGCCGGCAACGTCGATTTCCCCGTCGACCTCGACGCCGACGTCCTCCAGCCCGGCTGCGGTCGTCAAGGGCACCGCGACGAACTTCTGCGGCGCCTTCAAGGAGCTCGAGGCGGCGACCAAGTCCGCCAGCGGCGACATGGCGAACTTCGGTGCGCTTTCCCAGGCCGCAGCAGCCGATATGCGCACGTACGCACCGGCCGAGATCTCCGCGGCGGCGAACATCTACGCCAACGTCATCGACAGCATCGGCAAGGCCGCCTCGAGTGGGTCCATCGACGAGGCGGCGCTGATGAAGGCGATCTCAGACGGTACGGCGGGCCATGCCAAGGACATCGGCACGGTCGCGATCTGGGTCGCGAAGAACTGCAAGATCTGACCCCTCCCGCTGTCGGCGCGGTTGGTACCGGTGAGGGGGGAGCAGCACCTCGACCTAGTGGCATGAGGGGACCCTTGTGGCGGAAGGGTGGGGGGATCGCGGTCAGTGCTGGACGAGTCGGTGGTGGACGAGGTAGCGGTGGAACACGAAGCCGTCGTCCTCGAGCAGCCCGGCCAGCTCTAGCTGCGCCAGCTGGTCGAGCGGCTTCGGGAACAGCTGAGGCCCCGCGCCGGCGAGCCGGGGCGACACCGTGAGGCAGAGCTCGTCGAGCAGTCCCGCCGACAGCAGCTGGGCGAACAACGAGGGGCCGCCCTCGCAGAGCAGCCGCCGGAACCCGCGATCGCTGAGGGCCGCGAGAGCCAGCGCGGGATCGACCCGATCGGCCCCGCAGACGATGACGTCCGCCACGGCCGAGACGGCCCGCTGCCGGTCGGACGGCGCGGCTGCGCTGGTCAGGACCACGGTGCGGTGCTCGGCTGCGGCGAAGAGCGGCGTCGACAGGTCGAGGTCGAGACTGCCGGACACGATCGCGATCGGCAGCCGGGCCGGCCGGTAACCCTCGGCCCGGGCAGTCTGCGCCCCGACCAGGACGCAGTCGGCGAGCTGACGCAGCGCAGCGAACACGCGCTTGTCCGCCGGCCCCGAGATGCTGCCCGACAGCCCGTCCGGCCCGCGGATGGCGCCGTCCGCGGTGGTCACGAAGTTGGCCCGGAGCCAGCGCCCGGTGGCGGGGTAGGCGTACGCGTCGGCGAGGTCAACCTCGGCGGTGAGCAGGGATCGCATGCATGGAATCCTCGCACGCCCCGTAGCCTTGCCGACCGTGCCGTCGTCCTCCGTCCCGCGCCTGTGCGACCGCTTCCCTCTCGTGGCCCGCGAGCGGCTCGTCGCCGAGCTCGTGCCTCCGCCTCGGTTCTCCGCCGAACGCTTCTCGACGTATCGGCCTGATCCTGCGCAGCCGACCCAGGCCGCCGCAGTGGCCCGGCTGGCGGAGTTCGCTGCCGAGCTCAGCACCCCGCAGCCGTCCGGCCGCTGGTTCCGCCGCAGCACCGCGACGACGGGGGCGGCCGGCCGCTACCTCGACGGCGGGTTCGGGGTGGGCAAGACGCACCTGCTGGCGTCGCTGTGGCACGAGGCGCCGGCGCCGAAGTCGTTCGCCACCTTCGTCGCGATGACCGACCTCGTGGGCGCCATCGGGTTCGCCGGGACGGTGGACGCGCTGTCCGGGCACCGGCTGCTGTGTATCGACGAGTTCGAGCTGGATGATCCGGGCGACACGGTTCTCATGTCGACGCTGTTGGCCCGCCTGGTCGAGGCGGGGGTACGCCTGGCCGCGACGTCGAACACCCTGCCCGACGCGTTGGGGGAGGGCCGCTTCGCCGCCGACGACTTCGTGCGCGAGATCCAGGGACTGGCGAACAGCTTCGAGGTGGTGCGCGTCGACGGTGAGGACTACCGCCACCGCGGGCTGCCGGCGGCACCGGTCCCGGCCGACGACGTCGAGGTACGACGTCGTGCCCACGCGAGTGACGGCGCGACCCTCGACGACTTCCGCGACCTGCTCGACCACCTCAAGCAGGTTCACCCGAGCCGGTACGGCGCGCTGCTCGACGGGGTGACCGGGGCGTTCTGGACCGACGTCCACACGGTCTCGGACCAAGCGGCAGCACTGCGGTTGGTCGCCCTGGCCGACCGGTTGTACGACCGGGCCGTGCCGCTCGTGGCCGGGGGCGCGCCGCTCGACCGCGTGTTCGCGCCCGAGCTGCTGCGCGGCGGCTACCGCAAGAAGTACTTCCGGGCCAGGTCCCGGCTGGTCGCGCTGGCCCGAGAGGGCGTCCCGGGCTGACTCACCACTTCTGGTTGCGCGTTCCGAGGGTGAACGGCAGGACCAGCAGCGCCGAGATGAGGACCTGGGTCGCCAGGGTGAGCCAGAAGCCCCAGGCCTGCGCCTTGCCGATCGCACCGCCGATGCCGGCGCCGACGAGGCCGACGACGATGGTGAGGAGGCAGCCGATGGGCTGGTACCCCCGGACGAGCACGCGAGCGAGGGCGCCGACGATGATCGCAGCGAAGAGGCCGGACCAGATGCCTTCGATAGTCATACGTCGTAGCCTCGCACACCACGATTGCCGCATGTCGACCTCCGGAGGATCCAGTGGCGAAGCAGGCTAAGCACGGCCAGGACGACAAGCCCGGGAGAGTCGATGCGCCCAGGGTGTCCGACCTTCTCCGCGCGCCGGCCGGCGCGATCGACCTGTCGACCAACGACCCGCAGGCCACTCCCGGCGCTCCGGGCGGCCGCGCCGCCACCGAGACGGACTTCGCCCGCACAGCGCCGGCCTTGGCCGAGCTGCAGAGCCGGCTGTACGCCGAGGGGGTAGGTGGCGGGAGCCGGCGTCTGCTGCTGATCCTGCAGGGGATGGACACGTCCGGGAAGGACGGCACGACCGCCCACGTCGTCGGCCAGGTCAACCCCCAGGGCGTGGCGATCACGTCGTTCAAGGCGCCGACCAAGGCCGAGCTGCGGCACGACTTCCTCTGGCGGATCCGTCGTGCGGTGCCCTCGGGCGGCTCGCTCGGGATCTTCAACCGGTCGCAGTATGAGGACGTGCTCGTCGTCCGGGTGCACTCGCTCGTGCCCGAGGCCGAGTGGTCCACCCGGTACGAGCGGATCAACGCGTTCGAGCGTGAGATCGCCGACGACGGGGTGCACATCGTGAAGGTGTTCCTGCACATCTCGAAGGAGGAGCAGAAGCAGCGGCTGCTCAACCGGCTCGACGACCCGACCAAGCGCTGGAAGTTCAACCCCCGAGACGTCGACGAACGCGGGTTCTGGGATGCCTACCAGACCGCGTACGCCGATGCGATCGGCAGGTGCTCCACCGAGATCGCGCCCTGGTACATCGTCCCGGCTGACCGGAAGTGGTACCGGAACTGGGCCGTTGGCCGCCTGCTGCTCGAGGCCCTCGGGGACTTGAGCCCGCAATACCCCCCGGGCGACTTCGACGTGACGGCCGAGCGATTGCGCGTGCAGGGCAGCTGAACCAGTAAACCGTTCGACGTCGTCGCGTCGGCGCTCTACTTTCGCTGCGTGACCGAACACGTGGCAGCAGGCCTCACCGCCCTTGGCTGGGACGCCGGATGGGCGGCGGCGTACGAGCCGCACGAGCACGCAGACACCAGCGCGGCGAGAGTGGCGGCCGTCGACCGGGGAGCGGCGCACCTCCTCGGGCCCGACGGTCCGGTTCGCGCGACGTTCGGGGGCGTGCTCCTCGCCGAGATGGCGCACGACGGGGCGGCGGGACCGTGCAGTGGTGACTGGGCCGTGGTCCGCAGCTGGCCGGACGACCGTACGACGATCGAGGCGTTGCTCCCGCGCCGTACGGCGTTCCTGCGGGCGTCGTCGTCCGGGGAGTCTGCCGCGCAGGTGCTCGCTGCGAACGTCGACCTCGTGCTCGTGACCGTGTCGTTGGCCGTGGAGCCCAACCTGGGTCGGATCGAGCGGCTGGTCGCGCAGGCGTGGGAGAGCGGGGCGCAGCCGGTCGTCGTGCTGACGAAGTCGGACCTCGTGGGCGACGGCGACCTGATTGCCGCCGACGTCGCGCTCTCGGCGCCGGGGGTCCACGTGCTGACGGTCAGCTCAGTCAACGGATCCGGGCTGGATGTCTTGCGTGCCCTCGCCTCGCCCGGAAGGACTCTCGCGCTGTTGGGGCAGTCCGGGGTCGGCAAGTCCACCCTCGTGAACGCGCTGGTGGGTGACGAGGTCGTCCGGGTCAGCGACATCGGGGCCAACGGCAAGGGTCGGCACACGACCGTCCGGCGCGAGCTCGTGCCCATGCCTGGCGGCGCGCTGCTCCTCGACACCCCGGGGCTTCGTGGGATCGGTGTCGTCGACCTTGACGGGGGACTTCAGCGCGCCTTCCCCGAGATCGAGGCCCTGGCCGAGCTGTGCCGGTTCGGTGACTGCTCGCACGTCAGCGAACCCGGCTGCGCGGTGCTGGCGGCCGTCGACTCGGGGGAGGTCAGCGAGCGACGCCTGCAGTCGTGGCGCAAGCTCGTGCGGGAGGCGCGCTGGATGGCCGGCCGCACGGATGCCCGGGTGCGCAGCGAGGAGCGCAAGAAGTGGATCGCCCTGACGAAGTCCGTGCGTCAGGCCGGAGTCATCCGCCCCTGACCGGGCGCGCCCCCGCTGTACCCTCGCGGAGTGACCGACCCGAGCAACGACCGTCGCCGGGTGAGCTCGTCGGTCGTGGCCGCAGTCGTCACGTTGGTGGCCGGATTCGTGTTCTACAACTGGGTGATCCGCAGCCTGCCCATGGTCGACATCGCGGTCTACCGGTCCGGCGGCTACAAGCTCGTGCACGGCATCCCGTTGTACGACGGTCGGGTCGACGGGGTCGGGCTGCCGTTCACATACCCGCCCTTCGCGGCCGTCGTGTTCATCCCGTTCGCGCTGATCGGCGCGTGGGGTGGCGGACTGGTCATCAGCGTCCTCAGCTTTGTCGCGTTGGTCCGGGCCTGCTGGTTGCTCGTGGGTGCGCGCTGGCCGGGGCTCGGTGCCCGTGATCGCCGCGACGCGACGGCCGCCCTGTGGGCCGTGGCCGCTCTCGCCGAGCCGGTCACCGCGACGATCGGCTTCGGTCAGATCAACCTCATCATCCTGTGGCTGGTGCTCGAGGACGTGCTCGGTCCGAGCCGCCGAGGTCAGGGGATCCTGGTCGGGCTGGCGACGGGGCTCAAGCTCACTCCGGCCGTGTTCATCCTGCTGTTCGTGGCCATCGGCAAGCGGACGTCGGCGGCGCGCGCCGCGGCTGCGTTCGTGGCGACCGTGGTGCTGGGGCTGCTGGTCCAGCCGCAGCAGGCCTGGCTGTACTGGACCAAGCTGGCGTACGACGACACCCGGGTCGGCGGGGTCGCGTACGTCGCGAACCAGTCGCTCAACGGGGTGATCTGGCGGCTGGCTGGCAAGGGCGGGATCAAACCGCTGTGGTTCGTGCTGGCGGTGGGGGTCGTCGCGATCGCCCTGTGGGCGGCCCGCCGGCTGTGGCTGAGCGGCGAGACCGTGTCGGCCGTGGCGGTGACCTCGCTGGCGATGCTGCTGGCGTCGCCGATCTCGTGGTCGCACCACTGGCTGTGGGCGCTTCCCGCCGGGGTGGCGCTGACCGGCATCACGGCTCGCCGGGTGGGCTGGGGCCTGCTCGCCGCCGGTGTCGTCATCTTCTATTCGCGCGGGATCTTCCGGGTGCCCAACACCCAGGACCGCGAGTACGACCACAACCTGTGGCAGCAGGTCGTCGGCAGCTCGTACGCGTTGTGGGCTGTCGTAGCGCTTGTTGTGCTGGTCCTGGAGGCCTACCGCCGTGCTCCTGAGCGGGCGCCGGCCGAGGCCGTCACTCAGTCGGTTCGGTGAGGCCGGCTTCCTCGAGGTCGAGCGATCGCTGAACCTTGCGCCGGGTGTCCTCACTGATCCGGCCTTCGTCGCGCAGCGCGAGCAGCCGCGCCGATTCGACAGCGAGCAGGTCGAGCCGCAGCCGCCGGTACGTCGGCCCGGTGTGAGGTTCGGCTGAGGCCGCCGCCGGGCCGCGTTGGAGCTGTTCGCGCGTGCGACCGACCCTTGATTCGAGCCCTTGCCGGATGCGCTCCAGCACCAGTGGTGACGCCGCGTCAGCGTCCAGCAGCTCGTCCAGCCGTTCGAGCGCCGCGGTGGCGACGGCGTGCCGGGCCACGGCTTCCTCGTCGCGGGCGCGTGCGAGGTCCTCGTTGACCCCGAGCCGTCGAACCAGCGGCTCGAGGGTCAGGCCCTGCACGACGAGGGTCAGGATGATGCAGCTGATGGCCAGCACGATCAGCAGGTCTCGGTGGGGGAACGGCGCCCCGCCGTCGACGGTCAGCGGGATCGACAGCGCGGCCGCCAACGGCACGACCCCGCGCGTGCCCGCCCAGGTCGCCACCGCGAGCACCCGCCAGGTCGGCGCAGGGCCCTGCGAGTCGAGCGGCCGGCCGATCAGCCGAGGCAGGTAGCCGGCCGGGTAGATCCAGAGCAACCGGGTCAGCAGCGCCACGAGCGTCACAGCCACAGCGGCGACCGCGAAGTTCCGGTCCGAGGCCGGCAGGTCGCGCACCAGCGTCGGCAGCTCGAGACCGATCACCGCGAACACCACGCTCTCGAGCAGGAAGACCACGACGTCGTACACGCCGTCGATCCGCAGGCGTACGGCGCCCCGGGTCAGCTCGACGCCGCGGCGGCCGAGGTAGAGCCCGGCCACGACGACCGCGGTCACCCCGGACGTGCCGCAGACCTCGGCCACGACGTAGACGGCATACGGCGTCAACAACGAGATCGCGGTCTCGAGCACGATGTCGTCGGTGCGCCGCCGCAACTGGGCGACCAGAGCGGCCAGTCCGAGCCCCACGAGCGCACCGCCTGCGCCGAGCCGGACGAACTGGGCCGCCGCGCCGCCGACCGACACGGTGCCGGCGGCAGCAGCGGTGACCGCGACCCGGAACAGCACCAGCGACGTCGCGTCGTTGAGCAGGCTCTCACCCTGCACGAGGGCCAGCAGCCGCGGGGGCAGCCGGAGCCGCCGTGCGAGGGCGCTCACGGCGACCGGGTCCGTACTCGCGAGGACGGCACCGAGTACGAACCCGGCGGCCAGCGGGACGTCCGGAACGATCGTGTGCACCGTGAACGCGACGGCCACAGCCGACACGGCGACCAGGCCGACAGCGAGCGCCGACACCGCGCCGATCACCTTGCGGAGCTCGGTGAGGGCCACGTCGGTCGATGCCGCGTAGAGCAAGGGCGGCAGCACGATCAGGCTGATCGACTCGGGCGTCACCACGACCTTGGGTAAGCCGGGTATGAGACCGACCACGAGGCCGGCGATGACCAGCATCGAGGGGGCTGGCGCCTTCAACCGGCCGGCGAGGGTCGCGACCACGACACCGAGCACCACGAGGCCGAGCACGATCTCGATACTGCGCACCAGGCCTCCAGGATCGCCAGAACCGCGCCGACCAGGCTTCCCGGCACACCGGTGGTCAGCCTAGTGGCGCTGGGCCTCCGGACCGATCAACGCCTTCATCGCGTCGAGCACGGCGGGGTCGGCGATGGTGGACGGCACCGGCTCGTCGCGACCTTCGGCGATCGCCCGCAGCGACCGGCGCAGGATCTTGCCGGACCTCGTCGTCGGCAGCGCCGGAACGACGTCGACATCCTTGAACGACGCCACCGGTCCGATCTCGTCGCGCACCAGCTGGACCAGCTCGCGACGCAGTGCCTCGTGGTCGGTCGTCGCGTCGGTCTGCAGCACCACCAAGGCGTGCGGCACCTGACCCTTGAGGTCGTCGTGGACGCCGATCACGGCACACTCGGCCACGGCAGGGTGCGCCGAGACGACGGCCTCCATCGCCCCGGTCGAGAGCCGATGCCCAGCGACGTTGATGACGTCGTCGGTGCGCCCCATCACGAAGAGGTAGCCGTCTGCGTCGAGGTACCCGCCGTCGCCCGTGAGGTAGTGGCCGGGGTAGGCCGAGAGGTACGACGCGACGTAGCGCTCGTCGTCGTTCCACAGCGTCGGCAGCGTTCCCGGTGGCATCGGCAGGCGCAGGCAGATGGAGCCCTCCACGCCAGGCGGCTGGTCGTTGCCGATGCCGTCGAGCACCCGGACGTCGTACCCCGGCACGGGCACCGTGGGCGAGCCGGCCTTGATCGGCATCGGCTCCAGGCCGCGGAGGTTCGAAGCGATCGGCCAGCCGGTCTCGGTCTGCCACCAGTTGTCGACCACCGGCACGTGGAGCATCGTGGTGGCCCACTCGTGCGTGTCGGGGTCCAGGCGCTCGCCGGCCTGGAACAAGGTGCGCAGCGACGTCAGGTCGCGGGTGCGCAGCTGCGACCCGTTCGGGTCGTCCTTGCGGATCGCCCGGATCGCGGTCGGCGCGGTGAAGAGCGCGTTGACCTTGTGCTCCTCGATGACCCGCCAGAACGCGCCTGCGTCAGGTGTGCCCACCGGCTTGCCTTCGTACATCACCGTCGTCGCACCGACCAGCAAGGGCGCGTACACGATGTAGGAGTGGCCGACCACCCAGCCGACGTCGGAGGCAGCCCACCACACGTCGTCTGGGCCGATCGCGTAGACGTTCGCCATGCTCCACAGCAGGGCGACGGCGTGGCCGCCGTTGTCGCGCACCACGCCCTTGGGCTTGGCGGTGGTGCCCGAGGTGTAGAGCACATAGAGCGGGTCGGTCGCCAACACCGGCATGCAGGCGGCCGGGGTCGCGCCAGCGGCCAGCTCGGCCCAGCCGAGGTCGCGGCCGGGCGTCATCTCGGCGGTGACCATCGGCCGCTGCAGGATCACGCAGTGGTCCGGCTTGTGGGCGGACAGGTCGATCGCGTGGTCGAGCAACGGCTTGTACGGGATCACTTTCGTGCCTTCGATGCCGCACGACGCCGACAGGACGACCTTGGGGGTCGCGTCTTCGATCCGCAGGGCCAGCTCGTGCGCCGCGAACCCGCCGAACACCACGGAATGGATCGCGCCGAGCCGGGCGCAGGCGAGCATCGCGACGACGGCCTCGGGGACCATCGGGAGGTAGACGACCACCCGGTCGCCCTTGGTGACGCCGAGCGCCGCCAGGGCCCCGGCGAATCGCGCCACCTCGTCGAGCAGCTCGTCGTAGGTGAACCGGGTGACGCTGTCGGTCACCGGGCTGTCGTGGATGAGGGCCACCTTGGCACCATGGCCTGCGGCGACATGGCGGTCCAACGCGTTGTGGCAGGTGTTCAGCTCCGCATCCGGGAACCACCGGTAGAACGGTGCGGCCGAGGCGTCGAGCGCGCGTGCGGGCGGACGGATCCAGTCGACACCGCCGGCCGCCTCCAGCCAGAACCCCTCGGGATCGGAGAGGCTGCGGGTGTACGCGTCGCGATAGAGACCCATGGTCCTCATCGTGGCGGTACGACGTCCCAGGCGCCAGGGACCTTCGGGCCTAGGGGAACGTACCGATGATCGGCGCGACGACGACCTTCACGATCATCGCGACGGGGTAGACGAGCGCGTAACCGAGGTTCACCCGGGGGTCGGCGCCGGTTCGCTGGTTGACGTACGCCAGGACCGCCGGTTGGGTGTCGAGCGCAGCGATCTGTCCGGCCAGCCGCGGCCCCGCGACGGCAGCCAGCCGCGGCCCGGCGACGAGCATGACGGTGGCGCTCACACCGGTGACCACGAAGCCGAGCGCCAGGAGGCGAGGGCCCTGGTCGCTGGCGAGCGCCTTCGCGAGGGCGTTTCCGGCGTTGGAGCCCGCATAGGCGAGGAAGAGCAGCATGCCGAGCTGGTTGACCGCCCCGGAAGCCTGGTACGGGATCGTCCACAGCACCCGCCCGGTGCGTTGCAACCGGCCCAGCAGCAGCCCCACGAGCAACGGCCCCCCGGCCATGCCCAGCGCGAACGTCGTGTCGTTCGGCAATGGAACCACGAGCAGTCCGGCGAGGAGCCCGAGCGTGAGCCCCAGGGCCAGCCCGACCGGGTTGAGGTCGGAGGCGCCGCGTTCGGAGTCGCCGAGGAACTCCGCCACCTGGGCCATCTGCGGCCGCCGTGCGACCACTCGGACGCGGTCCCCGAGCTGGAGAACGAGGTCCTCGGTGGCCAGCAGGTCGACGTCGCCCCGGCGGACCCGGGTGGCGGTCGCCCCGAAACGTCGGGGCAACCTGAGCTGCTCGAGGGTGCGGCCCGCCACGTCGCGGTTCGACACCGTGATCCGGCGGAAGTCGAGCTGACTCCGGTCGAGCACCAGCGGAACGCTCGATGCGTGGCCCAGGTCGTCGACGATCTGCTCCACGATGTCGCCGTCGCCCACGATCGTCAGGATGTCGCCCACCACCGGGGTGGTCGCGGCCGAAGCGATGTCGACGGTGCCAGGGTGCCCCGGGACGTCCCCGTGCATCACCCGCGAGAAGACGACCTTGTTGTCGTAACGCTCCTCGAGCGCGACCAACGACGGCAGCCCCGGCACGTCCACCCGGAGGGTGCGCTGCTCGAGGTGCGGCACCGCGTCCTCGGGTGACCCGGTCTGGGCCCCCGGCTCGGCGTCGTGGCCATGCGGCTTCACCTTGGTACGCAGGCTGATGCCGGCCGCCAACAGCATGCCGAGGACGCCGAACAGGTACGTCACCGAGTAGCCGATCGTGGGCGCGGCAGACTTCAGCTGCTCGAGGCTCGCGGCGAGGGCGGGCGTGTTCGTCAGCGATCCGGCGTACACCCCCGAGAGAACGGGGCCGCGCAGCCCCAGCAGGTGACCCACTCCCAGGGTCGTCGCAGCGGCGAGCAGGAGCACGCCCACGACCAAGGCCAGCGACCGGCCGCCACTGCGCAGGGCTGCGAAGAACGACGGCCCGACGGCCACGCCGATTGTGTACGCGAACAGGGCCAGGCCGAGCTGGCCGAGGACCGCCGGCAGCTTCAGTCGTTCGTCGTACGCCGAGAAAGCGAGAGCCACGAACAGCACCGCTGCCGGCCCCAGAGCGAAGCCACGCCAGTGGATCGTCCCGAGCGCGCTGCCCACCGCGAGGAGGGTGAACAGCAGCAGGAGGGGGTTGTCGGCGGCGAGGTTCGCGAATCCGTGCAGCAGCGTGACGACGTTCATGGTCCGATGGTCCCACCAGGCGGGTGGTCGCCCGGGGACGTTGCCGACGAAAGGGGTGGGCGCGTGGCCCGGATCGACTCCGCCGACGTCGCAAGAATCACCGACAGCCTCTACATCGAGGGGCCGTGAACCAGCCGTTCGTCGTCCCGGTTCTGGGTCCTGCTGGTGCTCGCCTCCGTGATCGCCACCGCGGGGCTCGTGGCGGACTCCACGGCCACCGTGATCGGGGCGATGATCGTCGCCCCATTGATGACGCCGATCCTCGGCATCGCGATCTCGGTGGTGCTGGCCGACCGTGCACACCTGCTGCGAAGCGTGGCCTACGTCCTCGCGGGCGCGCTCGTCGTGGTGGCGATCGGGTTCGTGATGTCGATCTTCGTGGCGCCGCCGGACCTGTTCGCGAACAACACTCAGGTGTCCGCCCGGATCAGCCCGCGGCTGATCGACCTCCTGGCCGCCCTGGCCACCGGCACGGTCTGCCTTCGCGCTCGTGCGCTCGGACATCTCCGACGCGTTGCCCGGTGTGGCCATCGCCATCTCGCTCGTGCCGCCGCTCGGCGTCGCCGGCTTGCTGCTTGAGGTTCAGCGGTACTCCGATGCCGCCCAGGCCGGGCTGCTGTTCGGCACGAACGTCGCGGCGATCGTGACGACAGGTACGGCGGTCTTCCTCGGCTACCAGGTGCGCGACGCGGCCCGCGAGTCCGGGGCCGAAGCGGGCGCGCTCAACGGGCGCACCCTGGTCGTCGTGGGCAGTCTGCTGGTGCTGGTGGCCGTCCCGCTGACGCTGGGCACGGTTTCGGTGACTCGTGACCGGTCCCTCCGCCGGACATCGACCCGTCGCTGCTACGCAAGGCCATGGACGACCACGGGCTGGGTGGTGCCGACCTCAGCATCCGACTCGTCGTCGGCGGGACGAGGTACTGCCCTGCGCGGTCGACCGTCTGCTCGGCTCCGGGCTAGCCCGCGGTCTCGCCGGTCAGCGTGGCTGCGTAGTCGGGCACGTACGTCTGGGTGTCTCGGGGTGGGCGCACGTAGCCGGTCGAAGGAGGCCGGTGCGGAAGATCCAGCGGAACCCGCTGCACCTCGCGGTAATCCAGCGTCGACAGCAGATGGCTGATCATGTTGAGCCGGGCCCGGCGCTTGTCGTCGCTGTCGACGACCCACCACGGCGCCTCCGGAATGTCGGTGTGGACCATCATCTGGTCCTTCGCGCGGGAGTACTCCTCCCACCGGGTGATCGACTCGAGGTCCATGCCGGACAGCTTCCAGCGCCGCATGGGGTCCTCGAGGCGCGACCGGAACCGCGCCTCCTGCTCGGCGTCGCTCACCGAGAACCAGTACTTGCGGAGCAGCACGCCGTCCTCGACGAGCAGCCGTTCGAGGATGGGGCACTGGTGCAGGAACCGGTGGTACTCGTCGTTCGTGCAGTAACCCATCACGTGCTCGACGCCGGCCCGGTTGTACCAGGAGCGGTCGAACAGCACGATCTCGCCCGCTGCGGGCAGTTGGTCGACGTACCGCTGGAAGTACCACTGGGTGCGTTCGCGGTCGCTCGGCGCCGGTAGGGCAGCGATACGGGCGACGCGGGGGTTGAGGTACTGCGTGACCCGTTTGATGGTGCTGCCCTTGCCGGCCGCGTCGCGACCCTCGAAGACCACGACCAGCCGCTGGCCCGAGCTGCGCACCCATTCCTGCAGGGTCACCAGCTCGGCCTGCAGCCGGAACAGCTCGGTCTCGTACAGCTTCTTGGGGATCCGCTCGACGTGACTGACCTTCGTCTTCTTGCTCATAGCGGCAGCGTACGGCGGTCGGCCCGCTCACACCCGGTATCCCCGCCACAAGGGTCCCCTCATGCCACTAGGCCGCAGCCGCGGGGCACTCATTAGGAAGAGCTCGCCGAGTCTCGCGGCCGGTGCCCCGTCCTGGCGCCCGGCGATGTGGGGCGCGAAACCTCGGCCTAGTGGCACGAGGGGACCCTTGTAGCGAAAAGGGGGAGGTGGCGAAAGGTGGGAGGTGGCGGAACGCGGGGGAGCAGGATGGGGGGATGGCCGGCTCGCAGACGGTGGCGCTCGTGGCCGTCGTCGTGCTCGCGGTCGGCTTCGACGCGACGAACGGGTTCCACGACTCGTCCAACGCCGTGGCCGCACCGGTAGCCACCGGTGCGATGCGCCCGGCTCAGGCGGTCGGCGTCGCCGCCGCCTTCACGGTCCTCGGCCCGGTCCTGGCCGGTACGGCGGTGGCCGACACCGTCGGCGGGCTGGTCCGGGTCGGCACGTCCGACCTCATGGGAATCTTGACCGCCGCCCTGCTCGCTGCGCTGACGTGGAACCTCGCGACCTGGCGCTGGGGGCTGCCCTCGTCGTCCTCCCACGCTCTGGTGGGCGGCCTGGTCGGCGCCGCCCTGGTCGTCGGTGGGACGAGCGCCGTGCGTTGGGGCGGCTTCGTCGGCCTGCGGCCCGTGGGCGTCACCGGCGTTCTGGTCGCACTGGCGGTGTCTCCGGCACTGGGCGCGGGGGCCGGCTGGTTGCTCTCGGTCTCCGCCCGGCGCGGGTTGCGCCGGGCCCACCGCCGGGTCACCCGTCCGATCCTGCGGTCGGAGTGGGGGACGTCGGCGGCCCTGGCGTTCGCGCACGGCACGAACGACGCTCAGAAGACGATGGGGGTGATCACCCTGGCCCTGCTCTCCACCGGCACGATCAGCTCGTTCGTGGTGCCGTTGTGGGTCAAGCTCGTGTGCGCCCTCGCGCTGACCGTCGGGACGGCGCTCGGCGGCTGGCGGATCGTACGCACGATCGGTCGGTCGATCTACCGGATCCGCCCGGTCGACGGCTTGGTGAGCCAGGGTTCGAGCGCGGTGGTCATCGGCGGAGCGGCCCTGCTCGGCGCCCCGGTCAGCACCACCCATGTCGTCGCGTCGTCGGTCGTCGGTGTGGGAGTCGCGGGCCGGCGCCGGCACGTGCACTGGGCGGTGGTCCAGGAGATCGGCCTCGCGTGGGTCGTGACGCTCCCGGCGTGCGCGGGTCTTGCCGCCGGGGTGGCCCTGGCGGCCAGGATGGCCTCATGAGAACCCACTGGTTCCTGCCTGAGACGCCGGACGTCCTCGGCACGCTGCGTCGGCAGGCCGACATCAGCGTCGAAGGGGCGGTGGCTTTCGCGGCCTGGGCCCGAGGCGAACAGGCGCAGGAGTCCGAGGTGCGGGCCCGCGAGCATGAGGCGGACGTCGTGCGGCGCGAGCTTGCCGGGCAGCTGCGTACCGCGTTCAGCACGCCGATCGACCAGGAGGACCTCTACTCGTTGTCGGAGCTGCTGGACGCCGTTCTCAACGGGCTCAAGAACGTCGTGCGGGAGGCGGACGCGCTCGCACTGCCGCCGGACTCCGCGATCGCCGCGATGGCGGACGACGTCGTCCTGGGGCTACGACACCTGCGCGGCTCTTTCGACCACCTCGTGGCGGACGGAGACCAGGCCACGTCCGAAGCCGACGCAACGCTGTCAGCCGAGCGCGCGATGGAGAAGACCTACCGGGCAGCGATGCGCGAGCTGGTTGCGGTCGACGACCTGCGCGAGGTCGTGGCCCGCCGGGAGCTCTACCGACGGCTGCTCGAGACGGGCGAACGGATGGCAGCCGTCGCCGAACGGGTCTGGTACGCCGTCGTCAAGCAGGCGTGACCCTCCGCTGGTAGCGGATCGCCCAGCGCTCCTCCCACGCTGTTCCGTCCGCCGAGAACTCCCAACGCCAGTCGAAGGAGTCCGGCCCGATGCCCGAGAAAACCATCCGTTTGAACACCTGGTCGGCGTCGACCGGGGTGGGCGTGCCGAACACGAACGTCCCGTCGGGCAGCGGCCCGCCGACGAACGCCCAGTAGCTGCCCGTCGAATCGACCCATGTCTGTCGCCAGTGCTCGCTGGACGAGTCGTACGCGCTGACGCTCAGCCCCGAGAACGGTGCGGGTGGCGCGGCCTCGAACCGTTCGACGACGACCTTGCCGCCGAGCTCGCGGGTCACCGTGTTGCGGCCGCCGCCGCCGTCCCAGCTCGCGTCCCACTCGCCGACCCAGAAGTCCAGAGCGTCCATGCCCCGAACGTATCGCGGAGGTGCTCGAATGGTCACGGGAACGAGAGGGGCGGCAGATGAGGCGACGGACCGAGGCGAACCGGTGGCTGGGACGACGAAGGGTGCTGCTCAAAGTGGGTCGGGCGGTTCGGCGGCGCGACGCCGGTGCCGTCCTCGCCGGCTTGGCCCGCGGGCAGGAGCGGGCCGTCGGCGTCCACCTGGGTGATCGACGGCTGCTCGTCCTGCTGGACCCGGTCCTGGTCGGTGAGCTCCTGCAGGGCCACGCCTCGGTGAGCATCAAAGGCCCCGCTGTGCAGCGCACCAGACCGCTGCTCGGGGAGGGTTTGCTGACCAGCGAGGGAGAGGCGCACCGCCGGGTCCGACGGCTGGTGGCTCCGGCGTTCAGCGCCCGCCGGCTCGAGGGCTACGCGGAGGTGTTCGGCCGGCTCGCGGGGGACCTGTCGGACAGCTGGACTGACGGCGGACGGGTCGACCTGCACGTGGCGATGGGCGAGCTGACGCTCGACATCGTCGGACGGACCCTGCTCGGGGTCGACCTGACCCTGGAGTCCGCGGGGATCCGCAGCGCGCTCGAGTCCGCGCTGGCCGAGTTCGCGCGCGGCGCGGAGGGGATGTCCCTCCTCAGCGGCGTCCCGGCCAGCGGCGAGGCGCTCGTGCCCAGCGAGGCGGTCGCCGCCGTCCATGCCGCCCTCGACCGGATCCTCGACAGCCGCCGCACGTCGACCACCAGTGACCGCGGCGACGTCGTGTCGGCCCTGCTGGCCGCGCAGGCCGACGGGCTCACCGACCAGGAGGTCCACGACAACGCGATGACCCTGGTCATGGCTGGTCACGAGACGACGGCGAATGCCCTGACCTGGACGTTCTCCCTGCTCAGCGCCCATCCCAAAGTCGAGCGGACGCTGCACGCCGAGCTCGCCGGCCTGCAGGGACGGGCACCCCGCTGGGACGAGCTTCCTGGGCTGACGTACACCCGTGCCGTGGTCGCCGAGTCGATGCGCCTGTTCCCGCCGGCGTGGGTGCTCGGACGGACGGTCACGGCCGAGATCGATCTCGGGGGCTGGCAGATCCGACCGGGGACGGTCGTCGCGGTCAGCCCGTTGCTCCTGCACCACGACCCGCGCTGGTTCCCGGACCCTGAGCTCTTCGACCCGGCGCGACACCTCGACGCCCGGCGGCTCGCCGTGCCCAAGAACGCGTACCTGCCGTTCGGCTCGGGTCCGCGGTCGTGCATCGGCGAGCAGTTCGCCTGGGCCGAGGCCACCACCGTGCTGGCGACCCTGGCGGGGCGATGGCAGTTACGTACGGAACCCGGGCATGTGGTGGTCCCGCAGTACGCCGTGACGCTACGCCCGGGCAACGGGCTTCCGGTGCGCCTGATTAGGCGGCACGCGGTGTGACTAAGACGCGATCAGCGGGCAGTCGAGCGACAGGGTCTGACCCGCCTTGATCGTGAAGGGTTTCCCGCCGCCGCACTCAAGGACGTACGTCCCGGGGTTGAGGACCACTCGGAACTGCCCGGCGAAGTCGCTCGCGACGGCGACCTCGAATCTCGAGCCGCGGCGAACACGGACGGTCTGGTTCGCGACCACCTCGCCAGTCATCGCTGGCTGTTTCGTCACCGGGTTCAGCGGGCCGCCGTACAAGTGGGTTGTGCCGACCAGCGTCCCAGTGGCTGTCGGCCCGCTGGTCTGCGCCGGCGTCGGCGGGACGACCGATCCGGAGCAAGCGGACAACGGCAGGGCGCACGCCAACCCGACCATGGTCGTCGCACGCCGCAAGCGCATAGGAGTCATTGTGCTCGCACCACTCAACTTCGGCCATGTTCCCCCGACCTGGGAACCGGCGTCGCCGAGCCGTTCCGATCCGATCCCGAGTTCTGGCGATCAGTGTGTGCGAGCGCGGACGCCGTCGTGCTGCTCGGATTCGCGGTAGTCGGCTGCGCGCTGCTCCGGCTCGCCGGCGCCGGTCTCACCTGGCTGCCATTCGCCCCGCCGGCGATCTTCCTGGTTCGCGCCGCAGTGAGCGGCTCCCGCTTCCATCGAGGCCACACGCCGTTGTCAGCCCTTGTCGACACCACCCGGGGCGAGCAGCCGTGGCGGGACGCCGAGCGCATGGCCGTCGCTGCGGTGTTCGGGCGAGCCCTGGCACGTAGAAGGCACCAGCGACTTCGGGGCTGTCAAAGCGGTGTCAGGGCGAGGGCTGAGATGTCGACGGGACCAACGGCGAGAACGTGGCGAACGAACACGAATCCGAGCGCGGGCTGGCCACGGTCGCTTTGGCGCGCAACGTGGCGCTCACCTGGGAACGACCGCGATCGCGTCGATGGAGATAAGTGGGCCGCGTGGCGAGCGGACGCTCGCCGGTGCCGAGCGCGCCGGCGGGATACCGCCAGTCCCAGAACAGAACACGAACCCACCGGCGACGACGGCCTGACTGTACGGAGCGAGCTCTGCCGGGGCGAGATCACTTGACACTGCGCGCCGAGTCACTTCCGCCTCGCTTCGCCTGAGTACGTGCGTGCCTGACCACCGCATTGAGATTCTCGTGGGAGTAGACGTCCCGGATCGGAACGGAGCCGCCGAGAACACCGAAGATCTGACGGATCAGGTCGGGTTGTCCGGCGGCTGAACGGTAGAACGACTCGAGCTCGGCAGTCAGCGGTGCGAGCCGGGCTGTGCTCAGAGCGAGTGCGAGCCCGTTTGCCGTGAGGTCGTCTCGCTGGCGTTGGTAGTCGGTGACGGCCTCGCCGATCGGTCGGCGGCCGACGAGCCCGTCGTGGACAGCCTCCGCCAGCAGGTCGGCGGCCAGGAAGGCGTCCGACATCCCCATGCCGATCGACGGGTCCTTGAAGTGACCGGCGTCGCCGGCCAGGGCCCAGCCCGATCCTGCTGAGGTCCTGTAGAAGTTGGGCAGGTCGCGGGTGCCGATGAAGTGTTGTTCCCGATTCCCGGCCCCCACGGCGTCGCGGAGTCCGGGCACTAGCCCGAGCGCTTCGTAGAAGCTCGCTTCCACGGCCTGCCGCACCGTGGCGAACTCCTGGTGAGGCCACGCCACGTAGATGCACGTCAGGTCGTCGTTGGTGGGCCAGACCAGGATGAGTCGACCGGGGCGAGCGTGGAAGGAGGCACCCAGCTCGGTGATCCCGGACCAGTAGGAGTAGCTGACGCCGGTCAGCGGGTGATGGTCCACGTAGGCATCAGCGTGCACCAGCTTCGCGACGGTCGAGTGGTGGCCGTCGGCGCCCACGACGAATCGGGCCCGCAGAGCGGACGACTGCGTGGAGCCTCGCGGATGGCCGCTGATGCCGGTCACCCGGCCTTCGGACCAGAGAAGGTCGTCGACGACGAAGGCCTGCACGAACTCGGCGCCGGCGTCCACCGCAGCATCGACGAGCAGGTGGTCGAGCACCGTTCGCCGTGGACAGTAGGTGTCTGCCACGCCGCCGACGGCTGGGCCGATGCCCGGCAGCTGCACCGGCCCGACGTCGAAGGTGATCTGCTGGATGGGTGCGCAACCCAGCATTTGCAGCCGTTCCAACAGCCCCCAGGCCTTCAGCCGGGCCGCGCCGCGCTGCCACAGGAAGTGGGTGGACATGGTGTCGCTCGGGAAGGCCGCCCTGTCGACGACGGCTACCCGGTGACCGGCACGCGCGAGCAGCATGGCTGTCGGCGCGCCAGCGCAGCGGCCGCCGACGACGATCACGTCGTACATGTGCTGGGCAAGGGTCTCTCAAGCCGGCTGGCCGGCGGCGAGGGCCCTCACGTCCGCGGTGCTGAGCGGAGCTCCTCCGATGCCCCAGTCCCCGCTCTTCACTTCCTCAACAACCACCCAGGTGACCGGGCGCATGTTCTCACCCTCGATGTCCACCATGGTGTCCGTCAGGCGCCGGACCATGTCCTGCTTCTGCCCGGCAGAAAAGACTCCCTCGATGACCTTCACATTGATGAGCGGCATGATCGGCCTTCCTTCTGCGGTCGACGGAACTGGCGATACGGGAAGTTAGCACGATCGTTCGTGCTATACAATGGAATCATGGTGAAGCTAAAGACGACTGCCGGAGCCGCAACTCGAGGGGCGATCCTGCGGGTCGCCGCCGACATGGCTTCCGTCGACGGACTCGAGGGTCTCAGCATCGGCCGGCTCGCGACCGAGTTGGGCATGAGCAAGAGCGGGCTGTTCGCCCACTTCGGCTCCAAGGAAGAGCTTCAGCTGGCCACCATCGAGGACGCGCGGGATCGCTACGACCGGGAGGTGATCGCTCCGACGCTCGGCTCGGGCGACGGTATCTACCACCTGTACCGGCTCTGCGAGTCGTTCCTGTCCTACGTCGAACGGGCCGTCTTCCCCGGCGGATGCTTCTTCGCTGCTGCCATGGCCGAGTTCGACGCCAAGACCCCCGGTCCTGTCCGGGACAGCATCGCCCAGTGCCAGAACTCATGGATGAAGACGCTCGAACGCGCGGCTCGCTCGGCACGGGAGAACGGTGAGCTAGGGGCCGGCAGCGACCCTCGACAGCTGGCGTTCGACCTCGAGGCCGCCCTGCTCGGCGCGAACTGGTACTTCCACCTCTACACCGACGCTAGCTATCTCGACCGTGGCCGCAAGGCGGTGCGGGCACGCCTTTCCAGCGAAGCGACTCCGGCCGGCCTCAACGCACTGCCCCCCGAGAGGACGCCACCGGTCGAGAGCTGACGGCAGCGGCCATTCGGGTGCGACGGTGCCCGGTTCGGCAATACGCTCCGACGTCACCGACCGATCGAGTCGAGAGAGGGCAGGTGTCGTCATGTGGGCACAACTCATCAAGATGACCGTACGTCCGGACCGGGAACAGGATCTTGCTGGCCTGCTGCAGCAGCTGCACGCAGCCGAGCAAGCGGACTCCGGCCTGCTGCGGACGATGGCGATGCGGGACCAGGACGACCCGAGCAGGCTGTACACGTTGGTCGTCTTCGAGAGCGAGGAGAAGGCCCGCGCGCGCGAGCAGGATCCCCGACGCGAGGAGGCGCTCACGTCCGTCCGAGCGGCGATGGCGGACATGGTCGACGGCCCGCCGGAGTTCATCAACCTCACCGTTGTCCTGGACGACTAGCCGACTGTCCTGACGAGGTGCGGGCCAGGACAGTGCCTGTCCCGCCGGTGCGCCACCTCGTGCCGGGCGGGTGACCTGGCCGACCTGCGGTACGCCGAAGCGCTGACCGTGGATGACCTAGTCGTGGGCACCCCGCGATCAGGATCAGATCGCGGTCGTGCTCATGGCTATCCCCGGTCCGCCCGTGATGGACGAGGTCACCCGCGCCCAGGTCGCCGAGCTCACGGCGAAGGGGTTCGCCAGCACGATCTTCCTCGCGACGGACGACTGC
>JBBQWS010000003.1:0-127723 GCA_038210415.1 Actinomycetes bacterium
CGTGCTCTTGCCGGATCCGGACGGACCGACGAGGAAGACGAACTCGGCCTTGGCGACGTCGAAGCTGGCCTCGCGGAGCGCGACGACTTCGGTCGAATAGGTTTTGGTGACATTCTCGAGTCGGATCATCGGATCTTCTCCACGCACGCCTGCAGCCGCCGCGCCGCCCAGAGCTCGGTAAACAATAACGGGTTCACTCCGCCTCCCGCCGTCGCCACCGCAGGTAGCCCTCGATGAACTCGTCGATATCGCCGTCGAGCACGGCCGTCACGTTCCCCGATTCGACCTCGGTACGCAGGTCTTTGACCATCTGGTAGGGCTGCACGACATAGGAGCGAATCTGACTCCCCCACCCGACCTGCGCCTGCCTGCCGGCGATGCTGTCGAGCTCTTCCTCGCGCTCTTCTTCGATCTTGGCGGCGATCATCGTCTTCAACCGGCGCATCGCCTTCTCGCGGTTCTGCAACTGACTGCGTTCTTCCTGCGAGGAGGCGATCAGCCCGGTGGGCTCGTGGATCAGCCGCACCGCCGACGACGTCTTGTTGACGTGCTGGCCACCTGCGCCGCTGGCACGGAACACCTCCATACGGATGTCGCTGTCGTTGACCTCGAGATCGAGCGCGTCCATGACGGGCCACACCTGAACGTTGGCGAAGCTGGTCTGACGTCGGCCCTGGTTGTCGAACGGGCTGATCCGCACCAAGCGATGGGTCCCCCGTTCCGATGTCATCAGCCCGTAGGCGTACCGCCCGGTGATGGTGAACTCGGCCGACATGATGCCGGCTTCGGCACCCTCGCTGATCCCGTCGATCTCGAAGCCGAAGCCGCGGCGCTCGGCCCAGCGGCCGTACATCCGCAGCAGGATCTCGGCCCAGTCCTGAGCATCGACGCCGCCGTCTTTGGAATTGATCTGCACTATGCAATCGGCCTCGTCGTGCTCGCCCGTGAACAGGCTGCGCAGGTCGAGTTGATCGAGACGAGTGGTGATCGCCTTGACAGCTGCATCGAGCTCGGGTTCCTGCGAAGCGTCGTCGACCTCGCGTGCCAACTCGTGCAGCACTTCGGCATCTTCGAGGTTGCCAGCGAGAACATCGAACTGGTCGATGTCGGTCTTGATGTTGGCGTACTCGGTGTTGATCTTCTTCGCCTCATCCTGGTCATCCCAAAGATCCGGACGGGCAACTTCGTGTTCGAGCTCGATCAACCTGGCCCGGTTCGAGTCGATCTTCAGATAGCCCTCAGCTTCGCCGAGGCGGCGGCGGAGCTCTTTCAAATCGTCGGAGTAGTCGCGCATAGGGCGGGGTTATGCGCCCGCACCATGGCACATCTTGAACTTCTTGCCGCTTCCGCACGGGCAGGGCGCGTTGCGCGGCGTCTTCGAGAACTCATCTTTGACGATCGTCTGCTGCTTGACGGGTGCCGGCGCCGCCCCGGCGAGGTCGGGATCACCGTTCGCGGCCGCGGCCTGCACTGCCCCCGAGAAGCCATCGGGTTGCACGTTGTCGCTCGACGTCTGCTGCAGGTTCTGCACGGAGGGCGCCGGAACATCGTTGCGGATCACCTGAACATGCATCACGTACTTGACGAAGTCCTGGGCAATGCCCTTCATGAGGCTTCCGAACATCTCGTAGCCCTCACGCTGCCACTCGACCAGCGGATCTTTCTGGCCGACCGCACGAAGGTTGATGCCCTCTTGGAGGTAATCCATCTCCTCGAGGTGCTCGCGCCACCGCTGGTCGATGATCCGCAGCATGACCTGACGCTCGACGTCGCGCATGATCGGCGAGGTCAGTTCGGTCTCGCGCTTCTCGTAGTAGGCCGAGGCGTCGGACATGATCACGTCGTACATCTCGTCGGACTCGTGGCATTCCTGCAGCTGCCCGGCCGAGATGTCGCTCGGCCAGAACGTCTTCAGCTCCAGCACGAGGCCATCGAGATCCCACTCGTCGGTGGCAACACTGGCGCAATGCGTCTCGATCAGGGTGTTGACGGCCTCGGCGAGGTACTCCATCGCGGCCGACTTCAGATCGAGACCTTCGAGGATCTGATCGCGGCGCCTGTAGATCACCTTGCGCTGTTCGTTCATCACCTCGTCGTACTTGAGCACGTTCTTGCGAATCTCGGCGTTGCGTTGCTCGACGGTGGTCTGCGCCCGTTCGATCGCCTTGGTCACCATCTTGGCCTCGATGGCCTCGTCGTCGGGCAGGGCGCGGCCCATCACCCACGACAGGGCACCGGTGGCAAACAGTCGCATCAATTCGTCGTCGAGGCTCAGATAGAACCGGCTCTCGCCAGGGTCTCCCTGACGCCCGCTGCGTCCACGCAACTGGTTGTCGATGCGCCGGCTCTCGTGACGCTCGGTGCCGAGCACGTACAGCCCGCCGAGGGCGCGGACCTTGTCGCCTTCGGCCTTGCACTCGTCTTTGAACTGGGCCAGCAGCTGGTCGTAGCGAGCGAGCGCAGCAGTGCGCGCAGCCTTGAACTCGTCGGGCATCTGCTCGAGGGGCAACGGCAGTGCGAAATCGTCGACCAAAACATCGGGGTCGTGGCCTTCTTTGACGACTTCGTGCCGAGCAAGCCCCTCGGGGTTTCCACCGAGGATGATGTCGACGCCGCGACCGGCCATGTTCGTGGCGACCGTCACGGAGTTGAGCCGGCCGGCTTGGGTGACGATCATGGCCTCGCGCGTGTGCTGCTTGGCGTTGAGCACCTCGTGAGGAACACCACGCTTCTTCAACAGCTGCGACAGGTGCTCGCTCTTCTCGACGCTGATCGTGCCGACGAGCACGGGCTGACCGCGGTCGTACTTCTCGCCGATGTCGTCGACGACAGCGCCGAACTTCGACAACTCGCTCTTGTAGATGAGGTCCGCCCGATCGTCGCGGATCATGGTCTGGTTGGTCGGGATCGGCACGACCGCCAACCCATAGGTGCCCATCAGTTCGGCAGCCTCGGTCGCCGCGGTGCCGGTCATGCCGGCGAGCTTGTCGTACATGCGGAAGTAGTTCTGCAGAGTGATCGTGGCGAGAGTCTGGTTCTCCTCTTTGATCTTCACGCCCTCTTTGGCTTCGACTGCCTGGTGAATGCCTTCGCTCCAACGGCGACCGTCGAGCACACGGCCGGTGAACTCGTCGACGATCTTCACCTCACCGCCCTGGATGATGTAGTCCTTGTCGCGCTGATACAGCTCTTTGGCCTTCAACGCCACCGACAACTGGTGCACCAGGTTCTGTTGCACCTCGTCGTAGAGGTTCTCGATGCCGAGCGCCTGCTCGACCCGTTCGATCCCCTCTTCGAGCGGCACGACCACCCGCTTGTCTTCTTCGACCTCATAGTCAACGTCACGTTTCAGTGAGCGAACGATCGATGCGAACCGGTAGTACAACTTGGCGGCGTCGGCGACGCGACCGCTGATGATCAACGGCGTACGGGCCTCATCGATGAGGATCGAGTCGACCTCGTCGACGATCGCGTAGTGGTGGCCGCGCTGCACCTTGTCGGCGATCGTGGTCGCCATGTTGTCGCGCAGGTAGTCGAAGCCGAACTCGTTGTTGGTGCCGTAGGTGATGTCGGCGTTGTAGGCGTCGCGCCGCTCGTCGGGACGCATGTTGGACAGGATCACGCCGACGTCGAGGCCGAGGAACCGGTGCACCCGACCCATCCACTCGGCGTCGCGCTCGGCGAGGTAGTCGTTGACCGTGACCACGTGGACGCCGTTGCCCGACAGCGCGTTGAGGTACGCCGGCAGGGTCGAGACGAGCGTCTTGCCCTCACCGGTCTTCATCTCCGCGATGTTGCCGAGGTGGAGCGCCGCACCGCCCATGATCTGCACGTCGTAGTGGCGCTGACCGAGCGTGCGCTTGGCTGCCTCGCGTACGACGGCGAACGACTCGGGGAGCAGGTCGTCGAGGGTGGCGCCGTCGGCCAGCCGTTGCTTGAACGCGTCGGTCTCGGCCCGCAGCTCCGCGTCGCTCAGCCCGACGAAGTCTTCCTCGATCGCGTTCACCTGCGTGGCGATGCGATGCAGCTGCTTGAGGATCTTTCCTTCGCCAGCGCGCAAGATCTTGTCGAAGAAGGCGGGCACGAATTCTCCAGAGGCAGGGGTCACACCGCCCGAGCGGGCAGTCCTACGGCACGGTCATCCACAACGTCGTACCGGCTCATCGTAATCGGATGGTGACCCGAGCGGGACGCCTGGCAAGGTAGGCGGGTGTCGACCACCGCGAAGCCGTCCCCACCCCCCGCTCCCGTCGTCCTGCGCGACGGCCGCCTGGTTCTCCGGCCGCCCACCGAGGCCGACGTCCCCGCGATCACGGCGGCCTGCCAGGACCGCGACCTGCACCGGTGGCTGGAGAACCTCCCCGACCCCTACACCGAGGCCGACGCGCGCACGTTCGTGGCGATGCAGACCGAGCGCTGGGACCGCGAGATCATCGACGGCGAGGAGCGCAATTTCGCCATCACGTCCGCGCAGGACGGTCGGCTGCTCGGCATGACCGGCCTGCACAACCTCGTCGAGATGGGCCACCCGACCGGAGGCTGCGCCGAGATCGGCTACTGGGTCGTCGAGGCCGAGCGCGGAGCCGGGGTCATGACCGACGCGGCCCGGCTGGTGTGCGCCTGGGGCTTCGATGCCCTCGGCCTGGCCCGGATCGAGTGGCAGGCCCAGACCGGCAACTGGGGGTCCCGCCGGGTGGTCGACAAGCTCGGCTTCACGTTCGAGGGCACCTGCCACGACCGGCTGATCCACCGGCGCGTCCGCGTCGACGGCTGGCTCGGGGGGATCACCCGGGTCGAGTTCGAGACGGGCGTACGGCCGGCGCCGTCAAGCCCGGAGATCGGGCACGAGGGGCTGCTGCTGCGCGACTGGAGCCTCGGCGACGCCGCCGACGTCCTGACCCTCGCCCAGGACGAAGGCAGCCGCCGGTGGTCGCCGTCGATGCGCGACATCCAGACCCTCGACGACGCGGCCGTCTGGGTCGTCTCGCGCACCCGCCCGGCTAGCTGGGCCGTGACCGACGCGGCGTCCGGCGCGCTCGTCGGGCGGGTCAGCCTGCACCACCTCGCCCCCGACGACCGGTCGGCCGAGATCGGCTATGCCGTCCTGCCCGGCTGGCGCCAGCAAGGCGTCGCGACCCGAGCGGTGTCGGCCGTGACCGCGTACGGCTTCGCGGCCGAGCCGCAAGGGCTCGGCCTGGTCCGGATCGCGCTGAACCACGGGGTCGGCAACGAGGTGTCGTGCGCGGTGGCCGCCGCCACCGGGTACACCTTCGAAGGCGTGCAACGACAAGGCATCAACGCGCCCGACGGCCGCTTCGACGACGCCCATGTGCACGCCCGGCTCGCCTCGGACCCGGCGCCCGAGCGGCCGACCCGATGACGGCGCGCGGGCCCGTGGTGCTGCCCGAGCTCGCACCCACGCTGACCGCCGACGGGCTGCTGCTGCGGGCCTGGCAGCCCAACGACGCCGACTTCGTCCGCGAGCTGGCCACCGACCCCGAGACCCGGCGCTGGGCCCAGTCGTTCTGGGGCATCGGCGACGTCGACGGAGCCCGGCAGTACATCGCCGCCCGGCTCGAGTACCGCACGATGTGGGTGGTCTGCGACGCGGCCAGCGGCGACCGGGCGGGCTGGATCGGGCTGTCCTACCTCGAGCCCGACGAGCGGTCGATGATGATCTCGTACGGCGTCGCACCGCGCTGGCGCCGACGAGGTATCGCCACGCGAGCCGTCGCGGCTGTGACCGCACACGGCTTCGACCCGGCCGGCCTCGGCCTGGTGCGGATCACGCTCGAGCACGCCACCGCCAACTACGGCTCGTGCGCGGTCGCGGCATCGTGCGGTTACGTCGTTGAGGGCATCCTGCGGCAACGGATCCAGCAGGAAGCGGGCGGACTCGCCGACTCGCACGCCCACGCCCGGCTGGCCGACGACCCGCCTGGCCCGCTTGCCGCGCCCCCCACGCCGGTGGAGCCCGTGGAGATCGTCGCGGGGGCGTACCAGCTGTGCGTCCCCAGTGTCGAGCTCGACGCCGCCGCGATAGTCGCCGCGTGCGCCGACCCGCAGATCAGCCTCTTCAACAGCGGACCCGTCGACCTCGACTCGGCCCGGGCCTGGTGCCGCAGACGGGCCGACTGGACGTCCGGCGAGGCGGCCTCCTGGGTGGTCAAGGACACCCTCGGAACGTTGCTCGGGCAGGTGTCGCTCTTCGAGATCGACAGCGACCAGCGGACCGCGCAGATCGGGTACTGGGTGGCGGCGGAGGCCCGGGGCCGCGGCGTGGCAGCGGCCGCGGTCGACGCCGCCGCCGGCTTCGGGTTCGGTGCGCTCGGCCTGCACCGGATCGAGCTGTTCCACGCACTCGAGAACGTCGGCTCGTGTCGCACCGCAGCGCGCGCAAGGTTCGCCCTCGAGGGAGAGCTCCGGCAGTCGTACAAGTACGGCGACGGGGTCTACCGCGACGAGCACGCACACGCCCGGCTCTCGACCGACTAGCCGAGGCGGGCGACGGCCCCCGCAAGAGCCGGCCCGAGGTCGCCGCGGCCGGTCACCTCGACTCCCGAGAGCCCCAGCCACCCCGCCATCGAGATGAGCTCCTCGGCCAGCTCGTCGGCGGTGTCGGCCGGCGCACCCGGCTCCGCGTACGCCGCCTGCACCCGTAGGACCCCCGCCTGCCGGTCGGACTTGAGGTCGACGCGCCCGACCAGCCGGTCGCCCAGCAGGAACGGCAGCACGTAGTAACCGTGCACGCGCTGCTCTGCTGGGACGTAGATCTCGATCCGGTATCGGAACCCGAACAAGCGCTCGGTGCGGTCGCGCTCCCAGACCAGCGGGTCGAACGGCGCCACGAGAGCGCGAGCCCGGACCCGGCGTGGCACCACCGCCTGCGGGTCGAGGTACGCAGCGGCCCGCCAGCCCTGGACGCGGACGGGGACGAGCTCACCGGCCTCGACGGCGGTGGCGACCGCGGCCTTGGCGTCGGCCACCGAGAGTCGGTAGTAGTCGCGCAGGTCGCGCTCGGTGGCCACCCCGAAGGACCGAGCCGCCCGTAGGACCAACATGCGCTGCGCGGCCGACCGGTCGGGGGTCGGCGCTGCGAGCACGCCCGCCGGGATCACCCGCTCCGGCACGTCGTAGAGCCGCTCGAACCCCCGCCGCGACGCGGTGGTGATCTCCCCTGACCAGAAGAGGTACTCGAGTGCCCTCTTGACATGAGACCAGTCCCACCACGGGCCGGCCCTGCGGGTGCGCCCCCCGTGCAAGGCCTCGATCTCACCCGCCGAGATCGGCCCGGACCGATCGACCTCGGCCAGCACATCGGCGACGAACCCGGGCCGCTCCACCATGATCCGGCGCATGCCACCCCAGGCGTCAGCGTGGGCCTGCACCATCCGCCAACGGAACAGCGGCTGCGCCTCGACGGGCAGCAGGCTCGCCTCGTGGCCCCAGTACTCGAAGAGCTCGCGCGGGGCCCGGGCCGTGCTGGAGTACGCCGCCTGGTCGAGCAGCGACGTCGGGTACGGCCCGAGCCGGCTGAACAGCGGAAGGTAGTGGGCTCGGGCCAGGACGTTGACCGAGTCGATCTGGAACAGGCCGGTGCGCCGGAGGACTCGGCGCAGCGCGCGCCGGTCTGGCACGCCATCGCCGCGCCGGTCGTTGAACCCCTGCGCGGCCAGGGCCAGCCGTCGGGCCTGGTCGGAAGACAGGTCAGCCACCGGTCACCCCCACCAGAACGACGACGCGATCACGACGTACAGCCCGATCAGGGCCACCCCCTAGAGCCAGGTCGACTCGCCGTCGAGGATGATCACGGTCACCACCAGCATCGCGACGAACACCGCAGCGATCAGCAGCGGCGCGAAGGCCAGTGTGAACACCGCGCCGCCGACGAGCGGGCTGCTCGGCAGCAGCATCACCCCGACCGAGACCAGCATCAACGTGACCATCAGTCGCGCCGAGGGGCGCCGAAAAGTGCTGGGTGCCGTGCTTGAGGCCGCCGACCGTGAACGCCAGCCCCAGGACCAGCAGGATGTTGGCGAGGATCGACCCCACGACGGCGGAGGTCGCCACGTCGGTGAGCCCGGCCCGCAGCGCGAACAGCGCAATGAAGAGCTCAGGCAGGTTGCCGAGAGCGCTCTGGACGACACCGGTGGTGCCTGGGCTCATGCGTTCGGACAGCTGGTCGACGGCGCGTCCGGCGAGCGCCGCGAGGGCGCCCACCGCGGCCCCGCTCACCCCGAACGCGAGCACCGCGTTCACCTCGACGTAGTGGCAGATCCCGGCTACGACCGTCAGCCCGGCCGACACCGCGATCAGGATGCGGTCGATCCGGTCGAGGGTCGGCGACGAGGCGATCCGCTGGTCCGTGGACATGCCGGGGATCCTGCCAGACCCGGCGGGCTCCGGTCGGCTAGGTGATCTCGAGCAGCTTCTCGCGGACGGCGTAGACCACGGCCTCCATCCGCGAGTGCAGCTGCAGCTTCTCGAGGATGTTGCGGATGTGGTTCTTGACGGTGTTCTCGCTGATGTACAGCTGCTTCGCGATGTCGCGGTTGTTCAGCCCGCGCGCCACCAGGCGGAGCACCTCGAGCTCGCGGTCCGTCAGCCTCGGCGCCGGCACCTGCTGCCGGTCGCCGTCGCGCTTGATCAGCGTGGCGAACTCCGAGAGCAGCTTGGAAGCCATCGACGGGCTGATCAGCGACTGCCCGCCGGCCACCGCGCGGATCGCCGTGGCGACCTCGTCGATCGAGATCTCCTTGAGGAGGTAACCCGTGGCGCCGGCTTTGATGGCCTCGTACAGGTCACCCTCCTCGTCGCTGATCGTCAGCATGATGATGCGCGCCGACGGGACGACGTCCTTGATCGCCGTGCAGGCCTCGATGCCGGAGCGACGGGGCATCCGCACGTCCATCAGGACGACGTCGGGGAGCAGGTCAGCGGCCCGCTCGACGGCCTCGGCCCCGTCACCGGCCTCGCCGACGACCTCGATGTCCGGCTCCTGCGCGAGCACCATCTCCAGGCCGCGCCGGAACAAGGCATGGTCGTCGACGACGAGCACCCGGATCGGGTCGGAGTCGACCGACGGCGCGGCGGCGGCCGCACGGTCGCTCTGGACGAACGAGTCGCTCACCGGGCCCCCTGAATGTGGCCGGAGCCACGCGTCAACTGGTCGGCGTCATCCTCTCACGCCCTGGTGCTCAGCCGGCGGCCTCCAGCTCGAGGCAGATCACGCCGTAGTCGTAGGCGCGTCGGCGGTAGACCACGGACGGTCGGGCGTTGGCCGAATTGATGAACAGGAAGAAGTCGTGCCCGACCAGCTCCATCTCGTACAAGGCCTGGTCGAGCGTCATGGGCTTGGCCGGGTGCGACTTCTCGCGGACGATCATCGGCCCGGTCTCGGGCACCGACCACTGGTCGTCGGGCTCCACGAGGTGGGGGACGGCAGCGAGCTTGCCGCTCTCCGCAGCAGCGGCCTTCTCGTGCCGGTTCCAGTTGGAGCGCCGGTCGGCGTTGCGCCGCAACCGCGCCTCCAGCTTGGCGTACGCGACGTCGAGGGCGCCGTACTTGTCATCGGTCGCAGCCTCGGCGCGGATCACCGGCCCGCGGCTGCGACAGGTGAGCTCGACCCGGAAGGCCCGGTCGGCCAGGCGCGGGTTCGTCTCCTTGGACACCTCGACGTCGACGCGCTGCAGTCCCGCGTCCAGCCGCTCGACCTTGGCCAGCTTGTCGACGACGTGCTCCCGGAACCGTTCGCTGAGGTCCAGATGCCGACCTTTGACCACGATGTCCACGAGTCCTCCAGTTGCTTCAGTTGTTTGGCGGGCACCCACCCGTCCGACCTGGTCTTCGACCCCACATTCGCCTGCTGAACCGTTCGCAGCGCTGTGCGCCACTACTGGGCCTCTCTCGGGTCGGCGGATATCCGATCCGCCGTCGAGGCAGGACTTACTCCTAAGCCGCACCGTGCTCGGCGACGACAAGTCGCCTTACGTGGACCGTTTCGCCTGCGACTGGCATCGGCTTGCCGGACCGCCCCGCAGCACGACGAGGTCGTCCTGCGAAGTCGGCGGCCGGCGCAACCACGGGCCCGGATGGGTGCCACAGCTCGACGCTAGTCCCCGTCGGCGACAGCGTCGAGCGGAACCGGCGAGGCTCGCCGACGGGTTGCGCAGACGACCGCCGCACCCAGCACCGGAACCCCGGCGACGCGCAGCGCACGAGCCGCCTCGGCCAACGTGGACCCCGTGGTCACCACGTCGTCGACGAGCACCACCAGACGTCCGGAGAGGCGGGGTGCCAACCCAGGACGAAGCCCGAGCGCGCCGGCGAGGTTGGCCTGCCGCTGGGCCGCGCCGAGCCCGGCCTGGTCGGCCACCGCCCGCCGGACCTGCAGCACCGGGGCCACCCGGGCATCGACCCCGGCGGAGCTCAACGACCCTGCAGCCACCGCCGTGATCCGCCGCAGCGGGTCGTGGCCGCGCCGACGCGTGGCGGGACGTCGGGACGGGACGGGCACCAGCGCCACCGGCCGGGCTCCCCCACCGGCAGCGACGAGCTGGAACGCCACCGCACGGGCCAGGGCCAGCCCGAGCGGTCGGGCCAGGGCCAGTCGTCCGTCCTCCTTGTGGGACAGCACGAGGGCCCGGAGCACCCCGTCGTAGGCCCCGACGGCTGCGACCGGCGGCAGCCCGTCGGGCGCCGGCACCGGCGTCACCAGGTGAGCGCGAACGTCAAGGGCCGGCGCACACCGTGCGCAGACGATGTGCCCGTCGCAACGTTGCGAGCACCCCGCGCACCCGAGCGGGACGACGAGGTCGAGCAGGGTCGTTCCGAGGCGACGAAGCATGCGACCAGCCTGACCCGGTGCAGCCTCCTCGCGGGGACCTGTTCGGGTGGCTGTGCACGGATCGGACCTATGGACGGGCGTCGGCCCTAGGCTGGCGCCGACCCGACTCAGCGAAGGGAGCCACCCGTGATGAGCAGCTCGGCGAGCTCGGTGGCGGAGTACCTCGCCGCGCTGCCGCCGGATCGCGCGGCAGTCCTGCGCGGGGTGCTGGACTCGCTCCAGGACGTGCTGCCGGACGGGCTCGAGCGAGGCATCGCGTACGGGATGATCGGGTGGAGCGTGCCGCTCGCGACGTACCCCGACACCTACAACGGCAAGCCGCTGATGTACCTCGCGCTCGCGGCGCAGAAGAACTACTGCGCGCTCTATGTCACGGCGGCGAGCGACTGCGGCGCCGATCGGGTCGACGAGAACGGCCTGCGCCAGCGCTGGGCGGGTGGCAAACCCCTCGACATGGGTCGGTCGTGCATCAGGTTTCAGACCCCCGGCGACCTCGACCTGGCGCTGCTGCGCGAGCTCGTGGGCCAGTGGACGGTCGCCGAGTTCGTCAACTTCGCGCGGGCTCAGCGAGAGCGAAGGGGCAAGCGTCAGCCGGGGTAGACCGGGTCGCGGCCGTCGCCGAGCGGGTCCCAACCCGAGCCGGAGTTCGTCCAGACCTTGCCGTCGGACGTGCCGATCAGGGCCGGGTGCGCGGGGCCGGCGGCGATCGACAGAATCGTGATGGTGCCGCCGCCACCCGAGCCGGTGACCGGCCCAAGCAGCTGCGGCCCGGGCTGGGTCAGGTCGATGATCGCCGGCTGGACGAGGCCAGAACCCGACCGGCCGAGTACCAGCAGCCGGTCGGCGTCGGCCCAGACCGCGTCGGTGGCATTGGCGAGCGGCGTGGGGACGAACCGGAAGCTCGTCAACCGCGGTCGCCCTTCCTGCCTGACGACGAGGCCGACGTAGAGGGTGGTCGAGGTCTCGCCCTGCACGACGACTGCTGCGCGGACCCCGTCGCGCGCCACTCGCAGCGAGAGCACCCGGCCCCTGGGCAGCGTGCCGTCGTCGGCGACCTGGGTCCGGGTCGAGCCCGCGACGGCCCAGACCCTGGGCGTCGCACCGCCTTCGCCGGTGCGGTCAACCGTCCACAACGATCCGCTTCGGTCCCACGACGGAGCCGTCAGCGAGGTGCCGGTGAGCACCTGCTCGACCTTGTCGGTGGCTCCGATGGAGCCCGCGAACAGGGTGCGACCTGCCGCGTCGAGCCCGGCGACGTCGGCGCCGTCGAGAGAGACAGCGGGACGGGTCAGCGGCACCCGGCCGTCGCCGGCCGGACCGGCGATCGGAGCCGCGGCCCGCGGCAACACCGCGAAAACCCGGCCGGACCGGCTGAAGTACCCCGAAGCCAGGCCGCTCAGTCCATCCGGGTCGAACTGCGGCCAGGCGTCGACCGACTGGGTCGTGCCCCCGCCCCCTCCGTGGATCGGGACGCCGTCAGCGGTGATCCGCACACCGTTGACGTCCTGGAGCTGCCGCAACGTCCAGACCAGCTGCGCGGCCAGGGCCGAACCCTCCTCGTTGCTCAGCGAGGCCGCCCGGCTGCTGAGATCGACCTGGACCACGCCGTCGCTCACCGGCACGGAGTCGACGACCAGGGTCGTCCCGGTCGGGAACGCCGAGCGCACACCGGGCGCGAGCCACGCGGGGGGCCCGGCCAGCAGTGCACGCACCAGCGCAGTGGCGGTGCCCGGGCCGGCGGGCAGCAGCACGGGGCTCGGCACAAGGGAGAGTCGTCCCGGGTCGGGGAAGTAGACGTTGAAGTAGCGCAGGCCCCGGTCGACGTCGAGGTCGGTCAGCAGCAAGCCCTTCTGCGGCACCGAGATCCGCCAGTCGTCGCCGACGCGGGTCAGCCGGAAGGCGAACGTGAACGGCTTCGGCACGGCGATGGAGTTGAACTCCCCGTGCGGCCCGATCGTGGCCGTCGGCGCGGTCGTGAACTGAACGGAGCCAGGGCTCTCGGTCGTCTGGTAGGCCGTGCTCGGGTAGATCACCGCGCCGTCGCCCGGCTTCCAGCTGCGGGCGGCGTCGGCGGTGAGGTACGCACGGGCCACGGCGTAGTCGTTGTCGGGCGAGGCGTTGGCCGTCAGGAACCCGTTGACGATCTCGAGCGGTGTGGCGCCCTTGCCGGGCGATGCCGGCAACACCCGCGTGAAGGGTTCCGACCGGTCGACCCGCACCTGTTCACCGACGCGCACCGGACCGGACGACGGGATGCCCGCGCACCCGGACAGCAGCAGAGCGGCCAACGCGACAGCCAGGCCGACGACGCGACGAGGGCTAGCCATCCTGGCTCCTGGGCCGAGCGCCGACCGAGAGGGGGACCCGGCGCACCGAACGGGCGTCCGGGGGCTCCAGCGGGATCGGTGAAACCTCGAAGTCGCCGCGCGCCCGACGCGGAAGGGTCAGCCGGAAGTGCGCGCCGTCGCCGGGCTGCCCCCAGGCCTCCAGCCAGCCACCGTGCAGGCGGGCGTCCTCGAGGGCGATCGCGAGGCCGAGCCCGGTGCCCCCGGTGGTGCGCGCCCGCGCCGGGTCGGCCCGCCAGAACCGGTTGAAGACCAGTGAGGCCTCCCCCGGCCGCAGCCCGACGCCGTGGTCGCGCACCCCGACCGCGACCGCGTGGTCGTCGCAGCGCACCTCGATGTCGACCGGACGAGCCTCGGCGTGCTCGATCGCGTTGACGAGAAGGTTGCGCAGGATCCGTTCGAGCCGGCGCGGGTCTGCGTAGACGAGGCACCGGTCGGGCGGCAGGCTGGTGCGGACCGCGACAGCCTTGCGCTCTGCCAACGGCTCGTTCGCCTCGCAGACCCGGCGTACCACCTCGCGCAGGTCGACCGGCTCGACGTCGAGCACGGCGGCGCCGGCGTCGAAGCGGCTGATCTCGAGCAGCTCGGTGAGGAGCTCCTCGAACCGGTCGAGCTGGGTCTGCAACAGCTCGGCCGACCTCGCCGTCGCGGCGTCGAACCCGTCGCGCGCCTCGTGCAGGACGTCAGCGGCCATCCGCACCGTGGTCAGCGGCGTGCGGAGCTCGTGCGAGACGTCGGACACGAAGCGCCGCTGGACGCGCGACAGGTCCTCGAGCTGGCGGATCTGCTTCTGCAGGGAGCCGGCCATCTGGTTGAACGACGTCGCGAGCAGCGCGAGGTCGTCCTCACCGTTGACCGCCATGCGTTCCTCCAGGCGGCCGGCCGAGAACTGCTCCGCGGTGCGCGCCGCGAGGCGTACAGGAGTCACGACCTGTCGGGTGACCAGCCAGGCGATCGCACCCAGCAGCAGCACCAGGGCCGCCCCCGCGACGGCGAGCAGCCGGCGGACGAGGTCGAGCGTCTCCTGCTCCTGGGTCAGCGGGAACAGGTAGTACAGCTGGTAGCGGCCACCCCCCTTCGCCGTCAGCGGCGCCCCGACCGCCAACCCCGTGACCGAAGGCCGGCCACCGCTGTAGCGGATGAGTGTGTACGTGTCGGCCTGACGGGAGTCGGTGCTGACGACCTTGGCCAGCGCGTCCGGGACGCTCGCGGGGTCGACGTTGGTCGAGCCGAAGCCGGGCGACGCCCCTCCGCCGAGCACCAGCACCTCGTACCGCGGAGGGCTGCCGGCGCGGTTCGCCAGCTGGGTGATGATGCCGTCGAGCAGGTTGCTCGTCGACGACAGGTCGGTGCGGTCCGCGGCGTCGAGCTTGACCTGCGCCTCGCTGAGCCCGGACCTCGCCTCGTCCAGCGCCGAACGTTGCCGGGCGTCGAGCAGACCGGCCGTGACGCGACTCAGCAGGACCCAGCCGAGGACAAGCACGACGAGCACGGACAGGACCAGCGTGGTCGCCACGACCCGTACCTGCAGCGAACGTCGCCACCACGACGTGAGCCGCCGCGCGCGTCGCCCCACCCGGAACCACAGGTGCGACATGCGCACGCCGAACGACGGCGCCACGGCGTCGTTGGTGCTGGTCACCGCACCATGATGACTGACGCCGGGACCGGGCGCGGACCTACTGCGTGACGGGCGGACCGGCCTTGTAGCCGACGCCGCGTACGGTCACGACGATCTCGGGCTTCTCCGGGTCCTGCTCGATCTTGGAACGCAACCGCTGCACGTGGACGTTGACCAACCGGGTGTCGGCGGCGTGCCGGTAGCCCCAGACCTGCTCGAGCAGCACCTCGCGCGTGAAGACCTGCCACGGTTTGCGGGCGAGTGCGACGAGCAGGTCGAACTCCAGCGGAGTCAGACTGATCGGCTGGCCGGCCCGGGTCACCGAGTGCCCTGCGACGTCGATCGACAGGTCGCCGATAGTGAGCTTCTCGGCGGTCGGCGAGGTCTCGCGGCGCAGCCGGGTGCGGATCCGGGCGACGAGCTCCTTCGGCTTGAACGGCTTGACGATGTAGTCGTCGGCGCCTGACTCCAGGCCGAGGACGACGTCGACGGTGTCGGTCTTGGCCGTGAGCATCACGATCGGCACGCCCGACTCGGCCCGGATCTGCTTGCAGACGTCGATCCCGTCGCGCCCCGGCAGCATCAGGTCGAGCAGCACCAGGTCGGGCTTGGAGTCGCGGAACACCCCGATCGCGCGGAGCCCGTCGGCGCAGAAGACCGGGTCGAAACCCTCCCCCCGCAGCACGATGCCCAGCATCTCGGCCAGCGCCGGATCGTCGTCCACCACGAGCACGCGTCCCCTCATGGGCACATGGTGACACCTGCCGGACCCAAATGGCGCAACGAGCCGACAAGTCGCACCACCCCGCAGCCTCGTGCATGGCACGATGGGCCCGGCTCTGCTGGTGACCGCGGGACGAGGGGACACGACCGATGTCGGACACGCCGGGCTGGAGCGCACCTGATGGTTCGGTGCCCGGGCCGCCGCCGCCGCCCGGGTACGGTCCGCCGCCGCCCGGGTACGGTCCGCCGCCGCCCGCGTTCGGCAGCTACGGCTACCCACAGTTCGTCGAGGCGCCGAAGCCCGGCGTGGTCCCGCTTCGCCCGCTCGGGGTCGGCGAGCTGCTGGACGGTGCCTTCACCGCTGTGCGCACCAACTGGAAGGTGATGCTCGGCGTCGCGGCCATCGTGTCCGCAATCACCGGCCTGCTGCGGCTCGCGTTCATCCTGCTGCTGCGCGACAGCACCGGCCCGACCTTCACCTTCGACACGACCGGCAGCTCGAGCACCTACGCCACGACGAGCGCCACCGCGAACCTCGGCACCCTGGTCGGCGGCATCGTCCAGTGGGCCGGTTTCGTCCTCATCGGCGGCATCGCCTCCGTGGTGGTCAGCCGGGCCGTGCTGGGCCAGCGGACGACGTTTGCGCAGGCCTGGACGCAGGTCTCGCCCCGGCTGCCCCGGCTGCTCGGCCTCACCCTGCTGACGGGGCTCATCGTGCTCGTCGGGTTCGTGCTGTGCATCATTCCCGGGCTCTACCTCGCGATCGCGCTCTCGCTCGCCGCCCCGGTGGTCGTCCTCGAGCGGTCGAAGGTGGGGCAGGCGATCACGCGTTCGCAGGCGCTGATCAAGGGCGCCTGGTGGCGCACGTTCGGGATCGCGCTGCTGGGCTACCTGATCATCGCCGTGATCACCTTCGCGGTCGCGATCCCGTTCCTGATCCTGGGGCTCAGCTCGTCCGGGATCTTCTCCGGCAACGTCGACTCCGGCAACTTCGTCAGCCTGGAGATCTCCAGCGCGCTCGCGTCGGTCATCTCGGGCACCATCACGTACCCGTTCGTCTCGGCACTGGTCACTCTGGTCTACATCGACCGCCGGATGCGCACCGAGGGGCTCGACATCGAGCTCATGCGCGCGGCCGGGTACGGCCAACCCGCCGCGTGAGCGGTCCCCCGCTGCTGCCCGGACGCGGCGAAGCGGCGCGTGCCGCGCAGGAGGAGCTGTCGAAGCAGATCTACCAGCAGGCCCAGCCGTCCATGTTCGAGCGGCTGCTCCAATGGCTGCAGGACCGGTTCGCGGACCTGGTCGGCCAGGTGTCGTCGGTGGTACCCGGCGGCTGGTGGGGGCTGGTCGTGATCGTGGTCCTGTTCGCCCTGCTGGTCGTACTCGTGCGCTGGCGGTCTGGCGGACTTTCCCGCACAGGGTCGGTGCGACCAGCCGTGTTCGGGCAGGCAGCCAAGACCGCGGCGCAGCATCGGGCAGCGGCCGACCGCGCGGCCGCCCAAGGGCTCTGGGACGAAGCGGTGCTCGAACGGTTCCGGGCGGTCGTCCGCCAGCTCGAGGAGCGAGCGGTCATCGACGAGCGCCCCGGCCGCACCGCCGACGAGGCCGCCCTCGACGGCGGTCGCGTACTGACCGACTGTGCGGCGACCCTGCGCCAGGGAGCCTCGCTCTTCGACGACGTGGTCTACGGGTCGGTGCCGGCCGGCCCCGTGGCCGACCAGTCGTTACGCGCGCTCGACGAGTCGGTGCGCGCGGCTCGGCTCCGCGCCGTGACGGCATGACGATCACGGCGGTCCCGGGGACCACGTCGGTGGCGCTCGACCGCACGGCGAGGCAACGGGCGAAGCGACTGCGCCTGCCGTCCCTGATAGCCGGTCTCGTCGTGCTCGCCGCCGTCGCCGCCAGCCTCGCGCTGAACACCCCGCACAGCTACCTCGACCCCGACGGCGCGGACCCCCGAGGCGGTCGGGCGTTGCGCGTCCTGCTCGAGACCGGTGGCGTCACGGTGCACCGGGTGACGACTGTCGAGCAGGCGGTTGCGGCAGTTGGCCGTGGAGGGGGGCAGACGCTCATCGTGAACGACGCGCGCAACCTGTTGCCCGAGCAGCTCTCCAACCTGTTCGACACCCGCGCAGACCTGGTGCTCGTCAACCCGGACCCAGGCGCCCTTGCGCCGTTGGTGCCCGAGCTGGTGGACCCGCGCTCGTCGGCCGGATCGCTCCGCGACGCGGCGTGCGCCCTGCCCGCTGCCGAACGAGCCGGGCGCGCGTACGCCGGTGGTCCCGCCTTCGCTGCGGCCCAGGGTGCGAGGGTCGACCTTTGCTATGCGGTCGACGGTCAGGGAACCTTGGCCGTCGTTCACCGCTCCGACGGCCGCGCAGTCACCGTCGTCGGACTCGGCGACGCCTTCACCAACGGTCGTCTCGGTGACGAAGGCAACGCGGCGCTCGGGATCGGGCTGCTCGGGCCGTCGGCGAACCTCACCTGGCTGGTGGCGCGGCCGGCCCTCGCCGGTGCGCAGACCGGGTCGTCCGGCGTGCGCGCCCTGCTCCCCCGCTGGGTGGGTTTGGCCCTGCTGCAGCTCGTCGTGGTAGTCGGGCTGCTCGCGCTGTGGCGAGGGCGCAGATTCGGGCCGGTCGTCATCGAGCACCTCCCGGTCGTGGTGCGCGCAGCGGAGGCGACCGAGGGCCGCGCGCGGTTGTACCGTCGGGCCCGGGCCCGCGACCGCGCAGCCGAGACCCTGCGGTCCCGCACCCGCATGCAGCTGGCCGGCCT
The DNA here is from genome assembly GCA_038210415.1 of Actinomycetes bacterium. Taxonomy (GTDB): domain Bacteria; phylum Actinomycetota; class Actinomycetes; order Prado026; family Prado026; genus JBBQWS01. Next base: position 18,311 of record JBBQWS010000003.1, read on the forward strand.
GCTGGGCGTCCCCGTCGCCGCGGGCCACACCTCGGTGACGCCCGAAGCGCTCGTGGCCGTGGTCAGCGCCCGTAGTGGCGTACCCCCCGCGGAGGTCGCCGCCCTGCTCTTCGGCGGCGCTCCGCCCGACGACCCGGCGCTGGTGCGGCTGGTCAACGACCTGGACCAACTCGAGAGGACGGTACGCAGCGCATGACCGACTACCCGGAGCACCCCTACGGTCAGCCGCAACCGGCGGAGGTCGCAGCCGAGCCGCCCGCCGAGGCGGCCCCGGCCGAGGCCGCGCCCGAGCTCCCCGGCGAGGCGGCGCGCCGCGCCCTGCTGTCCTTGCGCGTCGAGGTGGCCAAGGCGGTCGTCGGGCAGGAGGCAGCCGTCACCGGGCTCGTCATCGCCCTGCTGGCCCGCGGCCATGTCCTGCTCGAAGGCGTGCCGGGCACCGCCAAGACGTTGCTGGTGCGGGCCCTGGCCGCCTCGTTGGCGCTGGACACGAAGCGGCTGCAGTTCACGCCGGACCTCATGCCCGGCGACGTCACGGGCTCGCTCGTCTACGACGCACGTACGGCCGAGTTCTCGTTCCGGGCCGGGCCGGTGTTCACCAACCTGCTGCTGGCCGACGAGATCAACCGCACGCCACCGAAGACGCAGGCGGCCCTGCTCGAGGCGATGGAGGAGCACCAGGTGTCTGTCGACGGGACACCGCGGCTGCTGCCCGACCCGTTCGTCGTCTGCGCGACGCAGAACCCGATCGAGTACGAGGGGACGTACCCCTTGCCGGAAGCCCAGCTGGACCGGTTCCTGCTCAAGCTCGCCATCCCGCTGCCGCCACGGCCCGACGAGGTGGCGGTGCTGCAGAGGCACACCGACGGCTTCGACCCGCGCGACCTCGCCGCCGCCGGGGTCACCGCGGTCGCTGGTGCCGCCGACCTGGCTGCCGGGCGGGCCGCCGTCCGTACCGTCGCCGTCGCCCCCGAGGTCCTCGGCTACGTCGTCGACCTGTGCCGCGCGACCCGCGAGTCGCCCTCCCTGCGGCTCGGGGTCTCACCGCGTGGAGCGACCGGACTGCTGGCCGCCGCGCGGGCCTGGGCCTGGCTCTCTGGTCGCGCGTATGTCACGCCCGATGACGTGAAAGCGTTGGCCCGCCCCGCTTTGCGGCACCGCGTGCAGCTGCGCGCCGAGGCCGAGCTCGAAGGCGTGACGGCTGACGGTGTGCTCGACGGCGTGCTCGCCAGCGTGCCGGTCCCTCGGTAGCCGCCCGTGTTCTGGACCGGTCGGCTGGCCGCCCTCGCCCTGCTCGGGGTCGGGGTGGTGATCGCCGCCGAGGTGGCGAGCGGAACCGCCTGGGGCCTGCTCGTCGATCTCGCGCTGCTGGTCGCCGTCGTGCTCGACGTCGCGCTCGCCGGATCGGTGCGGGCGCTCACGTTCAGCCGGCAAGGCGACACGAACGTGCGCCTCGGCGAGGCCGCCGCCGTGTCCTTGACGGTCACGAACCCGTCCCGGCGCGTGGTGCGGGCACTACTGCGCGACGCCTGGCCGCCGTCGGCCGGGGTGGTGTCGTCGCGGCAACCGGTCGAGCTGGGTCCGGGCGACCGCCGCAGGATCACCACCACGCTACGGCCGACCCGACGCGGCGACCGCCGGGCCGAGCGCGTCACCGTACGGTCGCTTGGCCCCCTCGGGCTGGCCGGTCGGCAAGGTTCGCACACGGTCCCGTGGACCCTCCGGGTGCTGCCGCCGTTCGCCTCCCGCAAGCACCTGCCGAGCAAGCTCGCGCTGCTGCGCGACCTCGACGGGCGGACCCAGGTGATGATCCGCGGGCAAGGCACGGAGTTCGACTCGCTGCGCGAGTACGTCCCGGGCGACGACGTGCGGTCGATCGACTGGCGGGCCAGCGCCCGGGTCCGAGACGTGGTGGTGCGCTCATGGCGACCCGAGCGTGACCGGCGTGTCCTGATCGTCGTCGACACCGGCCGTTCGGCCGCCGGCCGGGTCGGGGACGCTCCGCGGCTCGACGCCGCCCTCGACGCCGCCCTGCTGCTCGCCGCTCTCGCCACCCGGGCCGGCGACCGGGTCGACCTGATCGCGCACGACAGGGTGCTGCGGGCGTCCGTGCAGGGCCGGTCGTCAGCCGAGCTGATGCCGTCGCTGGTCCAGGCGATGGCGCCGCTCGAGGCGCAGCTCGTGGAGCCCGACTGGGACCGGCTGGCCGCCGAGATCGTGCGGCGCGCGCGCAGGCGCTCGCTGGTCGTGCTGCTGTCGGCGCTCGACCCGTCGGCCGTGGAGTACGGCCTGCTCCCGGTCGTGACCCGCCTGACGGCGAAGCACGTGGTGCTGCTGGCCTCCGTCGCCGACCCTCGACTGGCCGAGATGGCTGTCGCGCGCGGCGACGTGACCGCGGTCTACGAAGCGGCGGCGGCCGCACGGGTGGCGCTGGACCGGTCGCGCGTGGGTGCACGGCTGACGCGAGCCGGTGTGCTCGTCGTCGAAGGCGTTCCCGAAGATCTGCCCCCGCGGCTCGCCGACGCCTACCTCGCACTGAAGGCGGCGGGCAGGCTCTGAGGTTGGGCAGGCTCTGAGGTTCGGCAGGCTCTGAGGTTCGGCAGGCTCCGAGGTTCGGCAGGCTCTGAAATTGGGCCGGACCCGTCTAGTCGAGGGGACGGGACGGGTAGCCGGTGTCGAAGTGCTGGAAGTCGGGCGTGCTGTTGTCCTGCCAGGTCCAGCCCGCCTCGACGAATGCACGCCAGGCCGCGCCGCCCTTGGTGATGACGGCTCGCTCCGTGTCGGTCCGGCCGGAGTTCGTGCGGTGGGTGCCGAAGTAGGCGTCCGGCTGGAAGCATCCGCACCTCGGGTCGACCCACGGGTTCTCGTACGGGTTGACGTCGACGGCCCGACCGTTCGCGTGCGGGGAGGCGGCCGACGGTGCGTTCGCCTGACCGGCCCGGCGGCAGTTGAAGGCCGAGGTGTTGTCGGCGGCCATGCTTGCGTTGTCGTCCCCGCCGTACCGTTCGACCGGGACGATGCTACGGACCGGGTACCCCTCGCGGTACAGCCGGGCGAAGACCGCAGCAACGCTCGTCGCGACGTCGGCATTGACCACGAGCAGGCCGCGGTGGGTCGCACCGTCGAAGCCGCGGTACGGCACGTCGACGTCGCGCAAGGTGCCCCGGGTGACCGGGCAGCCGGGCCGCCAGGTGCCGGTGGCCACGATGCGGCGCCACTGGTCGTCCTGGACCGTCCGGATCGCGGTGGCGGTCGACACCGGAACCGGCTGCGACGCCTTCGTGGGCTTCGGGGCCGGCGTCGGGGACGGCTTCGGGGACGGCGTCGGGGACGGTGTCAGGCTGGGCGGCGACGTGCCGGTCGGGCTCTGGGCCTGCGCTGAGCAGCCAGCAAGCACCACGGCGGCCGCGCCGGCCGCGAGCCGGACCACCCAACTCGCTCTGGTCACCTGGCCATCATCCACGGGTGCCGGCCAGGTCGGACATGCAGTCCACCTACGCTTGCGTAGGCTACGCTTGCGTAGGTTACGTTACCGTAGGTTCTTTCGTCGGAGGTTGTCCGTTGTCGGTCACTGACGCAGCACGTCGCATCGGCGTGGTGCCCGCGGTCATCCAAGGCGGTATGGGCGTGGGCGTCTCCGGCTGGAGACTCGCCTCTGCCGTCTCCCGGTCCGGCGGCCTCGGAGTCATCTCCGGTGTCGCGCCCGACCTGCTCCTCGCGCGGATGCTCCAGGACGGCGACCCCGAGGGACATGTGCGGCGGGCCCTGGCGACCTACCCCGACCAGTTGTTCGTCGAGCAGACGCTCAGCCGGTTCTTCCGAACGGACGGCCTGCCCGAGAGCGGCGAGTACCGCCCCATCCCCAAGCTCGACCTGCACCAGCGCATCGACGCCGTCCGGCTCACCGTGCTCGGCGCGTACATGCAGGTGTGGCTCGCCCACGAGGGCCACGACGGGGCCGTCGGCATCAACCTGCTCGAGAAGGTCCAGCTGTGGACGCCCGCCACCGTGCTCGGGGCGATGGTCGCGGGCGTCGACGCGATCCTCGTCGGAGCCGGGGTTCCGCGCCGGATCCCGCGTCTGCTCGACGAGCTCGCTGCCGGCCAGACGGTCACGCTGCCGATCGACGTCGACGGCGCGACCGCCGACGACACGTACGAGATCACGCTCGATCCGTGCGCCGTGCTCCGCAGGCCTGAGGTCCGGCTGGCCCGGCCCGCCTTCCTCGCGATCATCTCCAGCCACGTCCTGGCCGGGTACCTCCAGCGCGACGAGCTCACCGCCGCGGACGGGTTCGTCGTCGAGGGTTGGACGGCCGGCGGCCACAACGCCCCGCCGCGGCGGCCCGAGGTCGATGCTTCCGGGCAGGCCGTGTACACCGACCGCGACAACGCCGACCTCGTCAAGATGGCTGCGCTCGGCCACCCGTTCTGGCTGGCCGGCGGCTACGGCACGCCCGACAAGCTCGGCGAGGCCCTCGCGGCGGGGGCCCGCGGCATCCAGGTGGGCACGCCGTTCGCGCTGTCGTACGACTCCGGGCTCCGGCCCGAGCTGCGGGCGTCGATGCTGTCGGCTGTGACCGACGGCTCGGCCAACGTGCGTACAGACGCGTTGGCGAGTCCCACCGGGTTCCCGTTCAAGGTGCTCGACATGGCCGGCACCATGACCGACCCGGTCGCCCACGCCGGCCGTGGTCGGATCTGCGACCTCGGCTACCTGCGCTCGCCTTACCGCCGGGCGGACGCCACCGTCGGCTACCGCTGCCCGGCCGAGCCCGGCGACGCGTACACGAAGAAGGGCGGCGACGAGGCCGACCTCGCCGGCCGGCTGTGCCTGTGCAACGGGCTCACCGCGGCGGTCGGGTTCCCCCAGAAGCGCCCCGACGGCAGCGAGGAGCCGCCGCTGCTCACCCTCGGCGCCGACCTGGGCGCGGCCCACGAGCTGCTGAAGCGCTACCCCGACGGCTGGTCCGCCGCTCAGGTCGTCGACTGGCTCTACGAAGGCCTCCCCACCCCCTAACCCCCCGTTCCGCCACACGGGTCCCCTGATGCCACTAGATCGAGCTTCCGCCGCACCCACCGAATCGCGAGCGACGAGACCATCGGGCGATGACTGCCACGAAACCTCGGCGTAGTGGCATCAGGGGACCCATGTGGCGGAACGGGGGGGGTGGGGTTAGGGGGCGACGGGGGCGATGTCGCCGGCTGCGTATCGGTCGAGGTCTCCGGTCTCGCCGGCCCGGACCGCGCGACCACCCAGCACCCAGACGTACGCGACGAAGCCGGCCCACACAACGGCTCCGACCCCGATCCTGGCCCAGGTCGGCAACGGCGACGGGGTGACGAACGCCTCCAGGACGCCGGAGGCCAAGAGCACCACGACCAGCCCCAGGGCGACCGTGACCGCGGCCCTTCCTTCGGCGGCGACGGCATCGGCCCGGGGTCGGTCGCCCGGCGCCACGATGGTCCAGCCCAGCCGCAGACCGACACCGGACGCGACGAACACCGCCGTGAGCTCGAGCAGCCCGTGCGGCAGGATCAGCCCGAAGAACAGCCCCAGCTTGCCGTTCGCAGCCATGAGGCCGGCCGAGATCCCGACATTCGCAGCGTTCTGGAACAGCAGGTACGGCACGGGGAGCCCGAGCAGACCGCCGGAGATGACCGCCAACGCCGACAGCCATGCGTTGTTGGTCCACACTTGCAGGGCGAACGCTCCGGCCGCGTGCGACGAGTAGTAGGCCTGGAAGTCGTTGTTCACGAGCTGTCGGATCTCGTCCGGCGCTGCGATCGACGCCTGCACTTCTGGGTTCACGGCGACCCACCAGCCGAGCGCCACCCCGACGACGACCGACCCGACCGCCGCTCCGATCCACCACCAACGGGCTCGGTAGACGGCGGCGGGGAAGCTGACGAGGAAGAACCTGGCCAGCTCGCGCCACGCGGGCGACGAAGTACCGGCCACGGCGCCGCGGCCGCGCGCCACGGTCGACGACAGCCGCGCCACCAGGGCGGGATCCGGGGCGGCGGACCGGACGGTGGACAGATGGGTCGCCGCGCGCTGGTAGAGGTCGACCAGCTCGTCGACCTCCGGCCCGGTGAGGCGACCCGATCGACGGCTCAGCACGTCGAGCCGGTCCCACTCGAGGCGGTGCGCGGCCACGAAGGCGTCGATGTCCATCGCTCGCAGACTAGCCGCCGCACCTCCTGCGGCCGACGCATCTGAGAGCATCAGGCATGAGCGATTTCGGGGCCGCCCCGGCCCGGCTGGGTGGCGATGTCGTCACCGGCGAAGCGGTCGTGCTGGAGCTGCGCGAGGCCAAACTGCCGTCGCGGGCCCTCGCCCGAATCATCGACATCGCCCTGCAGTACGTCCTGTTGCTGCTGGCCACCGTCCTGCTCGGCGCGGTGGGCTCCGGCACCAACCTTGACGACGCGGCCGCCATCGGGATCGGGCTCCTGCTCGTCGTGCTGACCTTCGTCGGCTACCCGGTGATCTTCGAGACCCTGAGCCGCGGGCGGACGCTGGGCAAGATGGCCATGGGACTCCAGGTCGTCCGCGACGACGGAGGGCCGATCCGGTTCCGGCACGCACTCGTCCGCGGCCTCATGGGCATCTTCGAGGTCTGGATACTCTTCCCGATCGCCGTGGTCGTGAGCGCCCTGTCGGCCCACGGCAAGCGCGTGGGTGACTACCTCGCCGGCACCGTCGTCGTTCGGGTGCGGATGCCCCGCCAGGCGGCACCCATGGTGGCGATGCCGCCCCAGCTGGCTGCCTGGGCCGCCGGCCTCGACCTGTCGCGGCTGCCGGACGACCTCGCCCTCACCGCGCGCCAGTTCATCGCCCGCGCGAGCTCGCTGCAGGCCGGGGTCCGAGACCCGATGGGGCTGCGGATCGCCCAGGACGTCAGCCGGTTCGTCTCGCCCGCGCCCCCGAACGGCCTGCACCCGCAGGCGTACCTGGCCGCTGTGCTGGCGGAGCGCCGCCGCCGCGACGCCGGGCGCTACCTCGCCCCGCCGGCCGCCGCCCACCTCCAGCCGGCGCCGTTCGCGGCGCCACTGCCGCCGTACGCGACCGCGCCGATCGCCGAGCCGGCTCCGGGTTTCACCCTCCCGTCCTGAGCGGCTGCCTCGTCTACTGCACGAGCAGCAGGATCCCGATCGCCCCGGGGATGTTCACCACCATGTGCGAGACCATGCTCGCCGCGGTGCTGCCCGTAACCGCTCGTACGGTTCCCAGGACCAGCCCGATCGTGAACAGCAGCGGTAGCCGCACCCCTTCCAGGTGGAACACCGCGAACACCGCCGCCGTCGACACGACGCTCACCGCCACCGAGGCGCCGAGCCGGCGGAACGACCCGTAGACCAGGCCCCGGAAAGCCAGCTCCTCGACCACCGGTGCACCGAACGCCGTGCACAGCGCGAGCGCGACCAGTGGCGCGGACCCTTTCTTCATGCTGAGGGCCAGGTCACCGACCGCAGAGTCGAACCCGTGCCCGATCACGCGCTCGGTGATCGTGGCGACGAACGTGGCGAGCACGAGTGCGACGAACCCGCCGAGGACCCCCACGCCGAAGTCACGCCAGGTCAGGGCCAGCCCGAAGTCGAGCCGCGGACCGCGGCCCTTGGTGCGCGAGACGTAGAGCGGCCAGCCGCCGAGGGCCAACCAGGGCAACAGGAGCAGGGCGACGATCGACCAGCCGTAGGCGTAGCCGCCGCGGTCGCGCAGCGGTTGGGTCGCGACGGCGACGACGACACCGAGAAAGATGGTGCCCACCAACGTGATCGCGACGTCGCCGAAGCCCCAACGCGGAGCCGGCGCTGCTTCGACGTCAGGAGTCGGCAGCGACACCGGGCGCCCCGAGGACGACCCGGACGTTGAAGGTCGGGCCGCCCACCGCACCCATGATCCGCAACCACAGGGGGAGGTACAGCTCGAGCCCCCGCGCAGCCGAAAGATCACCGAGGTCGATGATCTCGTCGTCGGCCCAGCCGAAGCCGAGCAGCAGCGACCGCACGGTCACCTTCGCGTCGGCGTCGTTGCCGGCCACGAACGTCGAGTGGGCCCCTGCCAGCTGACGCGGCCGGACCATGAGATCGGCGTTCATCGTGTTCAGCGCCTTGACCACCCGCGCGTTCGGGAAGGCCGCCTGGATCCGCTCGGCGAGGCAGCCGTGGCTGTCAGCCAGCACCGTGGGCGGGAACCCGGCCGAGAAGTCGAGCGGGTTCGCGAGGTCGACGAGCACCTTGCCGTCGAGGTTCTCCGACCCCGCGGCCGCGAGGGCCTCGAGGCTCACCAAGCCCGCTGTGGCGTTCACGACCACGTCGCCGCGAGCAGCCGCCTCGGCGAACGTGACCGTGCCGCCACCCGGGGCCTCGCCGCCGGCCGTACGGGAGCCGACCCGGACGTCGTGGCCGACCTCGATCAGCCGCGCGGCCACGGTCTGGCCGACGACGCCGGTGCCGAGGACGCCGATCGAGGTCACGAACCGTGCTCCCACGACGAGAGGTAGTCCTCCTGTGCCGGCGTCAGAGTGTCGATGTCCACGCCCATGGCCGCAAGCTTGAGCCGGGCGACCTCCTTGTCGATGTCGACCGGGACGTCGTAGACGCCGGGGGCGAGCTCGCCGGCGTTGGCCACGAGCCACTCGGCCGTGAGCGCCTGGTCGGCGACCGTCAGGTCCATGACCGCGGCCGGGTGGCCTTCGGCGGCACCGAGGTTCACGAGGCGACCCTCGGCGAGCAGGATCAGCCGGCGGCCGTCGGCGAAGACGTACTCGTCGGTCTGGTGCCGGATCTTGCGGTTGACGGTCGTGGCGTTCGTCTCGAGCCACTTGACGTCGATCTCGATGTCAAAGTGCCCGGAGTTGGCGAAGATCGCGCCGTCCTTCATCGCCTCGAAGTGCTCGGCCCGCAGGACGTCACGGTTTCCGGTGACGGTGACGAAGACGTCGCCGATCTTGGCGGCCTCCGTCATCGGCAGCACCTTGTAGCCCTGCATGGTCGCGTCGAGCGCCTTGGTCGGGTCGATCTCGGTGACGACGACGTTGGCGCCCATGCCCTTGGACCGCTCGGCCACGCCCTTGCCGCAGTAGCCGTAGCCCGCGACGACGACGGTCTTGCCGGCGAGCAGGGTGTTGGTGGCACGGAAGATCGCGTCGAGGGTCGACTGCCCGGTGCCGTAGCGGTTGTCGAACATGTGCTTGGTGTCGGTGTCGTTGACCGCGACCATCGGGAAGAGAAGCGCCTTGTCAGCGGTCATCGCCTTGAGCCGGATGACACCGGTGGTCGTCTCCTCGCAGCCGCCCTTGACGCCGTCGAGCAGCTCGGTGCGCGTGGTGTGCAGGGTGTTGACGAGGTCGCAGCCGTCGTCGAACACCTGGTGGGGCGCGATGTCGAGCGCGGCGTTGATGTCCTTGTAGTAGCCCTCGGTGTCGGTGTTGTGGTGAGCGAACACCGAGATGCCGTACTCGTGGACGAGCGCAGCGGCCGTGTCGTCCTGGGTCGACAGCGGGTTCGAGGCGCACAGGGCGAGCTCGGCGCCCCCGGCCTGCAGGGCGCGCATGAGGTTTGCGGTCTCGGTGGTCACGTGCATGCACGCGGCGATGCGGACGCCCTCGAACGGGCGCTCCTTGGCGAACCGCTCGCGGATCTGGCGCAGCACCGGCATCGAGCGCTCGGCCCACTCGATCCGGGCCTTGCCCTGGGCGGCCAGAGTGTCGTCGGCGATTGAGTAGGCGAAGGCGGGGGTCTGAGTCATGGGGAAGATCCTAAGCGGACGTTCGCCGGATTCCGCCATTCCTGACACGACCATGTTAACTTCAGTCCCATGCGGATCTCGGCGGCAGCGCACGAGCTGGGTACCACCCCACGGATGCTGAGGTACCGCGAGTCGCTCGGGCTGCTTCCGAGCGCGGGCGAGCCGGGCCAGCACCGCCGGTACGAGCCCGACGACCTGGCAGCCGCGGCGCTGGCCTCGACGCTCGAGCAGCGCTACGACGTGTCGCCCGCTGCGCTCGCGTTCGCCCTCCGCGCCCTAGCCGATCCGCGGGTCACCGCCGACATGGCAAGGCTGGGAGTCCTCACCGGGCGGGTCATGGCGCCCACCCGAGCGCTCGACTTCGACCAGTGGAAGGCCCAGCGGCTGCTTCCGGCCCGTCGGTCATCATCTCTCGGCACCGAACTACTTGTCTCGGGCATCGTTCGACATGCGGCCGGCAGCCACGGTCAGGTAACGCGGTAGTAGACGATCTCCGGGTCGCCTGCGTCGAGTCCGGTCAGGGTCCCGCTGACCAGCCATGCCTCGCTCGCGAGCAGCGCGCACATCGCGCCGTTGGACTCGTTCGTGGAGGTGAAGACCGTCGAGGTCTCGGCCCGGCGGACTGCGGCCGCGAGGAGCGCTCGCCCCACGCCGTTGCGGCGAGACTCCTCACCGACGACGAGCAGCTCGACGAAGTCGCGCCCGAAGAACTGGTGGGCCACGAGGGCGACGTAACCCACGACCTGCCAACCGTCAGCATCCGGGACGACGGCAACCAGGCACGACCCGCAGGAACCGTCGAGCACGCCCGTCAGCAGTTCCCAGCGCTCGGACCCGGCCAGCGCCTGCTCGTCGATCGCCGCGATGGCCGCAAGGTCGTCGACGGTCCCCAGCCGCACCGCTGCCTGCATCACACCTGTCTCGTCCACAGTCACCAGCCTGGCGCGCTCACGCGACCGTCACCTGGCCGTGCAACCAAGGGTGGTATGCGTCGAGGTAGTACCAGACGGTGCCTGAGGCGGCCCGGACGCGGACCCAGACGTCGTCGCCGAGCCGCAGCAGGTAGGCATCGCCCTCGGCGTCGAGACCGCCCAGCTGGCCGTGCTCGACCCGGGTGACCGCCGGGTTCGCGACCAGCGCCGCCACCATCTCGGCCACCGCCGTGTCGCACAGCGCGCACGGCTGACCGTCGTCGATGGTGCGACCGAGCACCTTGGTCGCATCGGTGGTGAACACCCACAGGTGCGGCTCGTTGATGCCGTCACGGTCCTTCCAGCCGAGCCGGTCCAGCGGCTTGGCGACGACGGCAGGCAGCGACAGCGCCAACGTGCTGCTGCGCGTGCCGTCGCCGGCGACGGTGATCGTGCCCGTCGTGAGGGTCAGCCAGTTCGACTGCCCGGGCACCGGCCGGGCCGAGGCGGCCGGAGCCCCGACGAGCACGCCCGCCACGGCGACCGCGCTCAGTGCGGCCATCGTCCGGGCAACCTGTCGTCGCATCGGGCTCAGCCTCCGTACGTCATCGGACCGAGGTGCACCCAGGTGGCCACCGACGGCACGTTGTTCGCATCGAGCACGAACGCCATGTAGTAGCCCGGCTGCGCGAGGTTTGCGTTCGCCGGCATCACCGCGTGGATGGACGCGGGTCCGGCGGACGTGACCACCAGGTCCACGAACCGGCCGCTCATGTCGTTGGCGTGCGTGACGGCCGACGGGTGGATCAGCACGACGCGGGCCGGAGCCGGACCGGCCGCCGGGTCGGTCGTGATCGACAGCCCGGCGCCGAAGTCGAGCTGCGTCGCCGACGTCGCCGTCACCACCGGCCGGGGGCCCTTGAACAGGTAAGGCGGCGAGAAGATCTCCAGCCGCGTCCCGCCGCCACCGGGGCCGGTGTCGCCTGCGGACAGCACCCGGCCGTCCGGCAGCAGGAGCGCCGTCGAGTGGTAGGCCCGGCGCAGCGCCTGGGAGGCCAGCGTCGTCCAGGTGTTCGCCGCGGGGTCGTAGAGAAGTGCCGACGTCTGCGGCGTGCCGAACCGGTCGAAGGAGTTGCCGCCGACCCCGAGCAGGGTCCCGTCGGGCAGGTACACCACGTTCATGTGGGTCCGCGGGTTCGGCATCGACGCCATCGGCTTCCAGCCGGCGAGCGGGTCGCTCTCGTCGAACAGCTCGGTCGTGTCGGTGGTCTCGCCACGCTGGGTGCTCGCACCACCGGCCATGAAGATCTTGTTCTGGCCGAGTCCCGGGGCGGCCGGCAGCTGGGCCGAGCCCGGGTTCGTCTTGCGCGGCACGGTGAGCTGGGCGAGCTTGGTCCAGGTCCAGCTCGCCGGGTCGAGCAGGCTCACCAGCTTGTGCTGGACGACGAAGACCTTGCCGTCCGGCATGACGTACTGCTTGGGGTACAGGTCGAGGACGACATTGGTGCCGACCGTGGTGAACGAGCCCATCGCCCCGCCCGTGCCGGGCGTGAACACCTCGACGGTGCGGTTCAGCCGGCCCGTCGTCATGTTCCCGGTGGTCACCAGCACCCGTCCGTCCGGCAGCTCGGTCGTCGTGGGGTAGTAGCGGCCCAACGCGGTGTCCGGCTCGGGCAGCCAGGTCTCGCTGACCGGGTCGAAGCGCAGGACGTACGGGGTGCCCGGCGTCGGGTGGGTGTTCGCCAGCCGCCCGCCCACGACGAGCAGAGTGCCGTCCTGCAGCAGCACCTGTCCGGCGCAGAAGGTGTTGTGCGGCGGGTCGACCTCCTTCGCGGAACCGTCCGCCGGGTCGAAGAGGAAGGCGTCGGTCGCGAGCGTGTTGTCGCCGGCGTCGAAGTAGCCGCCGAACAGGAGCACCTTGCCGGTGTGTAACAAGATCGCGTGGACCCCGATGGCGTCGACGCTGCTGGCGGGGGGCACGAAGGGCGCAGACCACGCCCCGACCGAGTCGGCCGCGCCCGTCACCGTCGGCGTCGCGACGAGCAACCCGAGCTTGCCCTGCGCCGCCAGCCGCTTGGTCAGGTTGCGCTGCGCGAGGTGCTCGCGGGCGTGGGCCGTGCCGAGCACCTGGGCCTCGACGGCGAACATCGCGTCAGGGGTGTAGTCGGCGGCCGTCGTCGCGAGGTCGGCTTCGGACGCACGCTGGGGACCGTGGGCGTCGGCCGGGGCGGCGAGCATGCACGTGCCCGCCACCAGCGCCGCTGCGGTGAGCAAGAACACCGGATGCTGCTTGACCCTCATCGAAGGACTCCTTGCTGCGAGCACGGACAACGGGGCCGAGTCAGCGCCGCGGGCGCGGCTGCCAGCTCGGTTGGGCGCCATACACCAAGAAGCGCCGCGCGGTCCCGTCCCCGGCCGCGAGGTAGATCCGGGCTACACCGCCTTGGTCGTTGACCAGCGCGACGCGCAGACCGGACGGTGCGAACACAGCCTGCCGATCATGGGGGGTCGTCGTAAAGGGGGTCGCATCACGACTCGGGAACGAAGTGATCGCCACGCTCGGCGCGGAGTGCGGCCGGAACGGAGCGCGGGAGACGGTGTACGCCAGCTTCGCCGAGTCGGGCGACCACGCCGGTTCGGCGAACGTGCCGAACCCGCAGCAGGCGCCGTTGATCAGGTCCCACTCGTAGACGATCGACGTGGTGCGGTCGAGCACGAGCAGGTACAGGTCGGGGCTGTCCGGGTACGACGGCGACACGAAAGCGATCCAGCGGCCGTCGGGCGACCACGCGGGAGCTGACGTTCCCGTCACGTCGTACGTCGCGAGGTCGCCGCCCTCGAACGTGGCGGCGGTCAGCTCGAGCGGGGTGCCGAACGGGGCCCGCGAGCTGACGACCCGCAACGGAGAGCCGAGCACCAGCCGGCTGCCGTCGGGCGACCACGAAGCACCGGTCGCGAAGTGGTCGGTGGTGACCTGCTGCGGGTGCTCGCCGTTCGCCCCCATCACCCACAGGTCGCGCGCCCCCGCAACGGTCTTGAGGAAGGCGATCCGCTGCCCGTCCGGCGACCACGTCGGCCGTGAGTTGTTGCCCAGCCTCGTCAGCTGGCGCAGCCCGTCGCCGTCGGGTCGTACGGTCCAGATCTGGTTGCCCCGCACGAACGCGATCCGGCCGTCGCGTGCTGTCGCCGGGTTGGCGGCCACCGAACGGGTCGCCGGCGCCCGTTGCAGCGCCTGGGCCGGCAATGACAGCCCGGCCAGCGCAGCAAGCAGCGCGAGCACGACGAGAATCCGCGCACGTGTCCTGATCATGGTCTTCCCCCAGTCCCCAGAACGACACCCCGACATCTACTAAGGCCTTCATCGGGGCCGAGGTCAACGCGCCGCGCCGGAACCCGGTCCAGGAGCCGATCCGGGAGCCGCTCCAGGAGCGGCGATGAAGCACGTGCCGGATCCGCTCACCGCGAGGTCACGGACCGCGGCCGGGACGAACGCCGAACGGCCCGGGAGCAGCCGCACCCCGCACACCCCGACCGACCCCTCGACACACACCACGATGCGGTCGCCCGGGGCTTCGACCACGACGCCGCCGGCCGGTGGACGGACCCGGTGGACGGTGAAGTCGGCCACCGGCACGTCGTACGCGCCGACCCCAGGACCCACGACGTGAGGGCGCACGAACGGATCGTGCCGGGCGCCGAAGTCGACGACCCGCATCAGCTCGTCGACGTCGACATGCTTGCTGGTGAGGGCGCCACGAAGCACGTTGTCGCTCGACGCCTGGACCTCGACACCGGCGCCGCTGAGGTAGGCGTGCAGCGAGCCGGCCGCGAGGAAGACCGCCTCGCCCGGCTCGAGCCGCACGAGCTGAAGGAACAGCGGCGCGATCACGCCCGGATCACCGGGGTAGGCCTCGGCGAGGCGGACCACCCAGCCGAAGGCCCGCTCGGCGAAGGGCTCGACCACGCCGAGCAGCTCGCGGGCCCGCGCCTCGACGTCCTGCACCAAGCCGGGTCGGCCCAGCCGCGACCGGTCGACGAGGGCGGCGAACACAGCACGCCAGGCCGGCTCGAAGGCGGCCTGGGTGAGCGGGTCCGCGATCGCGGTCAGGGCCGGAATCCCCAGCAGTCGCAGGAGTTCGAGCGCCTCGGCCGGCTCGCGGAAGCCGCACAGCGCCTCGACGTGCGTGAGGGCCACCATGAGCTCGGGCTTGTGGTTGGCGTCCTTGTAGCGTCGTTCCGGGGCGGCGTGCGGGACCCCGGCTGCCTCCTCGTCGGCGAAACCGGTGCGGGCGTGCTGGAGTCCCGGATGGGCCTGGATCGACAACGGCTGCTCGGCCGCCAGCAGCTTGACGAGGAAGGGTAGCCCAGGCACCACGTCGGCCAGGGTGCGCCCGTCGGGCAGCCCGGACGGGTCGTCGGGGTGCGCCCCCATCCAGATCTCGGCCCAGGGCTCGGCCGAGGGCACCGGCTCGCCGAGCATCGCGGGCAGCACGGTGTGCGAGCCCCAGGCGTACGCCCGGACCTGGTTGGTGAGCGGCAGCGCCTGGGTCAGCGCCGTCGTCGACGCCTCGGTCACGCAGACCTCGCAGGGTCGGCCCGGCGGTCGATGTCGGGCTCGAGGTAGATCGTGACCGCCTGCGGCACCGCTGCCCGAACCCGCACCTCGGCGGCGTCGATCGCCCGGGCGACGGCGACGGCCGTGTCGTCGTGCCGCACCGCGATCTTGGCGGCCACGAGCAGCTGTTCCGGCCCGAGGTGCAGAGTCTTCAGGTGGATCACCCGGTCGACGTCCGGGGAGTCGGCGAGCGCCGCCATGATCGCCTCGACCTGGGCCGGGTCTGCCGCCTCGCCGATCAGCAGACTCGTCATCTCGACCGCGAGGAAGATCGCGATGGCGACGAGCAGCACCCCGATCGCCATCGACCCGAGCCCGTCCCAGCGGCCGTCACCCGTAGCGGTCGCGAGCCCGACGCCGATGAGCGCGAGGAGGAGCCCGAACAGCGCGCCGACGTCCTCGAGCAGCACCACCGGCAGCTCGGGAGCCTTCGACCCGCGGACGAAGCGCAGCCACGGCACGCCAGAGCGCACCTTGTTCGACTCGGTGACCGCCGTACGCAGCGAGAAACCTTCGAGCCCGATCGAGACGATCAGGACCCCGAACGCCCAGGCCGGACTGGTGAGCGCGCCCGCCTCGTGCACCTTGTGCCAGCCCTCGTACAACGCGAAGACCCCGCCCAGGGTGAACAGGATGATCGAGACGACGAACGCGTAGATGTAGCGGACGCTGCCGTAGCCGAACGGGTGGGCGCTGTCGGCCGGGCGCCGGGCACGCTTCGCCCCGACGAGCAGCAGCACCTGGTTGCCCGAGTCGGCGAGCGAGTGCACCGCCTCGGACGCCATCGACGACGAGCCCGTGACGGCGAACGCCACGAACTTCGCGACGGCGATGCCGAGGTTCGCCGACAGCGCCGCGACCACCGCCCTGGTCCCACCGGACGTGCTCACCGCATGCGCTCCTTGAGATCGGCGACGTGCGGGGAGGAAGCGGGGTCCAGCCCCAGGCCGAGCGCGAGGTAGACCGACGCGAAGTCGGTCAGTCCCACCAGGCTGGCCACGCGGGCCAGTGGGGGACCCGGCTCGGCGCGCAGCCGGCTCACCCGCACCCCGCTGTCGACGGCGGTGTCGTGGACGACCTGCGCGACCCGGCCGGTGTCGTACTCCTCGTCGTCGATGCTGTCGTGGAGCAGGAGCAGTCGCAGCGTCGTGGGCTGCTGGGTCTCGAACGGGTCCGCGAACAGTTCGTCGGTCGACCGGGCGAACGGGCCGTCGAACGTCGCCACGACCTCGGCGGCCGCGTCGGGCAGCGTGCCCGGGACCGCCGGGTGGCGCGCGTTGCGGGCGAGCTGTGAGGCAGCGCGCTTGGCCGCGAACCCGGCCAGGTCGCCGGCGCCGAGCACCAGCGGCACGGTGCCGGCCAGCTCGAGCGCGAGGCCCTTGGCCGGGTTGACGAAGGCCTCCGACGACGGCCGGGCCGCCTCGGCGACCTCGTCGAGGCGGTCAGCCACGGCCTCGACGACGGCTGGTCCGCAGGCGATCAGCCCGAGCGCGTCGGCGGCTACCAGCACCGGGATCGACAACGCCCACAGGCCGGACCGCGACGATCGCAGGCCGGCCGGCACCGGCACATGGATGCCGCGAGCGGCGATGCTGACCTGGGCGAGCGGTGAACCGGCCCGGCCGACCGTCAGCAGGCGGCAGCCGCGGCGGGCGGCCTCCACCGCGACAGCGAGGGGCCCGGCTGCGCGTCCGGACAGCGAGACCGCGACCACGAGGTCGAGCGGACTCACCCAGCCCGGCAAGGTCGAGGAGTGCACGGCCGACACGGGGACCGGGCTGCCGGGACCGGCCAGCGCCGCCAACAGGTCACCGACGACCGCCGAACCGCCGAGCGCCGCGACGACGACCGCCCGCGGCCGCCCGTCGTCGTCACCGGCCGCTCCGGCCTCGCGGGCCAAGGTGGCCGCTTCGCGCACCTGTGCGCCCGCCCCGGCGAGCGCCAGCAGGATGCCCATGCGGTCAGCCTCCGCGAGGGCGGCGGGGTCGTCCAGCAGCGCCTCGTCGACAGTACGGCTCACGGGGTCAGCCGGTGGGCAGGTTGCCGATGCCGGCCGGGCCCGGCGTCGCCTCGTCGAGGAGCATCACCGGGATGTCGTCGCGGACGCGGAACGAGGTCGCGCAGCGCTCGCACACCAGGGCGTCGGAGCCGTCGGCCGCGGGATGGACCGGTGCGTGGTGCTCACAGGGGCAGGCCAGGATTTCGAGCAGCTTGGGGTCGAGGTTCACGCGGGCTCCCCTACGGAGACGAGATCGTCGCTGGTACCCCGGACGAGGGCCAGCACGCGGTCACGGACCAGCGCGAGCTGCTCGGCGTCGACCGCCTCCACATTCAACCGCAGCAGCGGCTCGGTGTTCGACGGGCGCAGGTTGAACCACCAGTCCACGGCGGTGACCGTGAGCCCGTCGAGGTGGTCCAGCGTGATGCCGTCCTGCCCGGCGTACGCCTGCTCGACCGCCCGGGTCCGGTCGGCGGCGTCGAGCACCGTCGAGTTGATCTCGCCCGACTCGACGTAGCGGTCGTACGGCGCGAGCAGGCTGGACAGGGACGTACCCTCCGGCGACTCCCCGAGCGCGGCCAGCACGTGCAGGGCGGCGAGCATCCCCGAGTCGGCGCGCCAGAAGTCGGCGAAGTAGAAGTGCCCGGAGTGCTCGCCACCGAAGACGGCACCCGTCTCGGCCATGACCTGCTTGATGAACGAGTGGCCGACCCGGGTGCGTACCGGGGTTCCGCCGTTCTCGAGGATCACCTCGGACACCGACCGCGACGTGATCAGGTTGTGGATCACGGTGGCGCCGGGGACCCGGGCGAGCTCGCGGGCCGCGATCAGCGCGGTGATGGTGGACGGCGACACGATCTCGCCGCGCTCGTCGACGACGAAGCAGCGGTCGGCGTCACCGTCGAAGGCCAGCCCGAGGTCGGCCCCGCTGGAGCGCACCTCGGCCTGCAGGTCGACCAGGTTGGCCGGGTCGATCGGGTTCGCCTCGTGGTTGGGGAACGTGCCGTCGAGCTCGAAGAACATCGGCAGCACCGTCAGCGGCAGGCCGGCCAGCACGATCGGCGTGGTGTGCCCGCCCATGCCGTTGCCCGCGTCGACCGCCACCGTGAGGTGCCGGCTGCCGGACAGGTCGACCAGGTGGTTGAGGTGTTCGGCGTACTCGGTCAGCAGGTCGCGCTCGGTCACCGTGCCGGCCGCGCCGTCGTACGCCGGGATGCCGGTCTCGATCAGGGCGCGGATCTCGGCCAGTCCGGTCTGCTGACCGACGGGCGCGGCGCCCGGGCGGCAGAGCTTGATCCCGTTGTACTGCGCCGGGTTGTGGCTCGCGGTGAACATCGCGCCCGGGGCGTCCAGCCGGCCGGAGGCGAAGTAGAGGGCGTCGGTGGAGGCCAGCCCGATCAGGACGACGTCGGCGCCCTGGGATCTGGCGCCCTCAGTGAAGGCGGCCACCAAGGACGGGCTGCTGGGCCGCATGTCGTGCCCGACGACCACCGTCCGTCCGGCGGCCCCGAGCACCCGGACGAAGGCGGCCCCGACCGAGCGGGCCAGGTCCTCGTCGAGCTGCTCGGGATAGGTGCCACGGATGTCGTACGCCTTGATGATCTGACCCAGGTCACGCATCCCCGGAGCCTACCGGCGGGCGGCTAGCGGATCTTGCGGGTGCGCTCCAGCACGGTCGCCCGGTCGAGCTCGCCCTCGGTGCTGAACCAGGTGCGGTTCTCGCAGGCGTGACAGGACGTGAACTCCACCGGCGTGCCGTCGGTGAGCACCAGGGTCAGCGTGGTCACCCGTTCGCTGTGGCAGGTGCGGCAGTTGGTACCCGAACGGGCGCCGGCCTGGGTGAGCGAGCCGAGGGCCACCGGGGGGACGACCCGGGCGGCCCGGGCGGCCCGCGACGTACGCGACCTGGTCGGCTTGGCCGGCGTGGCGACGGTGCCGATCGGCTGGGTGGCGGTCTTGGGCGACATGGGCTGCTCCGAACGGGTGACGGTGGGCGGACCTCCCGTGCATCGGCAGCACCCCCCTTCCTCCTTGAGCATCCGGCGATTCCACCCCAAACCGGACGCCCCCACCGTGCTGATCGTCAGTGGGGGGTCAGTCGTCGAGGGGGCGCAGCACGCGCAGGTGGCCGCGCCGGCCGAGCTCGGGCGAGCTCGCGACGAGCTCGGCCTCGCGCTGAGCCGGCCGGGCCGACTCGCGGACCGCGTTCGCCAGCGCCTCGAGGTCGTCGGAATTCGGCAGCAACGAGTCGGGGTCGGGCGCGAGCCGGACGACCTCCCAGCCGCGGGGTGCCGTCAGCCGCTC
The DNA here is from genome assembly GCA_038210415.1 of Actinomycetes bacterium. Lineage (GTDB taxonomy): Bacteria > Actinomycetota > Actinomycetes > Prado026 > Prado026 > JBBQWS01. Next base: position 37,893 of record JBBQWS010000003.1, read on the forward strand.
GCTGTGGGCCTGGCACAGGTCGTAGCAGTGCGGTTCGGCGTACATCGCCAGCGGGCCGAGGACAGCCGTCGACTCGGCGTAGACGTAGGTCAGCGTGGCCACGGCGGGCTTGCCGCACGCGGTACGCGAGCAGCGACGAAGGAGGCTCACAGCCGCACGGTACCCGCGCCGCCCGTCGCCGCCCCGGATTGCCTCCCGAGCGTCCCCCGTGTCGGCTTAGAGTTCAGCCGTGCCCCTACCGCCCGCAGCTCCGTCGTCGCCCTCGGCACCGACGAGCCCCCAGCGACCGCGTCGACGCGATCGGCACGGCCGAGGCCTGCGTGGCGCGCTCGCGCCCACCTCCGTACCGCTGGCCCGCACCCGCCCGGAACGGTTCGACGACTTCGTGCTGGACGCCGTCGAGCAGGTGGAGCGGCACGTCGGCGCCGGTTCGGACGACCTGCTCACGGCCCGGCTGGCCGAGGTCGAGTTCGGCGTCGAGGAGGTGCCGCCCGCCGACGCGCTGAGCCTGGGCCGGTGCGAGGAGCCGCCGACCGGGCAAGGCGGACGCGTGGTGGTGTATCGGCGCCCCATCGAGGTACGGGCCAAGGACCCGCTCGAACGTGCCGACCTCGTGCACGAGGTCGTGGTCGACCTCCTCGCCGAGCTGCTCGCCGTCTCGCCCGAGCTGCTCGACCCACCGGCCGAGCCGCTCTAGCCGACCGGCCAGCGCACCTCGACCGGCCGGCCCACGAAGAAGCCGTACGGCTGGAGCGCCGATTCGACCCGAGCCCGGTCGGTGCGGGCGAGCCGGACCAGGGGTTGAACGTCGACGGTCACCTTGGTGCGCCCGACCGCGCGACGCCAGGTGCCGACCACCCGTCCCGCGCGGACGACCGTCGGCCGGAAGACCCCGTTGCCGCCGGGAATGATCGCCTGCTTGTGGTCGGCGTCGAGCATCATCGACCGGTCCTTGAAGCCGAGGAGGTACTCGTCGAACCCCGGCAGCACCCACATCTCGTCGTCGCCCAGCCCGGCGACAGCGGCTCCGCCAGCCGCCGAAACGGCGTCCAGCGCCGCAGCGGCCATGATCATCTCGCGCCCTTCCACCGCCACGGTGACGAGCTGCTCCCCCGCGCCGGCGATGCCCCGCTTGGCGTCCGCCGCCGTCAGCCCGGTCCACCCGGCGAAGTCCTGCCGGGTGGTCGGACCATGGCTGCGGAAGTAGCGCAGCGCCAGCAGCGCCAGCCCCTGGTCCCGGCCCGGTCGGTGCGCATCGGGCACCCACTCGTCGAGCAGCACGAAGGTCTGCTCCTTGCCCACGTTGGGCGCGATGCACGTCACGCCCTGCTGGCTCGCGTACCAGAGCAGGTGGTAGCCGAGCGACCCGGAGCTCGGGACGCCGGACGACTCGAAGACCGCGACGCACTCGGCGCGGGTCTTGCGTCCCCCGCCGGCGAGAGCGGTCGCCAGTGCGTCGACGGCCGCGTTCGCGTGCTCGTCGGAGAGCCCGAGGTACGCGCGCCGCGCCGCCGCGCCGTCGAAGGCGCGCTGCCCCGTCACCTCGAGCATCCACCGCGCATCCCGCGCGGGCACCAGGTGGACGGTGCCGCGCATGGGCCAGGTGCGAAGCGCCTCTCGGCGTTCGAGGGCCGCCTCGATGTCGGCCTGGGTCCGGCCAGGGAGCCGGACGCCGAGCGACCAGAGCCCGCTTCCGAGGTCCTGCGACTGCATCGCACCGAACCACGTGACGACGTCCGCGACACCGGTGGGAGCAGGAGCCGTGCCGGCGTCGCGGAGCAGCAAGCTCGCCATCCGCAGCGCCAGGGCCTCAGCGGCCGACAAGGCCGCTTGGGGGGACGGAGCGGCCGACAAGGCCGCTTGGGGGGACGGAGCGGCCGACGCCATCGCGGTCAGCCCGTGGGAGCCGCGGTCGCGGCGAGCCCGGGATCAGGTCGGACCGAAGGCAGTCGAACCCCGGTCGGCGTACCGAAGAACAGCCAGGTGGACATGAGCGGACCACGCGGACCGTCCTGATTCACGGTCACTCCCGCGTAGAACGGACCGCTGCCAGGCAGGGGCGAGACCACCAGCGACCCGGGCGACGCGAACCCAGGACCGAGCCGCACGGCGACCGTACGTCCAGCGGGCACGGTCACGGTGGTCGCCGGGAAGGCCGGGCCCCGGCCGGGCGCGACCGTCACCTGGACGTTCACCTCGGCGCTGCTACCGGAGGTGATCAGCAGAGTGGACTTGGTGATGGCGCTGGCGCCGACCTGGCTGAGGACGAGCGGCATCGCCACCGCTGCGGTGCCGGTGGAGTAGGCGAAGTCGGGCAGGGTCGCACCCCCGCCGCGGCTGACCCGGACGCCGGCGACCACCGGTTGGTCCGAGGTGATCAGCAGGCCGAACGGACCGCGGTTCGCGACCTCCTTGAGGTCGATCGTGACCAGCTGGCCGGACGGCACCACGAGCGCGTCGAGCCCGGTGGGAACGAGCACTCCGTCCGTCGTGGCCACGCCGACGCGGACGACGCCGTCGGTCGGGCCGGGCACCACGAGCGAGAGCCGGCGGACCGCACCAGGGTCGCCGGTGATGGCGGGTACGACGACGGTCGTGGCCGGGCTGACGCTCTGCGGGACCCAGTCGGCACCACCTGGTGTGAGCCCCTTCGCCGCCGCGTCGAACATGGAGGCGGTGAACCGGCCGGAACGCGCGACGACGTGAACAGCGGTGGCGACCTCACCCGGGCTCAGCGAGTCGACCGGCACCACGACCTGCTTGCCAGGGGCAACCAGCACCCCCTGACCGACCTCCGCGTTGATCGGGCCCTTGGCGCCGAAGATCGTCACGTCGACGGTGGCGGGCGCGGAGTCGACGTTGGTGAGCAGCACCGTCGACGTACGACCCGCGGTCGCTCCTCCGCCGACGAACCAGAACTCGCCACCCGGTGCGGCGCACTGGCCGGCGGCAAGCGAGCGCGTCGGTCCCGTCTTCGAACGGCTGACGGACTGCGCGCTCAGCCCTTGCGCCAGGGTGCCGGTGGCGCGCACCACGTAGGTGCGGGCCGGTCCGGTCGGCAGCAGGTAGCGGACGTACCGACCACCGTTCGTGGTCATGGCCAACGGTTTCTGGCTAAGCGCAGAGCCGAGCAGGTCGATCCGCACCGTGTCGGCGACCTTGGCCGCAGCCACGGTTCCCGACGGAGTCTGGTTACTCGCGGGTGGCGCGGCCCCTGCGGAGAGCAAGGTCGACTGGACGGCGAGGGCGTCGGCGCTAAGGCCGGGGCAGACCAGCGTGGCCGCCTCCACGGGTACGACCGAGCCGGTCGCACCGGGCGCGGACGACGGTGCCGCGGCGGACACCGACCCGAACGCGACAGCGGCCACGACCACCAAGACGACCACCGCGAACACGTACCGCGGGCTGAGCCGGTTCATGAGCTCGCCCCGGGCTCGTCGGCAAGCTCGGGCTCGTTGACCGGCTCCGGCTCGTCCGGCTCGCCGCGGCGCCGGCCCGGCAGCGCCAACAGGACGACCAGGAACACCAGCGCCGCCTGCGTCCACAGCAGGACGCTGCGGTTGCTGGAGTACGCCACCTTGAGCTGACCGGGCAGGCCGGGAGCGACGAACGACTGCGCCCACCCGTCGCTCGTCGTCGACGTCAGGGCCCGCCCGTCGACCGACGCGGACCACCCCGGGTCAGCCGACTCGGCGAGAACGACCGACCCACCGGGTGTGCCGGGAATCACGGCGTCGACGGACGTGGTCCGTCGGTCGGGGTCAGCCGGGACAGGGATGTCGGCGCGGGCGGTGCGGGTCAGCCGGACCCGGCTCGTGGGCGGGGTGATCCGCCAGACCGTGGTTCCGTCGGTGCTGCTGACCCGCTGCAGGGCACCGATCCCGTCGAGTGTCTGCTGCTGCGCGACGTCGGGGTCCAGCAGCACGAGGTAGCCGACTCCGAATGAACGCACCTGCGCGACCGTGGCGTTGTCGGCCTGCCCTGCCAGCAGAAGCGCCAAGGCCGTCTGCAGGGAACGGGTGCGGTCCAGCGGCGGCTCGACCTCGGCGTCGCCCAACACCCGACCCGCCCCCTGGACCACCGTGTAGGTCGCCAGCTCGGGAGCATCTCGGCGGACGATCACCGCTCGGGGCTTGCCCGCGGTCGAACCGGCAGCGGAGACGTAAGCGGGGACAACGTCGGCGTCCGAGCGGTGCAACGGACCCTTGACCCCGCCGAAGATGAAGCCGGCGGCGAGCAGCATCGGGGCCGCCGCAACGAGGCCGACCAGCAGCAGGGCGAGCGGTTGCCGCCAGCCGAAGCCGTAGGCGCGCAGCCGGGCCTGCAGGTCGGCGCCGGCCACAGCCGCAGCCCCGAGCAGCCCGCCGCCGACCAGCAGCGACGACACTCCCGGCCACACGGCGACGGGGGCACCCAACGAGTCGGGGGTGACGCTCTGATGGGCGAGCACGAGGCCGGACGACAAGCCGGTGAGGACGACCAGCCAAGCAGCCAGGATCGCCCGCCTCCGCCGGCTGCTCAGCAGCGCGGCGAGCCCGGCGAGCAGAAGGCCCAGCGTGAACCAGGCAGGCGGGACACCCGGTCCGCCGGGGTTGGCCACGGCGAGGTGCCAGGCGGGCAGCGCCCGATCGCCTAGGCCGGCGGTCGGCGCCCCTGCCTCGAGCAGGCCGGTCGCTGGGGCCCGTACCGCGCGTACGGTCCAGGGGAAGAGCACGACCGGCGGCACGACGAGCACAGCGCCCAGACGCAGCCACGCGGCGACCGAGGCGGGGGCCAGCAGCAGCGTCCCGAGCACGCCGGCGAGCGCGGCTAGGAGCCAGGTCACGGGGACGAAGGCGACGACGACGGCGAGCAGCAGACCGGCGACCCACGCGCGGCGGACCGAACCCGAGCGGTCGGTCAACCCGACCGCGCTCGCGGCCAGCAGACCCGCGAGCGGGAGGAGGACCGCGGCGACCACGGTGCCGAGCCGGCCGGACCCGACGGCACCCGTCACCGCCGGGAGCACGGCGTACGCCGTCGCCGCCAGCACCTGCTGAACCCGGCCGACCCGCAGGCGACCCAGCACGAGGTACGCGGACAGCCCGGCGAGCGGCACCGCGAGACCGAGGATCAGGGTCACCGCGAGCCAGGTCTTGCCGAGCAGGAGGGTCGAGAGCGCAGCCAGTGGCACGAGGTAGGCCGGTGCCGTGATCGCCGAACCGACCCCCACGTCGTGCCAACCGGTGCCATACGACGTCCAGAGCTCAGCCGCACCGTCAGGCGCCGGCAGCAGCAGGCCACCGACGAGCTGACCGGGATCCACGAGCAACGACCGGAACGCCGCGAACGAGCCCAGGGCCAGGCCGACGAAGAGCAGGAAGCCCGGTCGGCGGACCAGCGAGCGGAACCGGCTGGGACCAGCCGTCATCGAGTCGGCGTCCTCGCCGGTCGGACCGGACTCCAGCGCGCTGCCGGCCGACGCCGAGAGGTCGATCCGACCCGCGACCAGACCGCCGGCCCACTCGAACGCGTGCCGCACCCCGGACAGCGGTGGGGCCAGCAGGCGCCGGATCGAGCTCGGGCTCACGGTCCGCAGCGAGCGCCGGTCACGCCGCGCGCGGACCAGCGCAACCGGGTTCACCAGCACCGACATCGCGGCCAGCTCGTCGAGCGCCTCGCGGGGAGCCTTGCCGAGCAGCAGCCCCAAGGTGCGCAGCAGGGAACCGAGCGCGAGCCGGAGCCAGTGCCAGGGCAGGGCGTACCACGGTGCGTTCGCGAGCAGGACGTGCAGCGCGGACCGCCGATCGGCACGGCGCGCGCGGCCCCCGGCGGCCTGGGTTGCGCGGCGCCCGTGCGCTGCAGCCTCCGCGTGCTCGACCACGGCGTCCGGGACTACGCACACCCGGTGGCCGGCGAGGTTGGCCCGCCAGCCCAGATCGAGGTCGTCGCGGAACATCTCCAGCCGCGGGTCGAACCCGCCCAGCTGGTCCCACACGTCGCGCCGGATCAGCAGCCCGGCAGACCCCACGGCGAGCACATCGGCCCGGCCGTCATGCTGGCCCTGGTCGATCTCGCGGCGCTCCAGCCCGGTCTCGCGACGGCCGCCGCCGCCTGCGGTCAGGCCGACCTCGAGCAGCAGGGCGGGCTCGTACCAACCCCGGACCTTGGGGCCCGCGATGCCGACGGAGGGGCTTGCGTCGACCGCCGCCAGCAGCCGGCGCAGCGACTCGGGCTCGGGGGCACAGTCGTCGTGCAACAGCCACAGCCACTCGACGTCGTCGGCAGCGGAGGACGGCAGACCCGGCGCGCCCTCGCGGGCCTCGACCGCGCATCGAACGGCGGAGCCGAAGCCGGTCTGCGCCGACTCGGTGAGCACCGCCGCGGAACCCAGGGCCGCACCCAGCAGGGCCGGCGTGGTGTCGGTGGAGCCGGTGTCGACGGCGATGATGCGCTCAGGGGGGCGGGACAGGGCGGCGATCGCAGCGAGCGAGCGGGGCAACCAGCGTTGCCCGTTGTGGGCGACCAGAACCGCCGTCACCCGATGCCGCTCGAACATCCGGGTGTCCGGACCGGGCGGGGGGCCCTCGTCTTCCGCGTCGAAGCGGTAGTCGTCGAACCCCTCGGGGGCGAGGGTATCGGCGGGCTGGTCGTTGGTCGTCATGCCTGTGCCAGCCTACGGGACGTCTCGCGGGCGGCCGGCCGACGAGCGCCGTCAGGTCGCCTGCGAGCGGCCGGCGAGGGTCAGACCGCGGCCTTCTTGAGGCGGCGCCGCTCCCGCTCGGACAGCCCACCCCAGATGCCGAACCGCTCGTCGTTGGCGAGGGCGTACTCGAGGCAGTCGCCCTTTACGTCGCACCCCGTGCACACCCGCTTGGCCTCCCGCGTCGAGCCACCCTTCTCAGGGAAGAACGACTCCGGATCCGTCTGGGCGCACAACGCACGCTCCTGCCAGGACATCTCATCCTCGCCACCATGCAGCGGGTAGACCACGCTCATGTGTGCGCCTCCTCGACCCTTGTTTCGACCCTTGTTTCGACCCTTGTCCCGAGGCCCGTACGCCAAGTCCAGCGCGGCCGCTCGGAACGACATGCGTGGAATTACATGCGCGTCGTTACGCTCCCGTCAAGCGAAACGGTGCTATTGGTTTTTCGACCCGGTCGGGCAGCGCCACGGCGCGCGCGGCTGCGAGGCGCTCATCCGTCGGCGCGCCGTACGTCGTGGTCCGTTGCCGAGGGGTTCGGGCGATGCCGCGCGCGACCGCCTCGAGCTCGTCGACGGACATCCGCGACCCGTGCAGCGAACCGGCCATCCGGCTGATCGTCTCCTCCATCAACGTGCCGCCGAGGTCGTCCGCGCCCCCCTGCAGCATCTGCTGGGTACCGCGTTCGCCGAGCTTGACCCACGACGTCTGGACGTGGTCGATCCGGCCGTGCAGCAGCAGCCTGGCCATCGCGTGGACGACGACGTTCTCGCGGATCGTCGGACCGGGGCGGGCGATCCCGGCGAGATACACGGGGGCGTTCAGGTGGACGAACGGCAGCGGGACGAACTCGGTGAAGCCGCCCGTCGCGTCCTGGATCCTTGCCAGCACCCGGAGGTGGGTCAGCCAGTGCGCCGGGTGGTCGACGTGGCCGTACATCATCGTGCTGGACGACCGCAGGCCCAGCTCGTGCGCCGTGGTCACCACGTCGACCCACGCCGCAGCCGGCAGCTTTCCTTTGGTGAGCACCCAGCGCACCTCGTCGTCGAGGATCTCGGCTGCTGTGCCTGGGATCGAGTCGACGCCGGCCTCCTGCACCGACTGCAGGAACTCGCGCACCGACAGCCCGGTGCGGGCCACGCCGTTCATGACCTCCATGGGGCTGTACGCGTGCAGGTGCAGGCCCGGTGCTCCGGCCTTGACCGCCCGCGCGAGGTCGACGTAGGCGGTGCCGGGCAGGTCCGGGTCGATACCCCCCTGCATGCAGACCTCGGTGGCACCGACCTGCCACGCCTCGGCGGCCCGCTCGGCGACCTCGTCGAGGGAGAGCGTATAAGCGTCGGTGTCGGTGCGGCGCTGGGCGAAGGCGCAGAACCGGCACCCGACGTAGCAGACGTTGGTGAAGTTGATGTTCCGGTTCACGACGTACGTCACGTCGTCGCCGACGGTGTCGCGGCGGACGTCGTCGGCCAGTCGGGTCAGCACCGCGAGCGCCGGTCCGTCGGCATGGAACAGGGCGAGCGCGGCGGACGTGTTCGACTCCTCGAGCAGCCCCGCCGGGTCGTCGGCGGCCAGCCGGAGCCCCTCGGCCAGATCCCCACGAGCCGCCCCCACCCCTCCCGCGACAAGGGTCCCCTGATGCGAATAGGCCGCGCTTCTATTCCCCTCATCGGCGGCGCTGGCCAGGTCGGCGATCGCGGCCCAGTCGCCGTAGACGGCGTCGAAGTCGCTTCGGCGGTCGCTCGTGCGGCCCGCGGTGTCGACCTCGACGTGCAGCTGGGTGCGGCCGGCGGACTCGGTGCCCCACTCGGGGTCCGGCTCCTGCCACGGCCGCCCGGACGGCCGGATACCGGGACGGGCCAGCCCCTGCTCGGACGCCAGCGCCGACACGTGCGGCAGGACGCGCGGGTCGATCCACGGTGTGCCGGCGCGGACGTACTCGGGGTGCACCGTCAACCGCGGCGCCAGCTCGAACCCGGCCGCGGACGTCAGCGCGGCCAGGGTCTCGAGCTCCGGCCAGGGACGTTCGGGGTTCACGTGGTCCGGCGTCAGGGGCGAGACCCCGCCCCAGTCGTCGACCCCCGCGCGAAGCAGCGCTGCCAGATCGGTCTCCGCCGAGAGGTTCGGTGGCGCCTGGATCCGCATCGAGGGGCCGAGCACCAGCCGGGCCACAGCGACGGTGGCGAGGTAGTCATCACGGTCGAGGTCGGGCACCGACCGCATCGCGGTGTCGTCCTTCGCCCGGAAGTTCTGGACGATGACCTCCTGGATGTGGCCGTACCGCCGGGCCGAGGCCCGGATCGCGAACAACGACTCGGCGCGTTCCTGGGCCGTCTCGCCGATGCCGACGAGGAGGCCCGTGGTGAACGGGACCGCCAGCCGGCCGGCGTCCTCCAGCACCCGCAGCCGTACTGCGGGCTCCTTGTCGGGCGAGCCGAAGTGCGGACCGGACGGCTCCGACCATAGCCGGGTCGCGGTGGTCTCCAGCATCATGCCCATCGACGGCGCGACCGGCTTGAGCCGAGCCAGCTCGGTCCACGACAGCACCCCCGGGTTCAGGTGCGGGAGCAGGCCGGTCTCCTCGAGCACGCGAACGGCCATCGCCCGGACGTACGCCAGGGTGTCGGAGTACCCGCGTTCGGTGAGCCACTCGCGGGCCACCGGCCAGCGGTCCTCCGGCCGGTCGCCGAGGGTGAACAGGGCCTCCGTGCAGCCCAGCCCCGCACCCGCCCGAGCGATCGCGAGCACCTCGTCCGGACCGAGGAACGGCTGCTGTCCGGCGGCCGCCAGCCGACCAGGCACCGTGACGAACGTGCAGTAGTGGCACCGGTCGCGGCACAGGCGGGTCAGCGGGATGAACACCTTGGGGCTGTACGTGACGACGCCGGGCCGGCCCGCGGCCACGAGCCCTGCGTCGCGCACCCGGCCCGCCTGCACGAACAGCGCGTCGAGGTCGGAGCCGCGGGCGCCCAGCAGCACCGTTGCCTCGCCCACGTCGAGCGGCTTGCCCGCACGGGCCCGCGCGAGGCAGCGGCGGACGGCGTTCGCTGAGGGCTCCATCGCCCGATCGTACGGTTCGGGTCAGGTCGTGGTTGATCGGGTGGAAGCCGGGGCTGCCCCGGCCCAGGACAGGGTGACGACCCGGCGCAGGCCCAGTCCGTCGGGGAGGCCCACCAGGGCGGCCGCGACGTCGGGCTCGCGTCCCACCGGCAGCGCGAGCCGGCGGGTCACCAGGGCAACCCGCTCGTCGCCCTCGGGCTGGCCGTGCTCGAGCCGGCTCCAGCGCTCGACCGACAGCGCACCGATGCCCAGCTCGTGGAGCACCGCGACGAGGTCGTCGACGGTAGGACCGTCCGGCCGCTTCAGCCCGTGGAACCGCTCGAACAGTGGGCTGAGCCATGCCAGCGGGTGCTCGGGCGGCACCTCGACCACCACGCGACCTCGGGCCGACGCCGTGAGGGCCTGCACGAACGGGACGATGTCGGCGACGTCGAACAGGACGTGGTGGCAGACCACGACGTCGTGCACCCCGGCCTGCTCGGCGACGTCCGGCCAGCGACCCGTGACCGTCCGCACCTCAGGTTGGACGGCACGGTGCGTGGTGAGGGTGTGGGCTCGCTCGGCAAAAGCGGCGAGCATCGTGGGGCTCGGGTCGACGGCGGTGAGTGCCGCGACCCGGTCCAGGAAGGGCAGACTGGCCGCGCCGGCGCCCGTACCGACGTCGAGCAACGTCGCGGCGCGCCCGGTGGACAGCTCGGCTGCTGCGATCGCCGCGGCGGCGGCTTCGTACGAGGCGCCCTCCGGGTCCGCGAGATCGGCGTCCGCCTTCGCGGCGAACCGGGACACCTCGTGCCCCCAGGGTGAGCGTCCGGCGGCTTCGACCAGCTCGTCGGGGATCGCCCAGGACTCAAGAGCGGTACGCCAGCGCGCCGCAGCCGGTGCCGGATCGATCATGGGCCGCAGGATACGCCGTGGCGCCTTACGGTCCGGTGAACGCTCCCCTGCCGGCAGCCGGGACCGGAGTGCCGGCAGGCCGTTGGCCCTACGCTCGCCGAGTGAGCAATCCAGCGTCCCGCGTGAACGCCTCCCGCGTGCTGGTCGTCGACGACGACCCGACGGTCGCTGAGGTCGTCGTGCGCTACCTCGAGCACGCCGGGCTGGCGGCCACCCACGCCGCGGACGGACCGAGCGCCCTCGCGGCAGCAGCGGCCCAGACCCCTGACCTCGTCGTGCTCGACCTGATGCTCCCCGGCATCGACGGGCTGGAGGTGTGCCGCCGGCTGCGCGAACGCCACCCCGACCTCCCCGTCGTCATGCTCACCGCGCGGGGCGACGAGTCCGACCGGGTCCTCGGGCTCGAAGTCGGCGCCGACGACTACCTCACCAAGCCGTTCAGCCCGCGCGAGCTCGTGCTCCGGGTCCAGTCCGTGCTCCGCCGCACGGCGTCCGGTCCGTCCGGGTCCGAACCCGACGTCCTCGTCGACGGGGACCTCGAGGTCGACGTCACCGGGCACCGGGTCAGGCTCAGAGGGCAACCGCTCACGCTCACGGCCCGCGAGTTCGACCTGCTGACGTTCCTGCTGCGCCACCCGGCTCAGGCGTTCACCCGCGACGAGCTGATGAGCCAGGTGTGGGGCTGGGAGTTCGGCGACCAGTCCACAGTCACCGTGCACGTCCGACGGGTCCGCGAGAAGGTCGAGCTCGACCCGGCGAACCCGTTGCGGCTGTCCACGGTGTGGGGGGTCGGCTACCGCTGGGACTCAGCGGTCCAGGGCCCCGGGTGACGGCCGATCTGGAGATCTTCGCCGTCGCCGGCGGGTCCGCTGCCGCCGTGGGCCTGGTCGGGCTGCTGGTGTTCGGCTGGGTCGCCCGGCGCTCGGTCAGCGCAGCCGCGATCGTCGCGACTGCCACCACCGTCGCCGCCTTCACCGCAGCGGTCGTCGCGTCGGCCAAAGCGATGTTCCTGTCCGAGCACGACTACGGCGTCGCGCTGATCGTGTGCTTCACGGCCGGCGTCGTCTCGCTCGTTGTCGGGCTCGTCCTGGGACGGCAGGTGCGCCTGCTGCAGACCGAGTCGGCCGAACGCGCGGCGGCCCTCGACCGCGAGCGACTCGTGGAGGCCAGCCGGCGCGACCTGGTCGCGTGGGTGTCGCACGACCTGCGGACCCCGCTGGCCGGGCTGCGGGCCATGGCCGAGGCACTCGAGGACGGCGTGGCCGACGACCCCCAGCGCTACCACCGGCAGATGAGCATCCAGGTCGACCGGCTGTCGGCGCTCGTCGACGACCTGTTCGAGCTGTCCCGGATCCAGTCGGGCGCGCTCGCGCTCTCGCTCGACCGGATCTCGCTCGCCGACGTCGTCTCGGACGCCCTCGCCGGAGCCGACCCGCTGGCCCGCTCGCGAGGAGTTCACCTGACCGGACGGGCCGAGGGTCCGCTCGCCGTGGACGCCGACGAGCGAGAGCTGCACCGGGCCCTGGGCAATCTCGTCGTCAACGCGATCCGGCACACGCCTTCGGACGGCGTCGTCGAGGTGCTGGCCCGGGGTGTCGGCGACCAGCTCGTGCTGTCGGTCACCGACAGCTGCGGCGGGATCCCCGAGGCCGACCTGCCGCACGTGTTCGAGGTGGCATGGCGGGGCAGCCCGGCGCGTACCCCGGAGCGCGACGGCCGGGACGCTGGGGCCGGCCTCGGCCTGGCCATCGTCCGCGGGATCGTCGAGGCGCACTCCGGGCAGGTCGAGGTCCGCAACGTCGAGGGCGGCTGCACGTTCGAGGTGCGGCTCCCGACCAGCGCCTGACTGCCCACCTGCGAGGATGCGCTCATGCGGATCACAGCCCTGGCCGGGGGCATCGGCGGCGCCCGTTTCCTGAGGGGACTCAAGGCCGAGCTCGCGACCCGGCATCCGGACAGCCGGATCACCGTCATCGGGAACACGGCCGACGACGTCACCTTGTTCGGCCTGCGGATCTGCCCCGACCTCGACACCGTCATGTACACCCTCGGCGGCGGGATCCACGAGGAGCAGGGCTGGGGCCGCTCCGACGAGACCTTCACCGTCAAGGGCGAGCTCGCGGCGTACGGCGTGCAACCGCAGTGGTTCGGGCTCGGCGACAAGGACATCGCGACCCACATCGTCCGGACCCAGATGCTCGACGCGGGATACCCGCTGAGCGAGGTCACCCAGGCGCTGTGCGAGCGCTGGTCCCCCGGAGTGACCCTGCTGCCCATGACCAACGACCCCGTCGAGACCCACGTGGTCATCGAGGACGAACAGGGGCGCCGGGCCATCCACTTCCAGGAGTGGTGGATCCGGTTGCACGCCGCCATGCCCGCACTGTCGATCGTGCCGATCGGCGCCCCCGAGGCGCGGCCGGGCCCGGGTGTGCTCGAGGCCATCGCCTCGGCCGACGTGATCCTGCTGCCGCCGTCGAACCCAGTGGTCTCGATCGGCACGATCTTGGCCGTACCCGGGATCCGCGACGCGCTGATGGCGGCCGACGCGCCCGTTGTCGGGATCTCGCCGATCATCGGCGGTGCCCCCGTCCGTGGCATGGCCGACGCCTGCCTGACCGCCCTGGGGATCCAGACCTCCGCCATCGCCGTCGGGAGGATGTACGAGGGCCTCGTCGACGGCTGGCTGGTCGACGACGCCGACGCCGGCATCGAGCTCCTCGGGGTCGAGGTCGTCGCCCGGCCGTTGCTGATGTCCGACCTGCCTGCGACTCGGGCCATCGCCGCTGCGGCCCTCGACCTCGCGGCACGGCTGACCGGGCTCCGGGCCACCCGTTGAGCGGCCCTCCGTCCTTCTCTGTCCGGCCGGTCGAGGGTCTTCCGGAGATCGAACCGGGCGCCGACCTCGTCGGCCTGCTCGTCGGGGCGATGCCGGACCTGCGCGACGGCGACATCGTCGTGGTCACGAGCAAGGTCGTGAGCAAGGCCGAGGGCCGGGTCGTCGAAGCCACCGACCGCGAGGCTGCGATCGACGTGGAGACCGTGCGGGTCGTGGCCAGCCGCGACGGCACCCGCATCGTCGAGACCCGGCACGGGCTCGTCCTGGCCGCCGCCGGCGTCGACGCGAGCAACACCAGGGCCGGCACCGTCCTGCTGCTCCCCGTCGACCCCGATGCCAGCGCGCGGCTGATCCGCACCGGGATCCGCGAGCGGGCCGGCGCTGACGTAGGGGTCGTCGTGAGCGACACCCTCGGCCGCCCCTGGCGGCAGGGCCTCACCGATGCAGCGATCGGGCTGGCCGGGCTCGCGCCGCTCGACGACTTCCGCGGCCGGGTCGACGGCCACGGGAACCCGTTGCAGCAGACCGTGGTCGCCGTGGCCGACGAGATCGCGGCGGCCGCGGACCTCGTCAAGGGCAAGTTGTCCGGCGTTCCGGCGGCAGTGGTCCGCGGGCTCGGGCACCTCGTGACCCCCACCGACGGGCCCGGGGCCCGGGCCCTGGTGCGGCCACCGGCCGAGGACCTGTTCCGGTTCGGGTCGCGCGACGTCGTGCCGGCGCGGCGGACCGTTCGCGCGTTCACCGACGAAGCGGTCGACCGTCCGCTGGTCGACCGCGCGGTCGCCGCCGCGCTGACCGCACCCGCCCCGCACCACACGACACCATGGCGGTTCGTCCTGGTCGAGTCGCAGACGGCCCGCACCCGCCTGCTCGACGGCATGGCTGCTCGCTGGGCCGACGACCTGCGCTCGGACGGGTTCGGTGCAGAGTCGATCGAGCGGCGGCTGCGGCGTGGTGACGTCCTGCGGGCGGCGCCGTACCTCGTCGTCCCGTGCCTGGTCCTGGACGGCTCCCACGCCTACCCGGACCCGCGCCGGACGCAGGCGGAGCGCGAGATGTTCCTCGTCGCCATGGGCGCCGGCGTGGAGAACCTGCTGATCGCCCTGGCCGTCGAGGGCCTCGGGTCGGCCTGGGTGTCGTCCACGTTGTTCTGCAAGGACGTGGCCAGGGCCGCTCTCGACCTGCCCGAGCACTGGGAACCGATGGGCACCGTTGCCGTCGGGCACCCCGCCGCGCCTGCGTCCGACCGGCCCTCGCGCGACCCCGACGCGTTCGTCGTGGTGCGCTGATGCGCGCGCGGGCATGATCACCGAGCATGCGGTGCTGCAGGTCGACCCGTCCCGGACGGGTGCGTTCGAGTCCGCCTTCGCCCAGGCCCGGCCGCTGATCGCGGTGCAGCGCGGCTTCCGGTCGCTCCGGCTCCTACGCATCGACCAGACGCCCGGCCGCTACGTGTTGATGGTCGGGTGGGACACCCTCGTCGACCACACCGAAGGGTTTCGGACGTCGCCGGAGTACGCCCGCTGGCGCGCGCTGCTCCACCCGTTCTACGACCCGTTCCCGGTGGTGGAGCACGGAGTCGACGTCTTCGACGCGTAGCCGGCCGCCGAACGAAACGGCACGGCCTCCGGACGCGATCGGCCCGGGCTAACGCGACCGGTGGTCCAGCGGCGAGTAGCGCGGACCACGTCGCTCCAGCGGCGCGCCCAGCCCACCGGCGAGCTCGGTCATGCGGACCACGCGGTAGCGGTGGCCCGCGTACGGGGCCAGCAACGCCAGCATCGCCGCGTCGTCACCGCCACGCTCCCCCGTCAAGGCGTGCACCACAGCGGCGGCGAGGTGGTAGTCGCCCACCGAGACCGCGTCGGCGTCGCCGTGGGCGCGCTGCCGTACCTCCGCCGACGTCCACGGACCGATACCGGGCAACGAGCAGAGCCTCCGGTCGATCTCCGCACCGGGCAGGCCGAGCGTGCGTTCCAAAGCGTCCGCTCGACGCATCGCCTGGACGATCGCCGCCGAGCGCTCGGGACCCACGCCGGCCCGGTGCCACTCCCAGGACGGGATCGCGACCCAGCCGGAAGGGGACGGCACCACTGCCATGCCGTCCGGAACGGGTCCGGGGGCAGCGCTGCCGAACGTGAGCACCAGCCGGCGCCACGACGCACGGGCTTCGCGTCCGGTCACCTTCTGCTCGAGAACGACCGGGACCACGGCCTGCGCCACGAGTCCGGTGCACGGGACCCGCCAGCCCTGGTTGCGTCGCCAGACCTCGCGCACCAGCGGATGGTCCGGGTCGAACTCGGCCGCGCCGACGTCGCCGGCCCCGAGCAGGTCCGGCACCTGGTCGAGCAGCCAGCCCGAGCCGGCGCCCCAGGCCAGCGCGGTCACCACGGCGGACGGGCGCGCCGGGTCGTCGACCGTGAGCGACAGCGAGCCGGGGCCGGCAGGCGTCAGAGCCGTGAGCCAGAACCGACGACCGACGAAGCGGACGGTCGGGTCGAACGCCCCTCGGCCCAGCGGACCCAGGGTCGCAGCCAGGTCGACCGGGCGCCCGGGCGCCCACCCGCGCTGCACCGGTTCGTCGACCACCCGCCCAGCCTGACACGGGGCGCGCACCCCGGTCGCCTATCCTGCTTCGATGGCCCGCAACTCCGAGAAGCACCCCGACCCGTCTGGCAAGAGCCGCCGTCAGCGCGTCGACGAGCTCCGCGCCGCCGAGAAGCAGGCGGACCGGCGCCGCACGCTGCTGATCGTCGGCACCGCATCCTTGCTCTCGATCGTGCTCGTGGTCGCCGTCGTGGTCGTGGTCCGCAAGTCCGACGCGAGCCTGGTGAAGAACCAGGCCGTCAGCTCGTTCGGCGTGGCTGCCGCCGCGGCGTCGTGTTCCCCCGAGGAGAGTCAGATCGCGACCGGCAGCGGGCAGCACGTCGACCCGTCGAAGGTGACGCGGGTCGCCTACGCCACCGTCCCGCCGACCTTCGGCGAGCACTACCCGACGCCCGCACCGTTCGGCCGCACGTTCTACAGCGAGCGCGACAAGCCGGTCATGGAGGTGCTGGTCCACAACCTCGAGCACGGCTACACCGTCGTCTGGTACGACAGCACGATCACCGGCGACCAGCTCACCGCTCTGAACAACCTGTCGCAGCGGCTGCCCCTGGACGCCGGCAAGGAGAAGCTGATCGTCTCGGCGTGGGATCCCACCTACGGAGCCTTCCCGGCCGGCAAGCACATTGCCTTCGGCCACTGGACGGCGAAGCAAGGAGTCCGTCAGCTCTGCGGCCAGGTCAGCGGTGACGCTCTGCAGGCCTTCATGAACGCGCACCCAAGCACCGACGCCCCCGAGCCGGGCGGCGCCTGACCGCCCCGCGCTGCGTCCAGATCGGTGCCCCCGGCAGAGGCAGCGGGGGTGCCGCGGATCAGCCCTCGGTGACGTCCGCGGAGGTCCGGATCGCCCGGTCGGGCAACACCACGTCGACCCACACCCTGACCCCGGACGGGAGCTCGCAGTCGGCTCCGACCGAAGCCCCGTCGCCGACGACAGCCGACTGCACGACGGTGCGCTCCCCCACCGCTGCTCCCGCACCGACGACGCTGTCGCGGACGACTGCCCCGGCGGCGACGACCGCACCGTCCTGGAGCACCGAACCGTGCACCACGGCGGCCGCCCCGACGACGGCTCCGGCCCCGACCACCGATCCACCGGTGACCGTGGCGGTCGGGTGCACCTGGGCGCCCACGAGAACCAGCCGGTCGCCGACCGGGCCGGGCACCGCGGACGAGCGGACCCGGCCCAGAACGAGGTCGCGCGACCCGACGACGAAGGCCGCCGGGTTGCCGAGGTCGAGCCAGTAGGTCGCGTCGACGTACCCGAGAAGCAGGGCGCCGTCGTCGAGCAGCCCGGGAAAGGTCTGCCGTTCGACCGAGACGACCTGGCCCGCGGGGATCGCCTCGATGACGGACCGCCGGAACACGTAGCAGCCTGCGTTGATCTGGTCGCTGATCGGCTCCGGCATCTTCTCCAGGAACGCGGTGACCCGGCCGTCGGCGTCGGTCGGGACGCAGCCGAACGCCCGGGCGTCGTCGACCCGGGTCAGGTGCAGCGTGACGGCGGCCTGGCGGGCGAGGTGCATACCGATCTGGGCGGCGAGGTCGTGCCCCGTGAGGATGTCGCCGTTCAGCACCACGACGGCGTCGTCCGGGCCGCCGCGCAGTCGGTCGGCGACGTTGCGGATGGCCCCCGCGGTGCCGAGCGGTGCGTCCTCGGTCGCGTACTCCAGCTCGAGCCCGAATGCCGAGCCGTCGCCGAGGTAGCCCTCGAAGACCTCCGGCCGGTACGACGTAGCCAGCACGACGTGGGTGATGCCGGCGTCGCGCAACCGGGCCAGCTGGTGCAGCACGAACGGAACTCCGGCCACGGGCAGCATCGGCTTCGGCGTGCGGACCGTGAGCGGGCGCAGCCGGGTCCCCTTGCCGCCGACGAGGAGCACCGCCTCGGCCGGTGCGTGGGGCATGGTCACCGCGGCAACCTACCGGGGTTCGGCCTACCCTGGGGGCCACCATGGACCCAACCCCGTCGCAGCTGCTCGCCGCGGCCCTGGCCGCCGACGGGAGCCGCCCCTTCGTCACGTTCTACGACGAGATCACCGGCGAGCGGATCGAGCTGTCGGTGGCGACGTTCACCAACTGGGTCGCCAAGACGGCCAACCTCATCGTCGACGGGCTGGGCCTGGGTCCCGGCGACGTGCTTCGGCTCGACTTGCCACGGCACTGGCAGGCACCCCTGTGGGCAGTGGCCGCCTGGTCTGCCGGGCTGACCGTCGACCTTTCCGGCGACCCCGCCGCTGCCGCGCTGGCCGTCTGCGGCCCGGCCGGGATCGACACCGCCCTCGCGGCGCCCGACGTGATCGCTTTGTCGCTACGCCCGCTCGGAGCGCCGTTCGCGCCGGGCAGCCTGCCGGCTGGAGTCCTCGACTACGGGCGCGAAGTGGGCGGGTATGCCGACGAGTTCCGCGGCCCGGCCGGCTTCGACGCCGACGTTCCCTTGATCGTCGACCGAGCCGAATCCCGCACCAACGAGCAAGCCATCCGGCAGGCTGTCGGTCACGCCACTGCGTGGGGGCTGGACGAGGGGGGACGCTTGTTGGTCGACGAGGCGCTCGACCCGGTGGACGAGGTGCTGGCGACGACGCTCGTCCCGCTCGTCCGGGCCGGTTCTGCGGTGCTCGTCAAGGACGCTGGCCCTGACCGAATCGAAGCGATCGCTGCCGCCGAACGCGTCACAGCCCGGGCGGTGGGCCACAACGGGTGACCGCCTCCGATCCGACCGAACCCTCACGAAACGCCCGAGCAGCCGCGGTGGAAGCGCGTCGGGGTGATCGCCGGCGTCATCGTTGCCGTGCTGCTCTGCGCCGCCGGCGTCGGCGGCTACCTGGTGTACCGCCACCTTGACTCCAACATCACCGCAGGGTCGGTGGACGCCGACCAGCAGCTCCGCCCAAGCGCCGGACCCTCGGCGCCCGGCCCGACCCACCCCGCCGACCAGGGACCGGCGGTCAACATCCTGGTGATGGGCTCGGACACCCGCGTGGGCCAGGGCGGCGAGGGCGATTCGGCCAAGATCTACAGCAGCGCGCAGTCCGACGTCGTGATGCTCGTCCACCTGTCAGCCGACCGGCAGCGGGCCCTGGTCCTCAGCATCCCTCGGGACACCTGGGTCCACATCCCGCAGTGCACTCTCGGCGGTACCACCCACTCGGCCAGAGACGCGAAGTTCAACGAAGCGTTCACCTTGGGTGGGGCGGCCCGGGGTGGCCCAGGGTCGTCGGGGTCGACCCCGCCCGAGCGACGTCGAAAGCAACCGTCGTGCGCTACAACCCGAGGCACGACCAGTCCGGTCGGACCCTCACCGCGTCGGTGAAAGGCGCCACCAGCCGGGCGGACGGCTCCCTCGGCAGCACTCTCGAGCTCGTGCTCGGTTCCGACTACTCCGGGCTGCTCCGGGTCAATGTCCCTGGCAACGACCCGTCGGGATCGTCGCGGTCGATCGTCACCGCGGACATCAAGGGCTGTATCTGACGGCTGCCTGTACTGACCTGCGGATCAGGGGGTCGCGGTGACCGACAGGGCCGTCATGCGGGCGGTGAAGTCGGTGACCGCGCTCGGGCCGCCCAGAACCGTCACCCCTACCACCAGGGGGTGCGCCCGCAGCCAGGTCCGCACCACGTCGCTCAGCGACGTCGGCGTCGTGAGCAGCAGCACCTGCCCCAGCACTCCGCCCGGCAGCCCGTCGACGGTGTTCGCCGTCGCACCGGACGCCACCACCACGTGCGCCGTGGGCACGAGCCCAGCCATCGCCGTGGCGAGCGCCACCGACGTGGCGTAGCTGCCGACCCCCTCGACCTTGGTCACCGCCGGCAGCGCAGCAAACACCGCAGCGGCGATCGTGCCCGTACCGCCGACGGTGTAGGTCCTGGTGACGCCGAGCTTGGCGATCTCGTCGGCCGCAGACGACGAGATCACGTCGGTGCGGGTCAGGATCACCGGAACCCCCAGCGCCGCCGCGGGGCCGCCCGCCATCAGCGCGTTGGAGAGCTCACTGTCCCAGCCGGACGCGACGAACGCCGTACGGCTCGGCGAACCCACCTGGTCGGCGATGGCGGCCGCGGTGGCGTACCGGTCCGCCCCCCACAACCGGGTCACGGTGGTGACGCCCAGTGCGGTCAGCTGGTCCACCACGGCCGAGCCGATCACGCCTTCGCCACCCAGGACGTACGCGGTGGTGGCGCCGCGGCGCGTGATCTCGGCCGCGACCGCAGCCGGAAGGGAGATAGCGGTCGTCAACAGGAGCGGCGCATGCTTGACCGCCGCCAACGGTGCACCGACGAGGCCGTCGACCAGGTGCGCCTGCTCGCCGGACGCGATCACCACGCTCGACGACGTGGGCACCGCAGCCCGCGCGATCGCGACCGCGGTGGCGTACCGGTCGGCGCCGGCGAGCCGGGTGACCGGGCAGCCGAGGGTTCCGGGAAGGCAGCCGTAGCCGCCGGTGTAGTAGGACGTCTGGGCTCGCGCGCCCGGCCAGGCGAGCGAGATGTGGATGTGGTCGATGTGCGGGTCGGTGCTCGGGTTCGTGTGGTTGTTGACGTCGTAGGCGCGCCAGCCCCAGTTGTTGTGGATGAGGTACATGACGCCCAGGCGTCTGGCCATGGCGAACTGGTTGCCGTACTTGTCCGTGGCCAGCAGCCAGCTGATGAACGACTGAGCCAGGGCCTCCTGGGCGGGAACCCGCGAGTCGACCATCCAGTCGATCGCCCGGCCTTCCTCGTGCCCGCTGTGGTAGGCCGTGCTGCAGGTGCGCAGGATGTCGAACACGCGGTTCGTCGCGTACGTCGCCGAGATGACGTCGCGGATCGCGAGGATGCCCGGCGTGATCGTCGAGCTGCACCCGGTGCCCTCGGTGGGGTCCCACGGCTGGAGCGGGTCGATCGAGGCCCCGAGATCGGGGACGGCCGGAGCGGGTACGGCGGCCTGGGCGACCCCGCCGAGCGGCAGCAGGAACGCGCACACGGCCGCGGCAAGCGCTCCGACGACGGCCCGGCGCCAGGAGGGCTTCACGCGTTGGCCCCGGCGGTAGCGGTGGCCTCGGGGACGACCCCGGTCCCGCCGACGACGACGAGCTGGCTGATCCCCGGAGTGCGCTGCAGCCAGTCGGCGGTGGCGGCCGGCAGCCAGCCTGCGGTCAGCAGCACGCAGCGCCCGAGGGCTCCGGCCGACAGCGCGTCGACGAGCGAGGTGTCGAGTCCCGACGCGAGCACGACGGTCGACGTGCCGGTCACGGGCGCGAACGCGCGAGCCACAGCAGCCGCCGTGGCATAACGGTCCGGCCCCGCAGCACGGTACGGGTGGGGCAGCGACGCGAGGACCGCGTCGGAAACGACTCCGGTGCCACCGACGACCGTCACGGCCGAGATGCCGAGGTAGGTGAGAACAGAGCTGGTCGCCGGGGGGACGCTGGTCGCGGCGACGAGCAGCACCGGCCGGCCCGTCCGGGCGGCGGGACCGGCGACGGCCAGGGCTCCGGCGACGTCTGCTCCGTTCACGATCGCCGCGTAACCCCCGGCGACGACACCGAGGGCCCGGGCCACGGCGGCAGCCGTCTCGTAGCGGTCGGCGCCGGCCAGCCGGAAGACGGTCGTCACGCCGAGAGCGCGAAGCTGCGTCTCGACCTCCGGGCCGAGCGAGGCGGTGCCACCGATCAGCCACGCCGTGGTGGCGTGCCGCCGGATGACCTCGGCCGCGGTCGGTCCCGGCAGCCCGGCAGCCGCGGCCAGCAGGATCGGCGCGGCCTTACGTATGGCGAGCGGTGCGGCGACCATGCCGTCCACGAGGTGCGCGGTCTCGCCGGACACGACGACGACTCCGACGGACGAGGGGTAGGCCGCGGTCGCGGCCGCGACCGCCGTCCCCCAGCGGTCGGCGCCGCTGAACCTGGCCAGCGGACGGTGCAGCCAACCCGACAGCAGCCCGAGCCGGCTGCGGAACGTCGTGCCGGCGAGGGTCGCCGACACCCCCGCCGAGGACCACGCCACCGCGCTCCTGACCTCGCCGCCCGCCGAACGCCCCGAGAGGTCGATCTTGACCACGTCGGTCAGTCCGAATGCCGAGGCCAGCTGGGCTTGGGTGGGGCTTCGGGTCCACTGGGAGAGGTTCGGGTTGACGGCCGGGTCGAGGCTCCAGTGGTCGTCGACGCTGCGGGCCCAGGGGAGGTAGCCGCCCCAGACATCCTCGGAGTTCTCGGTGCGGCCCCCGCTGGACGAGAAGAAGTACCCCGTGATCGGAGTGCCGGCATAGGTGGCGGTCAACCCGGTGGTCGCGGTCGCAAGCGTGGCCAGCACGGCTGCCCGCCACGACGCGCCACCGGGCCCCGACTCCTTGACATAGCCGGCGAACACCTGGTCGTACGTGTCGTCGTAGAGCTGGCAGGAGCAGGCGCTGCGGATCCCCGCGGCGTACTTGGCGAGGGCGTACGAACGCGACGCGATCACCTGGGCCTGCACGGCAGCAGGCAGCCAGGTCGAGGTCATCTCGCTGACGCCGAGGAGGTATTCGTCGTGCAGCCGGACCGTGTTGACAAGCTCGATCGCACCGGCGACCACGCGGGCGTCGACGAACCCATAGCGATACGTCTGCGCGCCGACCAGCAGCGCTGTGGCGGCTGTTCCCGCGTTGCCCGGGTAGCGCGTACCGGCCCACCGCACGGTGACCGACGCACCCGTGCCGACGGCGGCACCGTCCCTGGTCACCGCAACGTTGCTGCCCGAGACCGTGATCCCCCAGTGATCGGTTGCCGTCCCGCGCACGGGAGCGCCGCCGGCCACGGTCACCTCGACGGCGCCGCCGCCGGTGCCGAGCGCCGCCGAGCCCAGGGTCACGCTGCTGGCCTGGTGCAGCAGGCTGACGCGCACGTCCATCCCGTCGGCGACCGGCGTGACCGTGGTGCCGGTGTAGTAGTGCGTGATGATCTGGGTCGCGGTCGAGCCCTGCATCGCCATCCCGAGCGCGCCGTACTGCGACATGCCCACGCCGTGGCCCCAGCCGCTGCCGATCAGCTGGAAGGTGGCTGGCACCGCAGCCCCGGCGGTCGACATCCCGCCGACGACGCCGGAGGTCACCGACACGACGGCGACGACCGTGGCGCTGGCGGCCCGGAGCGACCGGCGGAGGGCGCGACGCATCAGCCGACTGCCGCCGCGAGCGTCACGAGTCCGGTGTCGTTGACTCCCGCGGTGCCACCGAGGACCCAGGCCGAGGTGACGACGTGGGCGCGCACCCAGGCTGCCTGCCCGGACGTCGGGCCGCTGATCCCACCGAGCAGCTCGAGGCGACCGAGCGCGCCGCCCGCGAGAGCGTCGACCAGGTGACTGTCGGCGGCCGAGCCGAAGGCGATCGCCGTCGGCGCGACGACTCCGACGAACGCGTCGGCAACGGCGATGGAGGTGCTGTAGCGGTCGGCTCCGGCGGCCCGCGTCGCACCGGGGAGCTGGTCGAACACTGCTGCCGAGACAGCGCCGACGCCACCGACGACGACGGTGGACCTGACGTGCAGGTCGGTGAGCGCCGTGACCACCGACGGCGGCACTGCTGCGCCGCGGACCAGCAGGATCGGGCGACCCGTGCTGGCAGCAGGACCGGCGGCAGCGAGCGCGTCGACGAGGTGCCCGTCCTCACCGGACGCGACGACCACGGCGGGGGCCGTTGCGCCGAGCGCGGCCGCGACGGCGACCGACGTCGCGTACCGGTCCGCACCGGAGATCCGGTGCACGGTCGCGCCGAGGCCGGTGAGCGTCGTCTCGACGGCCGTGCTCACGCCGGACTCGCCACCGACGATGTCGACCGTGGTGACGTGCCGGGCGGTGAGATCGGCGAGCACGGACGGCGGCAGCGAGGCCGCCGCCGTGAGCAGCAGCGGCGCGTGCAACGAGCGGGCGAGCGGCGCCGCGACGAGGCCGTCGACGAGGTGCGACGGCTCACCGGACGCGAGCACGACGGTGCGCGACGCGGGTGCTGCCGCCCGACCGATCGCAACGCTGGTGGAGTACCGGTCGGCACCCGCCAGCCGGCCGACCTGAGGGCAGGTCAGCCCTGCGCCCGTGCTGGCGACGAGGTCGTACGTGAAGGAGATCGGCCGGGCGGTGCCGGTGGTGGCCGACGCCGACTCGAGCAGCAGGTCGTACCGGCCCACGGGCGCCGCGACCCCCGTGTCGGTCTTGCCGTCCCAGGTGACCGCGCCGGACAGATGAGAGCTGGTCCAGCCGGCGTCGATCGTGCGCACCACCATGCCGCCCAGACACTGCGCACGGACCGTCAGCTTGAAGCTCTGGATGCCAGGGACGGTCGCCGAGAGGGTCACCGCCGACGAGCCCACCACCCCGGCGGACGTACTCGCCACGGGGTTGTAGAGGGCGGCCCCCTGGTACCGCACAACCGCGTTGCGGATCGCGGGCAGGGCGGGGTACAGATACCGCCCGGGGCACGCGGTCGCGCCGACGTCACGGTGCCCAGCGATCGTGGGCACGACCACCTTGACCCCGGGGCCGTAGCGCGAGGTGCCGCCGCCGACCGACGTGAGGACGGCGGAGCCGTGGGGGTCGCGGTGAGTCAGGTCCAGCTTGTACGCCAGGATCCGCGCGATGCTGTCCGTCATCGCGGCGGTCGGGGAGGCGATGTCCATGTTGCCGAGCGCCGCGACCGCGAACGTGTCGGTGTTGAAGCCGCCCGTGTGCGCGCCGGTCACCGGCTTGTCCACGCCGCCGTACCGGCCCTCGTAGATGCGCCCCGCCTGGTCGACGAAGAAGTTGTACGGGATGTCGCGGTAGCCCATCGACCCGGTGTAGTAGGCGTAGATCGACCGGATGTCGCGCGCCGCGTCCGCCATGGTCCAGCCGGACTTCTGCCAGTAGCTGTTGGGCGAGGCGCTGTGGTGGACGAAGCCGACCTTGATCGTCGCGTTGTACTCGGGCGCACCACGCAGGCTCTCGTCGGCACCCCACTGCGCCCTGGTCACGATCGCGGGGACGCTTGCCGCCGCGGCGGCGGACGACGCAGGCGCCGGGGTCGCCGTCATCGAGCCGTCCGCTGCCGACGTGCCGGGGTCGACCAGGTCGAGGCTGAGTGCGGCGGGTGCGTCACCCGTGGCGGTGGCCACCCGGACCTGCGCGCCGTCGGACCCGGGCAGGATCAGCGGCTCGACCCCACGTCGTGCCTGCCGGCCCTCGGCCGAACCAGCGTCAGGTGTGTCGTCGGTGGGATCGAGGGTCTGCCAGCCCGACCAGATGCCGTTCGTCCGGGTACGGACGTCGACCCGGGTCGGGTCGGTCCCCTTCCACGTCACGCCCAGCAGCCGGAACCGGCGTGCGGACAGCTCGCCGGTGAGCACGGCGAGCCGGCCGGGCACGACGACAGCAGCGGTGACCACGGCGTTGCGGCTCTCGGTCGCAGGGGCGGCGGCCGCGCCGGCGGCGAGGCCGGCCGCGTCGATACCGGCGAGGTGGAGGTGCTGGACGATCGGCTTGACCGGGTGCGGGGAGGCCGCCGGTGCGGACACGACCGGAAGCGCGAGGGTGACCGGGACGACCAGGGCGAGCGTCATGAGGACGGCGGGCCGGCGACTTCGCCGTGATCGGTCCGAGGGGCGGTCCGATGGGCGGGTTGACGGGCGGTCGGACGGCTTGGCTGAGGCGGGCACGAGCGGCATCGACATGAAGGAGGCTTCCCGGCGCTGGAGAGGGGAGGGCGAAGTCAGGCGACGAGGGCTGTCACTTAGTGCTTCGGGCGGATTGAGTTCAGTCTTGACCTGCGGGCGCCAATTCAAACCCGCTGGGGAACCCAGCGGCCCTCCCGTGCGTCCCTTACTGGGAGCCCTACGCGCAGCCTTGCGCCTAGACTGACGGCGTCCCGAGAGAGTCCGGGGCCACTCTGCCGGCCTCCTGGCCCGCAAGACCGCACCGGAGCAGCCATGACCACCGCGCCCACCGCCGAGCCACGACGTCGGTGGCGCCGCGCTCTGATCGCCGTGGGCATCACGTTCAGTCTGCTCCTGGTCGCCGCCGGAGCGGGCTTCCTCGTCCTCTGGCGGCACCTCGACTCGAACCTGACGACCGTGCAGGCCGACCCCGGTCTGCTTCGGTCGACCGAATCCGTGCCCAAGCCAACGGCCGAGGGCGAGCTGCCGCCGATGAACATCCTGGTGATGGGCTCGGACACCAGGATCGGCCAGGGCGGCGAGGGCGGCTCGGCCAAGGTCTACAGCACGGCGCAGTCCGACGTCGTGATGCTGGTCCACCTGTCCGGCGACCGCAAGCGTGCGCTGGTCATGAGCATCCCCCGGGACACCTGGGTCCACGTGCCGTCCTGCTCCAACGGCAAGACGACCTACAACGCGCAGGACGGGAAGTTCAACCTCGCGTTCACCTTCGGCGGCCCCAACTGCACCGTCAAGCTGTTCAAACAGGTCACGGGGCTGCCGGTCGACCACTTCATGGTCGTCGACTTCAACGGCGTGAAGGACATCATCAACGCGCTCGGCGGCGTGCAGTTCTGCCTCAAGAAGGACATGGTCGACCCGAAGAGCCACCTGGACCTCAAGGCCGGGCAGCAGACGATCATGGGCGACCAAGGGCTGGCCTTCCTCCGGGTCCGGCACAACATCGGCGACCCCACGGGCGACATCGGCCGGATGGACCGGCAGCACGCCTTCCTCGCGGCCATGGTCAAGCAGGCCCAGGACAGCTCGCTGATCACGAACCCGGTGCGCCTCTACAAGCTGCTCGACACCAGCACGAAGGCCATCGCCGCCGATCCCGGCATGAGCAACCTCGGCGCCCTCAAGGATCTCGCCCAGAGCCTGGCCGGTCTCAAGCCCAGCCAGGTCACCTTCGTGACGATCCCCTGGAAGGACCGAGGCGACGGCGAGAACGTCCTTGTCAACGAGGCCAAGGCTCAGCCGCTGTTCGACGCCATCGCCAACGACACCCCTTACCCGCCACCCCCCGCGAAGGTGGCCACGCCGTCCGGCTCGGCGCTCAAGACCCCGCCCTCGGCCATCTCGGTGCGGGTCCTCAACGCGAGCGGCACCCCGGGCAAGGCGAAGGCCGTGGCCGCGCAGCTCGAGGCGCTGGGCTTCATCATCGCCAGCGTCGACACAGCGTCCGCAGTCTCCGGCGCCACAACCGTGACCTACGGCCCGAGCCGGGACGAGTCAGGACGGACGTTGACCGCATCGGTGATCGGGGCGACGTCGAACGTCGACACCCAGCTCGGCAGCACCCTCGTGCTGACGGTAGGCACCAACTACACCGGCGTGCTCCAGGTCGTGATCCCCGGTCAGGCGTCTCCGAGCTCGTCGACCAAGGCCATCACGGCCGACACCACCGGCTGCGTCTGAGCCGTTGGTCGGCGGTGCCGACGACCTCTGATCTAGTCGGCGGTGCCGACGACGCGGCGGGTCACTGCGGACCACAGCGCGGGGTCGGTGATCCGGCGGCCGTCGACGAGCACCTGGATGCCAGGCAGGTCGGCGGGCGTCAGCGAGCGGTACTCGGCGTGGTCCGCCTGGACGACGGCCGCGGCCACCGGCTCACCGAGGTGGTATGGCGCCCAGCCGAAGCGGGTCAGCTCGTCGTCGTCGTACAGCGGGTCGTGGACGAGGACGTCGGCCCCGCGGGCCCGAAGCGCCTCGACCGTGGGGAACACCCCGGAGAACGCCGTCTCCTTGACGCCGCCCCGGTAGGCCGCGCCGAGAACCACGACGCGCTGCCCGGCGAGCGACGATCCGAAGGCACCCTCAAGGAGCCCGACGGTGTACTCCGGCATCGCGGCGTTGGCCTCACGGGCAGCTCGGACCACCGTGGCGCTCGGGTCGTTCCACAGGTAGAGCCGCGGGTACACCGGGATGCAGTGGCCGCCGACGGCGATGCCGGGCGAGTGGATGTGGCTGTACGGCTGGGAGTTCGAGGCTTCGATCACCTGATAGACGTCGATGCCGTGGTCGGCGGCGAACCGCGCGAACTGGTTGGCGAGCCCGATGTTGACGTCGCGGTACGTCGTCTCGGCGAGCTTGGCGAGCTCGGACGCCTCGGCGCTGCCGAGGTCCCACACGCCGTTGGCGCGCGCGAGGTCAGGCCGCTCGTCGAAGTCGAGGACCTGCTCGTAGAAGTCGACCGCATGGGCGGCACTCGCGGCGTCGATGCCGCCGACGAGCTTGGGGTACTTGCGCAGGTCAGCGAACACGCGCCCGGTGAGGACCCGTTCCGGGGAGAACACGACATGGAAGTCGCGCCCGGCGACCAGTCCGCTGCCGGCCTCCAGCATCGGCACCCAGCGGGTGCGGGTCGTGCCGACCGGCAACGTGGTCTCGTACGACACGAGGGTTCCCGGTTGCAGACCCGCGGCGATCGACTTGGTCGCCGCGTCCATCCAGCCGAAGTCGGGGACCGACTCGGCGTCGACGAACAGGGGGACGACGACCACCACGGCCTCGCTGTGGGCGACTGCGGCCGTCGTGTCCGCGGTAGCGACGAGGCGACCGTCGGCCACGACCTCGGCGAGCTTCTCGGCGAGGAAGGCCTCGCCCGGGAACGGTTCGATGCCCGCGTTGACGAGCTCGACCGCTCGAGGGTCGACGTCGGCGCCGATCACGTGATGGCCCTTGGAGGCGAACTGGACGGCAAGTGGAAGACCGATCTTGCCCAGGGCGACGACGGCGATTTTCACCCCACAAGGATACCGGCCACCACACCGGCCCCCGACCGTGAACCCTTAGGCTGGGGGCCATGAAGGTGCTCAGCGTGGTCGGTGCCCGGCCCCAGTTCGTGAAGCTCTCCCCCATCGCCGCGGCACTCACCGCACAGGGGCACGAGCACGTCATCGTGCACACCGGACAGCACTATGACCCGGGGATGTCCGACGTGTTCTTCGACGATCTCGGCATCCCCGCGCCGACCGTCCACCTGGGCGTGGGATCCGGCAGCCACGGCGCCCAGACGGGCACGATGCTGGCCCAGCTCGACCCGGTGCTCGCCGAGCACGACCCCGACTGGGTGCTGGTCTACGGCGACACCAACTCGACGCTCGCCGGCACCCTGTCGGCCGTGAAGCAGCACCTGCCTGTGGCGCACCTCGAGGCGGGGCTGCGGTCGTTCAACCGACGCATGCCCGAGGAGCACAACCGCGTGCTGACCGACCACGCGGCCGACCTGCTGCTCGCCCCCACGCAGGTCGCGATGGACCACCTCGAGCGCGAGGGGCTGGCAGGGCGCGCGGTGCTGGTCGGCGACGTCATGACCGACATCTGCTTCCGGATCCGCGACGAGGTGAAGGACAGCCTCCCGGACCTTCCGGGGCCGCAGCTCGCGGCCGGCGGCTACCTCGTCTCGACCATCCACCGCGCCGACAACACCGACGAGCCCGAGCGCCTGGCCGCCGTCATCAGCGCGCTGGCCGCGCTGCCCCTTCCGGTCCTGCTGCTCGCCCACCCCCGCCTGGTCGTACGGGCTGCGGAGTTCGGGATCGAGCTCACCCAGGGAGCGATCAGTGCGGTCCCACCCCTGCCCTATCCCGAGATGGTGCGCGCGGTCCTGCACTCACGGGGCGTCGTCACCGACTCCGGCGGCCTGCAGAAGGAGGCCTTCCTGCTCGGCGTCCTCGGCACCACCTTGCGCACCGAGACCGAGTGGCCCGAGACCCTCGCCGACTCGTGGAACGTCCTGCGCCCGGGCCTCGAGGGGCTCGCGGACGACGTCCTGCGACCGGTCCCGTCCGGGCCGCGCGGTGCGCCGTACGGCGACGGTCACGCAGCCGTCCGGGTCGCCGCCGAGCTGGCCGCCCGGCTCGGCGGACGGACGGGTCAGAACCGCGGGTAGAATCGGCTCCTCCCCGTCCGTTCGCACCCAGCCCAGGAGACCCATGAGCGAGACGCCCTCGCGGCGCCATCTCCTGCTCGTGGCTTGGGGGTTCCCCCCGTGCCGGGCCGGCGGCGTCTACCGCGCGCTCGCGCTGGCGAACAGCTTCGCAACCGACGGCTGGGACGTCACCGTGCTCACCGCCGAGCGCGAGGTGTTCGTCCGCTACACCGGCATCGACGCCAGCCTCGAGGACCGCATTGACCCCTCGGTGAACGTGGTGCGCATCCCGTTCCGATGGACGGCCAAAGAGACGAACATTCGTAACTACTCACTTGCCCGGGTCTATGCGCCGGTGCGGATGCGCAAGATCAAGACTGGACTCGACAACCTCGCGTTCCCCGAGGTGTCGTACGCCACGTGGCGGCACGAGCTCGAGCGCGCTGCGGCGCGGATCCACGCGGAGCACCCGGTGGACCTGACCCTGGCCACGGCCAACCCGCACGTCGCCTTCACGGCCGCCTACTACCTTCACCGCAAGTTCGGCGTGCCGTACGTCATGGACTACCGCGACGCCTGGACGCTCAACGTCTTCACCGGCGCGGAGATGCACCCACCGTCCGACCGTGCCGGGCGCTGGGAACGCCGTCTGGTTACGGCCGCCCACGAGATCTGGTTCGTCAACGAGCCGATCCGCGCGTGGCACGCCAAGCGGTACCCCGAGGCCGCCGACCGCATGCACGTCGTGGCCAACGGGTTCGACCCCGAACTTCGCGCGGTGGTTCACATGCAGCCGGCTGCCGACGCCGCCACGTTCGGCTATCTCGGCACCATCACACGCGCACTGCCGCTCGACGAGTTTGTGACCGGGTGGCGGCTGGCCCGGGCCGGGCGGCCACAGATGGCCCACGCCCAGGCACACCTGCATGGTTACGTCGACTACTACCTCATCCCCGGCAACGCTCTCGCGGCGGCACTGAAGGAGGCGGAGACCGACGAGGTGCGCTACCTGGGCCCGGTCGCGCGCACCGAGACCGACGCCGTCTACCAGGGTTTCGATGCGCTCCTGCTCATCCTCGGCACTGGTCGCTACGTCACGTCCGGAAAGGTCTTCGAGTACCTCGCCACCGGGCTGCCGATCGTGTCGGTCCACGACCCCGGCAACGCGGCGAGCGACGTGCTGCGCGGCTACCCGCTGTGGTTCCCGGCCAAGAGCCTGAACCCCACGGCCATCGCCGACGCGCTGGCAGACGCAGCCGAAGCCGTGACCACGGCGAGCGCGGACACGCGTGCTGCTGCGCTGGCCTTCTCCGAGAAGTTCAGCCGCCGCCATCAGCTGGACCCGCGGATCGCCGCCCTGGGCGAGCTGGTCTCGGCCGCCACATCGGGTCAGCGGGCTCGCGCATGAACGTCCTCGTCGTCAGCGGCGGCCGGCTGCGCAGTCATGACGTCCTAGACGCATTCCAGGGGTTGGCGACTGACGCCGTCGAGCTGTCGCTCGTCACCTGGGCCGCCCCCACGCAGACCCTGCTGGACGCCGTCACCGCGTCGGTCGTCCACGGCGACCTGGCGATCCTGACCGACGTCAACGACGACACCGGCGAACGGAAGGAGCCGACCGCGCGGACCGAAGCTCCGGCCACCATTGCAGGCGGCCCCCCCACGCCCTGGAACCGCACCCCGGCCCAGATCCGGGCAGGGGTGATCCGGCGCCTCAAGCCGGTGGCCGACCGGCTGCCCGAGCGGGTGCGCAAGGTCGTGTGGGACGGCGTCGTGACTCAGGGCCAGCATCAGCGGTCCGCTCAGCTGTGGCGGGCCAGCAGACGCAGCCCGGACGTCGACCAGCTCGCGACCGACGCCGACATGATCGTCGCCGTGGACATCGAGGCGCTGCGTACGACCTGGTGGCTCGGCCGTCGCAACCGATCAGCCGAGCTCGTGCTCGGGCTCGGCTCGGCGGCCGCCCTGCTCAACGATCGGATGGCTCAGAAGTGACCCAGCGGTCGACCGCGTCGCGGTCGAGGTTGTCGCGCAACGCGACCTCCGGCCGCAGACTACGCAGCCGGTAACCGGTCGCCCAGGCACCCGGCTCGGCGATGACGACCTGGTCGAACTCCTCCAGCGCGAGGCTCGGGAGCAGCCGGCGACTGACGAGACGACCCAGGACGTACGGTCGAGCGAACTTGTACGGCGGCAGCCGCAGCAACCGCCGGTGCATCGAACCGCCGGCCCGCTCGACAGACCGACGCGACCGGTCGAGCCGGTCGCGAACCTGTCGAGCCTTGGCCGCGGGGATGAGGCCGCGCGCGCCGGCCTGACGAGCCAGCACCCCGAGGGCACGTAACGGGGCATCAGGCAGACCCTGCAGCACGAAGCGCTGCAGCCGCATCGGCAGCAACTGGTCCTCCAGGCTCTCGAGCTCGAGCACCTGCACCCGTGGGTCCAGCGCCTCCCACGCGGACGACCGGACGGTGAGCAACGTGCCCTGGCCTTCGTGCTCCGCGACGTAGGACAGGTCGCGTACGACCGAGGACTGCCGCCCGGCGAACATCGCCACCGAGAGCACCCGCATCGGCCGGACCCGGTCCTCACCGTGCTCGTACAGCTCGACCAGGCGTGCTCCTACCGCGTCGACGCCGAACCGGCGCTCGAGGGTGGACCGCGCGCCCCCAAGGTCCAGGTCGCCGAGCCGGCGGGCCAGGGTCCGCCACGCAGCAACGACCTCGTCCTCGGTGGCTGCCTTGTCGACGAACTCCACGACGCCGTGCTCAAGGCCCCGCAGGGTCTCCTCGGGGCCGCCGCAACGCGTGACCACGACGGGCAGGCCGGAGGCGATGCCCTCCAGCACCGCCACCCCGAACGTCTCGTACAGACTCAGGTGCAGCATGACGTCCTGCTCGCGCAGGATCGCGCCCACGGAGTCGGCGGGGACGAAGCCGGTGATCCGAATCCGTCCGGTGAGGCTGCGCTCGGCCGCCAGCGCCTCGATCTCGGGGCGGAGAGCGCCATCACCCACCAGCGTGAGGGTGAGGTCGTTGCGCAGCGGCTCGGCCGCGACGAAGGCACGGACCAGCCGGTCGACTCCCTTGGCCGCGCTGAGCCCTCCGACGTACACCCAGCGATTCAGCTCGGTGGGCGGCTCGGGTCGCAGCGACAGCCCCGAGAAGTCGACCGGGTTCGGCATCAGCCGCATCTTTCGGGCGAATTCTGGGAAGGCGTGCGCGGCGTTCTGCCTGAGGTGGTTACTGACGAACAGCAGCAGGTCGGCCCGCTCGGCCATGCGGCCGTAGTGTGCCCGACCCTCGCGGTCGCGCAGGACCTTGCCGAGGTAGCTGGCATGCTCCGAGACGTAGAGCCGCGCGCTCGGCGCGACCACCTGGGAAACGGCGAAGCCGGTGGGCATGGCGACGTGAGCGTGTACCAGCTCGGCGCCCCATGGTCGGCCGACCGCGGCGGCGAGCGCCTGCTCGTGCGCATCGGCCACCTGCCAGCGCGGTGAAGCGGGGTCCATCGGGACCTGGATCCGGCGGACGGCCGGGTCACCCGACGTATGGTCCACGACCTGGCGCAGGTCGCCGGCAGCACCTGGGACGGCGACGTTCTCGAGGTGCAGCACGTGGCTCACGGTCCCGCGGGCCGCCGTCGCGTCGACCGCGGCCTTGACGAACGCGCCGGCGTGCGGCTGCTCCGGCGTGGTGAACCACGGTGTGACCACCTGGACCTCACGCATCGATCAGCCCTCGCAGGTCGCGTTCGAGCGGTGCCATCAGCAGGTCGCGGGCGAAGCTCTCGGCGTGCTTGCGGCAGGCGAGGTGGTCGTCGAGCTCGTAGCTCCGCGCGGCCTCACCCGCAGCCCGTAGCGCTGGTCTGATGTCGCGGGGCTCGAGCCCGGTCACCGGGAACCACAACGGGTAGTCGCGCAGCGGTTCGCTGGCGTTGGTCCACGGCTCGTGCACGGCGACGATCGGCTTGCCCGCGGCCATGTACTCGTAGACCTTCCCCGCGGTGACGTACCGCGAGCTCGGGATCAGCATCGCGAGAACGTCGAGTCCGGCGTACGCCTGCGCGACCTCGGTCTTGCCGACGGGCCCCTTCCAGCTGACCCCGACATCTGCTGCTGCTTCGATGAGCAGCCCCGGCGGGGTGTCGGTGGCCCCGAAGAAGCCGAGATGGCCGAAGAAGTCCATCGTGGCTCCGGCCAGCACCGGCTCGGCGGCCCGCGCCGTACGCCAAGCGGCCAAGAACTCGGCCATCGGGATCTGGTCGGTGATCGTGCCGACGTATCCGAACCGGAGTGGGCGATCGGGGTCCGGCACCCGGAACGGAACATCGCCGAGCAGCTCGGGGTCGTACCCGTTCTCGATCACCGACATCCGCTCCGCGGACTTGGGGTAGCGCTGGGCGTGCCACTCAAGCTGAGGTTCGTTGACGAAGACCACACGCTCGGCGTGCCGCACGAGGTAGCCCTCCCAGACGCGGGCCGGGTGTCCGCGCCGGAACGCGTCGCCCTCGGTGAACTGGTTGAGCGTCCACGAGTCCCGGAAGTCCATGACGTACGGCCGGTTCAGAATCCGCCCTGCGAGTCGTGCGACGAGGAACGAGGCGAACGGGTTACCCGTCGCGACGATGACGTCGACCGGGTGCGCACGACCGATCTCGACCGCCCGCCTGGAGGCGGCGGGGATCCAGCTGGCGTACCGGTCGGGGAAGGGGACCTTGCGCAGCAAGGCCCAGAACTTGCCGTAGATCCCCGGGAGGTTGGCCTGCAGCCAGCCCATGGAGGCGATCTCCGGCCCCTGCGGGGCCAGCCGCATCGGGACCCGCTCGACGACGACAGCCGGGTCGATTGTCTTCTCGAGGTCGAGGTCGGCCGACCGCGTGACCCGGGTGAAGAAGTCGCGCGTCACCGTGAGCACGGTGACGTCCCAGCCCGCACGCACGAAGTAGTTGGCGGTGGCCCGAGCCCGGAACACCCCACTGCCCCGCGAAGGGACGAAGTGGAACGCGATGTAGAGCAGGTGCGGCCGTCGGGACATCAGCGACCCAACGAGATGGTGCGGCCCTCGTCCGCGGAGAGCAGCACGGCTTCGGCGACCTCGACCGTCGCGAGACCCTGTCGCATCGTGACGATGTGCTCGCCGGAGCCCGCGACACCGCGCACCGCGTCGCGAAAGCGCTCGTGCTCCGCTCGCAGCGGCTCCGGTTTGGCGATCGCGAATCGGACGACGTCGCCCTCGGAGACACCACGGAATTGGGCGATGTCGTCCCAGGTCGTCTCGACCGAGCCGTTCGCGTAGAACGTGAGGTCGGCGGTCAGCGTGTCCGCCACGAAGGCGCCTTTCTCACCCGTGACGATCGTGACCCGTTCCTTCATCGGCGAGAGCCAGTTGACCAGATGGTTGGTCACCGTCCCGTCGGCCAGCTGACCCACGACTGCCACGAGGTCCTCGTGCACCCGGCCGCTCTTGTAGGCGGTGCGGGCGGAGATGGACCGGAACGGCTGCTGCGTGACCCAGGAGGTGAGGTCGATGTCGTGCGTGGCGAGGTCCTTCACGACGCCGACGTCAGCGATCCGGGACGGGAAGGGCCCCTGGCGCCTGGTCACGATCTGGTAGATCGCGCCGAGCTCGCCCTGCTCCAGCCGCGACCGCAGGCTCTGCAGGGCAGGGTTGTAACGCTCGATGTGACCCACGGCGCCGACCAGCCCGGCGGCATCGAAGGCGTCGGCCAACCGGGCGGCGGAGGCGACGTCCTGAGCGAGCGGCTTCTCGATCATCGCGTGCACACCAGCGGCGGCAAGCGCCAGGCCGACCTGCTCGTGGTAGATCGTCGGGACGGCCACCATGCAGTAGTCGATCCCCGCGGCGACGAGCTCCTCGACGGAACCCAGCAGCGGCTTGCCGCCGGCGATGCCGTGTGGGTCGCCGGCCGGGTCGGCCACCGCGACGAGCTCGACGTCGTCGAGGGAGCCGAGCACCCGGGCGTGATGGCGGCCCATCATGCCCAGGCCGATCAGCCCGGCCCGCAGCTTGGTCATCAGGCGCCGGCCTGCGCGACTGCGGTGACGGCCTCGATCACGGCGGCGAGGTCGTCCTGCGAGAGCGCCGGGTGCACCGGCAGGCTCAGCGCCTGCTCGGCCGCCTGCTCCGTGACGGGCAGGTCCAGGTCGAGGCGGAACGACGGCAGCCGGTGGTTCGGGATCGGGTAGTAGACCCCGCTGCCCACACCGTGCTCGTCGGCCAGCGCCTTGGCGAAACCGTCGCGGTCGTTGGCGACCCGGATCGTGTACTGGTGGTAGACGTGCACGGCGCCGTCGGCCACCGGCGGGACGGTGATGCCGGCCAAGCCGGCCAGCCCAGCGTCGAGGTACTTCGCGTTCTGCTGCCGCTGGGCCGTCCACGCCGGCAGCTTGGCCAGCTGCACCCGGCCGATGGCCGCGTGGATGTCGGTCATCCGCGCGTTGAAGCCGACGACCTCGTTCTCGTACCGCTTCTCCATCCCCTGGTTGCGCAGAAGCTTGATCATGCGCGCGATCTCGGGGGTCGCGCAGGAGACCATGCCGCCCTCGCCGGAGGTCATGTTCTTGGTCGGGTACAGGCTGAACATCGCGAACTCGCCGAACGTGCCGACCGGCCGGCCGCCCAGCGCCGCTCCGTGCGCCTGCGCTGCGTCCTCGTAGATGGCGATCCCGCGCCGCTGGGCGATCTCGACCAGGGCGGTCATGTTCGCCGGGTGGCCGTACAGGTGCACCGGCATGATGCCCTTGGTGCGCGGCGTGATGGCGGCCTCGAC
The DNA here is from genome assembly GCA_038210415.1 of Actinomycetes bacterium. GTDB lineage: Bacteria > Actinomycetota > Actinomycetes > Prado026 > Prado026 > JBBQWS01. The sequence continues at coordinate 74,560 of JBBQWS010000003.1, forward strand.
CGCAACCGGGTCGAGGCAGAAGAAGTCGGGCTCGATGTCGACGAAGACCGGGGTCGCGCCCGTGAGCGCCACGGAGTTGGCCGTCGCCGCGAAGGTGAACGAGGGGACGATGACCTCGTCGCCACGACCGACACCGGCCGCGAGCAGGCCGAGGTGCGAGCCGGCGGTGCCGGAATTGACCGCGACACACGTCCAGCCGTCGACCAGCTGGTCGCCGAACTCGGCCTCGAACGCGGCGACCTCAGGGCCACCGGCGATCATGCCGCTGCGCAGGACGCGGTCGACCGCCGCGCGCTCCTCGTCACCGATCAACGGCTTGGCTGCGGGAATCATGCGGTCTCCTCCTGGAGGGTGCCATCGGTTGCACGGTAGGTCTGACCGGTCTCGGGGCAACGGAACCGGCCCTCGCCGAGGTCGTCGAGCGGTACGCCGGCGCGGCCGACCCAGCGGATGAATCGCGCGGGAACGCCGGCGACGAGGGCGAAGTCGGGAACGTCGTCGATGACGACTGATCCGGCAGCGACGAGCGCCCAACGACCCACGGTCACCGGAGCCACGCACACCGCGCGCGCCCCGATCGAGGCGCCCTTGCGGACCGTGACGCCGACCGGCTCCCAGTCATGGGCCGACTTGATCGTGCCGTCCGGCGCGATCGCCCGCGGGTAGTGGTCGTTGGTGAACACCACGGCCGGGCCGACGAAGACGCCCTCCTCAAGCACCGCAGGCTCGTAGACGAGCGCGTAGTTCTGCACCTTGCAGTGGGCCCCCATGACCACGCCGCTGCCGATGTAGGCGCCCCGGCCGATGATGCAGCCCTCGCCGACCAGAGCGTGCTCACGGACCTGGGCGAGGTGCCATACCGAACTGCCGTCCCCGATCCGGGCACGGTCGTCGACATCGGCGCTGGGCGCGATGCGCACGCTCACGTGGGACTCCGATCAGACGCAGAAGGGGCCTTTCAGGGTACCCCGGGCAGGCCCTCCGACCGGGCGGCTGGCGGTGCGCCGAGGAACCCTGCCAGCACCTCGGCCGAGCGCCGCCCGTCGTGGAACCGCTGTGCGTAGGAGACACCGGCCGCTGCCACGACGCGGTAGTGATCTCGGTCACGGACGATGCCGCGGAGCGTGTCGGCCAGCGTGGCCGGGTCGGCCTCCACCACCGGCAGCTCCTCGCCGATCCGGGCCCGGACCCGGTCGTGCACGTGCGCGACGACCACCCGGCCCGCCAGCATGCCCTGGACCGCCATGGCGCTGTAGAGGCCGAGGACGAACTGGTCCAGGACGATGTCGGCGTCGGCGACCAGCGCGGGCATGCGCTCCGGCGGCACGCCGTGAAGACGGCGGTACTGGATCAGCCCCTCGGCGTCGAGCGCCCGCAGGATGGGGTCGACAAGGTGGCTGCCCTTGAGGAACGGGTTCGAGGGGACGTGCAGCACCACCGGACGCGCCCGGTGCAGGGGCGGTCGGCCGCTCACCCACGGATCAGGGGGCACGACCACGGGCAGCCACGTCGCCTGCGGCGCGAAGTCCAGCAGGTCGGGCGTCGACACGAATGTCGGGCCTTCGTACCCGATGAAGACCCGACGAAGGCGTTCGACCTGGGCCTCCCGCCGTCTGGTAGCCGGCAGGTCCGGATCGAACGGCGAGAACGGGTAGAGGCTGCGGTGCAGCGACGGCAGCCGGATCTCGCTGCCGTGCGCGATCAGCCCGACTCTGAGCCCCGCCGACCTGAACCGACGCAGCTCGCGGCTGCAGTCGTCCCCGTACAGCGGGCCGGTGAGCGGACGGACGGCATCGATCAGCAGGTGGCTGAACTGCTCGGTGATCCAGCACTCCTGCTCGCGGGCCCACTCCGGCGAGCGGTAGACCCGCGGCGGGACGGCGTAGTCGGTCGGGAAGTCGAGGACCCCGCGCGGCACCGACATGGACACGGCGGAGACGCCCTCAAGTTGCTCGTGCGCCGCCGTGGCCCACGCGCCGGCCTGACCGGCGAAGTTGGCCGGCCCGACGAGCACCCGGACGGCGTTCGGGGCCACGACCGGACGAGGCGGGCCAGGAGGGCCACCGCGCTGCAACCGCCACGCCGAGCGCCGGACCTCGTGCATGGCCCGGATCAACGGCTCCGGCAACACGTCGCGGATCATCGAACGAGGTCGGCGACGCGGGCGGCGAAGTCGGCGTAGGGGTCGCCCGAGAGGTGGTCGTCCGACCAGGCTCCGGCCGCCGACTGCAGCGCGCGCAGAGCGGCGGGGTCGGCGGACCAGGCGCGCAGCACCGTCGCCGCTTCGGCGACTGTCGAAGCGAGCGCGCCGGCGCCGACCTCGCTCAGCAGCTCAGCCGTCCGCGGCAGCGGGGTCGCGACAACAGCCAGCCCGCACGCTAGGTACTCGTACAACTTGCTCGGGACGGCGGCGACGAAAGCGGGCGTCGCGTCGAGCAGGAGCAGACCCACGCTCGCACCGGCCGCGAGGCCCCATGCCGCGCGGGGAGTCAGCCGCCCGTGCAGCCGGACGCGCACCGCCGCGGGCGAGGACGCCAACCAGGCGTCGAGCCGCGGCTGGTCGGCGGCCGCGACCGGCCCCACCAGGTCAAGCTCCCAGGGGGCCGCCTCGGCCACGGCGTCGAGCATGGCGAACAGGCCGCGGGAGGCGCGCAGGTCGCCTACATAGAGGGCCCTCGGCGGCTCGTCCCGCTCTGCCGAGGTGGCTGCGGCGGGCAGCATCGCGAAGTCGGGAAGGTTGCGCAGTACCATCCGTTGCGCGGCGATCCTGGGGGGCACATGGTCGTCGGCCACCACCGTCAGGTCGGCGTCAGCAGCGAGCCGGGTCGACACGGACACCAGCGCACGGGCGGCGACGCCGGCCGGCCCGTGTGCCCACGATCGGTCGGACAGCAGGGCCGCGTAGTCTTCGTGCACGTCCACGACGACGCGTCGTCGCTTCAGGGCCAGCAGCCGCAGCGACGGCACGAGATCGGGGTCGAGCGCGATCACGACCCGGCCGTGGGCCCGCCAGGGCAGCGCCACGGCCCGGACGGCGCGGCCGAGCGGGCCCGGCCGCGGCGACGTCACCACGGTGGCGTCGGCCGGCCCAGCCGCCGCTTCACCGAGACCCAGGACCTCGACGGTCAGACCGGCCCGCCGTAGCGCCGCGACCTCTCGATGTAGCCGTGCGTCGGCCACATCGTGCGCTGAGGTCACGAAGGTGACGTCGACGGTCATCGCCGGGCTAGAGGTCCTCGAGGGTGATCGCGCTCTCGCCGACGTCGAGAAACTTGGTGTACGCCCCGATGACCTCGTCCGGCGTGCCGGCGAGCATAAGGCGACCCTTGTGCAGCCAGATCGCATCCGTGCAGAGCTCGCGGACCGACCCGAGCGCATGGGTGACCAGGAGCATGGTGCGGGCATTCGCGAGCAGCTCGTTCATCTTGATCTGCGCCTTGCGACGGAAGCTCGCGTCGCCGGCGGAGAGTGCCTCGTCCACGAGGAGGATGTCCGGGTCCATGTGGACGGCGACCGAGAACGCCAGCTTGGAGTACATGCCGGACGAGTAGGTGCGCATCGGCATGTCGATGAACCCTTCGGGCAGTTCGGCGAACTCGGCGATCTCCTCGCCCTTGGCCTCGATCTCGGCACGGGTCAGCCCGGCGGCGAGTCCCCCGAGCACGACGTTCTCCCGACCGGACAGGTGCCCGTTGAACCCGACGCCGAGCGCGAGGAGGGTGCTGACTCGGCCCCACACGTCGATCCGACCGCTCGAGGGGGGCAGGATGCCCGCAACCGAGCGCATCAGCGTGGACTTGCCGGCGCCGTTGGCCCCAATGATGCCCAGGGTGCGTCCGTGGGGGACGTCGAAGGAGACGCCCTTGACGGCCTCGACCTCGAACACGGCTCGCTCGCCTCGACCGAGCCGGGTGATGGCCTGCTTGAAGGTCGGAACCTTCTCGAACGTGGTGCGGTACGTGATCGAAAGGTCCTGAACCGAGATCGCGACCTCGGGTTTCGTGGTTTCAGAGACGGACGGCAAACTCGCGCTCCCTCGACATGAAGAACAGACAACCGCCCACGACGACCAGCAGGGACCAGATCGTCCCGGCGATCACCATCGTTGGCTCAGGCAGCTTGCCCTGGTTGAGGATGCCGCTCCACATTCCGAAGAGCGAGTACAGGGGGTTCACGTACGCGACCCAGGCCAGGCCCACGGCGGAGAACTTGCGGTGAATCACTTCGACGGTGAACAACACCGGGGATAGGTAGAGCCAGATCCGCAAGAAGTACGGCAGGAAACTGGCCGTGTCTCGGAAGTAGACCTGAAAGGTGGCCATCAGCGCGGCCAGCCCGGTCGAGAACAGGACGATCAGGCCCAGCACGGGAACGGCGAGCAGGGTCACGAACGACGTGGGCCGGCCGGTGGCGAAGTGCACCACTGCGTAGACGCCCATGGTCGGGAGGAATCGCATGAACCCCGTTCGCACAGCGGAGAAGGGAAGGAGCAGCCGCGGGAACGCGACATTCATGACCATCTTGCCGCCGCCCACGACCGATCCGGCGCCGGCCGACATCGAGCCCGAGATCAGGGTGAACGCGAACAGACCCGCCAGCAGGTGGTCGAACTGCTCACCGGTCGCGGGCTTGGGCGACAGGATGTCGATCAGCAGGAAGTAGACGAACCCGAGCAGCAGCGGGTTGAGGACCAGCCAGGCCCGCCCGAAGAACGTGGCCGTGTTCGCCGCGCGCATGCTGGTGCGCGAGAGCTCGACCGCGAACTCGCGCCGCGCCAGCAGCTCTCGGGCGTACGGACCGAGCCGGGGGATGCCCGTCTTGTGCGGCCGGTAGACATGATGGCGCGTGCGGTACTCGTCCGAGTCGTCCACGCTGGTGGAGTGGTCGATCGTCGACACCTTGGGACCCTTCTGCTGCAGAGCAAGACAGCCCAAGATACCGGAGTAGGTCCAATCATCCTGCCATCAAGCGGCGCCTGCTGCTCAGAAAGCCGAGCCCCCAGGACAGGTGCATGGCGGCGTAGACCACCGGCAGCACGAGTGCGGCGCGGGCCGGAAGTCCACGGGCCGTGACGAGCGAAGCGGCCAGCACGCCGAGCAGGTAGCCGGCCGGCACGATCACCGCAGGCCACCAGAACGGGGCCACCACCAAACCGGAAACCACCCCCGCGAACGCGATCGGCGGGGCGAGGTAGCGCGGATTCGCCGTGCCCGGGTGCTGGCGGATCACCATCCGGCGCCAGCGCCCGTAGTCGAAGTACTGCCGGGCCAGCGCTCGCAACGTGGCCCGGGGCCGGTAGGCGACGCGCAGCCGCGGGGTGAAGTAGACCACCCCGCTGGTTCGGCGGATCCTCAGGTTCATCTCCCAGTCCTGCGCGCGAAGGTAGGCCTCGTCGTAGCCACCCACCCGGTCCAGCGCCGACCGCCGGAACGCCCCGAGGTAGACCGTGTCGACGGGTCCGGCCGCCCCGCCGGTGTGGAACGGGGCGTTGCCGACACCGAACCGGCTGGTCATCGCGCGCGCGACGGCCCGCTCGAAATCGGTGACCCCCTCTGCTGCCATCACGCCGCCGACGTTGTCCGCACCCGTGCTCTCGAGCACCTCGATCGCGGTGCGCACGTAGTCGGCGGGGAACAGCGCGTGCCCGTCGACCCGGACGACGAACGCGTGCCGGGACGCGGCGATGGCCGCGTTCAGGGCGGCCGGCGTCGTGCCCGAAGGGTTCGGAACGGAGCGCACCCGGCCGAGGTTGTCCGCGACGAGCTCGGCCGCGATCTGCGCCGTGCGGTCCTTCGACGGGCCGATCGCCATGACGAGCTCGAGCTCGCCCGGGTAGTCCTGGGCCAGCACCTGCCGGACGGCGTCGCGCAGATGCCGCTCCTCGTTGAGGACGGGCATGACCACGGAAACCGCGGGCCAGGCGATGGCGGTCTGGTCGGGCTCGGGTGCGTCGGTCATGGCGGGGAGCACGGTACCGGGATCGGCGCGGGAACCAGAACCTCGGGTCGGTACGTCATACCCTCGACGAGCCTGTTCCCGACGGCTCGGTTGCCAAAGGATCCTCCACTGCGATGAGCACCCCCCATCCCCCGTTGCCGCCCGAGCTGAGCCCGCGCGGGCCGAGCCGGGCGAAGCCGTCCGCCGCAACGGTGCGCGCACCGCGCGTGGCCGGTCGCTCCCGCGCGCGCCGCGTCGGCACCGTTGTGACCGCGGCGGCGTCGGCGTCGGTGCTGGCGTTCTCGCTGATCGGTTCCGCGGTCTGGGGTCGTTTCGACTCGAACATTGCCCGCATCGACGCGGGCACTGCGGCAAGCGACCCGGCTGCCGCCCAGAACTACCTTCTGGTGGGCTCGGACAACCGCGAGAACCTCACCCCCGAGCAGATCCGGCGCCTGCACCTCGGGGCCGCCAGCTCGAGCAACGGGGCCGGGCAGCGGTCCGACACGATGATCCTGCTGCACACGTCGGCCAACGGCGACAAGGCGACGCTGATCTCGCTTCCGCGCGACTCGTACGTCACCATCCCGGCCTGGACCGACACCAAGGGCGTCAAGCACTCCGAGAGTCACGCCAAGCTCAACGCAGCGTACGAACGCGGTGGCCCGGCTCTGGCCGTCAAGACAGTCGAGCTCGCCACCGGTGTCACGATCAACCACTACGTCGAGATCGGTTTCGGTGGCTTCGTCCACATGGTCGACGCCCTCGGCGGCATCGACGTGTGCTCACCGCGGGCGGTGCACGACCCGAAGAGCGGCTTGACGCTCGTCAAGGGCAACAACTCCCTCGACGGCGGTGCTGCGCTTCGCTACGTGCGGGCGCGGTACATCGACGGCTCGGCCGACATCGGACGGATGCGCCGCCAGCAGCAGTTCCTCGGCGCCGTGTTCCGCAAGGCGCTCAGCACCGGCACCCTGCTGAACCCGTTGAAGCTCAACGACTTCCTCTCCGCGACAGCGTCCGCGATCACGACCGACAACCAGCTCACGCACGAGGACGTCATCAACCTGGTCACCCGCACCAAGGGGCTGTCCCCGAGCAGCATCGTCTTCGCCACCGTGCCGATCGCCAACCTCGACTACCGGCCCAGCCCCGCACTCGGCTCGACCGTGCTGTGGGACGCGACCGGCGCCCACGCGCTGTTCACTGCGATCGAGGGCGACCAGCCGATCGGGAGCCAGACCGCTGCAGGAGCGGGCGCCTCGGCCGGCGTCGTCGCTGTGGCACCCAACAGGATCAACGTGCGCGTCTACAACGGCAGCTCCGTCGTCGGTCTGGGCAGCAAGGCGGCGAACGAGCTGACGGCGCTGGGGTTCGTGAGCGCCGGTGCCGCCACGAACGCCACGGACAAGAGCACGACGGCGACCGTCATCCAGTACGACCCCGGTTTCGACCAGTCGCTCAAGACGCTGCAAGCGGTCTATCCCGACGCGCAGGCTGTGCCGGTCAAGGGCCAGGGCAAGGTGTTCAAGGTCATCGTCGGCACGTCGTACCAGACCGCCAAGGCTGTCAAGGTCGGCAGCGCCCCCTCGACCACGGCCACCGCGCCGGGCGGCGTCAGGACCTCGTCCGCCGCAGACGACGTCTGCAAGCTGTAGGCCGCGTCAGCTGACCATCGTCAGGCTGCCGTCCCGGCCGATCTCGATCACGTGCACGACGGCTCCGACGGTGACGGTCACCTGGACGTGCCCGTTCGCTGCGGTCGCCGCCCCAGCCGAGACCGGCGTGCCGGTCGCCGCAGGGACGATCACGCTGAACGTGCCCGTCGAGCGGCCGATCGTCGGCATGTAGACGATCGGGTTGGCGTACTTCGTGTTGAGCCGCGGCGACCAGATCCCGCTCTTGGTCAGCAGCGCGCCGGGGCCGAGCGGGGCGTTAGGCATCGCTACGCGGATGATGGTGGTCTGGGCCGCACCGTTCGTCGCGGTCGCCCGGCTGCGCCCGGCGATCACCACGCCCATACCGATCGGCAGGTGCCAGTTGACCAGGAACTGACGCGGGGCGTTGGTGCCGCCCATGTCGTACGAGGCGATGAAGTCGGGGCCCCTCGCGATGAGGACGTTGCGCACCCGGGTCACCGTGTCGTACGGCGCGTCGGACAACCGGTATGCGTCCCAGCCGGGGCTCTGGAACTGGCTGACCAGCGTGGTGGGCCGGGTCGAGTCGGCCCGGAGGCCGGTCACGGTCAGCACGTTGTGGGCCTCTGGCGACCAGAGCCAGGTGCGGTCGACGACATCGGTGTAGCCGATGTGGCCTGAGTCGAGGAGGACCTGGCGATGCTGGGAGTAGAAGGTGACCTGGGTGCGGTCGAAGTGGCCGTGCAACGCCTTCGGCGGTCCGAACCGCAACGTGTAGTAGGAGGCGTCGGCAAACGGCGACCACGAGGAACGACCGAAGACGTAGCCTGCGCTGTAGACGGCGACGTCGGTAGGCGGTGCCGTCCCCGAGGCACCCCTGGTGGCGACGTACGTGAAGCCGGTGCCCGGGTGGTCGAGCGGCGGGACCGCCTCGGTGTCGCCGATCTGCGTGAGGTAGCCGTCCGGCCCGGTCGCGTGCGCGACGAACGTCGGCACCTTGGCCAGCCGGACGTCCAGCCCGGACGGCGGAGTCTTGCCGCAGGCTGCGATGCGGTCCAGCGCGATGAGCCATCGGTCATAGCTGTAGATCGCGTAACCCGGCGCCTGCTCGTTGGTCGCGCCCTGGCTGTCGAACACCTGCGCCGCCGCGTAGCCGAGCCGGTTGGACGCGAAGTCCGCGAGGGTCGGGAAGCCCATGACGCAGCCGATCGTCAGGATCCCGAGGTCCTGATCCAGACCCTGGTTCCAGACTCCGGCCCAATGTGACTCGAGGTAGGTCGCCGTGGCCGACCCGGCCGCCTTCAGCCAGGCCGGGTCGCCGTTCGCCTCCGCGAGGCAGGCGTACAGCTGAGCCCGGTGGCCCATCGACAGCAGCTCGGTCGTCGGGTCGCTCGTGTGCCCCAGCGGGTTCTTGCTGACGTAGTCCGCGACCAGAGCGGTCGCGCGGTCCAGCGAGGTGCGGTTCCCGTGCCGTTGGTAGTCGTAGATCAGCGCACCGACCCACTTGAGCGAGTGGAACCAGACCCTCCACGACTGGTCGTGGTACGGGTCCGCCGCCCAGTTGACGCTGGTGCCGGTGGCGACGTGGTAAGCCGGGTGGCTGCCCGACACGAAGTTCCCGGCCATGACGACGGCGACGGTGTTCGCCGTCTGGAGCCCGTTGTAGCCGATGCACAGTGGCACAGCAGCGGCCTGAGCCGGCACGGTCGGAGTGATCGCGAACGCGCCGGCGCACGCCGCGGCCAGCGCAAGGCCGGCCAGGGCACGGCGCAAGCGATGTGGCGTACGCGACCTCATAGGACTTCCTTCGCAGCGGCGATGAGACTCATCCCTACGTCGGCATTCGACGGAACCGGACTTGAGGCGGACAGGCTACCGATCCGACCGGCACGTCGGGCGCTGTGATAGACCTGACCGTCCGCCCGCTCGGCCGGGCCCGAAGACCAACCTGCCCCGGGGATCCCGTCGTGAAACAGCTCGTCGACCGTTGGAACGTCGTGGCGGGCCAGCTCAGCCGTCGTCCAGCACTCGTGGCCATCGTCACCTGGGGGCTGCTCACCACCGTCGGCGCGGTCGGCGTGCACGTGCTTCAGGTCAACCCGCTCACCTCACGGGGCGGGACGCTGCCGCTGGCGCTCGGAGGCGCCGGAGTTCTCGTCGCGGCGATCCTGCTGATGCGGAAGGGGTCCGACCTGGCCGCCGCTGTCGTCGCCGGCGGGTATGCGGCGTGGGTGGCCATCGTGCTCTTCGTCGCCTACTCGGGCACTCCGTTCGGCGACTCGGGGCTGCGAGGTGACACCAGCCGGCTGACCGCCATGATCACGCGCTACACCGTCACGTGGCAGCCGGTCGACGGACTCGTTCCCTCGGTCCCCACCGAATACCCACCGCTGTTCCCTTGGCTGATCGCGCGGTTCTCGCTCCTGGTCCACCGCCCGGGGTGGGCGTTGCTCGGCGACGCCGAGGCCCTCGCCATCTCGCTGGGCGTGCTCGGCTCGTTCCTGCTCTGGCGTCGGCTCGTGACCTCGTCCGTGGCCCTGCTGCTGTGCATCCTGCCGGTCTACGTCTTCGCGCAGCCACGCAAGTCGTACGAGATGTTCGTGCTGGCTCTATACGTCCCCTGGGCCCTCGGCACGTTCAGCCGCTTCGGTCGCAAGGGGCAGCTGCCCTGGCTGCCTGCTGGCATCGTGCTTGGGATCTTCCTGCAGGTCTACCAGGGCTATCTCGTCTTCTCCGCGCTCGGTGTCGCCGCCATAGCGTTCGCCGGCTACCGGGCGGCCGAGCCACGACGGGCGTACGTCCGGCACCTCGCGAAGACGCTCGGAACCGCCTTCGTCGTGTCCGCGTGGTACGTCGTGCCCTACCTGTATGCCGTCGTCTTCATCGGCGGCAAGCGGGTCAACGACTTCTACGTCGCGGGCGAGATCACCGGCGATCCGTTGGGCATCGCCATGTTCACCGGCGGAGAGTTCGGCCTCGCCAAGGTGTTCGGGCTGGTGGCCCTGATCGTCCTGCGCGACCGGCACTGGTGGGCCAAGCCGATGCTCATGCTCATCGCGGGCACCTACACGTACCGGCTGGCCTACTTCGGCATCTTCGTCCTGAGCGGGCACACCGGGTACTTCGACTACACCTCGCGACTGCTCGGCACGCTGCTCCTGAGCTCGGCGGTGCTGGCAGCGTCGACGCTCGTGCCCGCCGCGGTCCGCCGGTGGGACGCCACGCGAGCACGCGCGGTGTTCACGGCTGTGGCCGTGCTCGTCGTCGGCTTGGTCATGGTCGGCGACTGGGGGGTCTGGATCCCGCACCCGGTGGGTGCAGCGGACGTTGCCCCGCACCCGATCGACAACACGCCCAACCTGGCGACGTACGCCCATGTGGAGCCGTTGCCCAGTGGCGCCCGACCGCGCTTCCACCCGAAGACGCTGACGATGGAGTCGCTCCCGTACACGGAGATCGCCGACCGGGTGGCCGCGGTCTACGGCGCCCACGCGCAGCCGCTCACCGTCTCCTACACCGAGAAGCTGTTCGCCTACGAACCCTGGACGGCGTACTCCTACGTCGACCGCAACGCGGCGAACACGTTCACCCACTGGGACGAGCGCGCGGCCGCGCTGGCCACGCTGGCGAAGGTCACCGACCCCGCGGCCTTCGCCGACGCCTCGCAGCACACGAAGTTCGGCGGCATCGACGTGTTCCTGCTGCGGATCGGGCCCAGCACGTGGAACTGGGGGACGGTCGGCTTCTCGCCCGCTGCCTTCGACCCCGCCCTCTTCGAGGTCACCAAGCTGAGCAGCCGCGTGGTGCTGGTGATCCGGCGGCAGGCCTGACTAGCTCTCGGTCTCGCCGATCCGGGTCAGGCTCAGGGTGAACGAGAGCATGACGATCTGCACCCCGAGGACGATCAGGACCATGCCGAGGATCGGCAGCCGCATCGTCTGGGCCGGGTCGAGCGCGCCGAAGGACGCCTGCGTCCAACCCAGCAGCGCGCCGACGAAGCAGCCGAGCCCGGCCAGGGTCATGAGCACGCCGATCAGGGTGCCCCAGCCGAGCGTGAACCGGTCGACGGTCCGCTCCACCGTGGAGCTGAGAGGGAGCAGGCCCAGGGCAGCCGCGTAGGCCCGTGAGACCACCGCCAGCGCACCCATCTGGACCCCGACGATCGCGAGCGTCGCGCAGGCCAGCATGGTGTGGATGCCGAACGCGACGCGCCCGATCTGGATCCCTCGGAACGACACCAGGCCGAGGCCGAGCAGGCCCACGGTGGTGAAGACGATGGCCGGGTACCAGAGCAGCCAGCGCGGGCTGAAGGCGAGCAGGAACCGCAAGTGCCGCCAGCCGTCGCGCCAGGTCCGAAGGTGCGGGGACCGGGTGCGGCCGTCCGGGCGCAGTGTGGTCGGCACCTCGGTGATGCGGAGCCCGGCCAAGGCCGATCGCACCACCATCTCGCTCGCGAACTCCATCCCCGACGTGCGCAGTCCGAGGCCGAGGATCTTGTCGCGCCGGAACCCGCGCATGCCGCAGTGGAAGTCGCCGGTCTTGATCTTGAAGAAGAGCCGGCCGAGGAACGACAGCACGGGGTTGCCGAGGTAGCGGTGCAGGGGCGGCATGGCGCCCGGGGCGATGCCGCCCTGGAACCGGTTGCCCATCACCAGGTCGGCGCCGGCGCGCAAGGCGGTCAGGAACGGGCCGAGGTCGTCGAGGGCATAGCTGTCGTCGGCATCGCCCATGATCACGTAACGGCCCTGCGCCGCCTGGATGCCGTGGCGGAGCGCCGCGCCATAGCCCCGCGCCGGGACGTCGACGACCCGAGCACCCGCTGCGCGGGCGAGATCCTGCGACCCGTCGGTCGAGCCGTTGTCGGCGACCACGACCTCACCCACGACGCCGAGCTCGGCGATGCTGGCCAGGGCCTTGCGGATGCACACCTCGACGGTCTCGGACTCGTTCAGGCACGGGAGGACGACAGTCAGCTCTACAGCCGGAGCTTCGGGCGGTGCCGTCACCGCGGAACCCGTCCGACCGCGAAGACCGACTGGCCGAACGGCGGACGCACGCGGCGCTCGACAGCGCGCGCCGAAGGGATCACCACCTTGTCCCACACCCTGAGCAACGCGCCCTCACCGGGGGTCATCTTCAGCAGCCGCATCCCGACGTACCAGGCGGGAAGGCCTGGTGCGTTGACGTAGCGCACCGACTCGACCCGCAGGCCCGCCTCCTGGAAGGTCGCGGCGAGCGTGGCCTTGGTGTAGCGACGGACGTGGCCGACCTTGCGGTCGAAGTCGCTCATCGCTGCCTCGAACGCGGGCACGAACATGATCACGGCGCCACCCGGCACGACCAACCGGTGGGCGGACGCGAGCGCGGCGACGTGGTCAGGAATGTGCTCGAGCACGTTGAACGCGACGAAGCTGCTGTACTCGCCCTCCGGCGGATCGAGCACGTCGAGCTGGGTGATCGTGACCCGCGGGTCGGCCCCGAAGCGGTCGCGCAGAACCCCCAGCCGCGAGGGGTCGAGGTCGGTCAGGGTGATCGAGGGCACGCCCGACGCCAGCCAACGCGCGGCGTAGTCGCCGAGGCCGCTGCCGAGCTCGACCGGCCGGTCACCGAGGAAGGGCCTGGCCAGATCGGTGAGCCACGCGTGGTAGTTCACTGCCGACGCGATCGACTCGAGGGTCTGCGACTGCAGGGCCGAGTCACCGAGGACAGCCGGAGCGGTCGCGTCGGGGTCTTCAGGGGGCGGCTGGCTCACACTGACGACCTTACCCACCGAAAGCGCGCGGCTCGGTCTCGCCTACACGTACGCACAGGCCGGGTCCTCGGCCAGCGCATCGCCCGTGGCCGCATACGCCCGGGCGCGGGACCCGCCGCACAGGTCGGCGTACTCGCAGCTGCCGCAGCGCCCAGAGAAGTCGGCCGCCCGGATCCGCCTGAGCAGCTCGTCGTCTCGGTAGATCTCGTGCAGGGGCCGGTCGCGCAGGTTGCCGAGGCCGATCGGGAGGAACCCCGCCGGGTAGACCTCGCCGTCGTGCGCAACGAAGAGGATCCCTTTGCCGTCCCGGGTGGCGGCGGTGTGGGCGGTCGAGCGTCGCGTCGCAGGGCCGAGCAGAGCGGTGAGCCGGTCGGCCAGCCCGGTGTAGACCGCGGTGCCCGGCGCCGCGCCGCCTTCCCTTCGCTGGCGCACGACCCGGCGGAAGAACGGGGCCTCGACGGTGCGCAGTGTGAAGCCGTACTGCGCCGCGTCGTAGAGGAAGTGACAGACGTCCTCGTGCTCGTCGGGGGTGATCGCGCCACTGACGACCCCGCGTCCGACGTGGACCAGGAAGAACACCTCCCAGATGTCCGCACCGGTGTCATGCACGAGGGCCGCGATGTCAGCGAGCTCGTGCAGGTTCTCGCGCATGACCGTGGTGTTGACCTGAACGGTCAGGCCGGCGGCGACCAGGGAGCGGATCGCGGCGACGGTGTCGTCGAAATGGTGCTCGATGGCGCGCACACCCTCGTGGGTTGCGGCGGTGGCCCCGTCGAGGCTGATCGAGACGGCCTTGACCCCGCTGCCCGCGATGCGCGCCACCATCTCGGGGGTGAGCGCCGGGGTCACGGACGGTGACAGGGCGACGGGCACCCCGAGCGCGGTAGCCCGGTCGACCAGGTCGAACAGGTCTTCGCGGAGCAGGCAGTCGCCGCCGGTCAGCACCAGGATCGGGTACGGGCGGCCGAACCCGGCGACCTGGTCGATCAGGTCGAAACCCTCGGCGGCCGTGAGCTCGCCGGGCAGCCCGTGGGTCAGCGCCGACGCGCGGCAGTGCCGGCACGCGACCTGGCAGGCCCGCGTGGTCTCCCAGAAGACCAGCATCGGCCGCTGGCCGTAGTCGATCTTCGCGCCCGCGTGCCCGGTGACCGTCGTCATGCGCGTTCCTCCACCCGTAGACCAGCAGCCGGTAGGTCGGCGAGCAGGTTCTTGGCGGTGCGCTCGGCCTGCGCGACGCAGGACGCGAGTCCCACCCCGCGAAACCCCGCACCGGTCACCACCAGCCCGGGCAGGTCAGCAAGGCCCGCATCCAGCCGGTCCAGCCGGCCCTGGTGGCCGACGGTGTACTGCGGCATCGCCCGGGGCCAGCGCTGGACGTGCGCCTGCACGGGCTCCGCCGTGAGGCCCATCGTCAGCACCAGCTCGGAGTGGACCCGCGGGACCAGCTCGTGGTCGTCCAGGTGGGTGAACCGGTCGTCCCCATGCCGGCCGACCATCGCGCGGATCAGGAGGACCGACGGGTCCGCCAGGTACGGCCACTTCGCGGTCAGCCAGCTGCAGCCGACGAGCAGCAGCCCCTCCTCCGGCGGCACCAGGAACCCGGTGCCGTCGAGATCGCAGTTCAGGGCTGAACGCGGGTAGACCAAGGTGATGCTGGCGACATCGGCGTACGGGACCTCGGCGACGGCGTCGGCAGCGTCCGGCGCGAGTGGTGCGAGCAGGTCTGCGACGACGAAAGCCGGGACGGCGAGGACGACGCCGTCAGCCGGGAGCGCCCGACCGTCCGACAGCTGCACGGCGTACCCGCCGCCGTCAGGCGAGGTCAGCGCCTCGACGCCGACACCGAGCTCGATCCGGCAACCTCTGGACGGGGCGGCGAGCGCGTCGGACAGCGCGTCGACCAGCCGGACGAGACCACCGTCGAGGGTGACGAGCGCGGCCCCCGCCGTCTTGGGAGCGGCGGCGCGGCCGCGGGTGCCGAGGTAGATGCTGCGGTGGTCGCGCGCGACGGCGGCAATCTCCGGAACTGCGCTGCGGGCACTGAGCAGGTCGGCCCGACCCGCGTGCACTCCCCCGAGCAACGGGTCGACGAGCCGGTCGAAGACCTGGGCCCCGAGCCGGGGGCGCAGCAGCTCGCCTACGGACGGGTCGTCAACCACGGCGCGGCGACGCGGCAGCAGGACGTCGAGTCCCGCGCGCGCGATGCCGAGCGGCGAGAGCAGCCCGGACCTCAACAGCGGCAACAACTTCTGCGGTACCCCGAAGAGGGTGCTCGGCGGGAGCGGTCGCAACCCACCGCGCGACCAGACGAACGCACCGGGGGCACCCGGCTCGACGACCGCGCCGGTGAGCCCGAGCTCCTCGAGCAGAGCGCGCATCGCGGGCATCCGCACCAGCAGGGCATCGGGGCCGGCATCGACCGGATGGCCGGCCACCTGCTGGGTGAGCACCTTGCCGCCAAGCCGCTCGCTGCTCTCGACGAGCGTGACCTCGACCCCGCCCTCGCGGGACAGGAAGTAGGCGGTGGCAAGCCCGCTGACGCCACCACCGACGACGACCACCTGCCGAGGATCCTGCACGCTCTCGCTGTCTCCTCGGCTCGACACATGGTCCTGTCCGAACGTAGGCGGGACCACCGGTGCGCCGCCAGGGTCGTTGGTCCCGGTCAGATCCGCGTGAGCATCAGGGCCGCTTGAGCAGCTGCCGGGACACCACGACGCGCTGGATCTGGTTCGTGCCCTCGTAGATCTGGGTGATCTTGGCGTCGCGCATCATGCGCTCGACGGGGTAGTCACGGGTGTACCCGTAGCCGCCGAGCAGCTGAACCGCGTCGGTGGTGATCTCCATGGCCGCGTCGGAGGCGAAGGTCTTGGCCACGGACGAGAAGTACGTCGCGTCGGCGTCTCCCCGCTCGGCCTTGGCAGCGGCGGTGTAGGCGAGCAGCCGGGCGCCCTCGAGCTTGATCGCCATGTCGGCGAGCATGAACTGCAGCCCCTGGAACTCGGCGATCGCCTTGCCGAACTGGCGCCGCTCTTTGACATAGCCGAGCGCGAAGTCAAGGGCGCCCTGGGCGATCCCGACGGCCTGCGCGGCGATCGCGGGGCGGGTGTGGTCAAGAGCACGCAATGCGGTGCTGAAGCCCGTGCCGGGGTCGCCGATCAGGCGGTCGTCGGTCAGCCGGACGTTGTCGAAGTACAGCTCGCGGGTCGGCGAACCCTTGATGCCGAGCTTCTTCTCCGGGGCGCCGAGCGAGAACCCCTCGTCGTCGGCGTGCACGACGAATGCCGAGATGCCGTGGCTGCCGGCGCTCGGGTCGGTCGACGCCATGACCGTGTAGTAGGTCGAGACGCCAGCGCCGGTGATCCAGCGCTTGCTGCCGTTCAGCACCCACGCGTCGCCGTCGCGCACGGCCTGCGATCGCATCGCACCGGCATCGGAGCCCGCCTCCGGCTCGGACAGCGCGTAGGAGAACATCGCAGCTCCGCTGGCGACCTGGGGCAGGTAGCGCTGCTTGATCTCCTCCGAGCCGGCCAGGATCATCCCGATGGTGCCCAGCTTGTTCACCGCCGGGATCAGGCTCGACGAGGCACAGGCGCGGGCGATCTCCTCGATGACGATGCAGGCGGCGACCGCGTCGGCGCCCGCGCCGCCGTACGCCTCGGGGATGTGCACGGCGTGGCAGTCGGCGGCGACCATGGCCTGGTAGACGTCCCAGGGGAACTCGGCGGTGTCGTCGATCTCGGCAGCGCGGGGTGCGATCTTGTTCGTGGCGAGGGCGCGGACGGCCTCGCGGAGCAGTTCGTGGTCATCGGTGGTGCGGAACAGGTCGGACACGGCGCGCTCCCGGCTCGGGCGTACGAATGTGACAGCAAGCAGGCACAAGTGCGGTCCAAGTGTCTCACCCCCGGGCCGTCCCGACTGCCCCGGATACGCTCGTGCGATGACTCTGCGCCTGACCGTCATCGGTACCGGATACCTCGGGGCCACCCACGCGGCCTGCATGGCCGACCTCGGGCACGAGGTCCTGGGCATGGACGTCAACCCGACCAAGGTGGCGCAGCTCAACGCGGGCGAGGTGCCGTTCTACGAACCCGGCCTGCCCGAGGTGCTGCAGCGGGCTCTCGCGTCCGGCCGACTGCGGTTCACCACCGACCCGGCCGAGGTCGCGGCTTTTGGTGACGTGCACTTCATGTGCGTCGGGACACCGCAGCAGAGTGGCAGCAACGCCGCCGACATGACGTACATCGACGCCTGCGTCGACGCCCTCGCCCCGCACCTCGACCGGCCCACCCTGTTCGTCGGGAAGTCGACCGTGCCCGTGGGCACCGCCCGGCGCCTCGCGGATCGTCTGCAGAAGCTCGCTCCCGCAGGCGCCGGAGTCCAGCTGGCCTGGAACCCCGAGTTCCTGCGCGAGGGCTTCGCCGTGCAGGACACGATGCGCCCCGACCGGCTGGTCTTCGGAGTCACGTCGGCGACCGCCGAAGCCGCACTGCGTGAGGTCTACGCCACGCCGATCGCCGACGGCTGCCCTGTCGTGATGAGCGACCTGCAGACCGCCGAGCTCGTCAAGGTCGCGGCGAACTCCTTCCTGGCCACCAAGATCTCGTTCATCAACGCGATGGCCGAGCTGTGCGAGGCCACCGGCGGCGACGTGACGATCCTGTCCGAGGCGCTCGGCCACGACACCCGTATCGGCAACCAGTTCCTCAAGCCCGGCCTGGGGTTCGGCGGCGGCTGCCTGCCCAAGGACATCAGGGCATTCATGGCCCGCGCCGGGGAGCTCGGCGTCGACCAGGCCCTGACGTTCCTGCGCGAGGTCGACGCGATCAACCAGCGCCGCCGGGCCCGCATGGTCGAGCTGACCCACCAGGAGCTCGGCGGCTCCCTCACCGGGCGCACCATCGCCGTCCTGGGCGCCGCGTTCAAGCCCAACTCCGACGACGTCCGCGACTCCCCCGCCCTCGACGTCGCCTCGACGCTGCACGAGCGCGGGGCCGACGTACGCGTCTACGACCCCAAGGCCAACGACAACGCCCGCGGCCGCTTCCCGACGCTCACGTACTCGTCCAGCGTCGTCGAGGCCTGCGCCGACGCCGAGGTCGTGCTGCACCTCACCGAGTGGGCGGAGTTCCGTGACCTCGACCCCGAGGATCTCGGTCTCGTGGTGGCCAACCGCCGGATCGTCGACGGACGGGGGGTGCTCGACGCGGCACGGTGGCGCCGGGCCGGCTGGACCTACCGGGCTCTGGGCCGGCCGGCGGAGTGACCCGACCCGGCCGTCGTCGTCATGAACCGCTGCCCTGCGATCGAACTCGCTCGCTGAGCGCCGCGCCCTTCGCCTCCGCCTGCGTCCGCAGCTCGTCCTGGAACCTCGCCATCCGCTCGCGAAGGTCGGCACCGTGCACAGTGTCCGACGAGCCGAGGATCCGTACCGCCAGCAGCCCCGCGTTGCGGGCACCGGCGATCGACACGGTCGCAACCGGCACCCCGGCCGGCATCTGCACGATCGACAGCAGGGAGTCCATGCCGTCGAGGTAGGCGAGCGGCACCGGCACCCCGATCACCGGGAGCGCCGTGACCGACGCGAGCATGCCGGGCAGATGGGCGGCGCCGCCTGCGCCCGCGATGATCACCCGCAGGCCGCGCCCCACGGCGCGAGCACCGTAGTCGATCATCTGCTGCGGCATCCGGTGCGCACTGACGACGTCGACCTCGTACGGGACGTCGAACTCGGTGAGCGCACCGGCAGCGGCCTCCATCACCGTCCAGTCCGAGTCCGACCCCATGACGACCCCGACCAACGGCTGCCTGATCATCGCTGCCCACCCGTCTCGTGCTCACTCATCGATGTCTCCTGTGAGGAAGGCGGCGGCGTGCCGGGCCCGCTCCTGCAGGTCACCGACATCGGACCCCGACACGGTGACGTGGCCGATCTTGCGACCGGGCCGCACCGGCTTGCCGTACATGTGGATCTTCAGGTCGGGGTCCCGGGCCATGCAGTGGAGGTACGCCGGGTAGATCGCTTCGAGGTCGCCGCCCAGGACGTTGGCCATGACGGAGTGCGGGTACGTCCCGTCGGTGCGGCCGAGCGGCAGGTCGAGCACGGCCCGAAGGTGCTGCTCGAACTGGCTCGTGACAGCGCCGTCGATCGTCCAGTGGCCGGTGTTGTGCGGGCGCAGGGCCAGCTCGTTGACGAGGACACCGTCTGCGGTGTCGAAGAGCTCGACGGCCATCAGCCCCGTCACCTCGAGGTCCTGCGCGATCCGCAGGGCGGCGTCCTGGGCGGCCAGCGCGTGGTCCTCGGCGATCCCAGGCGCCGGAGCGTAGACCTCGCGGCAGACGCCGTCGCGCTGCACCGACTCGACAACCGGGTAGACGGCAGCCTGTCCGGCAGGCGACCGGGCCACGAGCACCGAGAGCTCGCGGGAGAAGTCGACCAGCTCCTCGACCAGCAGGGGCACTGCCGGACCCGCGGAGCCACCCAGCCAGTCGAGTGCGTCGGCCGACGAGCGCACCAGGCGCACCCCCTTGCCGTCGTAGCCGCCCCGTGCGGTCTTCAGGATCGCCGCGCCATCGGTGGTCCGCGCGAGGAACGCGTCGAGGTCGGCTGCCGTGCGCACCGGCGCCCAGTGCGGCACCGGGACGTCCGCCTTGCCGAGGCGCTCGCGCATGACGATCTTGTCCTGGCCGTGCACCAGGGCCGCCGACCCGGGCCGGACGAGGACACCGTCGGCCTCGAGCGCCTGCAAGTGCTCGGTGGGTACGTGCTCGTGGTCGAAGGTGAGCACGTCGCAACCGGCCGCGAACGCCCGCAGCGTGCCGAGGTCGCGGTAATCGCCGACGGTCACGTCGGGGATCACCTGGGCTGCGGAGTCGTCGGGGCTCTCGGCGAGCACCCGCAGCCGGATCCCGAGAGCGATGGCCGGGGCCGCCGACATCCGGGCGAGCTGGCCGGCACCGACGATCCCGACGACCGGGAACTCCGCGGGCAGCGGCGACGACTTCACGGTCGAAGCCTATCCGTGGGGCCGCCCCGGCCCGCACGCGTCAGCTCACGGGTCAGAGCCCGAGGTCGCGGGCGATCAGCAGCCGCTGCACCTCAGATGTGCCCTCCCCGATCTCGAGGATCTTCGCGTCACGGTAGAACCGTCCGACGGGGTACTCGTTCATGAACCCGTAGCCGCCGTGGACCTGGGCGGCGAACCGGGCGTTGTCCATCGCGGCCTCGGAGGAGTACAGCTTGGCGATCGACGCCTGACGCTTGAACGGCCGGCCGGCGAGCAGTCGGGCCGCCGCGTCGTAGTAGGCCAGCCGGGCCGTGTGCGCGCGCACCTCCATGTCGGCGACCAGGAACTGCACCGCCTGGTTCGCTCCGATCGGTCGGCCGAAGGCCTGGCGCTCGTTCGCGTACCGCACCGACTCGTCGACGCAGCCCTGCGCCAGCCCGACCGCCAGGGCCGCGATCGCGATCCGGCCCTCGTCGAGGATCTCCAGGAACTGTGCGTAGCCGCGACCCCGCTCCCCCACGAGGTTGCCCACGGGCACCCGGCAGTCGGTGAACGACAGTCCGTGCGTGTCGGACGAGCGCCAGCCGACCTTGGAGTAGGACGGCTCGACCGTGAACCCGGGGGTGCCGCTGGGCACGAGGATCGCGGAGATCTCCTTGCGCCCTTCGGCCTGCTCGCCGGTCACCGCGGTGACGATGACGAACGACGTGATGTCGGTGCCCGAGTTCGTGATGAAGGCCTTGCTCCCGTTGATCACCCAGTCGTCGCCGTCCACGACCGCGGTCGTCCTGGTCGCGCCGGCGTCGGAGCCGCCGCCGGGCTCGGTCAGCCCGAAGGCTCCGAGGGCCTCGCCCGCGCAGAGGGCCGGCAACCAGCGCGCCTTCAGCTCGGGAGAGCCGAACCGGTACAACGGCATGGCGCCCAGCGACACCGCCGCCTCGAGGGTGATCGCGACCGACGAGTCGACCCGGGCGAGCTCCTCGATGGCGAGGTGGAGCGCGAACGAGTCACCGCCCATGCCACCGACCGCCTCCGGGAACGGCAGGCCGAACAGTCCCATGGCTGCCATCCCGCGTACGATCTCGTACGGGAACTCGCCCTGCTCGTAGAGGTCGCCGATCTGCGGCGCGACGACTCGCGCGGCGAAGTCGCGGACCGAGTCGACCAGGGCGGCGTGCTCGTCTGACAGTGCGAAGTCCACGCGGCCGACCTTCCGTAACATCCCGTGTTTTCGCCATCCTGACACGCTCGCCTTACCCTGGGCACGTGACTTCCCCCTCTCACCGCTCGGACCTCGGGCGTGTGCGCCGTCTGCGGGAAGCCCTGTGGGCGCAGTTCGGCCACCTGCTGGACGAGGTCGCGAAATTCGGAGTGGTGGGAGCCGTCGCGTACGTCGTCGACGTCGGCACGTTCAACCTGCTGCTGCACTGGGGCGGCACGAACGCCTGGCTGTACGACCGGCCGCTGCGGGCCAACGTCGTGTCGACGATCCTGGCCACGTTGGTGGCCTACGCCGGCAACCGGTTCTGGACGTTCCGCGATCGCGAGCGGGTCGGCTACGCGCGCGAGTACGCCACGTTCTTCCTGCTCAACGCCGTCGGGCTGGCGATCTCGCTCGGCTGCCTGGCGTTCTCGCACTACGTCCTCGGGCTCCGCTCCGGCATCGCGGACAACATCTCGGGCAAGGGCGTGGGCCTGGTCCTGGGCACGATGTTCCGGTTCTGGGCGTACCGCCGCTGGGTCTTCCCCGAGGTCGACGACGACGACGCGACGCCCGACCCGCGGCACGCGACCACCGTCACTTAGGCCAACCGTGCGGGCAACCATTGCCCCCGCAGTCACGATGCGCTAGAACGGTGCCGACGACATCCACCTGGAAGCCGTCGACGTGGTGGAACGACCGGTCCCCGCACCCTGCACCCTCGCCAATTCTGGCGGGACGGTGGGCGTGCGTGGTCGGGGGGTTATTGGTGCGGTCCGGTCTTCCGGGGGGCCGACTCTCAGGAGACACCGATGGCCAGAGGGACGTACGAACGCAATCCCAGTCACGACGACGACAAGGGCGCCGGCGAGCCGATCCCCGAGGAAGTCCTCGAGCGACAGGCTGCGGAGCGGCTGGAAGAGATCCACCAGTACCTCTCCGACCGGTACGCGCGCCGGGACGTCATCACGCGCACCCGCACACCGGGCGGCATCGAGATCGACTGGGTTCCGGCCGAGTCCCAGTTCGGTGGACGCTGTCCCGCCGACCCGCCGGACGACGACAGCCCACCGAAGCTCGAGCACGGGGAGCGCCGCGCCGAGCTGATGGAGTTCGAGCTCGAGAAGGAAGGCGCCCAGCGAGGCCCGCGTGGCACGGTGCCGCTGCTGCGCACGCCAGTCGACCTGATCACGCCGACCGTCGGGCTGAACGACTGGCTGGCCAAGGGCCACCGGGCCAACCGGGTCGCTCCCGCTGGCAAGCTCGACGGCTACGAGGTCCCCGGGACCGAGGTGCACAAACACGTCTACGCCAGCCAGAACGTGACCTGCTACGGCACGGAAGGCGCCATCAACGCCTGGGACCCGTACACGGAGTGGTCCGACGAGTTCTCCCTCGGCCAGCTCTGGCTCATCCGAGGCAGCGGTTCGGGCCAGCAAACCCTTGAGGTCGGTCACCAGGAGTACCGGGACCTGTACGGCGACTGGGTTCCGCACCTGTTCCTGTACTACACGACCAATGGGTACACCTCACAGGGCAACAACCAGGGCGGCTACAACACCGACGTCAACGGGTGGGTGCAGTACGCGAGCACCATCCACCCAGGCTGCCTGTCTTCGCCGCTCAGCCAGTGGGGTGGCACGCAGTTCATCATGGTGTTGAAGGTGCAGCTGTGGCAGGGCAACTGGTGGGTGAAGGTCAACGGGACCTGGATCGGCTACTACCCGGCGAGCCTGTACAACACCAACGGTCTGCGGGACCACGCCGACCGCCTCGATTGGGGCGGCGAGGTCGTCGACTCGTCCGACCACTCGGGGACCACCGACACCGACATGGGCAACGGGCACTGGCCGTACGAGGGCTGGCAGCACTGCGCCTACATGAACAACCTGCGATACCAGTCCACGACATGGGGCGGGATGACCGACTACAACGGAAGCGCCGCGTCGGAGTACCCCGCTTGTTACGGCATCGACTCGCACATGCAGAGTGGGAGCAACTGGGGTTCGTACTTCTGGTGGGGCGGAAGCGGGAGGAACGCAAATTGCCCGTAGACGAGGACGGGGTCATCCCGTCGCCGATCGACCCGGACTACGAGTGTGTCCCGGTCGCGGCGGCGGGAGATCCTCCGCCGAGCCCGCCGCCCGGTGGGCAGGACGAGCCACCGGGTCCACGCCTGTGCCCGCCGGGGTACGTTCCGCGCCGCCGCAGGCGGACGTACGACCTCGACGGCAAGGTGATCCGGACGCACCGCCCGGCTGGGCACAACCCGGACGCCGACCGTCAGCAGGCACCCGACGACGGGACGTAGCGCGATGGGTCCTGGTGTGACTGCCTCGTAACCGCGGTCTTGTCGCATGGGGGGACCCTTGTGGCGGTATTGGGGCTAGACGGGGGTGATTCCGTGGCGGCGGCGGCTGAAGCTGCGGTCCTTGGTCGCAGCAGCGGCGAACCGCAGCACGAGCTCGCGGCGCAGGTCGGCCGGCGAGACCACCGCGTCGACGACCAGCTCGCTGGCCAGGCGCACGAGGTCGACGTCCTCGTCGTAGTCGGCCCGCCGCGCCGCGACGAAGGCGGCCCGCTCGTCGGGGTCGTCGATCGCAGCGATCTTGTTGGCGTAGACCGCGTTGACCGCGGCCTCGGCCCCCATCACCGCGATCGAGGCCGTGGGCAGCGCGAGGGTGGCGTCGGGCTCGAAGCCGGGTCCGGCCATCGCGTACAGCCCGGCGCCGTAGGCCTTGCGCACGACGACGCAGATCTTCGGCACGGTGGCCTCGGAGACCGCAGTGATCATCTTCGCACCGTGCCGGATGATGCCCTGCCGCTCGACCGCCGAGCCCACCATGAAGCCCGGCACGTCGGACAGGAACAGCAATGGCACGTTGAACGCGTCGCATGTCTGGACGAACCGGGTGGCCTTGTCGGCGCTGTCGACGAACAGCACGCCGCCCTTGAACAGCGAGTTGTTGGCGACGACGCCGACGACCCGGCCGTCGAGGCGACCGAAGCCGACGGTGAGCTCGCGCGCCCACAAGGCCTGCACCTCGAGGAACGACCCGGCGTCGACCAGACCGGCGACGTACTTGCGCATGTCGAACGCCTGCCGCGGGTTCGCCGGGATCATCGCGGCCAGGTCGAGGGACGGCGGCTCCACCGGCGCCACAGCCGGCGGCAGCCCCTGCCAGCTCGACGGGAGATATGAGAGGTAACGCCGGACGACGTCGAGCGCGGCGTCCTCGTCCGGGCACAGGAAGTGCCCCACCCCCGACTCGGCGCAGTGCACTCGGGCACCACCCATCTCCTCCAGCGTCGTCTTCTCGCCGGTGACCATCTCGACCATGCGGTCGGAGCCGAGGTACATCGAGGCGTTGCCCTCGACCATGGCGACGACGTCGCAGAACGCCGGGATGTACGCACCTCCGGCAGCACTCGGCCCGAACAGCGCACACACCTGCGGGATCGAGCCCGACGCACGCACCTGGTTCCAGAAGATCTTGCCGGCTCCGCGCCGCCCCGGGAACAGGTCCACCTGGTCGGTGATCCGCGCGCCGGCCGAGTCGACGAGGTAGACCATCGGGACGCCGGTGGCGTACGCCCGCTCGATGATCCGGATAATCTTCTCGACGGTGCGTGCACCCCAGGAGCCGGCCTTGACGGTCGAGTCGTTGGCCATCAGGCAGACCGGCCGGCCGTCGACGGTGGCGAGACCGGTGACCACACCGTCGGCGGGGAGGTCGCCGGCCAGGACGTTCGCAAGCTCGCCGTCCTCGACGAAGGATCCCGGGTCGACCAGCCTGGCCACGCGTTCGCGGGCGAAGAGCTTCCCCTTCGCCGCGTTGGCGCCGTGGTAGCGCTCGGCCCCACCGCGGGCGACCTGGTCGCGCAGCTCGTCGTAGTCGGTCACGGTCGCGAGCCTAACCGCCGAGGGCCACGCCCACCGCTGCCCGCAGTACCCCGGCCGCCTCGGGCGGCGGGGGGTCGCCGTCGCAGAGGAGCTCGACCAGCCAGTCGCCCGACCCCGCCGCGACGACCCGGGCCGTGCCGCGGACAGCCGCGAGCGGCACGTCGTCGTCGGCCAGCACGACGGTGCCGCCCGCACGGGCCTGGCGGAGCCAGTCGTCGCCCGGACCGGCCGGAACCGACGCGGACACCAGGACGCCTTCGCGGGACGCCGAGTGGACCACGGGGATGGCGGCACCGTCCCGCACCCGGCTCACCACCCAGCCGGACGCCTTGAGCACGCCGCCGAGGGCTGAGGCCGCCGCGGCCAACCGGTCGACCGGAGGTTTGCCGGTCTGCCCGGCCAGCGCCGTCAGCGCGACGGCGAGCAACCCCGGCTGGCCGTCGCGCCGGTTGAACGCCCGCCGGTCGAGGGAGGTGACACCGGGCGTCGCGATCACCGGATGGTCGGCCGCCGTGCGCTTGGCGTCGTACTGAGCGCCGTCCGCCATCGCGAACAGTCTGGCCGCCGTGACGACCCCTGGGATCAGCTCGGTGGACGAGAGCCCGCAGGCGACGCTGACGCCGTACGGCGCCGACCGCGACCCCCGCAGGAAGGCCGACGCCAGCGCCTCGCCCACAGACAGGCCGTATCCCGGGAGCACCGCGCAGAACTCGTCGCCGCCGAGCCGGGCCGCGACCGCCCCGGGCACCTTGCCGGTCGCAGCCGAGAGCGCGTTCGCCACCGCGACGAGCGCCCGGTCGCCGGCCTCGTGCCCGAACTCGTCGTTGGCCTGCTTGAGCCGGTTCACGTCGGCCATGACGACCGTCACCGGGGCGCCGCCCAGCCGGTGGGCCTCGAGCGCCGCCGCCAGGCGTTCGTCCACGAGCCGCCGGTTGCCCAGCCCGGTCAGGGTGTCCTGGTACGCCATCCGCTGGACCCGGGCCAGGTGCTCGACCTGGGCCAGCCCGGCCGACACCATCCCCGCGAACGCCTGGGCGAACGCAAGGTCGTCGTCGTCGTACGGCTCCGACTCCGGACCCCTGGTCGCGAACAGCTCGCCCCAGATCCGGCCCTCGGCGAGCACGGGCGCCGCGAGCGCGGAGTACGCGCCGATCCGGTCCAGCAGCTGCCGCTCGGCCTGGTCGCGGTCGTCGGACTCGACGGTCATGGCCCATGGCCGGGCCTCGTCGATCATCAGCCCCAGCATCGGGTACGCGGAGATCTCGTAGGTCTCGTCCGTGGGGAAGCGCTGCTCGTCCGGCGCGAGGTGGCCGACGTTGACGATGACCCGGGCGGTGCCGTGCTCGCGCTCGATCCGGGCGAGCGAGACGGACCGCGCGTCGAACGCGAACCGGGCCTCTTCGCATGCGCGCTCCGCGAGGTCCTCGAGCGAGCGCGCGTCGGCCAAGGCCCGGGCCAGCCGGACGAGTCCGGCCAGTCGCTCGTCCGCCCCCGTCGTGGGTCTTCGCTCCATCGAACCTGTCCGTCAGCCGGGCGGCGTCAGCAGGGCACAGGCGGTCAGCGCGCGCAAGGCGGTGGGCAGCGCGGACACGTCGCCGGACACCTCGTCGACGAACATCTCGACCAGCCAACCCCGGCCGTCGCGGTCGTGACCGCCGGCCATCACGAGGGCGACCGCGCCCGCCCCTTCGACGACAGCCCGCTCTCTGGGGTCGGCCTCATCGTCGTCGACCCGCACCACGGCCTTGCCGCCGGCAAGCACGGCCCGGGTCACCGGGTAGTCGGCGAGCAGGTAGGTCTCACTCACGCCGCTGACGGTCTCGGGGTCCACGAGGTTGCCGAGCCCGAGGCGGAGCGACGAGTACCGCACGGTGCGCACGGCCGTGCCGTCGTCGGTCGCCGCCGACAGCCACCAGGAACAGACGTCGATGAGTCCAGCGATCGTCCCGGCGACCACCTCGAGCCGGTCCTGGACCGACGCGGCGGCGCTGTGCTCCAGCGTCTCAAGGACGTCCTCGACGAGCCGGTTGATCGAACGGCTGCCGGCTCCGCGCAGCTGTCGGCGGTCTTCCGGCTCGAGCAGGTGGTCCTGCTCCGCGGCGTCGGCGAGCGCGACGGTGGCGTCGAGCGGCATGCCCCTCCCGGCCACGACCGGCGACCGGCAGCCGCTCCGCTTGGCCCGGGCCTGCGCGGCGTCGGCCAGCCGGAAGAGCCGCGCCGGGGTGTCGACGGTTCCGACCGGGTCGTCGGTCGAGGCCACACCGCAGGCGATGCCGTCCTCCATGCCTGCGTTGGCACGCCGGCAGAGGTCGTGGGCGGCCGACACCGCGCCGTCAGCCGTACCGCCCTCGATGATGATGCAGAACTCGTCGCCGCCCGTTCGCCCGGCCAGACTGCCCGGGGTCAGCCCGGCCGAGAGCGACAACAGCCCGGAGAAGTGGATCAGCGCCTGGTCGCCCGCCGCGTGCCCCCGGCCGTCGTTGATCCGCTTCAGACCGTTGACGTCGACGACGATCAGGCTGACCGTCCGGCCGTCGGAGCGGTGCCGGTCCAGGGCCTGGTCCAGCCGGTCGTCGATGGCCCGTCGGTTCGCCAGCCCGGTGAGCGCGTCCGTGTACGCCAACCGCCCCACGCGCTCGAGGTGCTCGGCCTGAGCGATGCTGGCGGCCACCTGCGCGGACACAGCGACGGCGTAGTCGAGGTCCGCTTCCGTGAAGTCCGGCTGCCGGTGGTCACGCCCGGCGAACAGCTCGCCCCAGACCCGGCCCTCCAGCAGGATCGGGAGAACCATGCAGGACTGCTGGTTCAGGCCCCGCAGGAACACCTCGGCCGCGGCCTGATCACCGGCGGCGTCAGGCGGGTCGCCGAGGACGAACCGGACGGGGCGGCCTTCGTGGAACGCGGGGAGCGCGAACGGGAAGTCGGTGAGCGGGAAGGTCGAGTCGTCCGGGCGATGCACCTCGCCGTGGCCGAGATCGCCCTCGTTGATCAACACCCGCACCCGGGCCAGATCACGTTGCCACACGGAGATCGAGACGGACGCGGCCTGCAACGCGCGCTGGGCGGCTCCCGCGGCGAGCTCGACGACGTCGTCGAACCGGCTGGCGCCGGCCGCGCAGGTCGCGATCGCGGTGAGGGCGTGCAGGCGCGCGGCAGCACCGTCGGTGGCCGCGGTCGGCTGCACCTCCGTGCCCACATCGCTCGCCACAGCGCTCACCCTTCCCCCCACGCCCGCCTCGTGACCTGTCAACTCACCCACGACCTCGGCGGTCACATCGCCTCAGCGCCAGACGACGTTCGCACGCCCATCCGTAATGCTTCGGTCACCCAACGCTAAGGCTGGACCCCTTCCTGCGGAAGTCACCCGACTGTCCCAATCCGGTGTAAACGGGGTCCTGAGCGCAGAGTCTGCGAAGGCAACCGGCGACCGACCATCCGTTCCGCCGCCGCAGAGACGTCCAGCAGCTCGTCGAGGTCGACCCCGGTGGCGACGCCGAGGTCCTCGACCATGTGCACGAGGTCCTCCGTCACGACGTTCCCGGAGGCACCGGGGGCGTACGGGCAGCCGCCGAGCCCACCGACCGACGCGTCGAAGTCGGCCACCCCCAGCTGCAGTGCCGCGTAGACGTTGGCCAGCGCCGTGCCCCGGGTGTCGTGGAAGTGCAGGCCGAGGGCGACTTCAGGAAAGGCCAAGCGGGTCTCGCCGACCAAGCTGGTCACCCGGCCCGGCCCGGCCATACCGGTCGTGTCGCCGAAGGCGATCGAGTCGGCGCCGTCGGCCAGGGCCCGGCCCACGATCCGGACCACCCGCTCGACCGGCACGTCGCCCTCGTAAGGGCAGCCCCAGGCGGTGGCGACGATCACCTGCACGGTCGCCGACCGCCCATGGGCACGCGCGACCATCTCGGCGATCTCGTCGAGCGACTGAGCCGTGGTGCGGTTGACGTTTTTCAGGTTGTGGGTGTCCGAGGCCGATACCACGACCTCGAGCTCGGTCACGCCGGCGGCGAGCGCAAGCTCGGCCCCGCGCAGGTTGGGAACCAGCGCCGAGTAGCGAACCCCGGCGACATGGTCGATCGTCCCCCAGACCTCTGCTGCGTCGGCCATCTGCGGTACCGCGCGCGGCGAGACGAACGAGACCGCCTCGATCCGGGCCAGGCCGGTGCGCGAGAGCCGGTCGATCAGGTCGACCTTGGCGGCCGTGCCGACGGTCTCCTCGTTCTGCAGGCCGTCGCGCGGTCCGACCTCACGCAAGGAGAGCATCGCGGGCAGGTCACTCATCGGGCCAGGCTAGCTGGCTGACGGGGACCCCGGACCGGCCCCGGCGGAGTCGGTACGGTTCGACGACGCCAACCCCGCGGACAGCCCGCCGACGCATCGCCTGGGTGCCGAAGCGGTCGTCTCCGGCCAGGTCCTCGGCCGTCGCGGCATCGACGAGCGCCGTTCCCGGCCGCGCGAGATCGGTCAGCCGACTGGCGAGGTTCACGGTCTGGCCGAACACGTCGCCCATGCGACCGATCACGAGTCCGGTGGCGAGCCCGACCCGCAGCTCGGGGACGTCCTCGTCCAGCGCGAACACCTCGATCAGGTCGAGAGCAGCGCCGGCGGCGGCGCCGGGGGTGTCGCCGACGAAGAGCACCTCGTCGCCGAGGGTCTTGACCATGCGCGCGCCCGCGGCCGTGATGAGGTCGGCCGACACCTGCTCGAACCGTTCGACGACGGCGCCCAGGTCACGCTCCTCCAGCCGGCGCGACAGCCGGGTGAAGCCGACAAGGTCCGCGAAGCCGACCGTGACGAACGCAGCGTCGACGAGCGTCTCGTCCTCCTGCAGCACCCGGTCGACGGCTGCGGACAGCTGGCGCCGCCAGGCATGGACGAGCAACGGCTCCAGCTCGGGGAGCAGCAGCTCGGCGACCCGATAGGCCTCGGTCACCGAGACGCCCGACCGCAGCCCGGTGCCGCCGCTGAGCATCTCGACCACCACGTCGACCTGCCACGAGGCCAGCCGTGCCGTGGTGTGGCCGAGCGCCCGGGTCAGGCCCACGGCGAGGTCCTCGGTGATCACTCCACGCTCGACGAGAGCGTCGACCCGGCGCAGGGCCACGACGTCGGCGTCGGTGAACGCGACCGCGCCGTCGGTGTCGGCGAACCCGAGCGCCCGCCAGTACCGGCGGGCCCGGTCCAACGAGACGCCTGCCAGGGCGGCGATGTCCTGGCGGGTGTGCAGCCGGGGGGCGCCGAGCAGGAGCTCGTCCAGGTCAGCGACGTCGCGACGCGGGTTCACCGCCGGGCCGCCGTCAGGAACCGTCGGCCGATCCGGTGGTGTCCTGGGACCGTCGCCGGTCGGCGTCGACCTCAGCTAGGTGGTAGATCTCGCGCTGGATCTCCTCCACCCGCGGGATGTTGCGGATCACCAGGGCGCCGTCCTCAGACGCCGACGACACCGTGAGCGTGCCGCAACCCAGGATCCGCTCGACCAGCGAGTAGTTGAACTGCACGTCGTTCAGCTTGGAGAGCGGCATGTCCTTGCCGCTGCGCGCGACGATGCCGGTGCGCGTGATGATCCGCCGGTTCGTGAACACGTACTGGGTGGTCAGCCAGGCGAGCAACGGGCGGACGAACCAGCCGACGAGCACCACCAGGGCGACCCCGAGGATCGCCCAGGTGACGAAGGTGCCGGCGCTGCCGTCAGGTTCCTTCGCGAGGCCGTAGCCGGCGAGGCCGACCGTGCCCAGCAGCACGAACGACGGGAACACCATCGAGCGCCAGTGCGGCCGCATCTCGAACTGGATGGTCTCGCCCTGGGCGAGGAGCTTGGTCGGGTATCCCATGCGCACAGCGTGTCACGGATGGACCGGGCGCGGCGGGAGGACCTAGCGCACGTGCAGCACGTCGCCCGCCCCGACCGCCACCAGGCCGTCGCCGACCTCGACGAGCAGCCGACCGACGTGGTCGACGTCGGCGGCTAGACCCTCGACGACCCGGCCGCCCGGCAGCTCGGCCCGCACCTCCCGGCCGAGCGTCGCGCAGCGCGCGCGGTAGTCCGACCGTGCCGACTCGAGCGCGCCCGGGGTTCCGTCGAAGCCGTCCAGCCGCTGGGCCAGGCCGCGGAGCACCGCGCGCAGGACCGTTTCGCGGTCGACGACCACCGACCCCTCGATCTCGAGCGACGTCGCCTGCGGCAAGGGCAGCTCGTGCGGCCGCAGCGAGACGTTGAGCCCGACGCCGATCACGACCTGGTCACCGACCCGTTCGGCGAGGATCCCGCCGAGCTTGCGCTCACCGAGGAGCAGGTCATTCGGCCACTTGAGCGCGACGTCGAGCTCGCAGACCCGGGAGACCGGTCCGGCGACCCCGAGGCCCGCGAGCAGCGGCAGCCAGCCCCACAGGCTCGGCTCGACCGTCGGCCGCACGAGCACCGAGAACGTGAGCCCGGCGCCCCGTGGCGCGGACCATGCGCGGTCGAGCCGACCTCGCCCGGCGGTCTGCTCCTCGGCGACGAGCACGAGCCCTGGTTCCTCGCCCACGCGTGCGGCCGCCACGAGGTCGGCGTTGGTCGAGCCGGTCGAAGCGACCACCCGCAGCTCGCGCCACGGCAGTCCCGGACCGGCCAGGTCGCGACGCAGACCCGACTCCCGCAGCGCCGGTCGGTCGAGGTCGTCGTACGGTCCGCTGGCCACCTGGCTACGCTACTCGCGTGACCGAGACCGCGAGCTCCCGAAGCGTTTCCCCACCGCCCGTGCCCGACCTGCACACGACTGCGGGCAAGCTCGCGCAGCTGCGGCACAAGAACGACGAGGCCGAGCACGCCGGGTCGGCGCGGGCGATCGAGAAGCAGCACAAGAAAGGCAAGATGACCGCCCGCGAGCGGATCCTTGCGCTGCTCGACCCCGACTCGTTCGTCGAGACCGACGCGCTGGCCCGGCACCGCTCGCAGGCCTTCGACCTCGCCGAGCGGCGACCGTACGGCGACGGCGTGGTCACCGGCTTCGGCACGATCGACGGCCGCCAGGTCTGCGTCTTCGCGCAGGACTTCACCGTGTTCGGCGGCTCGCTGGGCGAGGTCTTCGGCGAGAAGATCGTCAAGATCATGGACCTGGCGCTGAAGGTCGGCTGCCCCGTGGTGGGCATCAACGACTCCGGCGGAGCCCGGATCCAGGAGGGGGTCGCGTCGCTCGGCCTGTACGGCGAGATCTTCCGCCGCAACGTGCTGGCCTCGGGCGTCGTGCCGCAGCTGTCGCTCGTGATGGGTCCGTGCGCGGGCGGTGCGGTCTACTCGCCGGCGATCACCGACTTCACCGTGATGGTCGACAAGACCTCGCACATGTTCATCACCGGCCCGGACGTCATCCGCACGGTCACCGGTGAGGACGTCGGGTTCGAGGAGCTCGGGGGCGCCCGCACGCACAACGCGAAGTCCGGCGTCGCGCACTTCGTCGCCACCGACGAGGACGACTGCCTCGACCTCGCCCGTGCCCTGCTGTCGTACCTGCCCAGCAACAATCTCGAGGACCCGCCCGTCTTCGACAACCCGGCCGACCTGACACCGTCCGAGACCGACCTCGCCCTCGACACGCTGATGCCCGACCAGGCCAACCACCCGTACGACATGCACCGGGTGATCGAGGCGGTCGTCGACGACGGCGAGTTCCTCGAGGTGCAGGCACTGTTCGCGCCGAACATCCTCTGCGGGTTCGGCCGGGTCGAGGGCGCGTCGGTCGGGGTGGTGGCCAACCAGCCGATGCAGTTCGCCGGCACGCTCGACATCGACGCCTCGGAGAAGGCGGCCCGGTTCGTGCGCACCTGCGACGCCTTCAACGTCCCGGTGCTCACCTTCGTCGACGTGCCCGGCTTCCTGCCCGGAACCTCTCAGGAGTGGGACGGCATCATCCGGCGCGGCGCCAAGCTGATCTACGCGTACGCAGAGGCGACCGTGCCGCTGGTCACCGTCATCACCCGCAAGGCGTACGGCGGGGCCTACGACGTCATGGGGTCCAAGCACCTGGGCGCCGACGTCAACCTGTCGTGGCCGACCGGGCAGATCGCGGTCATGGGGGCACAGGGCGCCGTCAACATCCTGCACCGCAAGGAGCTCGGCGAAACGGCCGACGTCGACGGCACCCGGGCGACGTTGATCGGGCAGTACGAGGACACCCTGCTGAACCCCTACATCGCAGCCGAGCGCGGCTACATCGACGCGGTGATCGAGCCCTCGCAGACCAGGGCGTACGTCGTCCGCGCCCTGCGCGCGCTCAAGAACAAGCGACAGAACCGCCCCCCGCGCAAGCACGGCAACATCCCCCTCTAGCCCCACCCCCCTCCCCGCGACAAGGGACCCCTGATGCCAATAGACCGCACTTCCGAACCACTCACGGAACCCCTCGCGCGCAGCCCTGTCCCGTTCCTCCGGGTGGTCCGGGGCGAGCCGTCGGACGAAGAGCTCGCGGCCCTCGTCGTCGCCGTGGCCGCGGCGTCGGCCGTCGCCCCGCCCCCCGCCCCCCTTAGGTCACAGTGGCGAAACCGGGCCCGCAACATCCGCCCCGCCATCGGACCCGGCGCCGGCGCCTGGCGCGCCTCCGGTCTGCCGCGCTGACGACTTCCACGCTGTCGACTTCCACGTTGCCGACCGTGCCCCGGTTCGTCCTGGCCTCCGCCTCCCCCGCGCGGCTGTCGTTGCTTCGTGCTGCAGGCCTGCACCCCGAGGTCGTGGTGAGCGGCGTGGACGAGGACGCCGTGGCCGGATCCCCGGCCGAGGTGGCCCTGGAGCTCGCCCGGCGCAAGGCCCGGGCTGTTGCGGTCCTGCCGGCCGCCGCCGGGGCTTTCGTGCTCGGCTGCGACTCGGTGCTCGACCTGGACGGTGCGGCGCTCGGTAAGCCGGCCGATGTCGCCGACGCGGTGGCCCGCTGGCGGGCCATGCGTGGGCGAACGGGCCACCTGCTCACCGGGCACTGCCTGGTCGACACCGCGACGGGCGCCGAGGCGGCCGCGTTGGCTCAGGCCGAGGTCCGCTTCGGCAGCCCCAGCGACGCCGAGATCGACGCGTACGTCGCCACCGGCGAGCCGCTCGCGGTCGCGGGCGCCTTCACGATCGACGGGCTCGGCGGCTGGTTCGTCGACTCGATCGACGGCGGCCCCTCGACCGTGGTCGGGCTGTCGTTGCCGCTGCTGCGCGGCCTGCTCGACCGGCTCGGGACGTCGGTCACCGACCTATGGCGGCCGGGGTCTTAACCGGGGCCTAACGACCCGACGCGTACCGTGACCACCATGACCGCCCGTCCCCTCGGGCGCCGCGAGCTCCTCGGACTCGTCGGCGTCGCCGCTCTCGCGGCTGCCTGCTCGGACGGCGGCGGAACCCCCGTGGCGAGCTCGACCCCGGCACCGCAGGGCACCGGCGCCGGCCCCAGCAGCCCGAGCCCGGCCGCGAGCACGACGCCCACCGCGGCGAAGCCCGTCGACGACGGCCACGACGTCTCGCACGGGGCCACGAGCACCCAGGCCGTGGCCCTCACGTTCCACGGGGCGGGCGCCGACTCGATCGCTCGGGGCATCCTGGCGGAGCTGAACCGCGCGAACGCCCGCGTCACCGTCTTCGCCGTGGGTTCGTGGCTGGACGACGACCCCACCGTGGCCAAGGCATTCCTCGACTCGGGCCACGAGCTCGGCAACCACACCTACCACCACAAGGCGATGCGCACGCTCGGCGCCGCCGAGGCCACGGCCGAGGTCGCGCAGTGCACGGCGGTGCTGCGACGCCTCACCGGTACGCCAGGGGCTTGGTTTCGGCCCTCAGGTACGCCGACGTCCACTCCGACGATCAGGGCCGCTGCCCGGTCCGCCGGCTACCCGCACTGCGTAACGTACAACTTGGACTCCCTCGACCACACCGACCCCGGCGCCTCAGCGGTGACCCGGAACGTGCTCCGTGCCGTCGTCGCAGGTGACATCGTGAGCCTGCACCTGGGGCACGCGGGCACGGTGGCCGCACTGCCCGCGATCCTCGACGGTCTCGTCAAGGGGGCCCTCCAGCCCGTGACCGTCACCCAGATCCTCACCTGACTCTCCCTCCGAAAGGAACTTGGCTCGTGTCTCGTCGTCTGCTTCCTGTCGCCCTCCTGGTCTTCGCCGTCGCGGCGTCGGCCTGCTCCGGGACCTCGGCGACTCCGGCGACTACCGGCAGCCCGGCGCCTGGCGACTCGGGCATGGCGGGCATGTCGATGAGCCCCAGCTCCGGCAGCGCGTCCGCCACGGCGCCGAGAAGCCCGGTCGACGGCCTCGGGCCACTGCCGGGCATGCCCCCGCTGCTGGACCCGAACGACGTCTACGCGGCCGACCGGCCCAACGACCTGTCGCCGGTCGTGCAGGGCTTCCCGAGCCTGGTCTACGTCCCCAACACCCAGAGCAACACCGTCACGATCATCGACCCGAAGACGTACAAAGTGCTGCGGACGGTCGCAGTGGGCCACGAGCCGCAGCACGTCGTCCCGTCGTGGGACCTCAAGACGCTCTGGGTCAACAACGACCTGGGCAACTCGCTGACCCCGATCAACCCGGCGACCGGCGCGTTCGGCAAGCCCGTGGCCGTGCACGACCCGTACAACCTCTACTTCACGCCCGACGGCAAGTACGCGATCGTGATGGCGAGCAAGGACAAGCAGATCGTCTTCCGCGATGCGCACACGATGGCCGTCGTACGCCGGGTGCCGGTCTCCTGCCTCGGCGTCAACCACGCCGACTTCTCACCCGACGGCCGCTACTTCGTCGTGTCCTGCGAGTTCTCGTCGCAGCTGCTCAAGGTCGACACCGCCGCGATGAAGGTCGTCGGCGTCATGTCGCTGCCGGGGGGCGGCATGCCCCAGGACGTCAAGATCGCGCCCGACGGCCACATGTTCTACGTCGCGGACATGATGCGGGACGGCATCTGGTTCGTCGAGGGCGACACGTTCACCCTGCACGGTCTGCTGCACACCGGCGCCGGTGCGCACGGGGAGTACATCAGCCGCGACTCGACCAGGATGTACATCTCCAACCGCGGCGAGGGCTCGATCTCGCTGCTGGACGTGCGCACCGACAAGCTCGTCGGCAAGTGGCGGATCCCGGGCGGCGGCAGCCCCGACATGGGCGGGGTCTCCGCGGACGGCAAGGTGCTCTGGCTGTCCGGCCGCTACAACGGTGTCGTCTACGCGATCTCGACCGTCAACGGCGCGCTGCTCGCCAAGATCCCGGTGGGGCTCGGGCCGCATGGGCTGTGCGTCTACCCCCAGCCGGGCCGCTACTCCCTCGGCCACACCGGCATCTTCCGCTAGTCCCCGGCCAGGGTCGTCGCATCCCGTGGAGGGTCCGCGGCGGTCTGCGCCCGCCCATCGCCACACAAGATTCGAGACGCCCGCCCGAGGGTGTTGCCGACGCGTACGCTGGCGGCGCCGACGACTTTGGAGCGCGACCATGGCTGACCTCACCGCCGAGCAGATCCAGGCGATGCTTGACAGCTTCTACCCGTACAAGAACCGGTTCGAGATGTTCCGGACGATCCCCGCGCGCGGCATCGACCGTGCCGAGGTGCTGGCCGAGGTCCAGCAGATGGCCAAGGAGGAGGACGCCCTCGGCGACAGCGGCAAGGTCTCGGGCAGCCTCTACCTCGGAGACCACGAGCAGTACCACTTCCTGACGCAGGTGTACGAGCAGTTCGCGCACGCCAACGTCCTGCAGCGCGACATGTACCCGAGCTCGACGAAGTTCGAGGGCGAGATCGTCGCGATGACCGCCGCCATGCTCGGCGGCGACGCGCGGACGGTCGGGGTGATCACGTCCGGCGGCACCGAGTCGCTGATGAACCCGATGCTGGTCTACCGCGAGCGCGGCCGCGCCGAGAAGGGGATCACCGAGCCGGAGATCATCATCCCCAACTCCGCCCACGTCGCCATCGACAAGGCCTGCCACTACTTCGGCATCAAGCTGCTGCGCGCGCCGCTGCGCGACGACTTCCTCGTCGACGTCGACTGGGTGCGCGACCACATCACCCCAAACACCGTGGCCCTGGTCGGGTCGGCCGGCTCCTACCCCTACGGCCTGATCGACCCGATCGACGAGCTGGGGGCCCTGGCCCTCGAGCACGGGCTCGGCCTGCACGTCGACGGCTGCCTGGGCGGGTTCCTGCTGCCGTGGATAGAGAAGTGCGGCGTGACCCTGCGCCCGTACGACTTCCGGGTGCCCGGCGTCACCTCGATCTCGGCCGACACGCACAAGTACGGCTACACGCTCAAGGGAACGTCGGTGCTGCTCTACCGCGACGCCGACCTGCGCCGGTACCAGTACTTCACGTTCCCCGACTGGCCCGGTGGGCTGTACATCTCGCCTGGTATGTCAGGCAGCCGCTCCGGTGGGCTGATCGCCGCCGCATGGGCGGCGATGGTCACCACCGGCGAGCAGGGCTACGTCGACGCCGCGCGGGCGATCCACGCGACGGCCCAGCAGATCCGGTCCGCCGTCGAGGCCCTGCCGCAGCTGCGCCTCTACGGCGACGACCCGTCCTTCCTGGTGGCGTTCGGGGCGGCCGACCCCGCAGCGCTCGACATCTTCCTGGTCAACGACCACCTGTCGACCCGGGGCTGGCGGATGAACCCCGACCAGCTGCCGCCCGGGCTGCACTTCTGCGTGACCCGGCCCAACACCCGGCCCGGCCTGGCTGAGGAGTTCGCCCGCGACCTCGCCGACGGGGTCGCGTATGCGAAGGACCGCCACGGCGAGGCGGCGCGCAGCGGGGCGCTCTACGGGATGGCGGGGTCGCCCGCCGGGAACGCCGGGGTCAACTTCCTGCTCTCCGGTGCGCTCGACGCGATGTACGCGGTCCCCCCGGCGGGCTGAGTGGTCTCGGCAGCCGGTTGGGTGCTGGCGATCGACCTCGGGACGACCGGGTTGAAGGTGGGAGCGGTCGCTGTCGGCGGCGAGATCCTCGCCACCGCGCACACGGAGCTGACGACGACCTTCGCGCCCGGCGGGGGCGTCGAGCAGGACCCGGCCGACTGGTGGGCGGGCATCCGGGCGAGTGTCGCCCAGCTGCTCGCCGGCGGCGCGGTCGCTGCAGCCGACCTGGTCGCGGTCGGCATCACCGGCCAGTACGCCTCGACGGTGCCGGTCGACGCGTCCGGAGATCCGGTGGGCCCGTGCCTGACCTGGGCCGACGACCGGGGCGGCCGGCTGGCCCGGGCGACGTACGGCGGAGTGGCAGCCGGCTACAAACCCACCGCGATCGTGCCCTGGCTGCGGTACACCGGCGGGGCGCCCTCGCCCGGCGGCGCGGACCCCAGCGGGCACGCGCTCTACCTCAAGCACGAACGCCCCGACGTCTACGCCCGCACGGCGACGCTGCTCGAGCCCCTCGACTACCTCGGCCTGCGCCTGACCGGCCGGCCTGCTGCGACGCCAGCCAGCATGGTGGCTTCGTGGCTCACCGACAACCGCAAGGGCGCCGCACTGCGCTACGTCCCCGAGCTGATCCGGCGGGCCGGACGTGACGCCGACCGGCTGCCGCCACTGGTTCCGTCCGGCTCGGTGCTGGGCGGGCTCAGCGAGCTGGCGGCCGAGGATCTGGGCCTGCCCGCGGGCGCCCCGGTCGTGACCGGCGTCCCGGACCTGCACGCGGCCTACCTCGCATCGGGCGCGGTGCACGACTACGCGACCCACTTCACGATCAGCACGACCGCGTGGGTCACCTGCGCGCTGCCGTTCAAGAAGACCGATGTGCTGCACCAGATCGCGTCGGTGCCCGGCATCCACGCCGACCAGTACCTCATGATCAACAACCACGAGACCGCCGGGGTGTGCCTGCAGTGGCTGCGCGACGGCGTGCTGTCCGGTGAATCGTGGAGCCCGACGTACGACGAGCTCGTCGCGGTGGCGGCCGAGGCGAGGCCCGGCTCCGGCGGCGTGATCTTCACGCCCTGGCTCAAGGGCGAGCGGTCACCCGTCGACGACCGGGCGCTGCGTGGAGCGTTCCTCGGGATCTCGCTCGAGACCGATCGCGGCGACCTCGTCCGCGCGGTGCTCGAAGGCGTCGCGTACAACATGCGCTGGCTGGTCGAGGCAGCCGACCGCTTCGCCGGACAGCGGCTCGAACCGCTGCGCGTCCTCGGCGGCGGCGCGAAGTCGGACCTGTGGTGTCAGATTCACGCCGACGTGCTGGGCCGCCGGGTCGAGCGGGTCGCCGACCCCGAGTACGCCCAGCTGCGCGGCGCGGCGATGTACGCGCTGATCGCCCTCGGCCGGGTCCGGCTCGACGACGTCCCGGGCCTGACGCCCGCGGCACAGCACTTCGATCCCGACCCCGTCGCCCAGGCGGTCTACGCGCCGCTGTACTCCGAGTTCACCAAGGTCTACGGACGACTCAAGGGGATGTACCGGCGGCTGGGTGCACGGCCCTGACCCCACCGCCGGCGAACGCGTGGTGGACCGCCTCGAGCGGCTGGCGCAAGATCGTGCGGAGCTTCTCGCGTGCGGACCTGCGCGGGTCGCCGAGGTAGATCTCGTGGTGGTGCCCGCTGGGCCGCAGCCCCTGGTCGACGATCGCCCGGTGCAGCGACTCGATGGTCGCCGGCTCGGCGCTGTATGGGCCGACGTGCAGGGTCTGCGCGCACAGCCCCTCGGCCCACGTCTGATAGTGCAGCCGGTCGAGCGCGGGGTTCGCCCGCTTCGCCATCGCCTCCTCCGCGGCCTGCTTCACGAGCTGCTCGTCGACCGGCGGAAGCTGCAGGATCATCGCCCGCCAGCGCCACCGGTTGCGGCCGGCGTCGCCAGGCAGCGAGCCTTGCGCGGCGATCCGCGCCATGGCCTGCTCGGCGTCGACCCCCTCGATCCACCACAGCGCCTCGAGCGGCATGACCCGCGGCGCGTCGCCGGTAGCCTTGCGCACGGCGAAGTGCGCCCCGTAGCTGACGGCGTACAACGCCTGGATCGCGTCGGTGAAGGCAGCATCACCGGGTGCGCCGCTGCCCTCGACGACGGCGTAGCCCAACTCGGGGACGGCGACGAAGTCGACCAGGTCCTTGCGGGCGGTGTACAGCGCGTCGATCAACGGATCTCCGTAGCGGCTGGTACCCATGCGTCGATCGTCCCGCCGGCGGAGGTCGCTCACCACAGCCGAACGTCCCGGGCGCGGGACCTGGCCATAGACTGCGAATCTCGGCCGTGAGGGGAGTGCTTCGTGCGCAAGGTCTTGATCGCCAACCGAGGTGAGATCGCGGTCCGCATCGCGCGGGCCTGTCGCGACGCCGGCCTCGTCAGCGTCGCCGTCTACGCCGACCAGGACCGCGACGCGCTGCACGTGCGCAGCTGTGACGAGGCGTACGCCCTGGGCGGCGAGACGCCGGGTGCGACGTATCTCGACGTCGCCAAGCTGCTCGAGGTCGGCCACCGCGCCGGTGCCGACGCCATCCATCCCGGGTACGGCTTTCTGGCCGAGAACGCCTCGTTCGCCCAAGCCGTCATCGACGCGGGGTTCACCTGGATCGGGCCGCCGCCAGCCGCCATCGACTCGCTCGGTGACAAGGTGCGGGCCCGGCACATCGCCGAGAAGGTGGGTGCCCCGCTCGTCCCCGGCACCTCCGACCCGGTGGACGGCGCCGACGACGTCGTCGCGTTCGCCCGTGAGTTCGGCCTGCCGGTCGCGATCAAGGCGGCGTACGGCGGCGGCGGCCGCGGCCTCAAGGTGGCCCGGTCGATCGAGGAGATCCCCGTGCTGTTCGAGTCCGCGGTGCGCGAGGCCGTCACGGCGTTCGGCCGGGGCGAGTGCTTCGTGGAGCGCTTCCTCGACCACCCGCGGCACGTCGAGACCCAGTGTCTCGCCGACCAGCACGGCAACGTCGTCGTCGTGTCGACCCGCGATTGCTCGCTGCAGCGCCGCAACCAGAAGCTGGTCGAGGAGGCGCCGGCGCCGTACCTCTCGCCGGAACAGCTCGACAAGATCTACACCGCGTCGAAGGCGATCCTGCGCGAGGCCGGCTACGTCGGCGCCGGCACCTGCGAGTTCCTCGTCGGAGTCGACGGCGTGATCTCGTTCCTCGAGGTCAACACGCGGCTGCAGGTCGAGCACCCGGTAAGCGAGGAGGTCTCCGGGATCGACCTCGTCCGCGAGATGTTCCGGATTGCCGACGGCGAGGTGCTGGGATACGACGACCCGCAGCTGCGCGGGCACTCGATCGAGTTCCGGATCAACGCGGAGGACGCCGGCCGCGGCTTCCTGCCCGCGCCCGGAACGCTGACGAGGCTCCGCGAACCGTCCGGACCCGGGGTCCGGGTCGACGCCG
Source organism: Actinomycetes bacterium (assembly GCA_038210415.1). GTDB lineage: Bacteria > Actinomycetota > Actinomycetes > Prado026 > Prado026 > JBBQWS01. The sequence goes on from JBBQWS010000003.1 coordinate 116,296, forward strand.
GCTACACCGAGGGCGAGGTCGTACCCCAGGCGTTCGACTCACTCCTCGCCAAGCTGATCGTCACCGGCGCCACCCGCGAGCAGGCGCTGCAGCGGGCCCGCCGTGCCCTGGCCGACTACGAGGTCGAGGGGATGCCGACCGCTATCGCCTTCCACCGGGCCGTGGTCTCCGACCCCGCGTTCGCCACCGACGACGACACCCCGTTCAGCATCCACACCCGGTGGATCGAGACCGAGTTCGTCAACACGATCGAGGCCTACTCGGGTCCGGTCGCCGACCAAGCCGACCCGCCGGAGCGCCGGCAGGTGACAGTCGAGGTGGGCGGTCGGCGGCTCGAGGTCATCCTGCCGTCGGGGCTCGGAGCCGGGGTGCACGCCGGCTCGAACGGCTCCGGCACCACTGGCCGCGCGCCCACCAGACGTGGCGCTGCCAAGGGGGGAACCGCGCAGTCCGGCGACTCGTTGACATCACCAATGCAGGGAACGATCGTCAAGCTGGCGGTCGACAACGGGCAGCTGGTCGCCAAGGGTGACCTGATGCTCGTGCTCGAAGCGATGAAGATGGAGCAGCCGCTCACGGCCCACAAGGCCGGAACCGTCACCGGCCTCGTCGCGGAGGTCGGTGCCACCGTGGCCAGCGGCGCCGTGCTCTGCGAGATCAAGGACTGAGATGAACCCGACGGGGACGGCACGGACCGCAGTGAGCTCAGTAACCGCTCGGCGCCGCACGCGGTCGGGGGCGGTGCTGGCCGCTGTGTTTGTCGCCGCCGTGGCCGGCCTCGGGCTCGCGGCCGCCACACCGGCCTATGCCGACGCTGTGATCGACCGGGCCGCCCTGGCCCTGCAGACGTCGCCGGTCTACAACGACCCGACCGCCGAGAAGGCGCTCGCCGACACCGAGGCCGCGCAGGTCCTGGCCGACGTCCAGGCTGCCGGCAGCCCGCTCTACGTCGCCGTGCTTCCGGCCTCGGTCCTCGGCTCGTACGGTGGGGACCCGCAGAAGGTGATCATCGCGCTGCAGCAGGCGCTCGGCCGCAACGGCACCTTCGCCGTGGTCTCCGGTAACAAGTTCCGGGTGGGCAACGACACCGGACTCGACGTCACCGCGATCGCGAACACCGCGTACAACGACCACCGAAGCGAGGGCGTGGCGGCCGTGCTGTCGGCGTTCGCAGGCTCGCTCGGCACGGTCACGTCCGGCTCCGACACGGGCGGGACCACCGGCGGCGTCGTCGTGAGCGACCCCACGTCGTCCAGCGGCTCGGGTTCGCTGCTCCCGATCGCCGGGCTGCTCGTCGTCGGCGGGGCCGGGGTCGCGCTGCTGGCCCGCCGGTCGTCGAAGAACGCCAAGAATCGAGCGGCGGCCAACCTCGCCGAGGTCAAGCCGGTCTTCGAGGAGGACGTCACGAAGTTCGGCGAGGACGTCAACGCGCTTCCGCTCGACATCGACGCGGCGACGACCACCGACGACATGCGCCAGCACTACGCGTCCGCGCTGAACGCCTACGACACGGCGAAGGCGAAGCTCGACGCGGCCCCGACGACTATGGCCCTGCACGACGTCTCGGCCGCCCTCGAGGACGGCCGGTACAACCTTGCGTGCGTCACCGCGCTGCAGGCCGGGCAGCCGTTGCCGGAGCGTCGTGCCCCCTGCTTCTTCAACCCCGGTCACGGCCCCTCCGTCCAGGACGTGTCGTGGACGCCGGCGGGCGGGCAGGCCCGGTCGGTCCCGGTCTGCGTCGAATGCGCCGACCGCCTCGCCCGCGGTGTCGACGTCGACGCCAAGACCGTCCTGGTCGCCGGCCAGCCCACGCAGTACTGGAACGCGGGCCCGCAGTACGCCGGGTACGCCGGCGGCTACTACAACGGGTTCGGCTCGATGCTGCCCGGCATCCTGATCGGCACCATGCTCGGTGGTGGCTTCGGGGGTGGCTTTGGGGGTGGCTACGGTTACGGCGGCGGCGACTCGGGGCCTGTCGGCGGCGGCGGAGGCGACGGGGGCGGCGGCGGTTTCAACTTCGGTGACGGCGGCGGGGGCGGCGGCGGCTGGACGTTCGGCGGCGGCGACTTCGGTGGTGGCGGAGGCGGCGGGGGCGGCGACTTCTAGGCGTGTGCCACACCGACGACAGCCGACCGCCCGGCCCACCTGTCCGTGGCGAGGTGGCCACCTACGGCGCACTCGTCCTCGAGGCCGCCGACGGCAACCGGTTCGAGGCGTACCAAGCCCACCCGGTGCGGCCCAGTACCCGCGCGATGGTGATCCTGCCCGACGTGCGCGGCCTGCACGCCTACTACCGCGACCTCGCCGTGCGGTTCGCCGAAGCCGGGTTCCACTGCGTCGCGCTCGACTACTTCGGCCGCACGGCCGGCGTCGGTCAACGCGGTGAGGCGTTCGAGTTCTGGCCACATATCGAGCAGACGACACCCGAGGGGGTCGCGGCCGACACGGCCGCTGCGGTCGCCCACGTGCGGTCGGCCGCGCCCGCGAGGTGGCCGACCGGATCACGGCGCCGCTTCTGCTCCTGCTCGCCGGCGCCGACCAGAGCATCCACGCGGTCGACTTCGACGACCTGCTGACCAGCCTCACTGCCCGAGGTGTCGAAGCCGGGCGGCAGGTCTACGACGGGGCCCCGCACTCGTTCTTCGACCGCAGCTTCGCCGAGCACCGCGCCGCCTGCGACGACGCGTGGGCGCGGATCCTCGCGGTCACCGCCCGGCACTCAGCTCGCTGATCGCCCGCCGGCCGGACCGCAGCGCGCCCTCCATCAACCCGCCCAGCTCGTCGTCGGTGTACTCGCCAGCGAAGTGGACCGCACCCACCGGCCGGCCGAGCGCCACCGGGTCCGGGTTCCGCCCGAGAGCGTGCGCCGAGTACGCGCACCTGGCCCACGGGTCGTCGTGCCAGGTGCTGAGCAGCGCCCCGGTGCGGTCGAGCGTGAGGTCGGGCCGCAGCGCCGCGAGCCGGTCCAGCCAGCTCGCCGGGCCCGAGTCGACCCGTAGCCCGACCAACGCCGGCATCGACCCCGCGAAGCAGTTGACCAGCGGAGGTACCGAGCCGCTGGCGTCGGTCGCCGTCCAGCACCAGAACCGGTCAGGCACCGAGAGCACCGCGCTCGTCGGGGTCGGCGTCGGGGTCGGCGTCGGTGCGGTGCGGGCGGGGGGCTCGGCGAGCGGAACATGCAGCTTGGCCGCCTGCCCCAGCCCTACCTCGGCAAGGGCGGCGAGCTTGCCCGGCGGCAGCGCGGGGACGAACTCGATCAGCGCGAGCACCGCCGCCGGAACGGTCACGACGACGGCGTCCGCGACGAACGACCCGCCGTCGACCCGTACGGTCACCGACCCGCCGTCGTCGTCGTGCTCGATCACCAGCACCGGCGTCGACAGCCGAAGGACACCCCCGGTGGCGACGAAGCGGTCGGCCAGCCCGGTCGCGACGAGCTGGTTGCCCCCGGCCACCCGGTGCGTGGGCCGGGGCGCGAACCCGCCTACGAAGTCGGCGAGAGCGGCGGCCGCGAGGTCCTCCGCCGGCCAGGCCGAGGAGACCGAGGCACGTGCGGCGATGGCCGCCCGGGTGCCCGCCGAGACATCGAGCGACTCCAGGACGTCGGTGACCGACGCGGTCGCGGGCGCGGCTGCGGCGGCGGCGGCCAGGGCCGGCCCTGCCGCGGCCATCTGGACCAGGCTGGTCGGATCGCCACCTCGCGGCTCGCGGGCGTAGTAGCTCATCCCTGTCGCCGCGAAGCTCAGCCCGAGGTCGGCCGCGTGCGCGCGCATGAGGTCGTAGCCGTCGAGGACGAACTCCGCCCCGCGCTCGACCACGCTCCCCGCGAACGGCACCGACCAGACCCGGCCCCCCACCCGGTCCCGTGCCTCGAGCACGGTGACGCGGTGCCCCGCGGCCAGGCCGTCGACGGCCGCAGACAGCCCGGCGAACCCCGCACCCACGACGACGATGTCCACGCGCGGAAACTAGCACCGGTCCACCCGTCCGGCCCTCAAGGCGTCCGACCGGCCCGGCCGATGCATTCGGCATGAGGAAGCCGACCGTCCGGGCTGCGGCCCTGAGCGCGGTCGTCTCGGTCGGCCTCCTCGCCGTGGGTGCCCCGGTGCCGAGCGCCGGCGCCACCGTCCGCGCGGCCGGGCACGCGCCTCCCCAGGCCCGCGCGGCGCCTCCGGTCGGCACCTCGGCGGCCCTGCCTGGCACCTCCTGCCCGGTGTTCCCCGCCGACAACATCTGGCACGCCGACGTCAGCAAGCTCCCGGTGAGTGCCCGCAGCGCCCAGTGGCTCAGCCACATGCAGGCGGCCAGCCGGAATCTGCACCCCGACTTCGGCCCGTCCGGCGGGATCCCGTACGGCATCCCGTTCACGGTCGTGACCGGGACGCACGCGAAGGTGCCGGTGACGTTCGACTACGCCGGCGAGAGCGACCAGGTCGCGTACCCGTTCGGGGCCGACACACTGATCGAGGGCGGGGCCGGCTCCGGCGGCGACATGCACGCGCTCGTGGTCGACGCGTCGACCTGCCGGTTGTACGAGACCTGGGACACCCGTCAGTCCGGGTCGGCCTGGCTGGCGGGCTCGGGTGCCACCTGGGACCTGTCCAGCGACGCGCTGCGGACTGCCGGCTGGACCTCCGCGGACGCCGCCGGCCTGCCCATCCTGCCTGGTCTGCTGCGCTACGACGAGGTGCTGGCGGGCCACGTCGACCACGCGATCCGCTTTACCACAAACGTGACGGACCGGTCGTACCTGTGGCCCGCCCGGCATCAGGCCGGATCGCTGAGCGACCCGTCGTACCCGCCGATGGGTGCGTGGTTCCGGCTGAAGGCGGGCTACCCCACCGCCGGGCTCTCACCGGCCACGATCGCCGTGATCGACGCCATGGAACGGCACGGCCTGGTGCTCGCCGACAACGGCTCGCCGTGGTACTTCCAGGGCACGGCCGACAACCGGTGGCCCGACGCCGTGATCAGCGAGCTCAAGCGGATCCCGGCGGGCTCGTTCGAGGCGGTCGACGTGTCGTCGTTGCAGGTGAGCGCAAGCTCGGGTCGGGTCGCGGCCCGGGTTCCGACGGCCGGTCGGCACCAGCCGCACCTCCCGAGCCCGGTGACGGGCTGACCTACCAGGTCTCGGCCTGCAGCCCGAACGGGCGGTCCTCGACGGCCTCGGCGATCTTGTAGCACCCCTTGCCTGCGTTCTTGGCCCGCAGCATCGCTGCGTCGGCGTCGCGCAGCAACTTCGCCGGGTGCACCGTGCCCTCGCCGGTGGCGATGCCGATGCTGGTCCGGACCCGGACGGAGTGCCCACCGCTGTGCAGGGCGGTACCGAGGGCGACCTCGACCCGCGCGGCCACGAGAACAGCGGCAGCCGGATCGGTCAGGCCTTCGCAGACGATGACGAACTCGTCGCCTCCGAGCCGGCCCGCGGTGTCGCCGCCGCGCAGGCACTCGCGCAGCCGCCCGGCCACCCCGACCAGCACGTCGTCCGCGGCGTCGCGGCCGACCCGGTCGTTGATGCCTTTGAAGTCGTCGAGGTCCAGGAACAGCACGCCGACGTACGTCCCGGCCCGGTTCGCGCGGGCGAGCGCCTGGGTTAGCCGGTCCCGGATCAGAGCGAGGTTCGGCAGCCCGGTGAGGTGGTCGTGCAGCACCTGGTGGGTGACCTGCGACTCCGCGAGCCGGACGACGGCTGCGTTGCCCTCGGCCATGGCCCGTGCGGCGGCCCGGGCACACGAGGCGGCGGTGACCGCCTGCGCCGTGGCGGCGGCGACGGCCTCGGCGACGCCGGCCGCGGCTGCCCGCTCCGCCTCGGCTGCGACGGCGGCAGCGGTCGCCGCCACCTGCGAGCGGGCGGCTGCGTCGGCGGCGATCTTGGCGGCGTCGGCGACCATGGCCTGCGCGTCGGCCAGGGCCTGCGCGGCAAGCTCGGCGTCGGCATCCGCGGCGATGGCCACCGCTGTGGCGATCGCGGCTGCCTCGGCGGCCATCGACGTCGGCGACGCGAGGTCGTCCGACGACTCGTAGGGACGGGTGGGGGCGGCCGGTGTCGTTCCGGACGCCTCGCGGGCTGCGGTCTGGACGACCGTCATCTCACTCGAGTCGATGGACATTCCACACGCTGCCTCAAGGCCGGTGCCGCGAAGGGTGCGACGGACCCAGTGGTCCCGTTCCGGGATCTCCACTGGCCGGACGCATCGGCGGGTCGTTTCCGGACCTGAGGGGTTCCGGGGAACCACTGCCGGCTCAGTGCTGGCGCAGGCGGCGGGCTGCCTCGGCGATCGACCCGGTCAAGGACGGGTAGATCGTGAAGGTATGGGCTAGTTCGTCCACCGTCAGCCGGTGCGCGATCGCCAGCGTGATCGGAAAGATCAGCTCGCTCGCCCGGGGCGCCACGACGACGCCGCCGACGATGATCCGGGTGCCCGGCAGGGCGAAGAGCTTGACGAACCCGTCGTGCACTCCTTGCATCTTTGCCCGTGGGTTCGTGGCGAGCGGCAGCTTGACCGAGACGGCTGCGGCGATGCCCGTGTCGACATCGTGCTGCGTCACGCCGACCGTGGCGATCTCGGGGTCGGTGAACACGTTCGAGGAGACGGTCTTCAGGTCCAGCGGCTGCACCGCGTCGCCGAGCGTGTGCTCCATGGCGATCCGACCCTGCATCGCAGCAACCGAGGCGAGCATGAGGACGCCGGTGCAGTCCCCAGCTGCGTAGACGCCTCGCACCGACGTGCGAGAGACCCGGTCGACCTCGATGTACCCGCCCACGCCGAGCCGTACTCCCGCCTCCTCCAGGCCCAGCCCCTCAGTGTTCGGCACCGAGCCGACGGCCATCAGGCAGTGCGAGCCCTCGACGGTGCGACCGTCCGCCAGCTCGACCACGACACCCTCGCCGACCCGACGCACCCCCGTGGCCCGAGCCTTCGACAGCACCTCCATGCCGCGCCGCCGGAAGACGTCCTCGAGCACCAGTGCGGCGTCCGGGTCCTCGCCGGGCAGGACCCGGTCGCGCGACGACACCAGCATCACCTGCGAGCCGAGCGCCTGGTAGGCGGAGGCGAACTCGGCCCCGGTGACCCCGGACCCGACGACGACGAGCCGCTCCGGCAGCTCGGTCAGGCCGTAGAGCTGCTCCCAGGTGAAGATCCGTTCCCCGTCCGGCAGCGCCTCGGGCAGCACCCGCGGGTGCGCACCGGTGGCGAGGAGCACCGTCTCGACCTCGAGCAGCTCGGTTCCGCCCGTACCGGAGTCGAGCGCGACGACGCCGGGCGCGGTCAGCCGGCCCCTGCCCTCGACCCAGCGGACCCCCTCGCGGTCCATGTGGGTGCGGATGTCGACCGACTGCGCGGCGGCCAGCGCCCGAACCCGGGCGTTGACCCCGGCCAGGTCGACGGCCAGGGCGCGGCCTTGCACAGCGGAGCGGACGCCGAGCTCGGCGCCCTCGTCGAGCACCGACATCACCTCGGCGGTGGCGATCAACGTCTTGCTGGGCACACAGTCGGTGAGCACCGCGGAGCCCCCCGCCCCGTCGCGGTCGACCAGCGTCACCTGGGCCCCGAGCTGGGCGGCGACCAGCGCCGCTTCGTACCCGCCGGGGCCGCCACCGATGATCGCGATTCGAGTCACGCGCGCCATTGTTCCGTACGTTCGCGACTCACCCCTACGCTTGCGCGCGTGGCTCTCTACGCGGCGTACGGCAGCAACCTCGACCCGGGTCAGATGGCCGAGCGGGCGCCGCACTCACCGCCGGCCGGAACCGGGTGGCTCACCGGGTGGCGGCTGACCTTCGGCGGCGAGGACCACGGCTGGGAAGGCGCCCTCACCACGGTCGTCGAGGAACCCGACGGGGCCGTATTCGTGATGCTCTACGACGTCCCCGAGATGGACGAGCGGGCTCTGGACGAGTGGGAAGGCGCCGCTGAGGGCCTCTACACCAAGATCCGGGTCCGGGTGCAGACGCTCGAGGGCGAGGTCGGGGCCTGGCTCTACGTCCTCGACGCGTACGAGGGCGGCATCCCGTCCGCGCGGTACCTCGGCATCCTCGCCGACGCGGCCGACGTCGCCGGCGCGCCCAGCGACTACGTCGCCGACCTTCGGGCCCGACCTTGCCGTTCGATCGGCGACTAGGCGGTAGCGTCGCGCGCGTGATCACGCCGCCCGCAGCCGACCCGTACGCCCTCGCCGCCCTCGCCGCCACCGAGCTGGCCGCCCGCACGGAGGTCGAGCGGCACGACGCGGTCCTCGTGCTGGGCTCAGGGTGGGTGCCTGCGGCCGAGCTGCTCGGCGAGGCGACCCACGACCTCTCGGTCACCGAGCTGCCGGGCTTCACCGCTCCGGCGGTGGCCGGGCACGCCGGTCGGGTCCGTTCCATCGTGTCCGGCGACAAGCGGCTGCTCGTCTTCCTCGGCCGCACCCACCTGTACGAGGGCCTGGGCGTCGGCCCCGTGGTGCACGCAGTCCGCACCGCCGCCGCCGCCGGGTGCCGCACCGCGATCCTCACCAACGGGTGCGGCGGGCTCGACCCCGGCTGGACGCCGGGCACCCCGGTGCTGATCTCGGACCACCTCAACCTCACCGGGCGGTCGCCGCTCGAGGGTGCCCGCTTCGTCGACGTGACCGATCTCTACTCGAGCCGGCTTCGAGCCCTCGCTCGCGAGATCGAACCGGGTCTCCCCGAAGGGGTCTACGCGCAGTTCCCTGGGCCGCACTACGAGACGCCGGCCGAGATCCGCATGGTCCGGGCGATCGGCGGCCACCTGGTGGGGATGTCCACCGGCCTGGAGGCGATCGCTGCACGCGAGGCCGGTCTCGAGGTCCTTGGCATCTCGCTGGTCACCAACTTCGCGGCCGGGATGACCGGCGAGCCACTCGACCACGCCGAGGTGCTGGCGGCCGGTGCGGCTGCGGCGGTGCGGATGGGCGGGTTGCTCGCGGCGCTGGTGGCTCGGCTGTGATCACTGGCGCGGTGGGCGCTCCGGTCCTGGTGACCGGCTCGGCCGGGTCCGTCGGGCGGGTGCTGGTCGACGGCCTGCTCGCACTGGGTTGGTCCGTCCGCGGGCTCGACCGCGTAGCGGACGGGCGCCCGGCTACACCTGCCTACACCGCCGTCGTCGGTGACTGCTTCGACCCTGACGTGATCGCAGCCGTCGTGGCCGGCTGCCTCGGGGTCGTCCACCTGGCCGCCGTCGCTGACGAGGCGCCGCTCGCCGACGTCGCCGCCTCGCACGTCGTCGGGCTGGGCATCGTGCTCGAGTCAGCGCGCAGGGCTGGGGTTCGCCGCTTCGTCCTCGCCAGCAGCAACCACGCCGTCGGCTTCACCCAGCGCCGACCGCTCGCGGGAATCGACCTCCCGCCGCGCCCCGACTCGTTCTACGGCGTCGGCAAGGTCGCCGGCGAGGCGCTCTGCTCCCTGTACTCCGACCGGCACGGCCTCGACACCGTCTGCCTGCGGATCGGGTCGTTCCAGCCCCGGCCCAGCACCCGCCGGCACCTGTCGACGTGGCTGTCGCCCGGGGACCTCGCTCGCATGGTTGACGCCGCGCTGCGGGCCGACCTCGGCGACGAGCGGGCCCGGGTGGTCTACGGCATCTCGGCGAACACCCGTCGCTGGTGGGACATCGAGCCCGGCCGAGCGCTCGGCTTCGACCCGGTCGACGACGCCGAGGTGTACGCCGCCGAGATCCTCGGTGTACCGGTGACGGCGCGCGACGACCACGAGGCCGCCTACCTCGGTGGATCGTTCGCGGAACCGTTCGTCGCTCCGCCCGCCGCCGTCGCCGCCCCCTCCGGCGACCTGTTCGACCAGGCCCGGGCCTGGCTGGCCGAGGACCCCGACCCAAGGACTCGCAGCGAGCTCGAGGCGCTGCTCGTCGCCGACGACATCGAGTCGATCGCCGACCGGTTCGACGGCCGGCTGCAGTTCGGCACAGCAGGCCTTCGCGGCGAGATGGGAGCCGGCCCGAATCGGATGAACCGGGCCGTAGTCATCCGCGCGGCCGCCGGCCTCGCGGCGTACGTCCGCGAGCACGGGGGCGGCGCGGTCGTGGTGGGGTACGACGCCCGGCACAACTCGGCGGTGTTCGCCCACGACACCGCCGAGGTGCTCGCCGGGGCCGGACTACCCGCGCTGCTGCTGCCCCGACCGCTGCCGACGCCGGTGCTGGCGTTCGCGATCCGGCACCTGGGCTGCGCGGCGGGTGTGATGGTGACCGCGTCGCACAACCCGGCCCGCGACAACGGGTACAAGGTCTACCTCGGCGACGGCTCACAGATCGTGCCGCCGGCCGACGCCGAGATCTCTGCCCACATCGACGCGATCGGCGCCCTGGCCTCGGTGCCGCGCGGAACGGCGTTCACGCTGCTCGACGACGCGGTGGTCGAGGCGTACGTCGGCTGTGCGAGCCGGTTGGTGGACCCCGCCGCGCCGACCGACCTGCGGGTCGTCTACACCCCGCTGCACGGCGTGGGTCGCGACATCCTGCTGCCGGTCTTCGCGCTTGCCGGGTTCGCGCCGCCGCTCGTCGTTCCGGCTCAGGGCGCGCCCGACCCCGACTTCCCCACCGTCGCCTTCCCGAACCCCGAGGAACCCGGCGCGCTCGACCTCGCCCTTGCGTCGGCCCGCGAGTCGTACGCCGACCTGGTCATCGCGAACGACCCCGACGCCGACCGATGTGCGATCGCCGTACCTGCGCCCGACGGTTCGTTCCGCCGCCTCAGCGGCGACGAGGTGGGGTCCCTGCTGGCCGTTCATGTGATCGCCCGACGCGCGCGAGCCGGTGACCGGCACGGGACGCTCGCCTGCTCGATCGTGTCTTCGTCGTTGCTCGGCCGGATCGCCGCGGCCGCCGGTCTGGGCTTCGCCGAGACGCTCACCGGGTTCAAGTGGATCGCCCGGGTGCCCGACCTGGTCTTCGGGTACGAGGAGGCGCTCGGTTACTGCGTGGACCCGGGTGACGTCCGCGACAAGGACGGCATCTCCGCGGCGCTGCTGCTGGCCGAGCTCGCCGCCGGGCTCAAGGCCGAAGGGCGTTCGTTGCAGGACGTCCTCGACGATCTCGCCCGCCGGCACGGCGTCCACGGCACCGACCAACTCTCGGTGCGGGTCGACGACCTACGGCTGATCGCCGAGGTCATGGCGCGGCTGCGGGCCGCACCCCCTGCCGTCCTGGGCGGACGGGGCGTGGAGGCGATCGACGACCTCTCGCTGGGTGGGCACGGGCTGCCGCCGACCGACGGGCTGCGGTTCCGGCTCGAAGGCGGCGCCCGGGTCGTGGTCCGGCCGTCGGGCACCGAGCCCAAGCTCAAGTGCTACCTGGAGGTCGTCGTACCCGTGACCGCGTCGCTGTCCACCGCCCGCGAGGCCGCCAGCACCCGGCTCGCCGCCATCAAGCGCGACCTCGTCAACCTCACCGCCCCCTAACCCCCTACCCCT
>JBBQWS010000004.1:0-121278 GCA_038210415.1 Actinomycetes bacterium
CATCGCGGCGAGCGCGAACGAGAACACGTTGTAGATGGTCTGGAACTGCGCGCTGGACAACGACGTGACGAGCGAGGACATGGTGCCTCCGTGAGGCCTGACTCGAATGTGAGCCGTCGTCTCCCGGAACGGCGGTCCCGGAGTCCCCGGGCGTCCCCATGCTGCGGTCGTCCGACCCGGACCGCAACTTGAACTGTGTCTGGCGACCCCAGCTCTGGGTGCACAGCCCGGTCCGGAAGGATCGCGGGTCGAGTGTCCCTGACGGCGGTAACCCACAAGATCGTTGCCGAGGCATTTTCCGCCGGGACCGCCACCGTCTTCGCCCGCGACCAGGCAGCAACAGCACGTAGAACCCGGCGGCTCTGGTGAAACGTGGACCGAGGTCGGCACCGGATGACCGGAGGTCGACCTATGGTCGTTCAGGGCGAAGACCAGGAAGCGCTCGAGACTGTGCCCAGGCGGCCAACTTCAGGAGAGTCGGACGGTTGCGCTGCCCACGTACCAACCGGCATCGATCCCGGTGGCCAGCTGGAAGTGCTCAACCCCGTTGACGGTTGCCCTGACCTGGATCGACACCGGGTCGCCGACGGTGAGGCCCGTGGGGCGTGAACCGGTGACCCCCGCCGTGTCGGAGACCTGGTAGACCTTCCCCGGGTTGGCCACGACAGTGCCCGCACGCTGGATCCGATAGCCCAGCACCGAGTATCGCCCCACCTGGTAGCAGTGTTGCGGCCACTCTCGGACCTTGTATCCAGCGAGGGTCCCGGCCGAGACCTGATACCAGATCCCCGTGTTGCGCATGACCTTGCCGCGATCGGAGTCCGGGGCCGAGCTGGTGTGTGCGATCCCCAGCGGCCTGCTCCCGAGAACGGTGCCGGCGGAGTTGAAACGGTAGCCCGTGTAGTTGCCGGGCTCGAAGTGCACCGAGCCGGAGCTGAGCGGCGGATAGTCCGCGGCGAACAGGTCGGCCAGCCGTGCGAAGACAAGGTCCCCGGTGATGGCGTGCAGGTTCAGGTTCTGGCCCATGTGGGTGGAGTGGTACGAACCGGAGTCGAGTCCGTGCGTGACGCAGTAGTGGCTGCGCCAGCCGCGTGACCGGACAAGCATCCCGCCGTCGCGCGCTGTCGTGAAGGCCGCCTGCACCAGGGTCTTGCACACGGCGTCCTGAGTGATCCGCCAGTAGTCGTACAGTCCGAAGGCCGCGAAGATGTGGCCGTTGTACGTGCAGTCGCCGCGCACCGCCACCGGGTTCGGGTATTCGTCCAGCCATAGGAGGCCGTTCACGACGTGGACGCCCCAGGGCTTGCGGGCCACAGCCGGGACGAGGAACGTCGCGTAGGTCTGGTCGGCGGCCGTCTTCCAAAGCTCGACCCCCGTCAGCTCGAACAGCCGAACGAACAGCGTCAGCGCCTGCCCCTGGGCCATCATCGAGAACCATGGGGGCTGGTAGATGTCGTAGGCGGCGTGGATCCGGTATGGGAAGGGGTAGGGGTACCACCAGCCGCCGCTGACGATCCTCCGGTTGACCAGGCGCTGCGCCTGCAGGACCGCGCGATCGAGGTAGGCCATGACCGACGTCTTGCGGTAGGACTCCAGCATCTGGATCCCGTACTGCGCCTGGGCCACCGGGTGGTCGTACAGTCGGCCGCCCAGCAGCACCATGCGTACTCCGTATCTGTCGTGCGTGCCGGTATCGGCCAGCGGCGTGGGCACCACGCAGCGGTAGGGGTACAGCGACGGCGGCAGGACCGTCAGCGGGAACGGGTAAACGAGGTAGCTGCCGGTCACGGCTGCCGGTCTGGTCGACAGCCGACCGGATCCGACCTGGGATGCCACGGGAACGTGAGGAGCCTTGGCGGCCGTTCCGTCGCCGGTGAGCATCTCGGGCCAATGTGGCGGCGAGATCTCGACGCCGGGGTCGACGACACGTGGCGGTGGCACTGGACTGACGCCGACCGCGCGCAGCAACTCCCGCCCCGCGACCGACGGACGCGGGACGAGCCAGGGCAGGGGAACGAAGGTGATCGCTGAGAGAACCGACCTGCGTGAGGGATGGCTTGACATGGCGGACTCACCTCACCGATGTGGAGCCGCCCGGCTCCTGTTCAAGCCTGTCTGTCAGCGGGCCGGCAGTCACGAGGCTAAAGTCCTCGAGTCGTCGGGTATCAACCCACCGCCCGACCGGAGTCACTCCCCGAGACGCTGTGGCCATTCTCCCGGTCACGTCGAAACCCAGGACGCGCCGGATTCTTCGAAGTCAGTTCGTCGCTAGACCACCCAGGCCGGCACGCTCTCCTCGCCGGGCTCGCTGACGTCGACGATCTCGTCGTCGCCTGCGGCGGCGTCCTGCTCGGACTCGACGCTGACGTGCGGCAGGACGCGTGACAACCAGCCGGGGAGCCACCAGTTGGCCTTGCCGAAGATGGTCATCAGCGACGGGATGAGGATGAGCCGGACAACGAAGGCGTCCAGCAGCACCGCGGTCGACAGCGCCACCCCAAAGAGCTTGATGGTGGCGTCGTTGCCGAAGATGAACGCGCCGAAAACGCTCGTCATGATCGCCGCCGCGATGGCGACGACGCGCCCGGATCCGCCGAGCCCGCGGCGGACGGCCTTGCGGTTGTCGCCGGTGATCACCCACTCCTCGCGCATCCGACTCACCAGGAACACCTGGTAGTCGCAGGACAGCCCGAACAGGATCGCGAAGACCATGACCGGCAGGAACGGGAAGATCGGTCCGGTCGACTGCAGGTTGATCAGCGTGGCGAACCAGCCCCACTGGAACACGGCCACCGTGATTCCCATGGCTGCGCCGAGCGAGAGCAGGCTCGACAGGGCAGCGGTCGCCGGCACCAGTATCGACCGGAAGAGCACCACCAGGGCCAGGAAGCCGAGCCCCACGACGATCATCAGGAACCAGGGCAGCGCGTTCTGCAGCACCTGGGTGAAGTCGACGGTCACAGCCTGGAACCCGCCGACGTACGCCCTGGCCCCGGTCTGGGCGGTCGCTCCGGGAATCACGTTCTCGCGCAGGTGCGCCAGGAGCTCGGTCGTGAGCGCGTCCTGCGGCGCGGTCTTGGGGATCACCTGTACCGGAGCGACGGTCGCAGTCGCGGCGACCGGAGCCGCCGCAGCCAGGGCAACGCCGGGGTCGGCGTTCAGAGCCTTCGTCAACGCGTCTACGGCCGCCTGGTCGCCGGCCGCCGGAAGCTTGACCGCGAGGTAGAACGGCCCGTTCACGCCGGGTCCGAATCCATCGGCAGTCAGCTGGTACGCGATCCGAGGCAGGCTGCCCTCTGGCGCCCCGGAGTCGTCGGAGAAGCCAAGTCGCAGCGAGAGCATCGGGATCGCGACCACCAGCATCACCGCGAGGGCGAAGGCCGCCGTCAGCCACGGTCGCTTCTGCAGCCAGTTGCCGTACCGGGCGAACAAGCTGGGACGGCGCGGGTCCGGCGGGTTGCCCCGGTGCACGAGCCGCCGCCAGGCCAGCCCGATCAGGGTGACCGGGAAGTACAGGACCCAGCCGAGGTACCGCAGCAGCCGGCCCAGCGTGTGCCGGCTGCCCGTCAGTCGCTGGGTGGGGATCGCCTCGGCATCGGTGACCCAGGCCATCCGGCCGACGAACGCCCAGGTGCCGAGCAACGACAGCACGGCCGGCAGCAGCAGCAGCGCTCCGACCATCACGATGAACACGGTGATCGCGGCCGCGACAGCAATGCCGTTGAAGAAGGTGATTCGCATGACGAAGAGCCCCAGCAGAGCGATGATCACCGTCGCCGCCGCGAACTGCACGGCCCGGCCCGAGGTCCGCACCGACTCCAGCGCGGCCTCCCGGGGCGTCCGGCCGTGCACGATCGCGTCGCGATAGCGGTTGATGACGAACAACGAGTAGTCGATGCCGACCCCGAGTCCGATCATCGAGGCCAGGATCGGCGCGAACGTCGCGACATCGAAGCCCCGCGCGACGAGCGGCAGCGCGAAGCTGGTGGCGAGCGCCACGGACAGTGCGGCCGAGACGATGGGCAGGAAGGCGCCGAGGATCGAGCCGAACGCGAACAGCAGGATGATCAGCGCCACACTGACGCCGATGCCCTCGGAGGACGGCGGCTCGCCGCCGACGAAGCCGAAGACGCCGTTGGCCCCGACCTTCAGGCCGTCCTTGCCGTTCTGCGCCTTCACCAGGTCCAGCGCGGCGACAGCATCCTTGGTGTTGAGGTCGTTCATGGACTTGCCCACGAACGAGACGGTGGCGTAGGCGACGGTGCCGTCCGGGCTGACGCCGGCCTGGCCGAAGTGGGCGAGCGCACCCTGCGCCGCGGGGGAGAGCTGTGGCTGCTGACCACCTTGGCTGCCCTGCCCACTCTTCCCCTGGTCGCCCTGGTCCGCCGGCTGCTTGGGGCAGGCCGAGCCGATCGGCGCGCCGAACGGCGTGAGCACGCAGGTCACGCCGCGCGAGGTGGACAGCCGGGTCAGCAGCGAAGTCATCGTGGCCTTGGCGGCCGTGTCGGTTGCCTTGCCGGAGGCGGGCTTCCAGACGACCTGCCCGTCCAGACCGGCCCCGGTTCCTGCACCAGCGGAAAGCCCGGACAGGAGGTCCTGCGCGGTCGCCGACTCGGTGTCGGGCAGCTGGAAGTTGTCGTTGTAGTCGCCGCCGAGCGTGGTCCCGAGGATGCCGACCGCGATCATGATGCCGAGCCAGGTGAGCAGTGCGTAGATCGGTCGACGTACAGCCCACTGAGATACCCCGCCCATGCTGTCCCACCCTTCATTGCCTCCGTCGAACGCTATTGCTGAGCGTCCGACGGAGGCAACTGGTTAGGAGTTGAACAGACGGGGGTTACCCGGGGTCAGCCGAGCGTAAGCAGGCCCAGCAGCCCGTGCGACTCGCCGGCCGGTCCGGCGCTGAACCACAGGGCGTTCCTCGGCGCGTTCACGCCGTTGCCGGGGAGCAGACCCCACAAGCCGTCGATCGAGACCGGCATTCTGTCGGTTCCGAGGAGCGTCCCCATCAGCTTCCATGTCGTCAGGTCGTACGCGTGGATCCGCCCGTCACCGAAGTTCCCGACGAGCAGGTCGCCGGCGTACTGCCCGAAGCCGGCCGGAGCGACGGCCAGACCCCATGGCGAGTCGAGCGGCCCCCGGCGAGCGATCGACCCGAGCAGCCGACCGTTCAGCGTGTACGCGTCCACGAACCCATGGCCGGAGCCCGGGGCGTCGTCGTGCCTGGTCGGGTCCGTCTTGGCATACGCGACGAGTACCTGGTTGCCGACCACTGCGACGTTGAACGGCGCATACCCTGGCGGAAGGCTCGGGTCGACGAACTGGTGCGCACCCGCGTGGATTCGGCCGAAGGTGCTGTTGAACATGTCGATCCGGCCGGAGTGGAAGTTGGCTGCCAGCAACCGTTCGGTGCCGCCGACCTGCTCCAGCGCCAGCCCCTTGTAGACGGCGCCCGCGGTGGCCGCAACCTGGACGGCGGACGTGCCTGCGGCCGGATTCCACCCGCTCAGCACACCGTTCTCGCTCGCGAAGACAAAGAAGGCCGGGGCCCCGTCCGGCAGCACGAAACCGGGCGTCGGGTTGAAGACCTGGCCGGTGGGGGCGCCGCCGGGCACCGAGACGACCAAAGGGATCCCGGTGACCGATCCGCCGGCACCGGCGCCGGTGTACAGCGTCGACACGTCAGTGCCGTTGTCGGACACCCAGAGCGGCGTCGAGGGGCCTGCGGACAGCCCCCACGCGTTGACCAGGTTGGGGTCGGTGAGCGTAGCCAAACCCGCCTGGTCCGACACCAGGTTGCTCTGCACGTACCTCGACCCCGCCCTGGCGGTGTGGTTGAGCGGCGCGCCGAAGGCCGGTGCGGGCACCACCAGCGCAAGCGTCAACATCCCCAAGGCAGCTCCGGCTGTGGCCAGCGGTCGATGGATGGCGTGGACCATGATTCCTCCTCGCGCACGAGCGGCGGACCCGGGCGTCCGGGCCCCGATGGGTCTGCAACGGCTGGGCAGCCGAGCCGGTTCAGGTGGCCCGGTGTTTCCAACTGCGCCGGCCCGGGAAGCATCGCCTCGACAGCGCAGCGGCTCACGCGCCCGGAGGTCCTCATGGTCCAGCTCACGTCCGTCCGTCGCAGCCGGTCGATACGCAGGTCGGTGGCCGTCGCCAGCGCGACCGCCCTCGCGGTGGCGATGTTCGGGTCCGCGTTGCCCGCGCAGGCTGCCACGACCGCGCCGGGAGGTCCCGGCGCGACGTCGCACTTCGACCTCGCGCGCAAGGACTGCCTCGGCACGGCTCGCAACGCCACGTCCAAGGTGTGGTTCACCGTCGCCGGAGGCGTGCTCTCCGACGTGTACTACCCGACCATCGACACGACCAACGTCGAGACGCTGCAGTACGTCGTCACCGACGGCACGACCTTCACCGACCTGCAGACCCGTGACATGACCTACACCGTCAAGTCACTCGACCGCTCAGGGATGGCGTGCCGGGTGACCAGCACGGCCAAGAGCGGGCGCTACACCCTGACCACCGACTACGTGACCGACCCCGGTCGCGCGAGCGTCGTGATGCGTACGACGTTGACGCCGACGACTCCAAAGGACGCGCTGCAGGTCTTCGCCCGGTTCGACGGGACCATCAACGGCAACGGAGGCGGCGGCACTGGCAACGCAGGTGCGGACGACGCCGTCATCGACACCTCGACGGGCTCCCCGGTGCCCGTGTCTATCGACACGAACACGTCGACGATCGCTGCCAACCGCGACTACGCCCAACCGGTCTACGCCGCGCTGCGCGCCGACCGACCCTTCCTGACCGCGTCCAGCGGGTACGCCGGCACGGCCAGCGACGGCCTCGCCCAGCTCGACGCGGACCGGCGCCTGTCGACGGAGTTCGACAGCGCCACCCAGGGCAACGTCGTACAGACGGCGCAGGTCGACGCACGGCCCGGCCGCTCCTTCACCCTCGCGCTCGGCTTCGGCTCGACCCAGGCGTCGGCGGTGACGACAGCGGGACGCAGCGCCTCCGCGTCGTTCGGCGACACGTCCGCGCGCTACCGCGCGGGGTGGACGGCGTACGACGCGGCGCTGAACCCGCCGGCGCGTCCGCGCGGGGCTTCTACCGCCCAGCGCGATGCCCTGGCCCGCACCTACTATCTCTCCGCCAACGTGCTCAAGGCGAGCGAGGACAAGACGTTCCCGGGCGCGGTCGTCGCGTCGCTCGCCAGCCCGTGGGGGCAGGCGGTCAGCGCGGGCGACCCGGCCCTGACCTACTTCGGCTCTTACCGTGAGGTTTTCGCGCGCGACCTCTACGAGACGTTTACCGGGCTCGTCGCATCGGGTGACCTGAAGACCGCCAAAGCCACGGTGCAGTTCCTCTTCACCCGGCAGCAGCAGCCCGACGGCTCGATGCCACGCAACAGCCTCGTCAACGGCAAGCCGGCACCGGACTCTTTCGGCACGCAACTCGACGAGGTCGCGTACCCGATCGTGATGGCCCGGACGATCGGGCTCATCGACCCGACGTTCTACGTCCAGCACATCAAGCGGGCGGCCGACTTCCTGGTGGCGCACGGGCCGGCGTTCGGGTCGGAGCGGTGGGAGGAGCAGAGCGGCTACTCGCCGTCGACCATTGCGGCCGAGATCGCCGGGCTGACGGCCGCGGGGTGGATCGCCCAGCGGAACGGCGACGCCTCGGGGGCGCGCACCTACCGCGCGACCGCCGACCACTACCAGCGCAACGTCAAGACGTGGATGGTCACCACGTCAGGCCCGCTGAGCGCCGACCCGTACTTCATCCGCCTGTCCAAGACCGGCGATCCGAACGCGGCCATCACGTACAACCTCGGCAACGGTGGCCCGACCGCCGACCAGCGTGAGGTTGTCGACGCGGGCTTCCTCGAGCTGACGCGCCTCGGGGTGCTTCCGGCGAGCGACCCGACGGTCGCCGCCACGCTCCCGCTCGTCGATGCGACGCTGCAGGCCGGCACGAACCCGATGAGCGGGTTCTACCGGTACGGCACGACCGCCGCCGGCACCGAGGACGGGTACGGCGACTGCAACACCGGGGACCCGACCGACTGCTCCGTGCAGGGCAAGCCGTGGGCCGGCACCTGCGACGTCCAGGGGCAGAACAAGGGTTCGGGGCACCTGTGGCCCGTGCTGGCGGGGGAGCGCGGCGAGCACGCGGTCGCAACCGGCGACACGTCCACCGCGGCCGCGCTGTGGCAGGGCATGGCGAGCACCGGGTCCGGCGTCGGGCTGATCCCCGAGCAGGCGTGGGAGAACCCGGGTCTCGCGGCGTCACCGTGGGGCACCGCCCCTGAGTGCGCGTCGATCGGGTTCGAGAACGGCAAGGCTGCCGGCAGCGCCGCGCCGTTGACCTGGTCGGCCGCGCAGTTCGTCCGGCTGTCGACCGACCTCCGGGCCGGTCGGATCACCGAGCAGCCGGTCGATACCGTCGCCCGGTACGTCATCCGCACGCAGGGCGAGACCCCCGTCACCGTGACCGCGCCCGCGGACGGAGCCCTGGTGACGAGCAGCACGACCGTGACCGGCACTGCTGCGCCAGGGGCCAAGATCGACGTGGATGCCGTGAATACCGACATCGACGGCGTAGCGGCCTCAGCCACGACCACCGCCGCGTCGGACGGCTCGTTCTCGGTCGACGTGACCGTTCCGCCCGGCACCGTGTCCCTCACCGTGACGGCGACCGACTCCGCAGGGGCAACCGGGTTCGCGCAACGGACCGTGGTCAACGACGTTGTGCCGGGGACGCTGGTCCTCGGGGTCGACGACCCGTCGGGTGACGACAACGGTCCGGGCACCTACGCGTACCCGAGCGCGGCCGACTTCAAGCCCGGGGCGTACGACCTCCAGCGGTTCGAGGTCTACGACAGTGGCCCCGACACAGTGACGTTCCGCGCCCGCACAGCTGACCTGTCGCCGACGTTCGGCAGCCCGCTGGGTGCGCAGCTGCTCGACGTGTACGTCCGCAACCCGGCCGGCGGGGCAGGCTCGACTGCAGCGTCCTACCCGCAGCGGAACTACACCGTCGCACCGGGGTGGACCCGGCTGATCGAGGTGCAGGGATTCGGTCAGCGGTTCGTCGACGACAGCGGGGCCACCGTGGGATCGGTCGCGATCCGGGCAGCCGCCGTCACCCGCTACATCACGTTCACGGTCTCGAAGGCGGCCCTCGGCGGGACGCCGACCACCGGGTGGTCCTTCGCAGTGACGCTCACCGGGCAGGACGGCTTCAGCCCCGATCAGGCCCGCGGGTTCACCCCGACCGGCGAGGCGTACCAGTTCGGAGTCTGCACGGCGGCCGCGGTGGCGGCCGGTAACCCGATCTGCGCGCTGGACCCGACCACAGTGCCCAAGGCGGTGGACGTCATCACTCCCAACGGCGTCGACCAGGCCGCTGAGCTGAACCCGATCACGAACGTCCCGGTCGTGGTCAACGGCGTCACGGTGCCCTGAGCGAAAGCACCATCAGTGGATGACGCCCTTCGCGTCCGTTCGCGCCAGCACCTGACGCATCGCGGCGACGGCGCGATCGGCCTCATCCTCGGTCATGACGAGCGGCGGCGAGAGCACCAGGTTGGGCACGCAGTCGCGCACGATCACCCCGGTCTCGCGCCGAATCACGTCCGGGAGCATCGGATAAAGCATCGGTAGCGGGGTCCGGGCCTCCCGGTCCGCGACGATTTCGACCGCGTGCATCATGTCGACGTGACGGACCTCGCTCACGATGTCGAGGTCGAGCAGCGTCGCGAGACCGGCATGCAAGTAGGCGCCCATCGTCTTCGCGGCGCCCAGCAAGCCCTCCTTCTCGATGACGTCGAGATTAGCCAGAGCGACGGTCGCCGCGGTCGGATGCCCGTTGTAGGTGTAGCCCATGGGGAAGCCGTGGTCTCGCCCGAGCACCTCCGCCACGACGTCCGAGACGAGGACGGCGCCGAGCAGGATGTGCCCGCTGGTGATGCCCTTGGCGGTCACGATGATGTCGGGCTCGACGCCGACGTGCTGAGCGGCGAACCACTCGCCGACCCGGCCATCCGCCGCGACGACCTCGTCGAACACCAGCCGGATGCCGTGGCCGTCCAGCAGCGCCCGGACCCGCGGCCAGTAGTCGTCCGGCGGGACGAGCATGCCGCCGACACCCGTGATGGGCTCGCCCATCATCGCCGTCACCTTGTCGGGACCGATCCGCAGGATCGTCGTCTCGAGCTCGGCGGTGAGAAAGTCGGTGGGGCCCTGACCACCGAACAGCTCACTGCGGTACGGCCAGCCGGGGCTGACGTGGGCCACGTGGGGGCGTGTCGAACAGATCTATGAGAGGCGCTGTTTCGGCTCAACCGATTCAGCGACGAGCCGTTTGCAGAGTTCCGCCACGGCCTGCGCGCGGTGCGTGGGTTGCACTGCCGCGGCACTCATCAGCACCACCCGCAGGTTCGAGTCCGCCGCGGGCAGCGGAACGTCGAGAGGCACGACGACGTACGGCAGGCCTTCCAGCGAGACCTCGCTCTGCGGGCGAAGGTTGAAGAGGGTGTGCGCCCGGCCGCGCGCGACCAGGGCCCGCGCCAGTTCGGCGCTGTGCGTGCGTTGGCGACGACTGGCGTCACCCCTGCCGCGTCGAATAGCCGGGCGAAGTAGTCACGACTGTGTGGCAGGTCGAGCAGGATCATGGGTTCGTCCGCCAGAGCCGTGAGCTTGACCCGGCGTCGGCGGGCGAGGCGGTGACCGAGCGGCAGCACCACGTGCGGCGCGACGGTGAACAGCACCTCGGTAGTGATGCTGGGGTCCAGGCCGAGGTCGTAGCCCAGCGCAAGCTCCAGCCGCCCGTCCTGGAGGCCCGTGACGAGGTGGTCAACCGACTCCTCGGTCGTGTCGAGCACCAGGTCGGGTAGCTCGAGCGCGACCGCCGTCAGCAGGTCGGGAAGGACGTAGGGCGCGAGGATCGCGAAGGAGCCGAGGGCAAGTCGTCCGGTCACCTCGCCGCGGAGCTGGGACGCGAGCGACTGCAGCTCGTCGGCCCGCCGCAGGAGCTGCCTCGCCTCTCCGAGCAACCGGGCGCCCGCCGCCGTCCGAGTGACCCCTCGCGCGTCCTGCCGCGGCACGAGCTGTACCGAGAGCAGGCGCTCGAGGTCCGCGAGGGCGGGCGACATCGCAGACTGCGACAGGTGCACCTGTGCGGCGGCCGGCCGCATCGCCCTGATCGAAGCCCTGCGGCTACCGAATCGGTTGAACCGACCTTCGTCGAGGACGTTCGACCCTTCGTCGGACGACGGGTCGGCAGCTACCGTCCCGGGTATGACCGGTTCCGCTCCATCATCGATGAGTCTCAGGCGGCAGGCGGCGACGACGGCGTTCCAGGGCCTCGGCCCGTCACCGAGCGAGCGCGCGCTGCTGAGGGTCCACTGCGCAGCGTCGCACCACGTGGCTGGGGTCTACCGGACGCCCGGCGGAGCGGTCTACGCCAGTGTCCCGTGGCGGCACGGCCACGGGGACCGCGACCGGCACGACGCAGCTCACCACGGGGGACACCGCGACGAGCCGTGGATCGACTGGCTGGACGCCGGCGACGGAGTCACCCTCGACGACCCGCTGCCGGCGGGCTGTGAGTGCGGTGCGCGTTCGCTCTCGCGGGCCCGGCTTCTCGACGCCATTGCGGCCGGAGACCATCGCATGGTCATCGACTGACCGAGGTCGTCACCCGGCCCGACCTGGTCACCGGGTGCTGAATCCCTGCCAGGAGAACGGTCGGCCGAGGTTCAGTTGGACGCCCGTGCGCCGAGGGGAGTCGATCCGTCGTTCGGTCCGCGGCGGGATCTCGTAGTGCGCCTGTACGTCCGCGAGCGGCCCGGGCCGTGCGAAGTAGTAGCCCTGTGCGCTGTCGCAGTCGAGTGCGATCAGCCGCTCGAGCTGCTCGGCGGTCTCGACCCCCTCGGCCACCACCTTCAGCCCGTGGGCCCGCGCCAGCGCGAGGACAGCTACGACGATGCCCTGGTCGGAGGTCTGGGAGCCGAGACCGTCGATGAACGACTTGTCGATCTTCAGCGCCTGCACGGGTAGGTGCTTGAGCTGGCCGAGGCTGGAGTAGCCGGTGCCGAAGTCGTCGAGTGCGAGCTGGACGCCCAGGTCGCGCAGCTCCTCAAGGATCGACCGACCCGCCGGCAGGTCTGCCATCAACGAGCCCTCGGTGACCTCGAGCCCGAGCCTCGACGCGGGCATCCGGGCCGTCTCCAGCACCTGGGCCACCAGCGACGGAAGGGCGGTGTCGAGCTGACTCGGCGCCAGGTTCACCCAGAGCACCACCTCGCACCAGGTCGGGTCGATCGCCCTGCGGGCTGCGTGCGCGGTGACAGCCTCGGCCAGCACCCAGGCGCCCAGCGGGACGATCAGGCCCGAGTCTTCGGCCACCGCGATGAAGTCGGCCGGCGGGATGTTCCCCAGGAGAGGGTGCGTCCACCGGATCAGGGCCTCCACCCCGACGACGTCGCCGGACGCGAGGTCGACCTTGGGTTGGAAGGCGAGGGAGAACTCATCCAGCCGCATGCCTTCGCGCAGCAGCTCCTCCATCTCGAGCCGGTGGACGGCGGCTCGGTGCAGCGCCGTGTCGAAGACGGCCAGCCGGTCGCGGCCCAGGTCCTTCGCGCGGTAGACCGCCGCATCGGCGTTGCGTAGCAGCGCAAGTGCGCTCTGCCCTGACTCCGTCGCAAAGGCGATCCCGACGCTGAGGGACAGCGCGACCTGGCGTCGCTCGAGAGTCACCGGACGTCGACTCGACTCGACCAGCCGCTGCCCCAGTGCCATGATCCTGGCCTCGCCGGCCGCCCCGGCAGCCAGCACGACGAACTCGTCACCGCCGAACCGGAATACGGGATACCCCGGCCCTGCTGCTTCCCGCAACCGGCCCGCGAACGCCACCAGGAACTCGTCGCCAACCGCGTGGCCGAGGCTGTCGTTCAGCACCTTGAACCGGTCGAGGTCGACGAACAGCAGAGCCACCGGACACTCTGCGCTCGCCAGCGCCAGCGCCGAGTCGCACGCGGACAGCAGAGCAGTGCGGTTCGGCAGCCCGGTGAGGGCGTCGGTCCGTGCCGCCAGCCGGATCTGCTCCTGCTCCCGGGTGCGCGTGATGGCCAGGCCGGCCAGGTCGCTCCACTGCTTGGCGAGGGGCCAGCTCTCGGCCCGCGGCGATCGTGTTCGGCGCAGGTAGAGGGCGAACGTCCCGAGGACCTCGCCGGTCGCGGCCAGGATCGGGGTCGACCAGCACGCTCGAAGGCCCGCCTCGCTGGCGAGCGTCCGGTAGCCGGCCCAACGGGGATCCTTGGCGATGTCGTTGGCCACAGCACTCCGCCCGGTGAACGCCGCTTCTCCGCAGCAGCCCACCCCGAGGCCGATCTTGATGCCGTCGAGGGCCGCCCGATAGGTCGGCGGCAAGCTGGGTCCGGCGCCGTCGCGCAGCCGCCCGTCCTCGAGCAGCAGGATCGAGCAGATGACCTCGGGTTCCCGGCGCTCCATGGCCAGCGCGACGGTGGTCAGCACCTCGGTCAGCGGCGCACCGGTGGCGATCAGGGCTAGAACGTCGCTGGTCGAGGCCAAAAGGTTGCGCTCCAGCTCGAGCTCGATCGTCCGGGCGCGCAGCTCCATGGTGTCGACGACCCGCCGCGCCAGGGTCTCGAGGCTCCGCCGGGCGGCTGCGTCGAACTCGCGGGGTTCGGTGTCGAGGACTGACACGGCGCCGAGCACCTGGCCGCCGGGCACGGTCAGGGGCGCTCCCGCGTAGAAGCGGATGCCCGGCGGTCCGATCACCAGAGGACTGTTCGCGAACCGAGGGTCGAGCGCGGTGTCGGTCACGACCAAGGTTGACGCCGAGGCGACGACGTGGGTGCCGAACGCCCCGGCGCGAGGCAGTGACGCCACGTCGATGCCATACCGCCCGCCGAACCAGAGGGTGCTCTGGTCCAGCAGGCTCACTGCGGCCATCCGGGCGCCGAAGACGGACGCGGCGATCGCGGCGTAGTCGTCGAAGGCCGGCACGGTTGCCTCCCCGCGCAAGCGGTACCCGTAGAGCGTGGCCGGTCGTTCCTGCTCGGCATCGAGGGGCGGCTCGTGGCCCAGCGACATCCCGCCCCCAGACACGCGTCGAGGCCGCCCGTCCGGTCTGGACGAAGCCTGGCTCGGTCCTCATCGGCCGTGAGCCACCCCACGTGATGCATTTCCGACCGAACTTCGGGCGGCCCGGGGTGTTCTGCTCAGCCGCCAGAGGTGAGGGCTGCCGTCATCTGGGCCAGGCGCTCGCGGGGGCCGACGAGCACGAGGTACTCGGTGTTCCGGGTGTGACTCACGCTGCCGACCTTGTGGCCGCCAGGGGAGTGGATGCCGATGACTGCGCCGACGTGCCGGCGCGAGTCGAACGCGAGCACCTCCACCGGCTCCCGCCGCGCTGCGCACATCGCGACCAGGTCGTCCAGAGGGACGTAGCCCTCGTCGGAGAAGCTGACCACCACGACCCCCGCACGCACTGAGCCGATCGTCGACGCCAAGGCGGCGGGCATCTCGCGCTTGCGGTTGAAGACGCTCTTCGTGATCGCCGCCTGGCTGTCCTGACGCTTGCAGGCCACCCCGTAGTGGGGGGGCGCGTCCCAGCGGACGAGCGTCTCCCAGACGTGGTAGTTCGTGAAGTACCGGTGCTGGTTGTACGGCGGGTCGAGATACGCGAGGTCGACCGGGGGCAGGGCGCCGGCCAGCTCGAAGGCATCGCCCCGGATGGCGGTCCCCGTCCCCGGGGTGAGCTCAGGGATCCGCAGCACCAGGGGTCTGAGCGCCCGCGGCGCCCATTGCTTGAGGTACGCCATCTGCAGACCCACGGTGGAGTCGACGGCGTCAGCCGCCTCCAGCAGGCTGGTCAGCAGGATCGGTCTCAGTGGATGGTCGGCGTAGTAGGTGTCGATGCCCTCGCGTACTGAGTCGATGCGGGGCCCGTTGTCGGGGTGGAAGTACCGGCTCTGCTCGCAGAAGGTCTCGGTGACGTATCCGCGTCGCGGTGGCAGAGCCGCGAGCCGCGCCAGGGCCTCGCGAACCTCCTCGAGGTCGACCTGCTGCGAGTCGGCGACGACGTAGCACTGGGCGAGCACCTGGCTGTAGGACGCCGTGTCCACCGCGGTCACGGCCCCGCCACGCCGGCAGAACTCCTGCGCCACACGGGTGGTCCCGGTGAACAGGTCGAGGGCGGTCCGGGCGCCGCTCGCGGCGAAGAGCGCCCCCAGCTGCGGGACCAGCCGGCGCTTGCTGCCGAGGTACTTGATCACCTGAGGCGTACGACCTCAGCGCCGCACGTCACGACGTCGCCCGGCTTCAGCTGGGCGCCGCGACGCGTCTCGGCGGTGCCGTTCACCAAGACCGTGCCCGACTCGAGCAGCTCCTTGACCGCGCCACCCGAAGGTGCCAGCCCGGCCCACTTGAGCAGCTGGCCCAGCCGGATGCCCTTGGGGCCGATCTCGATCTCCGTCGTCGGATTCGTCACGGGATGAAGTGTCTCGCACCGGGGGCCGGTTCCTGCGCCGGCCGCCCCGGGGCACGCGGCGGGCCGGGTAGGGTCGGGTACAGGCGGAGCACAACCGCCGGACGGGCGGGCTCGAAACCGGGAGGCGCCGTGGGCGTGCAGGACACCCAGGTCCAGACCGAGCGCGTCCTGACGCTGCCGAACCTCCTGTCGTTCGCCCGGCTGCTCGGCGTCCCGGTGTTCCTGTGGCTGATCCTCGGACCCCAGGCGGACGGGCTGGCCGTCGTGCTGCTCATGGTCAGTGGCTTCACCGACTACCTCGACGGTTGGATCGCCAGGCGCTACCACCAGATCTCGCGGCTCGGGCAGCTGCTGGACCCGCTCGCCGACCGCCTCTACATCTTTGCGACGTTGCTGGGCCTTGGCCTGCGCGACATCGTCCCGTGGTGGCTGGTCGGGCTGCTGGTCGGGCGCGACGTCCTGCTGGCGCTCACTCTGCCGGTCCTACGTCGCTACGGCATGGGCCCGCTGTCCGTGCACTACCTGGGCAAGGCGGCCACGTTCAACCTGCTCTACTCGTTCCCGCTGCTGCTGCTCGGCAGCGGCACCGGTACACCGGCCCTGGTCGCGCGCGTCATGGGCTGGGCGTTCGCGATCTGGGGTACCGCGTTGTACTGGTGGGCGGGTGCGCTCTACCTCGGCCAGGTGCGAGACGTGGTCCGACGCGCTGCCGTCCGGGGGGCACCCCGATGAAGGCCGTGGTGATGGCGGGGGGCGAGGGCACGCGGTTGCGCCCGATGACGGCTGGCCTGCCCAAGCCGCTCCTGCCGGTCGTCGACCGACCGATCATGGAGCACGTCCTGCGGCTGCTCCGTCGGCACGGGATGACCGACGTCGTGGTGACCGTGCAGTTCCTCGCGTCGTTGGTGCGCAACTACTTCGGCGACGGTGACGAGCTGGGGATGTCGCTCCAGTACGCGACGGAGGAGGAACCGCTCGGCACCGCCGGAAGCGTGAAGAACGCGGAGGAGGCGCTCCGCGACGACGCGTTCCTGGTCATCAGCGGCGACTCCCTCACCGACATCGACCTGACCAAGCTGGTCGAGTTCCACCGCGCGCACAAGGCGCTCGTGACGGTCTGCCTGACCCGGGTCGAGAACCCGCTCGAGTTCGGCATCACGATCCTCGACGACGACGATCGGGTCGTGCGCTTCCTGGAGAAGCCGACCTGGGGCCAGGTCTTCAGCGACACCGTGAACACCGGCATCTACGTCATGGAGCCGGAGATCTTCGAGTACGTCGATGCCGGCGTCCCCGTCGACTGGTCCGGCGACGTCTTCCCCCAGCTGCTCGAGGACGGTCAGCCGATCTACGGCTACGTCGCCGACGGCTACTGGGAGGACGTCGGCACCCTCGACAGCTACCACCAGGTGCACGCCGACGTGCTCGAGCGCCGGGTGGAGGTCGAGCTCGACGCGTTCGAGATCGCGCCGGGCGTCTGGATGGGGGCCGGTGCCGACATCGATCCCGATGCCCGGCTGATCGGCCCCCTGTACGTCGGCCCCTACTCCAAGGTCGAGGCCGACGCCGAGCTGCGCGAGTACACCGTGCTGGGCAGCAACGTCGTGGTGCGCAGGGGCGCCATCTGCCAGCGCTCGATCGTGCACGACAACGTGTTCATCGGCACCCAGGCGCACCTGCGTGGCTGCGTGGTCGGCAAGAACACCGACGTGATGCGGGCCGCCCGGATCGAGGAAGGCGCTGTCATCGGCGACGAGTGTGTCGTCGAGGAGGAGGCGATCATCACCGCGGGGGTCAAGGTCTACCCCTTCAAGACGATCGAGGCGGGCACCGTCGTGACGTCGTCGGTCATCTGGGAGTCGCGCGGCCAGCGCAGCCTCTTCGGGCCAAGGGGGGTCTCCGGCATCGTCAACGTGGAGATCACCCCCGAGCTCGTCGTTCGGCTGACGAGCGCGTTCGCGACGACCCTGAGCAAGGGCGCCGACGTCGTCACCTCCCGTGACCACTCGCGGGCCGCCCGGGCGTTCAAGCGGGCCGCCATCAGCGCGTTGACGTCCAGTGGCATGAACGTGCGAGACCTCGAGGTCGCGGCGCCGCAGGTCACCCGCTTGGAGACCCGCCGCGACGGGGGAGCGGGCGGCATGATGCTGCGTACGGTCCGCGGTGTACCGGACTGCGTCGAGATCGTCTTTCTTGACGAGCGAGGCGCGGACCTCACACCCCAGGCGATCCGTCGGGTGGAGCGGATCATGCAGCGGCAGGAGTTCCGGCGGGCCTTCCCTGGCGAGATCGGTGACCTGTCGTTCCCGCCGAGGGCGGTCGAGAGTTATGTGCAGGACCTGCATCGGGCCGTCGACACCACCGGGCTCGCGGAGTCCGGCCTGAAGGTCGTCGTCGACACCGCGGGGGGAGTCGCCTCGATCGTGCTGCCCACCTTGCTGGCCCGGCTCCCTGTCGACGTCCTCACCGTCAACAATCGGCTCGACGACGATCAGCCGACCGAGACGCCCGCCAGCCGCAGCCGCGCCCTTGAGCAGCTCGGCGAGCTGGTGGCGTCCTCCCGCGCGGCGTTCGGCGTCCGCTTCGACCCCATCGGCGAAAGGCTCTCGCTCGTCGACGACTCCGGACGACCGGTCGACGACGACCGGGCGCTCCTGGTGTTCCTCGACCTGGTGGCCGCTGAGCGGGGAGGTGGCACCGTCGCGCTGCCCGTGACCACGACCCGGGTGGCCGAGCAGGTGTGCCAGTTCCACGGGGTCGAGGTGCTCTGGACCTCGACGTCCGCGGGCGACCTCGCGTCCGCAGCGACCGCACCGGGCCTGATCCTGGGCGGCGACGGCAGGGGAGGCCTCGTCGTCCCTGAGGTGAGCCCGACGATCGATGGGTTCGCCGGCTTCGTCCGCCTGCTCGGGCTCGTGGCGCGTACCCAGCTGCGACTGAGCCAGATCGACTCCCGGATCCCGCGGGCCCACGTCCTGCGTCGCGAGGTCCCGACGCCCTGGGCGCACAAGGGCCAGGTGATGCGCGCGGTGTCGGAGGCGGCAGGCGACCGCGTCGTCGCGACCGTCGAGGGCGTCCGGGTCGTCGACGAGGACGGCCGTTGGGTGCTGGCCCTGCCGGACCCGGCGGAGGCGGTGACCCTGCTGTGGGCCGAGGCCCCCACGGTCGCCGGAGCCGTCGAGCTTCTCGACGAGTGGACTCGAGTGGTCGACAAGGCAGGGCGGTAGCTGGTGCCGCCCCCCCGTACTGCGGTGCGTCCGGACGCCGTCACTGCTCTGCTCGGGCAGATCTGGGACGAAGCGCTCGACCCCGGCTACGCCGAGGCGGCCGGCCGGCGCTCCCTGGCTCCAGGCCCGGCCCCACGACTGCAGTGGAAGGCCGCGGTGGCCCTCGGCCTGGTCGGTCTGCTGCTGGCCGTGGCCGCTGCGGCAACTGCGGCCGACCGGCCGGCCGTGGCCGAGCGCCGGGTCAGCCTCGTGCAGCGGATCGACGACCAGACGGCGAAGTACGACGCGACCACGGCAGCCCTGGCGGCGCTCCAGACCGAAGTCGAGCGAATCAAACGCGCTCAGCTCGGCGCCACCGGTGAGGGCAACTCGCTGAGCACGCAGGTCGCGCAGCTGGCCGCGCTCGCCGCCCAGACCACGGTCACCGGCCCAGGGCTGGTCGTCACGGTCGACGATGCGGACGCGCCAGCCGGGACCAGCCAGAACCAGTCGCTCGGGCGGGTGCTCGACACCGACCTGCAGCTGGTCGTCAACGGGCTGTGGGCCGCCGGTGCCGAAGCGATCTCGGTCAACGGGGTGCGGTTGACGTCGTTGTCGTCGATTCGCTCCGCGGGCGACGCGATCCTGGTCGACTACCGCCCGCTGGCGCGGCCGTACGCCGTGTCGGCCATCGGTGACCCGCAGTCGATCGAGGCGCGATTCACCAGCGGACCCGGTGGTCGAGGCCTGCGTACCCTGAATCAGGCCTACGCGGTGCGGTTCTCCGTGGCCGCGGACCCGGCGCTGACCTTGATAGCGGCCACGACAGCCAGCCTGCGGTACGCCCGAGCCCGATGAGGAAGACAGGACCTGCGATGACCAGCGACTCGGCCGACCCCGAGCTGACCGCCGGGCCCGACCCGACGTCAGATCCCGCCGCGAGCGCCGCCGGCGCCCCGAGCAGCGCGGCGCGCGGGGCGGCCATGGCGGTGCTCGGGCTGGCTGTGGGGATCCTCGCCGGACTCGTGCTGCACCCGAGCGTGCCCCTCTGGCTGCAGCCGTATCTCCCGATCGCCGTGGTCGCCGCGCTCGACGCCGTGTTCGGAGCCGCTCGCGCGACCCTGGAGCAGGTCTTCGTCGAGAAGGTCTTCGTCATCTCGTTCGTGGGCAACGTGCTGGTGGCTGCCCTGATCGTCTTCCTGGGTGATCGGCTGGGCGTCGGTTCCCAGTTGTCGACGGGTGTCATCGTCGTGCTCTCGGTACGGATCTTCGCGAACGCTGCAGCCATTCGGCGCCACTTGTTCGGGGCCTGACGTGACCCGGACGCGCACCTCTCGGGCCCATGCGGTGATCGCCGGCCTGTTCGTGCTGCTCGGATTCGGGCTCGCCCTGACGGTGCGCTCCACCGCGCAGAGCGACGGGCTCTCGACCGCGCGCGAGAGCGACCTGATCCGGATCCTGGACGACCTGACGGCTCGCAACGACCGGCTGGCGGCCGAGCAGCGGGACTTGCAAGCCACCCGGGACCAGCTGGCCTCCGGGACGGCCGGCACCGATGCCGCCCTGCTCCAGGCGCGGCAGCAGGCACAGACCCTCGGCATCCTGGCGGGGACCGTGTCGGCCACCGGCCCGGGCGTGCTGGTGCAGGTCGACGACCCGCAGCACAAGGTCGACTCGGCTGTCCTCCTGGACGCCGTTCAGGAGCTGCGTGACGCGGGTGCCGAGGCGATGTCGATCAACTCGGTCCGGGTCGTCGCAGCCACCGCTCTGGTCGACCGGGGCGGCGTGGTCGTCGTCGACGGCACCGCGCTGCGGTCGCCGTACGCCCTGCTCGCGATCGGGGACCCGAGAACGATGTCGACCGCGCTGAAGATCCCCGGTGGGGTGGTCGAGAGCCTGCACGGCATCGGCGCCGAGGTCACCGTGGTGGAGCGCGATACGGTCGACATCACCGCGTTACGCGTCCCGTCGACGCTTCAGTACGCTCGGCCCTCGTCGAGCACCAGCTAGGCCGCAGCACAGCCCCAGCCCACTGACCCAAGCCTGTGAGAGGACCGCACCGTGAGCAGCACCCCCGACGAACTGAAGTACACGGCTGAGCACGAGTGGGTCGCTGAGGCCGGTGCCGGCGGACGGGTCCGGTTCGGTATCACCGACTTCGCCCAGGAGGCGCTGGGCGACATCGTCTACGTCTCGCTGCCCGAGGTCGGCACCCTCCTGGCGTCCGGTCAGACCTGCGGCGAGGTGGAGTCGACGAAGAGCGTCAGTGACGTCTACGCCCCGGTCAGCGGTGAGGTCATGGCGCGCAACCCGGCGCTCGACTCGAACCCCGAGCTGGTCAACTCCGACCCGTACGGCGAGGGCTGGATGGTCGAGGTGGCGCTGACCGACGCCGCAGAGCTGGTCGGGCTGCTGGACTCCGCTGGCTACCGCGCGCTGGCCGAAGGCACCTGACCCAAAGACGCATAACCGTCACCTTCAGGTCCATACCTGGGCCGGCAGTCGGCACGTGCAGGGGTCAGCCGTTCTGCCGGTTGACCCCTCATCAGCGCGCGCCTAGGGTCGGAGCTGTCCCCGACCGTCCAGGTGTGGTCGAGGGTTTTCTTGGGAGGGACATCATGACCACCGGCAGCGATGACGAGGTCAACGCGTCCGAGCTCACTTCGACGTTGTCGATCGGCGCGGCCCACGAGCCGGACGCCGAGGCGCCGGCGAGCGACCCGGACCAGCTCTTCTCCGAGTCGCTCGCCCCCGGCAGCGCCGTGCTCGTCGTGCGCAACGGCCCTGGCGCGGGCAGCCGCTTCGTCCTTGACGTCCCCACCGTGACCGCGGGCCGCCACCACGACAGCGACATCTTCCTCGACGACGTGACGGTCTCCCGTCGGCACGCACAATTCGTACGCGCCGACCACGGCTTCCGGGTGAAGGACGTCGGCAGCCTGAACGGCACCTACGTGAACCGGGAGCGCATCGACGAGGTGCTGCTCAACCCGGGCGACATCGTGCAGATCGGCAAGTACCGCCTGGTCTACATCGCGAGCTCGGGCGGGTCCGCGCACGCCCACGCGACGGGGGAGGGCGAGTGAGCTCCGCGGTCCCTGCGCGGGCCTATCTGAGCATCGGCGAGGTGCTGGCCAAGTTACGGCCGGAGTTCCCCGACGTCACCATCTCGAAGATCCGGTTCCTGGAGTCCGAAGGCCTGGTCGAGCCGCAGCGAACCGCGTCCGGGTACCGCAAGTTCGGTCACGACGAGATCCAGCGGCTGCGCTACGTCCTGGCGGCGCAGCGCGACCGCTACCTGCCGCTGCGGGTCATCAAGGACCACCTCGAGGCGATGGACCGCGGTCTCGAGCCGTCGGACGCGCCCGGCCAGGCGCCACGAGTTCCGATGACGGTGGTGTCCTCGGACGGCTTCCCGAGCGCCGACGCGTTCGGGCGCGACGGCTCCGAGCTCAGGCTGTCGCGGGCCGAGCTGGTGCAGGCCGCTGGTATCGACGAGGCCGAGCTGGGCCAGCTGGAGAGCTACGGCCTGCTCGGGACAAGGCCCGGTGCGTCCCACTACGACGGCGACGCCCTGGTCATCGCCAAGACGGTCGCCGAGATGAGCTCGTTCGGTCTTGAGCCCCGGCACCTGAGGGCGTTCAAGTCGGCCGCGGACCGCGAGGTCGGCCTGGTGGAGCAGGTCATCGCGCCGCTGCACAACCAGCGCAACCCGGACGCGCGGGCTCGGTCCGAGGAGATCGTCCGCGAGCTCTCCGCCCTGTCCGTACGCCTGCACGCAGCACTGGTGAAGGCTGCGCTGGCCGGCGCCGGACGTCGCTGACCTTCGGCCCTGCCGACGTGACCGCCCGTTGTTAGGGTGGAGGCGTGCAACCACTTGATGTCGTCGGCGTCCGGGTCGAGATGCCCTCGAACCAGCCCATCGTGCTGCTGCGCGAGATCGGCGGCGAACGTTACCTGCCGATCTGGATCGGTGCGGTCGAGGCCACGGCGATCGCCTTCGCCCAGCAAGGCGTCGTGCCGGCCCGCCCGCTCACGCACGACCTCCTGCGGGACGTCCTCGCGGCGGTCGGCGCAGAGCTGGCGACGATCCGGATCAGTGCGCTGAAGGACGGCGTGTTCTTCGCCGAGCTGGTCTTCACGAGCGGCGTCGAGGTGAGCGCGCGACCCTCGGACGCCATCGCGCTCGCGCTGCGCACCGGCACCCCGATCTTCGGTGCCGAAGCGGTGCTCGACGAGGCCGGCATCATCATCCCGGACGAGCAGGAGGACGAGGTCGAGAAGTTCATCGAATTCCTCGACCACATCTCGCCTGAGGACTTCGAGACGGGCGCTGCTGGCGAGGGTGGCCCGACGAGCTAGGCGTCGAGGCGCACCCTCGACTGAAGGTCCAGACCGCGAACTCTGTACTGGAACTTGAGAGTTTGATTCGGCGTGTCGCGGCTCCCGTCGTTGACCGGGCGCGTCGGCGGTTCTAGCGTCCAGCACGTAGCCATCGTGTAACTCCAGCCCTGTGGTTCAGGCTGGCGGTCACTTTCCCCGCGGTGGTCGGCTCGATGAGCTTGAGCCGGTGCCTCGCACCGGCTCGATGAGCGGAGGCGCACGTGACCGGTTTCGGCGATCAGCCCGGCGAGAGCGAGGCGCCGCGACATCCGGAGTCCGAGCGCGTCGAGAGCGAGCGTCGCGCCGGCGAGCAGGGTCTGCTCTTCGACGACGACCCGCGCGCCATCCCCGACAACATCGGCTACCGCGGGCCTGTCGCCTGTTCCGCGGCCGGGATCACCTATCGCCAGCTCGACTACTGGGCCCGCACCGGGCTGGTCGAGCCGAGCGTCCGTCCGGCCACCGGCTCGGGTACCCAGCGGCTCTACGGGTTCAGCGACATCCTCGTGCTGAAGATTGTCAAGCGGCTGCTCGACACCGGGGTCTCGTTGCAGCAGATCCGTACCGCGGTCAGCCACCTGCGTCAGCGGGGCGTGCGGGATCTCGCGCAGATCACCTTGATGAGCGACGGCGCGAGCGTGTACGAGTGCACGTCCAACGACGAGGTGGTCGACCTGATCCAGGGTGGCCAGGGCGTGTTCGGCATCGCGGTCGGCCGGGTCTGGCGTGAGGTGGAGGGCTCGTTGGCCGAGCTGCCGAGCGAGCGCACCGA
Source organism: Actinomycetes bacterium (assembly GCA_038210415.1). Lineage (GTDB taxonomy): Bacteria > Actinomycetota > Actinomycetes > Prado026 > Prado026 > JBBQWS01. The sequence continues at coordinate 23,890 of JBBQWS010000004.1, forward strand.
CGAACCGGCGGTCGGGCTCGAACCCGACGAGGTCGCTCATCCGTCCGACGAGCTTGCGCACCGACGCCGCGCCCGCGCCACGGGCTGACCCTTGCCGGCTGCGCGTCCGCAACGCGCGTAGACTGAGCGCGCTGACAAACCCGCACGGGAGAGCCCCCCGACTGATGTCCGGCCGGGGGCACCGAAGGGGCAACCTCCCCGGAACCTCTCAGGTGCAAAGGACCGTGCGGGCGAGGCAACTCTGGATCTGCTGACCGGTGCGCGGGTGACTGCGGGCGGGCCGATGCAACAGAGGGGGAGCCCCGACCACCGGGCGGCACTGTGCCGGTGGACCGCCCGACTCGGAGGCCACCCCATGGCTGCAGACCCACGTCCGACGCTCGCCGATCTCGACACGGCCGCGCCGTTCGCCACCCGCCACATCGGCCCGCGGGCGGACGAGCAGGACAAGATGCTCGCGACCATCGGCCGAGCCTCGCTCGACGCGCTGATCGAGGAGGCCGTCCCGGGTGGGATCCATCTGCGGACCCCGCTGGCCCTGCCCCGGGCCAGCACCGAGCCCGAGGTGATCGCCGAGCTTCGCGCGTTCGCCAGCCGAAACGTGAGCAAGGTCCAGATGATCGGGCTCGGCTACTCCGAGACCGTCACGCCCGCCGTGATCCGACGGAACGTGTTCGAGAGCCCGTCCTGGTACACCGCGTACACGCCGTACCAGCCGGAGATCAGCCAAGGCCGCCTCGAGGCGCTGCTCAACTTCCAGACCGTCGTCGCGGATCTCACCGGGTTGCCGACTGCCGGCGCCAGCCTGCTCGACGAGGCCACGGCGGTCGCCGAGGCGATGACGTTGATGCGCCGCGCACACCCCAAGGGCGCCGCGGGGGCGGACCTCTGCCTGGTCGACGCCGACACGCACCCGCAGACGATCGCCGTGGTCCGCACCCGGGCCGAGCCGCTCGGCATCACGGTCCGCACCGTCGACGTGGCCCAGCCGCTGCCGGTCGAGCCGTTCTTCGGGCTCGTGCTGTCGTACCCAGGCAGCAGCGGGGACGTCCGGACCCTCGACCCGCTGATCGCCGCCGCGCACGATCGCGGCGCACTGGCCGCCGTCACCACGGACCTGCTCGCGCTGACCCTGCTCCGGTCGCCGGGGCACTGCGGAGCTGACGTGACCGTGGGCTCGAGCCAGCGGTTCGGGGTGCCGCTCGCCTTCGGCGGCCCGCACGCGGCCTTCATGTCCGTCCGGCAGGGCCTCGAGCGCAACCTGCCCGGGCGGCTGGTTGGTTTGTCGGTCGACGCCGACGGGGCGCCCGCCCTCCGGCTGGCGCTGCAGACGCGCGAGCAGCACATCCGGCGCGAGAAGTCGACGTCCAACATCTGTACCGCTCAGGTCCTGCTCGCGGTGATGGCCGGACTCTACGCCGCGTACCACGGGCCGGACGGCCTCGCCCAGATCGCCTGGCGTACCCACCGCTACGCCGTGGTCCTGGCGGCCGGGCTTCGGGCGGCCGGCGTCACTGTCGTGCACGACGCCTTCTTCGACACCGTACGGCTGTCGGTGCCAGGTCGGGCTGCCGAGGTCGTGACCCGGGCCGCGGACCGTGGGGTCAACCTCCGGCTGGTCGACGGCGACACCGTCAGCGTGTCGACCTCGGAGACCACGACGCTTGATCACCTGCATGCGGTCTGGTCGGCGTTCGGCGTGACGGTCGACGACGTGACCGGTCTCGACGCAGCGACTCCTGACGCGTTGCCGTCCGACCTGCTCCGGACCGAGCCCTACCTCACCCACCCGGTGTTCCACGAGCACCACAGCGAGACCTCGATGCTGCGCTACCTGCGCCTGTTGGCGGGTCGTGACTACGCCCTCGACCGTGGCATGATCCCGCTCGGCTCGTGCACCATGAAACTCAACGCCACCACCGAGATGGAGCCGGTCAGCTGGCCCGAGTTCGCCGGCACCCACCCGTTCGCACCGGTCGAGCAGGCCGAGGGGACGCTTGAGCTGATCCGCCAGCTGCAGGACTGGCTGGTGGAGATCACCGGCTACGACGCCGTGTCGCTCCAGCCGAACGCCGGCAGTCAGGGTGAGTTCGCCGGGCTGCTCGCGATCCGTGGCTATCACGCGTCTCGCGGCGACAACGGCCGCGACGTCTGTCTGATCCCTTCTTCGGCGCACGGCACCAACGCCGCGTCCGCCGTCATGGCCGGCATGCGAGTCGTCGTCGTGGCTTGTGACCATCAGGGCAACGTGGACGTCTCCGACCTCACCGCGAAGATCGCCGAGCACGGCGAGCGGCTTGCCGCGCTCATGGTGACGTACCCGTCGACGCACGGTGTGTTCGAGGAGACGATCACCGAGCTGTGCCGTCTCGTGCACGAGGCGGGCGGCCAGGTCTACGTCGACGGCGCCAACCTGAACGCTCTCGTCGGGCTGGCGAAGCCCGGCGAGTTCGGCGCCGACGTCAGCCACCTGAACCTGCACAAGACGTTCTGCATCCCTCATGGTGGCGGTGGTCCCGGGGTCGGTCCGATCGGGGTCCGGGCGCACCTCGCGCCGTTCCTGCCGAACCACCCGCTGACTCCCACCGCCGGTCCCGAAACCAGTGGTGGACCTGTTGCCGGCGCGCCGTGGGGGTCAGCCGGGATCTTGCCGATCTCCTGGGCGTACATCCGGCTGATGGGCGCCGACGGGCTGCGTCAAGCTACCGAGGTCGCCATCCTCGGGGCCAACTACGTCGCGACCCGACTCGGTCCGCACTTCCCGGTGCTCTACACCGGTCGGGGTGGGCTGGTGGCGCACGAGTGCATCGTCGACCTGCGCGGCATCACGAAGGAGACCGGCGTGACCGTCGACGACGTCGCGAAGCGCCTCATCGACTACGGGTTCCACGCGCCGACGATGTCGTTCCCGGTGGCGGGCACCTTGATGATCGAGCCGACCGAGAGCGAGGACCTCGCAGAGCTCGACCGGTTCTGCGATGCGATGATCGCGATCCGGGCCGAGATCGACCGGGTCGGATCGGGGGAGTGGCCGGCGGACGACAACCCGCTCCGTGGGGCACCGCACACCGCCGAGTCGCTGCTCGGCGAGTGGGAGCACCCGTACTCCCGTGAGCTGGCGGCGTACCCGGTGGCCGGGGTGCGGGCCGACAAGTACTGGGCGCCGGTGCGTCGGGTCGACGGGGCGTACGGCGATCGGCACCTGGTGTGCTCGTGCAGCGCTCCGGCGGACTACGCCTGATCCGTCGCGCCGCCGAGTCGTGCCTCGTCGTGCTCGTCGACGTAGGGACCGACCACCGAGTACCCGTTGCGAAGGTACAAGTTCTTGGCTCGTGGGTTGTCGTCGTCGACGCGCATCTCGACGCCGGGCAGCGGCGTTGCCGGGCCCGGTGCTCGGCTTCCGTCAGGGCCAGGCGGCCGACGCCAAGGCTGCGGTGGTCCAGGTGGACGGAGCCCATCCACAGCCACGCCGACCCGTCGTCGTTGTGCACCCGGTCGACGACGACCTTGCCGACCACCTGCCCGGCACACTCCGCGACCAGGAAGTCGCACTTCCCGTCGCAGCCCGGCGGAGGACGCCCAGCTCAGCCGGGACATGTCGTCGGGGCCGCCGTCACGGACCGGCACCCAATCGCTCACACCGCGATCATGCCGGACCCGGGCAGGCGGTCAACCGGCGTGCGGGTACGGCGCGCCGACGATCCAGCCGCCGATGTTGTCGGGCTCGCTGTCGCGAGGCACGACCTCGACCGCGTCGCCGACGCGAACCTCGCCGCCCGTGATCACCCACGAGTTGAGCGCCAACGCGCCGTCGAAGTGGGTGCGGATCCGGCGGAACACGTCCAGGTCCTGCGCCCCTGTGTCGGGGTCGATGCTGGTGACGATGCAGCGGTCTCGGACGGAATGCAGACCGATTCGCACGTCACCGATCGCCAGCGCCCAGCCCACGAGTTCGCGCTCGTCCGACCCGGTGAGACCCGCAAGGACGAGGTTGGGGCGCAGCCGGCGGACGTCGTGGCCCCAGGACGCGACCGCAGCGTCGGTGGCTACCAGCAGGTTGAGCACGTCGAAGCGTCCGGCGCTGCGGTCGGCCACCAGGCGAGCGCCCGGTCCGGCGCGATCGGCGACGAGAGCGGCAGCCTCAGCTGATGCCCACCGGTGCCCTTCGACCAGGGGCCAGCCGTCGGGACCCGTCGACGCCGAGAGGCTGAGCAGGCCGTGCCGCGTGCGTGCCGTGCGCGGACCCCGGGGTCCAGCGACATGGACGACGCGGTCGCCGGCGATGCCGTCCTGGGTGACGGTTGCGCTGAGGAGCGGCTCACCGCGGAGCGACTTGACCGGGTAGCGCCACAGTTGATCGATCGTGATGCCGGACATGAGAACCTTTCTGCACCGCGAGATTCGGGCACGACGCGTCAACCGAGGTGACGGTCACGGGATTCCCGCCCCGATCGCCGGTCGCTCGCATAGACGCCGGGCGCGAAGCCCTACGGCGACGAGAAGTGCGCCGACCAGGACGATGACAGGGCGGGCATCCCGCGGGTCGACGCGGGTCTCTCGACGACAGCGGTCTGGTCAAGCATCAGAGCAACGCCTCAAGGGTGGGGTCCGCGTCCCGGCGCTCGACAGCGCGCTCGACATCTTCGACAACCAGGTTCGCGTTGATGGCGATGGCTGCCGCAGATCCGGCGCCGGCCGAGGTGATGACCTGCGCACGGGGATCAACGACGTTGCCGGCAGCCCAGACGCCGAAGGCGCTGGTCCGTCCGGTGGCATCGACGGTGACGAAGCCGGCTGCATCGATGTCGCAGCCCAACCGAGCAAGCAAGCCGTCTGCGTGCGGGACGTTGCCGGGCCGGACGAAGACTGCTGTGCGCGCGATCCGTCGACCGTCGACCAGCTCCACCCCGCTGAGCCGGTCCGACTCGACCACCAGCCGCGCGACCCCGCCGGTCACGATCGAGACGCCACTGGCCTCCAGCTCGACCTGCTCGACCGGGGAGAGGGTGTAGGTGTGGGCGAAGAAGACCACGTCGTCAGACCACTGCCGCAAGAGCAGCGCGTGCTTGACCGACCCGGGGATCGTTACTATGACCCCGATCGGTTGGTCGCGGACCTCCCACCCGTGGCAGTACGGACAGTGCAGGAGATCGCGGCCCCATCGCTCGCGTACGCCGGGGAGGTCGGGCAGCTCGTCGCTCACTCCGGTCGCGACCAGGATCCGCCGCGCCTTCAGCTCGCGGCCGCCAGCGAGGCGGACGTAGAAGCCGGCCCCGATCCCGACCACGTGATCCTCGATCAGCTCCACGCCGTAGCCGGTCACTTCGGCGCGGCCAGCGGCCAGCAGCTCTGCAGGCGGCATCCCGTCGCGGGAGAGGAAGCCCTGCATGTGAGCCGCGGGGGCGTTGCGTGGCGAGCCCGCGTCGACCACAGCGACCCTTCGACGAGCCCGCCCCAGAACAAGCGCCGCACTCAGGCCGGCAGCTCCGCCACCGACTACCACCACGTCATAGACCGTCGCGTCCATCGCGATCACCTCCGCTCGGAAGAGTGCGGTTCGTTGCCGCAGATCGACAACGTTTGTTGCCATTCCCGGGAACCGAGCGGCAAGGCGTGATCAGGTGCGGCCCTCGGTCTCCTGGGCGTCGAACAGTGTGGGCTGAGCCGCCATCCAGGTGGCGTGCACCACACTGAACCCGGCTTCGCGCAGGGTGCCAACGACCAGGTCGTCGTCGTCGACCATCACAGCGACGGACCGGTCCTGCTCGAGTCGGCGCAGGACCTCCAGCTTGGTCTGCCGGGCTGGTCTCCGGTCGTGGTTGCCGCGCATGAAGAGCCGACCGGCGGGCAGGCCGTTGCGGTGCAGCCAGTCGGCCGTGTCGCGGCGGCAGCGCTCGGGCCGTCCGGTCAGCCAGACGATCTCGTGTCCCCGGCTGACGAGCTCCTCGACGACCGCGCGGCCCTCGGGGAGGACCGGATCGTCGGGCGCCGCGGCGAAGAACGCGTCCCAGTCTTTCGGACGTCGGTCGAGGTGCCCGAGCCGGTGCCTCGCGTCGGACACCACCCCGTCGATGTCGATCACGGCGTACCCAAGAACGTCGGCGTGGTCGTTCACGTGGGGTCCAGAACCAGCCACGCGAAGCCGAGGACCCCGCGGTAGCCGCCCAGGTACTCGTGGCGTCGCTCGTCGCTGAAGGCGAGCGCGTCCGTCGCGCCCGTCGCCTCCATCCCGGCCCGCCAGTCGGACTCGAACGCATCCCACTCGTCCAGCGACGACGTGCTCGCGTGCCGGACCCGGAACCCCGCCGCCACCGCGAGGTCGGTGAGGCCGGCCAGCGTAGGCATCGGCCCGAAGGTGTGCAGCAGGTGCTGGTCGGGGTGACCGGTCCAGATCCCGTGGCCCAGCAGGACCCGGCCGTCCGAAGCCACGACGACTCGCAGGGCGGCAAGGCATTGGGCCGGCCCCCCGAAGGCGTGGCTCGCGCCCACGCTGATCACGAGGTCGGCGGTGCCCGCCCAGTCGGCGGCCCCTGTCGCGACGAAGGTCACCCGCTCGGCGAGACCACGGCGAACGGCATCGTGGCTTCCCCGGTCCAGCGCCTTGACGTCGGTGTCGACACCGACTCCGCGAACTGTGGGCGCGGTCTCGAGCACGTCGAGCAGCAGGGTGGCCCACCCACAGCCGAGATCGACGACGTCGGTGGGGGACCTGTCGAGCAGCAGCTGTACCAGCATCGTCGCCCGCTCCGGTGACAGCGGTGCGTTGTACGCGAGCAGGTCGTAGGCGTGGTCACGCCAGGGCGGCTTGGGCGGAATCGTCGGCACTCCCGAAGCATCCCAGAGCATCACCACGCGGGCACGGGCATAGGGTCGTGGCATGGACGAATTCGGTGCAGTAGCTGAGGGCCTGCGGCAGGCGGTGCCGTTCGTACGCACGCTCGGCCTGGAGTTCCTCGAGATCTCCCGGACCAGTGCGGTGCTTCGACTCCCGGACGACCCCGCCCACCACAACCATCTCGGCGGTCCGCACGCCGGGGCGTTGTTCACGCTCGCCGAGTCGGCATCCGGCGCGCTGGTCATCGCGAACTTCGGACCGGTGCTCGACCGGTTCACGCCGCTCGCCGTGCGCGCCGAGATCCGCTACCTCAAGCTGGCTCTGGGCCCGATCACGGCCGAGGCGCTGCTGGGGCCGGATGCCGACGGCGTGGTCGCTCGGCTGGAGGCCGGAGAGAAGCCAGAGTTCACGGTCGACATCACCCTGCGCCGCGAGGACGGCACGCCCACCACCGAGATGACCGTGGTGTGGGCGCTGAGGCCCGCGAGACTGTCCCCATGACTCAGGACGGCACGCTGGACCCGGTCGCGGCCGAACGGCTGTCGCACGCCAAGCGGCTGTTCACGTCCGACCTGTCGGTGAACGAGTTCGCCCTGCTGCACGGCGCCGGGTTCGACCCGATCGACCTCGTGATGGGGGTCTCGGTCTACCACGTCGGGTACCAGACGACGGGCATGCGTCAGCAGCAGGAGCTCGGCGTCCTGACCGAGGCGATGTACCACGCGCGCTGGAACGCGATGTCGAGGATGCAGGCGGAGGCCGACTCGCTCGGGGCCGACGGCATCGTGGGGGTGCGGCTCGAGTGGCGTCCGCACGGCGAGGCGGCCGAGCACCTGGAGTTCCTCGCGGTGGGCACAGCCGTACGTTACGCCGCGCAGCCGGGCGCCTACAGGCGGCCGAACGGGCAGGCGTTCTCCAGCCACCTGTCCGGCCAGGACCTCGTGACGCTGCTCGCCACCGGGCACGCTCCGGTGGCGTTCGTCATGGGCAACTGCGTCTATCACGTGGCCGCGCAGGGGGTCATGCAGACGCTGCGCCAGATGGGCCGAAACGTCGAGATGCCGCAGTGGACGCAGGGTAACTATGAGGCCCGCGAGCTCGCGATGAGCCGCATGCAGGCCGAGGCTGAACGCGACGGCGCCGAGGGCGTGGTGGGGGTGCGGTTCACCGTCCACAACTACGTCTGGGGCGTCCACACGCTGGAGTTCTACGCGGACGGCACGGCCATCCGTCGCGTGGCGGAGGCGCCGCCGATGCGGCCCGGCTACGTCCTGCCGATGACCTGATGGATGCGCCCGACGCGCCGGAGTTCCCGGGGTACGACCGAGCGGCCGCCGCCCAGGTCGTGACCAGCTGCCTGGCCCAGCGTGGGGGGGCCGCGTTGGTCGTGGCCCGGTTAGGGCTGCTTCCGGACGCTACCGTCACGCCCGCCCGCAGCGGCTTCTTCCGCTCCAGCCCGGCGCTCGTGCAGATCGGGCAATGGCGGTACGAGGCGCGGGCCGATTCCCTGGCCGCTGCCCACGTCGTCGGCGGCATCGCACTGGCGCAGAGTGTCCTCGCACCGGCGACGGCGGGCAGTCACGTGTCCGGGGCCGTCGGGGCGTACCTCGCCGACCAGGGTGAACGTGCGCTGACCGACGTCCTCGCCATGCTCGAGGGGCTCGCCGTCGCCTCCACGTAGCTACGGACACCTAGTTCAGCCGAACGCGCGGGTCCAGAACGGCGTAAGCGACGTCCACCAGGATGTTCGCCACCACCACCGCGGTCGACGCGAAGAGCACGATGCCGATGATGACCGGCAGGTCCTGCTGGTTGATCGCCGTGATCGCCTCACGACCGAGGCCGTCGATGCTGAAGACTGTCTCGACCACCACCACCCCGCCGATGAGCCCGCCGAGGTCGATGCCGAACTGGGTGGCCACAGGCGTGAGCGCGCTGCGCAGCCCGTGCACCAGCGTGACCCTTCGCTCGGTGATCCCTTTCGCGCGGGCCGTCCGGATGTAGTCCTCGCCGAGGACGTCGAGCAGGGCGCCGCGAGTGAGCCGTGTGTACGTCGCCGCCAGCACCAGAGCCAGCGTCAGCCACGGCAGCACCAGCGATCTCGCCCAGCCGAGGGGGTCCTCCGTGAGCGGCACGTAGCCGCCGGCGGGGAACCAGGCGAAGCCGGCCACGGTGAGCCGGTAGTAGACGAAGTACAGCAGCAGCAGCCCGAGCAGGAAGGTCGGCATCGAGTAGAAGAAGAGCGATGCCGCTGTCAGGCTCCGGTCCGCGAGCGAACGCGGCCGGACCGCCGACAGCACTCCGTTCAGCACCCCGAGCGAGAGCCAGAGAACCGAAGCTCCGAGCGCGAGTGACAGGGTCTTCGGGATCGCGTCCGCGATGATCGAGGTGACCGCGACGCCGTGGTAGTAGTCGTACCCCAGGTCACCGTGCAGGGCGTTGGTCACGAAGGTCCAGTACTGGTGGAGCAGCGACTGGTCCAGGCCGAGCCGGTGCCGGATCAGCTCGACCGTCTGCGGCGTCGCCTGGCGCCCGGCGAGTGTGCGGGCCACGTCGTGCGGCGCGACGTAGAAGATGGTGAAGACCAGCACGCTGATCAGCCAGAGCACGACCAGTCCGAGCAGCGTGCGGCGGACGAGGAACCGGGTCATGTCGAGCCCCTCCCAGCTCGTGGGTCGAACGCGTCCCGCACGCTGTCACCGAACAGGTTGAAGGCCAGCGTGGTCGCGAGAAGCGCCAGGCCGGGGAAGACGATGAACCACCAGGCCTCGCGGTAGTAGTTCACCGAGTCGTTCAGCATGCCGCCCCACGTCGCTGTCGGCGGGGGAGTGCCGAGCCCGAGGAACGACAAGGTGGCCTCGATCACGATGACCGTGGGGATCAACAACGTCGTGTAGACGATCACCGGCGCAAGGACGTTCGGCAGCACGTCGATCACCATGATCCGCAGGCTCGAGGCCCCGAGCGACCGCGCAGCCTCGACGTACTCCTTCTCCCGCACGGACAGCACCTGACCCCGGACGATCCGGGCGACCGAGGCCCAGGCGAACATCGCGATCACGAAGACCGTGATGGTCAGACTTGGTCCGGTGATCGACACCAGCGAGATGGCGAACAGCAAGAACGGGAACGAGAGCGCCACATCGACGATGCGCGCGAGCACGCTGTCGACCAAGCCGCCGAAGTAGCCCGCCGCGAGGCCCACCGCGACTCCGATCACCACCGTGAGGCCGGTTGCCGCAACCCCCACGAGCAGCGAGATCCGTGCACCGTAGGCGATGCGTACGAGCAGGTCGCGGCCCAGGTCGTCGGTGCCGAACCAGAAGGTAGTGCTGGGCCGGACCGGCAGGCCGTCAGGAGTCAGGCCGTTCTCGCGGTACTGCGTGTCGGGCGGATGGCCCGTGACAGCGGCGACCAACGGCGCGAATACGGCAACGAGGACGATGCCCGCGATGACTGCCGCCGAGATCATCGCGACCCGATCACGGCGGAGCCGCTCCCAGGCCAGCCGCCACGGTCCTCGTCCTTCAACCGCGACCCGGGCGGGGCCGCCGTCGCGGGCTGCCGCAGGAGCAGGGTGCTCGTCTACGAAAGTGCTGCCGGTCATTCGGTCGTCACTCCTTCGAAGGACTGCAGCCGGGTGAGGTCCTCGCCGGCCTGAACCGGGAAGTGGCAGGCGACCTGATGTACGGGCGAGGCGTCGAGAGCGCTGACGGCCAGCGGCGGCGCCTGCTCGACGCACAGCGCCTTCGCCTTGGGACAGCGCGGGTGGAACCGGCAGCCGGACGGCGGGTTGATCGGGGACGGCACCTCGCCGGTCAGGATGATCCGTTGCCGGGCGTCGGAGAGGTCGGGGTCCGGCACCGGCAAGGCAGACAGCAGGGCGGCCGTGTATGGGTGCCGCGGGCGGTCGTACACCTCGTCCACAGGGCCGGTCTCGACGATCTGGCCCAGGTACATCACGGCGACCCGGTCGCTCATGTGCCGGACGACTGAAAGGTCGTGCGCGATGACCACGTAGGTGAGGCCGAAGTCCGCCTGCAGGTCGGCCAGGAGGTTGATGATCTGGGCCTGGATCGAGACGTCGAGGGCCGACACCGGTTCGTCGCAGATGACCAGCTTGGGTCGAAGTGCCAGCGCGCGAGCGACTCCGATCCGCTGCCGCTGCCCACCGGAGAAGTCGGCCGGAAACCGGTTGTAGTGCTCGGGGTTGAGGCCGACGAGCTCCATGAGCTCCTGCACGTGCTGCTTGCGTTCGGGGCCGTCCGCCAGCCCGTGGATCGCGTACGGGTCACCGATGATCGAGCCGACGCGGCGCCTCGGGTTCAGCGACCCGTACGGGTCCTGGAAGATCATCTGGATGTTGCGCCGCACGGGTCGCAGCCGCCGCGCGGACAGGGTCGAGATGTCCGCGCCGTCGAACAGGACCCGACCAGAGGTCACGTCGTGCAGCCGGGTGAGGCAGCGCGCGAGCGTCGACTTGCCGCAGCCGGTCTCGCCGACGAGCGCCAGCGTCTCTCCAGCATGGACCTCGAGACTCACGTCGTCCACGGCGTGGACCACGGTGGGGGCGCGCCCGGGGAACCACCCGGTGCGGACCGGGAAGTGCTTGACCACGTGCTCGGCCCGCAGCAACGGTCCGTCGGACGGTACGTCGGCGCTCATGCGGACCTCTCCTGACTACCGGCGTGGTGTGTTTCGGCGAGGATCTCCCTCGACCGCCAGCAGGCTGCCGCATGACCCGGTCGCCCCGGCAAGTCCTCCAGCGGCGGCTCCTCCCGCGCGCATCGATCGACGGCGTAGCGGCAGCGTGGACGGAACGGGCAGCCCTCCGGCATCCGCAACAGGCTCGGCGGCTGCCCCGGGATCGGGGTCAGTCGCATGCGCTCGCCTGTAGCGAGCGGCAGCGAGTCGAGCAGGCCTCCGGTGTACGGATGTGCGTGGCGGTAGAAGAGTTCGCGTCGAGGTGCGGCCTCGACGGCGCGGCCTGCGTACATCACGACCACGTCGTCCGCGATGTCAGCGATCACACCGAGGTCGTGCGTGATCATGATGATCGCTGTTCCGAATTCCTGCTGCAGCCGGCCGAGCACCTGGAGGACCTGTGCTTGCACCGTGACGTCCAGGGCGGTCGTCGGCTCGTCGGCGATCAGCAGCGCGGGGTCGAGGGCCATCGCCATGGCGATCATGGCCCGCTGCCGCATGCCGCCGGAGAACTGGTGCGGGTAGTCGTCCACGCGACGGTCCGGCTGCGGGATCCCGACGAGCCCTAGCAGCTCCACGGCCCGGGTCCGGGCTGCTGCCTTGCTGATCACGTGGTCGTGCGCGCGGATCATCTCGACGATCTGCCAGCCCACGCGATAGCTCGGGTGCAGGCTGGACAACGGATCCTGGAAGACCATGGCGATCTGGTCACCACGTACCGCCCGCAGCTCGTGCTCGGGCATGGTGAGCAGGTCTGACCCGCGGAAGAGGGCGCGCCCGCCCACCCTCGCCCCGCGGGTCAGCCCCACCATCGTCTGGGTCGACACGCTCTTGCCCGACCCGGACTCCCCGACGAGGCCCAGTGTCTGCCCGCGGTCGACGCCGAGCGACAGCCCGCGGACGGCTTCCACCGCACCGTCCGGGGTCTCGAACGTCACTGTCAGGTCGCGTACCTCGAGCAGCCGTTCGGTCTCCGGACCGACGACCGGACCGACGACAGCGTCAGCCGCCGTTGGCATCGGCGCTCAGCCAGACGTTGGCCGGGTCATAGTCCTGCAGCGACGGGATGTAGACCGCCCCGTGCACCTGCCTGGACCGGTAGTTGGCCTGCTGCGGACTGGTGACGGGGAAGAAGGCCGCGTCCGTCATGACCTGCTGGTCGGCCTGGTGCCAGAGCGCGGCCGCGCCCTCCTTGGTGGGCGCCTGCACGGCCTGGCCGATCAGTGCGTTCGTCGCGTCGTCCGAGTAGTACCCGTAGTTGCTGCCGGACGGCGGGAACGACGGCGCCCCGCTGAACAGTGGGTTGAAGAACGACAGTGCGCCGTTGCCATACCAGTCGGCGCCCCAGCCGGCCAGCGAGAGGTCCCACACGCCGCGAGACGCCACCGACGGCACCTGGAGGTACTTCGTGTAGAAGTCGGCGTTGGGGGACGGGACGCCCACCACGGTGATGCCGATGTCGGCGAGATCCTGCTGCACCGTTGCGAACGTCTTCGACTGGCCCTCGGAAGCGTTGCGGAACAGGAACTTCAGCGTGACTCCCGACCCCAGCCCGGCCTCGCCGAGCAGCTGCTTCGCCTTCGCCTGGTCGTACGGGTACGGGTCGAAGTCGGGCTCTCCGCCCAGCAGCGCGGCGGGCAGGACGTGGGTGAGTGGCGGATTGACGACCGGTCCGCCGAGCGCCTGGATGATGTGAGCCCGGTTGAGGCCGTACATCAGCGCCTGCCGGAACTTCAGGTTCGCCATCGCGCCGGAGTTGTTGGGCGACTTGAAGTTGAACAGGATGTACGGGTTCGACGACGCCGTGAAGCCCAGGCTGAACCCGGGGTCCTTGCTGCTGATGAGGCGGGGCAGCTGCGACGGAGGCGGCGCCACGTCGAACTCCATGTCGGCCGTGGGCGCCCCGGTTTGCAGCTGCTGCTGGACGCTCTCCTGCGTGACCGTCTCGTTGATCACGACCTTGTCGACGTATGCCTTGCGCACCGGGTCGGAGTCGGCGGACCAAGCGGCGTTGCGTCCCATGGTGATCGACTTCGTCGGCGTGTAGCTGGTGATCGCGTACGGCCCGTCGGAGAGCGTGTGCTGCGCCAGCGCGGCGCTGGCAGGGACGAAGGCGTCGTACTCCTTCGGCGCGGGGGAGAACGCCGTGAGCGTCAGCATGTCCGCGAAGTAGGCGGCCGGGTGGGTCAGCGTGAACACCACGGTCAGCGGGTCCGAGCCCGTCGTCATCCCGGCCACGTCATGGGTGTTCTGGTAGTTCGCGATGGACGAGGCGTCCGGGGCCACCTTGGCGAAGCCGTCGCAGAACGCCTTGAAACCGACGATCAGGTCGAGGTAGTCGGGCAGGCCGCCGAACGGCTGCGCCGGGTTGCAGGTGCGCTTCACGCCGCGGATCTCGTCCGCCGCGGTCACCTGACGCGCCGGTGAGGTGTTCCACATCGCCCCGGTGCGAAGCGTGATGCTGAGCTGTTTCCCGTCGGCTGATGCCTGGGGCAGCGCCGTGGCGAGGTCCGGAACCGCGGTGGTCGCCTTGTCGGCCTGCGCCGGGTACGTGTACGGCTGCCGGCTCCACAGCCGCATCGCGAGGTAGCCGACCGAGTAGTAGCTGATGTTGGGATCCATGAAGTCGACGTCGCCGGCGCCGAGCATGTTGAGCGTCCCGCCGCGGACAGGAGTCCCCTCTGCCTGCGAGGCTGCCTTGGTGCTGCCGCTCGCGCTGCAGGCGGCCAGGCCGAGCCCCATCGAGACGACGACGACGATCATGCGCCTTCCGACCAGGTGTCGGGTCACGGTCTCTCACCTCCACGTTTCGCGAGCAGGCGGCTGTGACGGCCGTCCTCGGCCCGAAGACTGCAGCGTGACAGCGGTGAAAGCGAGGGTTGCGACCCCTCCTGGCGGATGCCCGCCAGTGCCTATTGGCGGATGCCCGCCAGTGCCTGTTGGCGGGTTCCCGCCAAGGGCGAGTCGTGACCACAACGTGACCGGTTCGTGCTTCATGATGTGACCGCCCGAATACGCACAATTGATCGAGAGGTCGATCCCTTGCGAGGTATTCGATGATTCACGACCAGATGGCGATGCGTTCCTCCGTCACGTTCGCCGGTCTGCGCATGCGCGACCAGGGCTACGACCTGTCGTCCGTTCGGCTGGGCGAGGACGTCATCACCGAGCGGCAGGCGATGATCTTGAGTCTTGCCGTCGACGGCGCCGAGGATCGGCTGATCGCGCGGCAGTTGAACTACTCGTTGCGTACGGTCGAGCGCGAGATCGCGGCCCTGATGCGGATGCTGCAGGCGGCGAGCCGTACCCAGCTCGGCTGGTCGTTGGCCCGAGCGGTGTTCACGAACCGGACGCAGTAGCTTCCGGCTGCCGCCGCTGTCGGACCGCGGGTGACAGCACCACGATGCCCACGGCCATCACGACCAGCACGAGGAGGGCATGCCCCAGGCCCACCTGCTTCGCAAGCAGCCCGATCATCGGCGGGCCGAGGAGGAACCCGCCGTAGCCGATCGTCGCCACCACGGCGATGCCGTCGGCCGGCCGGCCCGGCATCTCACCGCCGGCACTCATCGCGGCCGGGAACACGATCGCCACGCCGAGCCCCCAGAGCAGTGCCCCGGCCATCGCTGCGGCGACGGTGGGCACCGTCACCGTGCTCACGATGCCGACGCCGGTGAGCACTCCACCCAACCGCACTGCGCTGGAGCGACCGATGGCGGCGATGACCGTCGTGCCGAGGAACCGGCTGCTGGCCATGGCGATCGAGAAGACGGCGTACCCGGCTGCCGCGAGGCCCTGGGTCGTGCCCCGGCCGTCGGTGAAGTACAAGGCGATCCAGTCACCCGCGGCGCCTTCGATCACCGTCCCGCACAGCGTCACCAGCCCGATCAGGACGAGCGCACGGGTGAGGATCCGCGGCCGGGCCGGCCCTGCGGAGTCCGCGTCCGGGTCGGCGGCGTCGTCGAGGCTCGGCGCGTCGGGCAGGAAGCCGGGGAGGGCTACCGCCAGACCCGCCAGGACCAGCATCACCACCACGGCGAAGTGAGCCGGCAGACCTGTGCCGGCCTTGGCGGCCAGCGCGCCCAACCCGGCGCCGAGGATCGCACCGACGCTCCAGCAGGCGTGGTAGCGCGGCATGAGGTCCCGTCCCGCTGCCCGGTCGACGTGGGATCCCTGGACGTTCATGGCGACATCCCAGGAGCCGTAGGCAGCTCCCAGGAAGAACAGCCCCAGCCCCATCGAGGCGATGTTGGGAACGAACGCCAGCACGATCAGCCCCGCGCAGGCGGGCAGGGCGGTGGCCGTGACAACCGCCCGGCTGCCGAAACGGGAGCACATGCGGCCGGTGAGCGGCATGAGGGAAAGTGACCCGAGGCCGGTCATCAGCAGGGCGAACCCGAGAGAGGCGGAGTCGGCGTGCAACCGGTCGCGGGTCGCCGGGAGCCGGGCGAGCCAGCCAGCCATCAGGAACCCACTGAGCAGGAACACCGCGGCGGTGGACAGCGCCGCCCGGCGCGTCGTTCGCGCCGTCGTGACGTCGACGGTCATCCGAGGCCGTCGTGGTGGATCACCGAACGGGCCAGCTCGAGGGCGGGGGAGGGGGACGGGTTCTCGACGACGGTGACGTGGTGCACCCCACCCGCGTCCTCGATCTGCAGGTCGTACTGGAAGGCATCGGGGAACGTCGCTACACCGTTGGTCGCCGAGTGGAGCACAGCGTTCGCCAGCTCGAGCAGCGACGTCGCGTCGGCGGGGGGGAGGTCGGCGGAGTCGACGGCGTAGGTGCGAGTGATGCCCGCGAAGCCGCCCGTGCGGACGACGGTGATGCGCATACCAGGACGGTACTGGGATCAGACGTTGATCCCTACCCCGTGCCACGCGCCTCGGACGGCTGCGACCTCGGCGCCGCCGTTGATCGTGACCGCGGCGCGCACCGTGGCCCTGGCGAAGCTGGTGAAACCGGTCGTCGGACGGATCCGCGGGTCGCGCAGCGCGGAATACCAGATCAGCCCCGCCTTCTCCCAGGCGTGCCCGCTGATTGCCGTGGCCGCGAGGTAGAACGCGTGGTTCGGGATGCCGGAGTTGATGTGGACGCCGCCATGGTCCTGAAGCGTGTGGACGTAGTCCTTCTTGTGGGCCGGCTGCGGGTCCTTGCCGAGCACAGGGTCGTCGTACGCCGTGCCGGGCGCCGCCATCGAGCGCAGCGCCTTGCCCTGCACGGACGGTGCGAGCAGCTCGGCGCCGATCAGCCAGTCGGCCTGGTCGGCGGTCTGGCCGAGGTGGTGCTGCTTGACGAGGGAGCCGAAGACGTCGGAGACCGACTCGTTCAGCGCGCCCGGCTGGTTGAGATAGGCCAGGCCGGCATCGAACTGGGTCACGCCGTGGGTCAGCTCGTGCCCGATGACGTCCAGCGAGATGGTGAACCGGTTGAACAGGGTGCGGTCACCGTCGCCGAACACCATCTGCTCTCCGTTCCAGAAGGCGTTGTCGTAGTCGGTGCCGAAGTGGACGCTGCCGCGCAGGGGGAGGCCGTTGCCGTCCACCGAGTCGCGACCGTACGCCTGGTCGTAGAAGGCGTACGTGGCGCCGAACCCGTCGTACGCCTCGTCGGTCGCCTGGTCAAGGGTGGGGGCGGCGCCCTCGCTACGGGCCACGGTGCCGGGGAGAGTCTGGGTGTGACCGGTGTCGTAGACGGTGCGCTGGACGCCGACCGTAGCGGTGACCCGGACCTGGGGCACGACCCGCTGGGCCGTGAGCGCGGCACGCTGGGCTCGCTCGGTGCTGTCGATGCTCATCGTCTGCAGAGCGCGGTCACGCTGGTCCGCGTCGCCGGCTCGTGCGATGTTGCGCAGGATGTGCGGCGGCAGGATGTGGCACGTCGCCGCACGTCGGTTGGAGTTCGTAGCCTTGGACTCGGTCATCGCAAGAGGCTCCTGCCTGGGGTGGACGGGCGTGGACTGGCTGGGGCATACCCGGGAGGACGCGACTTCACTCCTGCGCCTCCCGGATATGCCTGCGTCGGGACGATCTGACGGTCAGGCCGGGCTCTTCGTGCAGTTCACGTCGAACTGCACGGTCGAGCCGGCAGGGGCACCGTTCGGCCACTGGTACAGCCAGTACCACTCGGTGAGGTTCGCCGACCCGAGGTCGTGACGCGGACCTTCGGCGATGAACCGGACGATGTTCTGCGACACCGCGTCGGGGTTCGCACCGCCGCTGCGGGCGAAGAAGCCGGCGGCGCAGCCGTAGTGGAAGAACAGCGTGCCGGTGCCGGTCGGGACCGAGTAGGTGTAGTTGCCCTGCCAGCCGGAGCCACCGGCCTTCGCGACGCCGGTGACTCCGGCGGTGACCCCGGCGCTGACGCTGGGGTGGACCGGGGCGGCGCCGGCCTGGGACAACGGGATGATGCTGAAGGCTGCGGCGGCTGCACCAGCGGCAGCAAGCAGCTTGCGGGACGTACGCATGGCGCTCCTTGAGGGGTGAGGGCCGACCCGGTGTCGGGTCGTGCATACCGTCAAGAGGCGGTGCGGGGCTCCGCGATACGTAGCGGTCGAGGTGCTGGCCATTCGGACAGTGCGTTCGCGTCGACCGGTTCGGTGCTCGTCTGCTGGACCCGGAACCTGGTGATGGCGTCGTCCATCTGCTCGGCTCGGGCCGCGATCCCGAGCGCCGCGGCGGCCGTCTGCTGGGACCCCGCCGCGAACTGGCGAGCCGACACCGACACCTCGGCGACATCGCGTGAGATCGAGTTCCTTTCGGCGGCTGCCGGAGCACATCGGTCTCCGTCGCATCGGTTCACCTGATCGGCAGCTTGAGGGGGAGGCGCATTCTCCGGCTGTCGGACATAATGTCCATTATCGGCGCTGCAACGCAAGCGGGGTTCCACGATTTTGCTGACTCGCGAGACAGTCGGGAGGGGTCGGGTCCAGAGTGCTGCCTGTGACTACACCAACCCCGTTCCCGTCCGACCTGGCGATCGCCCGCGCGGCGGAGCTGCGTCCGATCGTCGACATCGCGACCGCCGCAGGTATCCCCGAGGACTCGCTCGAGCCGTACGGCCGGCACGTCGCGAAGATCACCCCGTCGGCGCTCACCGCACTGGCTGACCGACCACGCGCCAAGTACGTCGTGGTCACCGCCGTCACGCCCACACCGCTCGGCGAGGGCAAGACGACCACGTCCGTGGGACTCGCCCAGGGCCTGCAGCACATCGGCTACACCGCGACGCTCGCGCTGCGGCAGCCGTCGATGGGACCCACGTTCGGCATCAAGGGCGGCGCGGCCGGCGGCGGCTACAGCCAGGTCATCCCGATGGAGGTGCTGAACCTGCACCTCACGGGTGACTTCCACGCCGTCACCGCGGCGCACAACCTCCTGGCCGCCATGCTCGACAATCACCTGCACCAGGGAAACGCCCTGGGGATCGACCCGCGGAGCATCACCTGGCGCCGCGTGCTCGACGTGAACGACCGGGCCCTGCGCAACATCGTCGTCGGCCTCGGCGCCAGGGTCGACGGCATCCCCCGGCAGACCGGGTTCGACATCACCACGGCCAGCGAGATCATGGTGATCCTCTCGCTGTGCACGTCGCTGCAGGACATGCGACAGCGCATCGGCCGGATCGTGGTGGGCTACAGCTACGACGGCGAGGCGGTGACCGCCGAGCAGCTGAAGGCCGCCGGGGCGATGACGGTCATGATGCGCGAGGCCGTCAAGCCCAACCTGCTTCAGACACTCGAGCACACGCCCGTCTTGATCCACGCCGGCCCGTTCGGCAACATCGCGACCGGCAACTCGTCGGTGGTTGCCGACCTGCTCGGGATCTCGATGGGCGACTTCCTCATCACCGAGGCCGGATTCGGCGCGGACATGGGTGCAGAGCGGTTCTTCAACGTCAAGTGCCGGATCTCCGGGCTCGTGCCGGACGCCGCAGTGCTGGTGGCGACCGTGCGCTCGCTCAAGGCTCACAGCGGGCGGCACGTCATCAAGCCCGGCAAGCCGCTGCCGCCCGAGCTGCTCGCCGAGAACCCCGAGGAGGTCATGATGGGCGGCGCGAACCTGCGCAAGCAGATCGAGAACGTCCGCCGGTTCGGGGTCTCCCCTGTCGTCGCTATCAACGCGTTCCCGACCGACCACGACTCCGAGCACGACGCGATCCGGCGTATCGCCGAGGAGGCCGGGGCCCGGGTGGCGGTCAGCCGGCACGTCGCCGAGGGCGGCTCAGGCGGCGCCGAGCTCGCCCGCATGGTCGCGGAGGCCGCGAACGAGCCCAGCGACTTCCGGTTCCTGTACGAGCTGGACGAACCGCTGGTGACCAAGATCGAGAAGATCGCCAAGGAGATCTACGGAGCGGACGGGATCGACATCGCGCCGGAGGCCGCGGGTCAGCTCCGCCGGTACGAACAGCTCGGCTACGGCACGTTCCCGGTGGTCGTCGCGAAGACCCACCTGTCGCTGTCGTCCGACCCGACTCTGCTCGGTGCACCCACGGGCTGGCGGATGCCGGTGCGCGAGGTGCGGGCGGCGGTCGGCGCCGGCTACGTGTATGCGATCTGCGGCGACATGCGGACGATGCCGGGGCTGTCGGGCCACCCCGCGGCCGAACGGATCGACATCGACGAGAACGGCGAGATCGTCGGCCTGAGCTAGCGGGCGCTCGTTCGGTCATCATGGGGGGATGACCCACCCGTTCCACGAGCACCTTGGCCCGCTGGCCATCGTGCACCGCGGTGGTGCCCAGGAGGCGGCCGAGAACTCGTTTGCGGCGTTCCAGCGTGCGGTCGACCTGGGCTTCCGGTACCTCGAGACCGACGTGCACGCCACCGCAGACGGTGTGCTGCTCGCGTTCCACGACGCGCGGCTCGACCGGGTCACGGACGGCAGCGGCCGGATCGCCCGACTGCGCTACGAGGAGGTCGCCCAGGTACGGATCGGTGGCACCGACCCGATCCCCCTGCTCGCCGACCTGCTCGAGGCGTTCCCGAGCGCGCGGTTCAACATCGACGCGAAGGCCGTCGGCGCGATGCGCCCGCTGGCCGAGCTCCTGGCTCGCACCCGATCCCTGCCCCGGGTCAACCTCGGCGCCTTCAGCGACCGTCGGCTGGCCTGGTTGCGCACCGCGCTCGGCCCGGGGCTCAGCACCTCCCTGGGGCCCCGGGAGGTGATGCTGCTCAAGCACGTCTCGCTGCGTGGTGGCCGGACGCGGTTCCCGACGACTGCCCGGTGTGTCCAGGTCCCGCCGTCCGTCGGACCCCTGCCGCTCGTCGACCGCGCCTTCGTCGACGCGGCACACCACCACGGTCTGCCTGTTCACGTCTGGACGATCGACGACGCCGACGCGATGGACCGCCTGCTCGACCTCGGCGTCGACGGCATCATGACCGACCGACCCGAGCTGCTGCGTGGCGTCCTCGTCCGACGTGGACAGTGGCCCGGCCCGATACCCGGGCTCGAACCGCCCCACGTGGTGTGACGGCCGGGAATCCTTCCGGGCGGTTGATCGTTAGAGCCGGTGCACGATGAACCATTCGAGCTCTTCGTGCGTCATAACTGCAGGAGTGCATCCGGCCGCCACGGGGGCGGCCCCCCGGAGGAGGCGGACCACATGACGGAATCGCTGCGCGGAAGCCGGCTCGGAGCCGTGAGTTACGAGAACGAGGGCGGGATCGAGTTCGCCCCACGGCAGGTCATCTGGTTCGCGTGCCCCGAGGGCCACTCCTTCGCGGTGCCGTTCTCGGTCGAGGCCGACCTTCCCGCGACCTGGGAGTGCCGGGTCTGCGGAACTGTGGCACACCGCTCCGACGGCACGGTCGACGACCCCAAGGCCACCCGTAAGATCCGTACCCCGTGGGACATGTTGCTCGAGCGACGCACGATGGCTGACCTCGAAGATCTGCTCAACGAGCGGCTCGACCTGCTGCGCACCCGCGGCGGACCTGCACGGGCAGGACATGCCGACCACCGCAAGTCGGCCTAGGTCGGCGACTGCGGGCCGTCTTCCCTCGGCTCGCCACGCACGACCTCACCCGGGATCACCTCGCCAGGGACCACGTCACCAGGGATCAGGTCGTCGCGAACGACGTCACCCTGGATCACAGTGGTCCCGCGGGTCCACAGCCGCACTCCCCCGGGCGCGGTGACCGAGGTGAACCGCCGAACGAACCAGGCCGCCGTGGCTGCCTGCAGCAGCCCACGAACCGGTGGCAGCAGAAGCAACAGAC
The DNA here is from genome assembly GCA_038210415.1 of Actinomycetes bacterium. Classification (GTDB taxonomy): domain Bacteria; phylum Actinomycetota; class Actinomycetes; order Prado026; family Prado026; genus JBBQWS01. The sequence continues at coordinate 45,649 of JBBQWS010000004.1, forward strand.
CGAGGGCGTCGCTCACGAACCCGGGCAGGAACAGCAGCAGCCCCGCGACGAACAGCAGCGCCGACCGGGCAGCTGCGCGGCCGTCCGGGCTGGTGCCGTCGCCGGTCTCGCCGCGCAGCGCACGCCACCACGAGGCACCAGCCCTGCGCATGACGTAAGAGCCCAGGAAAGCCGCCACGACGAGCAGCCCCACCATCGCACCGAAGCCAATCGCATGGGTCACCAGGACTGCGACGTAGATCTCGAGCGCCGGGAAGGCGACGAAGGCGATGAACAGCGCGAGCGGCATCGCTCAGCGCGCCTTGCGGAACCGCTCGGTGCGGCTCTCGACGCCCCACTCGGTGACCCGCCACAGGGCCTCTCGGACGATGTTGCCGCTCATCTTGCTGGTGCCGTGCACCCGCTCGACGAACGTGATCGGCACCTCGACGACGCGGAAGCCAGCCCGGACCGCCCGCCACGCGAGGTCGACCTGGAAGCAGTAGCCCTGGGACGCGACCCCGGCCAGGTCGAGACCCTCGAGAGTGCCCCGGCGGAACGCGCGGTACCCGCCGGTGATGTCACGGACGGGGACCCCCAGCGCCAGCCGGGCGTAAGTGTTGCCGCCTTGGGAGAGGACTTTGCGGCGCAGCGGCCAGTTGACCACCGACCCGCCCGGCACCCAGCGTGAGCCGAGCACCAGGTCGGCCGTCTCCAGGGCCCGCAGCATGCCGGGGAGGTCCTCGGGCCGGTGCGATCCGTCGGCGTCCATCTCCACGACGACGCCGTAGTCGCGCTCCAGGGCCCAGGCGAAACCGGCGAGGTACGCAGCGCCCAGACCCTCCTTGCTGGTGCGGTGCAGCACGTGCACGTGATCGTCGGCAGCGGCGAGCACGTCAGCGGCGGCTCCGGTGCCGTCGGGGCTGTTGTCATCGGCGATCAGGATGTCCGCGGCGGGGATCGCGGAGCGCACCCGCGCGACGATCAGCTCGACATTCTCGCGCTCGTTGTAGGTCGGGGTGACGATCAGCACGCGGCCCAGCGGCGGGCGAACCGCAGCGGACTCGGTCATGGGCGGTCTGCTCCTGTCGGGACGCGGCGGCGGCGAACGGTCGCCGCAACCAGGGCCACCACGCCCAGGATACCGACGATCCGCTCCGGACCGGCCCCCACCCGGGACGCCACGGAGGTCTGGGTCCGCGTGGTGACCGGCCCGTTGTACGTCCACGTCTCGAACTCCCTCGACCCGGCCACCACGACGCCGTCCGGGGCGATGACGCCGCTGATTCCGGAGGTGGCGGCGACGACGACGCTCCGACCCGTCTCGATCGCGCGCAGCCGCGCCATCGCGAACTGCTGCTCCGGCTGCCCGGTGCGCCCGTATGTGGCGTTGTTCGTCTGGACCACGAGAACCTGGGCGGACTCCGCGAGCACGTCGCGGACCAGCTGGTCGTAGGCGACCTCGAAGCAGATCACGTCGCCGATGCGGAGCTGCCCCACGGTGAACAGTCCCGGCTCGGACCCGGCGGCGAAGTCGCGCGGGATCCGGTCGAACCGCTTGATCACGCGCGACAGCTGGCTCCGGAACGGGAGGTACTCACCGAACGGCACCGGGTGCCGCTTGGCGTACTGCTGACCGGGGCCCGGGCTGGCGCTGCCGGTCGGCGCCCAGAGAATTCCGACGTTGAGCACGGTGGCCGGGTCGGCCGGGTTGGTGATCACGGCGCCTACGAGGACGGGTACCCCGACGGCGTCGACCGCGCCCTGGATCACCGCGGCGGCGCCCGGGTCGGCGTACGGATCGAGGTCGCTCGCGTTCTCCGGCCAGATCACCAGCGCGGGCCGGGGCGCGCGGCCGGCAGCGATCTCTGCGGCCAGCCGGCGGGTCGCCCTCGCGTGGTTGTCGAGCACGGCCTGGCGCTGGCCGAAGGCGTCGAGACCGCTCGTCGGCACGTTGCCCTGGATGACAGCGAGCGTGGTCGTCGGACCGTCGACGGGCAGGGGCAGAAGCAGTCCCAGCCCCGGCAGGGCGACGGCGGCCAGAGCCAGTGCGGCCCGGCTGGCCAGCCGGTTGCCGGCGACCGCCGCTGCGAGCAGCGCGCCGGTGAGGGAGACCGTGAAGGTGAGCGCCGCGGGTCCCCCCAGCGAGGCCAGCGCGCGGTACGGCGACTCGGCCTGCGCGAACGCCAGGCGCCCCCACGGGAACCCGCCGAACGGGAGGTACTCGCGCGCCAGGTCGCACAGCACCCACAGGCAGGCCGCCCACACCGGCCACCACGGCAAGCCGCGCACCAGCGCCAGCCCGCCGAACAGCAGCGCGAAGAAGCAGGCTTCGAGCACGGACAGGGCGATCCACGCGTCGGTGCCCACGACCTGCATCCAGCGCAGCAGGACGAGGAAGAACCCGACCCCGGTGCCGAGTCCGAGCAGCAGTGCCCGGCGCACCTGATCCGGTCGGACCAGCAGCGTGGACATCGCCACGACGAGGGGTGCGAGCGGCCACCAGCCGTACGGCGGGAAGGCCAGGGCGAGCACGGCGCCGAGCACGAGGCCCACGGGAAGCTGCAGCCACGTCGCCCGGCGGCCGTCGGAGGTCACCGGTGCAGGCTATGCGGCTCCGGACGTGGAAGAGGACCCGACCCTCCCCTCGGACCGGCGCCGGCCCCGCAGGCTGCGGGGCGAGCACCGTTGTCTAACGGGTGGGCGGGTCCTCTTCTGAGTCGAAGCCCGTGGACGCGGGGCGCCAGTTGATGGTGGGTCGTGGCGCGACGTCCGGTCCTGCGGTCGACCGGAGGCGAATCTACCGCCGCGCCAAGCGGCCGTGTCAACAAGAACCCCACACCCGGTCAGGCTGTGAAGGTGACCGTCCCGGTGCTGCCGGTGAAGTTGGCGTCACCGGCGTAGGTCACCGTGACCGTGTGGACGGTCCCGACGGCGAACGCGAAGGTGAGGCTCGCCCCGCCGGTGGCGTTGAGCGACAGAGTCTGGGGCGCGTTGGCGTCGATCACGAAAGTCGCCAGCCCGGACGGGAAGCCGGTTCCAGGCGGCACCGGTGCGACCACCGCGTTGAGGCGGTACTTGCCGGGCGTGGCAAGCACGGCGACCGGGCTGACCGTGACCGTGGTCTGCAGCTTGGCGACGGTGATCGTGATCGGGTCGGAGCTGCTGGGGTGGTAGGCGGGCGAGCCGCTGTACGACGCGACGATCACGTGCGTGCCGAGACCGAGCGTGGAGATGTTCAACTTGGCCGTCTGGACGGTGCCGACGAGCGCAAGTGGGACCGTGGCGAGGGTGGTGGCACCTTCGCTGAAGGTCACGTTGCCCTGGGGGCTCGCGACGATCCCCGGCACCTTGACGACGGCCTTCAGCTTCACGACGGCACCCGGAGCGACCAGGGGCGTGGTGCTCGTCAAGGTGGTCGTGGTGCTGGTCTTGGCGACCGTCACGACGATCGGCAGCGAGGTGCTGGTGGCGAACGCAGCGGAGCCGGTGTAGCTCGCGATGATCGTGTGGGCGCCGAGGGTCAAGCCTGGCACGTCGAGCTTGGCAACCTCCACGGTTCCGACCAGCGCGAGGGCCACCGTGCCGAGGACCGTGGTGCCCTCCTTGAAGATGACGTTTCCGATCGGGCTGCCGGCTCCGGTGACCGGCTTCACGACTGCCTTGATGTGGGCCGTGCCACCGACGGCCACGGTCGCCGTCGTGGTCGAGAGAACCGTGCGCGTGGGCGCCGGTGTGGCCGCCGACGCGGCGATGCCGGATGCGAGCACCGTCGCGGCGGCGGCGATGCCGACCGTCGCGACGCGGCCCATCGTGGTCTGGTACATGGTCGGGTCCCTCCCCAGGCTGCCCGGAGCTCGGGCACCGAATGCGGCAGACGCTAACGGTCACCCGGTGCCATGAGAACCCGGTAAGCCGAACGGACAGCGAACTTCGGCCGAACGGTCTACTGCTTCCCCGCAGGGCGTGATCGCTCGGGTTCAGACGGTGACGACCACGGTGCCGTGCGCGGTCGTGCACACGATCGGCTCGGCGAGCACCTCGGCGGCGGACGACGACCGGTCGGGGCGCGCCCGACACGTGACGCGGGCGACGAAGTCGATGCCACGACTGCGTCGGCCGACCCGGCTCACCACCGCAGTGACCTCGACCACGTCGCCGGCCTGCACGGGCGCCCGGAACTGCACGTCGTCGTACGACGCGAACAGCCCTTCGTCGCCGTCAGTGCGAATGCACACCTCGGTCGCGACGTCGCCGAACAGGCCGAGGACGTACGCCCCGTCGACGAGGTTGCCGCCGTAGTGCGCGTGGGCGTACGGGACGTAGCGGGAGTGCGTGACGACCAGACCCAGCCGGTGGTCGACGTCGCCGTTGTTCTCCGTCATGCCTTGGCTCCCAACAGTGCGTGGATGAGGTAGCTGGCGACCTCGCCAGGGGTGGTGCCCTTCCCGAAGATCCGGTCGACACCGAGCTCTGCGGCCATCAGCTCGTCGAACCGCGGGCCGCCGACAACGAGCAACGGCCGCGAACCGCGGGGGTAGGCCTCGTTGAACGCGGCGGCCATCTCGCGGGTGTTGTACAGGTGGGCATCGCGCTGGGTCACCACCTGCGAGACGAGCACCGCGTCCGCTTTCTCGACCCGGGCCCGCTCGACCAGCTCGGGCACGAGCACCTGGGCGCCCATGTTCACGACCTTGATCTCGGTGTAGTACTCCAGCCCCTTCTCCCCCGCGAACCCCTTGATGTTCAGGATCGCGTCGATGCCGACGGTGTGCGCGTCGCTGCCGATGCAAGCCCCGACGACGACCAGCGGCCGACGTAGCCCTCGCTTGATCGCGAGGTTGGCCTCCTTGGCCGTGAGCATCGGGTACTCGCGCTCGAGCACGACGACCTTCGACGTGTCGACCAGGTGGTGCACCGGGCCGTAGGCGACGAAGAACGTGAAGTCGGGTCCCATGGCCTTGGCGTGCACGACCATGGCCGGGTCCATGCCCATCTTGTTCGCCAGCTGGGCCGCGGCGCCCTCGGCCCGCTTGTCGTGCGAAAGGGGCAAGGTGAACGACAGCTGCACCATGCCGTCACCCGTCGTGTCGCCGTAGGGGCGGACGATGCGCTTCTCCGACTCACTCATCGCTGCGTCCCCTCGAGCAGGTCGGTTGCCGGGTTGACGTAGCCCTTGGCCTGTTCGACGACTCCGTCGAGCCCCTTGCCCCGGTCGGCCGGCCGCTTCATCAACCCGAAGGTGCCGTCGCCGATGGCGTCGAGCAGGCCGTCGTCGACGATCGCCTGCAGCAGCTCGATCGCCTCGCCGAGCACCTGGTGCCCGCGCTGCACGATGAAGCCGTCGTGCCTCGGCAGGAAGTCCTCGTGCAGGCGCCCCGCCGCGTTGAACACGTAGCGGACGTTCTGCAGGGCCAGGTCGCGGTCGGACAGCCAGGGCGTCACCACGGCTTCGGTCATCATCCCGACCAGCAGAATCCCTTGCCCGGTCAGGGCTCCAGCCAGATTGAAGAACCCGTCGAGCAGGTAGCCACCGAAGATGTCACCGGTCATGTGCTTGGTCGGGGGCATCCACTTCAGGGGTGCGTCGGGGAACAGCTCACGAGCGAGCATCGCGTGGGCAAGCTCGAGGCGGAACGAGTCGGGAACCGCCGGGTTGATCTCGAACGCGTGCCCGAGCCCGAGCTGCCAGTCTTCGAGGCCGGCCTCCTTGGCGAAGAACTCGTTGAGCAGCTGGCTCACCGTGACCGTGTGGGCGGCCTCGATGGCATCGGCAGTCGTGAGGTAGTTGTCCTCGCCGGTGTTGATGATGATCCCGGCGCGCGCGTGGACCTGGCGGGAGAACCGCTGGTCGACGAACGTCCGGATCGGGTTGATGTCGCGGAAGAGAATCCCGTACATCGAGTCGTTGAGCATCATGTCGAGGCGCTCAAGGCCCGCCAGTGCGGCGATCTCGGGCATGCAGAGCCCGGAGGCGTAATTGGTGAGGCGCACGTAGCGGCCGAGCTCGACCGAGACCTCGTCGAGGGCGGCCCGCATCAGCCTGAAGTTCTCCTGGGTCGCGTACGTACCGGCATAACCCTCGCGTGTCGCGCCCTCGGGGACGTAGTCGAGGAGCGACTGCCCCGTCGAGCGGATCACGGCGATGACGTCAGCGCCTTCGCGGGCGGCGGCCTGGGCCTGCGGGATGTCCTCGTAGATATCACCGGTCGCCACGATCAGGTAGATCCAGGGCTTGGGCGGGTCGCCCAACCGGCGTACCAGTTTGTCGCGCTGGGCGCGGTTGCGGTCGATCTGCTTCAGCCCGATGTTGACCGCTGCCGTTGCGGTCTTGGCCGCGCGCGCTGCGTCCTTGCCCTCGGGGATCCGGAAGGAAACCGCTCCTGCAGCGGACTTCTGCGCCAGCGCGAGCAGGTCGTCGCCGGCGTCGCGGAGCAGCGCGTCCCACACGGGGAGCGCGACCCCGTGCTGGAGCCCGCAGTCCGCTGCGACCGCGTCTACCAGACGGTTCACCCACGGGATCCCGTCCGGATCGGCTCCCGCCAGACCGGCGAGCCGCAGAACCGCGCGCTCGACCGACACGGTCGTGTGGGTCTTGGCCAGCTTGACGACGGGCGCGCCGGCTTTGCGAGCCAGGGCGCGGGCGTGCCGGACCACACGCTGGTCCAGCTCGAGCTTCGACCGCGGGCGCGTGGTCGCGGGACGGGACGGGGTGGTGCGCTGGACGGTCAACGGAGCGACCCTTCTCGGGTGAACACGGGCGTGCCGCGGACAGCGGTGCGCAGGCAGTCAGGTGCAGGGGTGCCAGGAGTGAGGTCGGGCAGGCCCGGGACCCCGGCCCGGTCGTCGGTGGACCAGGCTGCCACCCGGTCGTCCGGGGTCTGCACCACGAGGTCGCCCGACCGCCAGACGGCGTACGTCGCCGGCCGGCCGGGGGCGAGCACTCCGGACTCGTCGTCACCCACCGCACGCCAGCCGCCACGGGTGTGCGCCGAGAACGCCGCGCGGACGGTGAGCCGGGCCGAGGGGGTCCGATGGAACGCCGCCGCCCGCACCGCTTCCCACGGGCCGAGCTGCGTGACCGGAGCGTCCGAGCCGAGCACCAACGGGATCCCGGCTGCTGCCATCGCCGCGAACGGGTTCATGCCCTCGGCCCGCTCGGCACCAAGTCGGGTCGCGTACATGCCCTCGGGTCCGCCCCAGAGACTGTCGAAGACCGGCTGGACACCGGCGTGGACACCGAGCCGGGCGAGCTCGGCCAGGTGGGTCGGCTCGGGCATCTCCAGGTGCTCGAGCCGGTGCCGTGCCGCCCGCACTGCTGCGACGCCGACCGCCTCCGCGGCGGCGGCCAGTCCGGCGACGACGATGTCGATCGCGCCGTCACCGATGACGTGGAAGCCGGCCTGCAGACCGGCTTCGGTGCAGGCGACGACGTGGTCTCGCACCTCCCCGATCCCGAGGTACGCGTGGCCGGAGGCATCGGCGTCGGCGTACGGTGCGCGCAGGCAGGCGGTGCGCGACCCGATCGCGCCATCGACGAACAGGTCGCCGCCTGCTCCCAGGGCGCCCAGCTCGCGGGCCCGAAGCGCTCCCCCACCACCGGGACCGGCGAGCTCGGCCCAGTAGCCCGCCACCTGCGGGCCAGGTTCGGCTTCGGCGAGGGCCAGCAGCTCCACGAAGTCGTCGGCCGAGGAGGTCTCCGGCCCTCCGTTCTCGAGCAGCAAGGCGATGCCCAGCTCGGCGGCTCGACGTCGGGTCGCCCGCTGCGCCTCGGCTCGACCGGTCGCCGTCACGGACTCGAGCGCTGCGGCGCGGGCGGCATGGTGCGCGTCGAGGGTGAGCCAACCGTCGGCGCGGTACCCCGGCAGCCCGGACGTCTCGGGCACCGTCGCCAGCAGCGCGCTGGACGCTACAGCCGAGTGGACGTCGATCCGGGTGAGGTAGCAGACGCTGCCGTAGGTCGCACGGTCCAGCTCAGTGCGGGTCGGCGGCCGTCCCTCGGGCCAGGAGGTCTCGTCCCAGCCGTGGCCGAGCAGCACTCCGAGGCCGCCGCGCCCCCGGGCGTACGCCTCGAGGCGGCTCAGGGCGTCGGCGAGCGACCGGCAGCCGCGCAGATCGAGTCCGCCCATGGCGATCCCGGTGGCCGTCGCATGCACGTGGCCGTCGACGAACGCCGGGGTCACCAGCGCACCGTCGAGCTCGACGACCACGTCGACGCCGTCGCGGTAACCCTCGGCGGCGCCGTCGCTGCCGATCCAGGCGATCGACTCGCCGTCCACGAGCATCGAGGTGGCGAAGGGGTCAGCCGGGGAGTGGATCGTCCCCCCCACGAACAACGTGGTGCTCATCCGGACTCCGCTGCCAGCCGGTCCTCGAACAGGGCGCGGACGCCGGTGTCCGCCCGCAGCAGGTCGAGAGCGAGCTTCGCGTGGCCCGGGGTGTACCCGTTGCCGACGAGCATGGTCACGTCGGCGGCCAGCCCCTCGGCGCCGAGCGCCGCAGCGGAGAACGACGTGGCCATCGAGAAGAAGATGACGGTGCCTCCCTCGGCCGTCGCGAGGATCGCGCCGTGCTCGCACCCGGGCACATCGACACATACCACGGTGATGTCGGACGTCGTGCCGAGGCCTCGCTGCACAGCCTCCGCGAGGGCCACGGGATCGCGGGCGTCCGCGAGCTCGACCGCGTCGGCGATGCCGCTCTCGCGCAACGCGTCGACCTCGCGCTGGACCGGGACGATGCCGACGGTACGGGCCGCACCGGCGGCGCAGGCGGCGACCAAGGACAACGACCCGGACTTCCCGGCGCCGCCGATGACCGCGACGGTCGGGGCGGCGCCGCGGCCGACGTACTGTCGGACGACCCGCTCGGTCAGCGCGGGCGCGCCGCAGACGTCCATCACCATCATGGCGAGGGCGGCGGGCAGGTCGTCCGGCAGCACCGCGGCGATCGAGCGGCCGAACAGGATGGCAGTGCCGGCGCAGGGCACCTGCTCGCTGAGGCCGTCCCACGACGCGAGGTCGTCGTCGATGCGGAGCGGGGTCAGCGAGAGCGACACCAGGCTGGCGATCCGGTCGCCGACCGCCAGGCCGAGGGTCGACTGCGGCCCGACCTCGTCGACGGTGCCGATCAGCATGCCGCCTGAGCCGGTGACGGGGTTCTGCATCTTGCCGCGCTCGCGCACGATGGCCAGGACCTCTGCGCGCACCGCAGCGCCGTCGCCATGGTGCTTGGTGGCGAGCTGGCGGTAGGACGCGGCGTCGAGGTTCAGCGTGTCGACCCGGACCCGGACCTCGTCTGGCCAGAGTTCCGGTGAGGGGTCCAGACGCTGCGCGGCCTGCGGGAGGACGCCGGCAGGGGCGAGGACGCGATGCAGGCCGACCGGGGACGAGACGTGGGTGTTGGGCACGGGCTGATCTTCGCAGAACAGGAGGGTGCTCGGACACATGACGCGGGGACGGGAAATCCTTCGGCCATAGAGTGGCCATGCCGCAGATTCTTCTCTATCCTGCTCTGATCGCACCCCGGGCCCGACGACGTGCCCCGACCGCAGGAGAACTTGTGACCGCCGAGCAGCCGTACGCCTACCGTCGGGTCGCCCTGGCCGAGCCGGACTGGACCCGGTTGCCGGGCTACACCGGCGTCACCGCCGCCGAGTGGGCCGACGTCCAGTGGCAGCGGGTGCACTGCGTCAAGAACCTCAAGCAGCTGCGCGCTCTCATGGGCGACCTGCTCGAGGAGCGCTTCTACGCCGACCTCGAGCGCGACCAGGCCGAGCGGGCCACGATGTCGATGCTGGTGCCCCCGCAGATGATGAACACGATGGTGCCGTCCTCGCACGACGAGGGCAGCCCGACCCCGGCCGAGTTCACCGATGCCTTCTACGCGGACCCCGTACGGCGTTACATGCTGCCGGTGTTCAGCGACCGTCGTACCGACTGGGCGTCGCACCCTTACTCCAGCCGCGACTCCCTGCACGAGCACGAGATGTGGACCGCCGAGGGGCTGACCCACCGGTACCCCACCAAGGTGCTAGCGGAGCTGCTCTCCACCTGCCCGCAGTACTGCGGCCACTGCACGCGGATGGACCTCGTCGGCAACTCGACGGCGGTGATCGACAAGCTGAAGTTCGACCTCAAACCGGTCGACCGGTACGACGCGATGCTGGCCTACCTGCGCGGCCAGCACGGTGTGCGCGACGTCGTCGTCTCCGGTGGCGACGTCGCCAACATGCCCTGGAAGAACCTCGAGTCCTTCGTGGCCAAGCTGCTGGAGATCGAGAACATCCGAGACATCCGGCTGGCCACCAAGGCGCTGATGGGTCTGCCGCAGCACTGGTTGCAGGACGATGTGCGGGCCGGCATGGAGCGGCTCGCCACGACGGCCCGCGAGCGAGGCGTCCAGCTCGCGATCCACACCCACGTGAACGCCGCCCAGTCGGTGACCCCGCTGGTGGCGGAAGCGACTCGCGCGATGCTCGACGCAGGGGTTCGCGACGTCCGCAACCAGGGTGTGCTCATGCGCGGGGTGAACGACACCCCGGCGCAGCTGCTCGACCTCTGCTTCGCGCTCACCGACGGTGCGGGGATCATGCCGTACTACTTCTACATGTGCGACATGATCCCGTTCAGCGAGCACTGGCGGGTCTCGGTGAAGCACGCCCAGCGGTTGCAGCACGCGATCATGGGCTACCTGCCCGGGTTCGCCACCCCGCGGATCGTCTGTGACGTCCCGTACGTCGGCAAGCGCTGGGTGCACCAGCTCGAGTCGTACGACGAGGTGCGCGGGATCTCGTACTGGACCAAGAACTACCGCACCGGCATCGAGCTCACCGACACCGAGGCGCTCGACCGCGCCTACGAGTACTACGACCCGATCGACACGCTGCCCGCAGCCGGCCAGGCCTGGTGGACCGAGCACGCGACCGACCCGACGCACCTGGACGCCGCCGTCGCAGCTGCCGCGGCATCCCGGGCCGCCTCCGCCGCGCAGCACGAGGCCGAAGGCGTCGCCCTCATCACCCCCTGACCCCCGTCCTCACCGCCCACCCCCCCCCAACCGCCACAAGGGGACCCTTGTGGCGAAAGGGGTGAGGGGTTAGAGGGTGCACGGTCCGGGGGTTAGAGGGCGGGGGCGCGCGTCTCGTACGGCGTCGACAGCACCACGGTGGTGCGGGTGCGGACGTTGGCCACGGCTCGGATCTCGCCGAGCAGGGCTTCCAGGTCGAGCGGGCTGGGTACTCGGACCTTGAGCAGGTACGACTCGTCGCCGGCGACCGAGTAGCAGGCCTCGATCGCGGGCAGAATCTCGAGCCGCTCCGGGGCGTCGTCGGGCGCGGACGGGTCCAGCGGCGTGATGGCGATGAACGCGGTGAGCGGGAGCCCGATCGCGGTCGGGTCGACGTTGGTGGTGTAGCCGAGAATGACGCCGCGCTCCTCGAGCTTGCGGACCCGCTGGTGCACAGCGGACGTCGACAGGCCGGTGGCTCGGCCGAGGTCGGTGTAACTCATCCGCCCGTCAGCGGTCAGCCGCCGCAGGATCTGTCGGTCCAGGTCTTCCACGCAGCCGAATCTATCGGGTGCAGAAGCGCGCCGTCGGCCGAACCGGTCACCCGGCCCGTACGACGGCGCGCCCTGGCCGCGTCAGCGCACCCGCCGCACGACCCCGTCCGCATCGCGGACATAAGCCGTCGCGGGGCCGAGTACGACCCCAGTGGTGCCCGGAGGTACGACGACGACCGGCGGTTGACCGTCGACCGTGTGTGCCGCACCCGCGGGAACCATCCCCCGGACCTGCTGCTCGGGAACCTGAGCCCCCGCCCCGTAGACCGAGACAGCAGACGCGAACCAGGTGATCGCCACCAGGATCGCGACGCGCCGCCCCGCGATAAGGACCCGCATGAGCAAATCTCCCGTCCGCAGCTGCGCGGACGAGCCGGTCTCGCCACTCACTCCCCGGTCGGCCTGGGCGACCGTGCTGTCTCCGTGCCCGCCCATTCATTGCCACCCGTGGGCTCTCGTGGCCCGGCGGACGTCAAGCGCGGCGGATCGGTGGGGACCGTCCGGATCTTCGTGTCCCGTCCGTCCCTCCGGGTTGGAGGAACTTGCGATATGCGTCGGCGGCTCAGCTCCCCGCCTTGAGGAGCGAACGGCCGATCACGACGCGCTGGATCTGGTTGGTGCCCTCGACGATCTGCAGGACCTTGGCCTCGCGCATGTAACGCTCGACCGGGAAGTCCTCGACGTACCCGTAGCCGCCGAACACCTGGACCGCGTCGGTCGTCACCTTCATCGCCATGTCGGTGGCGAAGAGCTTGGCCATGGCTGCGCGGGTGCCGAACGGACGTCCGGCGTCTCGCAGCCTCGCAGCATCGAGGTAGAGGGAACGCGCCGCCGCGATCCCGGTAGCCATGTCGGCGAGCATGAACGAAAGCCCCTGGAAGCTACCGATCGTACGGCCGAACTGCTGGCGTTGGCCGGCGTACTCGACCGCCGCGTCGAGGGCAGCCTGAGCCAGCCCCACGGCGCAGGCGGCGATCCCGAGCCGTCCGCTGTCGAGGGCAGACATGGCGATCTCGAAGCCTTGGCCAGGTGCGCCGATCAACCGGTCGGCAGGGACCTGCGCGTCGTGCAGCAGGATCTGGGCGGTGGTCGAGGCGTTCGCGCCCATCTTGCGCTCGGGGGCGGCGGCGGACAGCCCGGGGGTGTCCGCGTCGGCGAGCAGGCACGAGATGCCTCGCGGGCCGTCTACGCCGGTGCGCACCAGCAGGTTGTAGAAGTCGGCCACTCCCCCGTGCGTGATCCAGGCCTTGGTGCCGTTGACGGTATAGGTGTCGCCGAGGAGCTCGGCCTTGGTCACCAGCGCCGCGGCGTCGGAGCCGGACCCTGGCTCGGACAGGCAGTACGCCCCGAGCAGCTCGCCGCCGAGCATGTCGGGCAGCCAGCGCTCGCGCTGCCCGGGGGTACCGAAGTTGGCGACGGGGTGGCAGGCCAGCGTGTGGACGCTGACTCCGATGCCGACCGAGGTCCAGGCCGAGGCGAGCTCCTCCAGCACCTGCAGGTACACCTCGTACGGCTGCCCGCCGCCGCCGTGCTCCTCGGGGTAGGCGAGGCCGAGCAGCCCCGTCTTGCCGAGGGTGCGAAACACCTCGCGCGGGAACCGGTGCGCCTGCTCGTACTCGGCGGCTCGTGGGGCGAGCTCGGCCGCCGCGATCTCACGGGCGAGACCGAGCAGCTCGTACGCCTCGTCGGTGGGCAGGACGCGTTCGACGGTGCTGGGCATGGGGTTCAGGCCTCCAGGATGAGCAGGGCTCGGGGTCGCCGGTTGAGCCGTTCGGCGCCGTCTTCGGTGCATACGACGATGTCCTCGATGCGGGCGCCGAACCGGCCCGGAACGTAGATGCCGGGCTCGACCGAGAAGGCCATGCCCGGTTCGAGGGCCAGCTGGTTGCCGGCGACGATGTAGGGCTCCTCGTGGGTTTCGAGGCCGATGCCGTGGCCGGTGCGGTGGATGAACGCGTCGCCGTACCCGCCCGCCTCGATCACCGCTCGGGCCGCATTGTCGACACTCTCGGCAGTTACGCCGGGCCGCGCCCAGGCGCACGCGGCCTCCTGGGCCGCCTGCAGCACCTCGTAGGCGGCCAGGAAGTCGGGGTGCGGCTCCCCCACGGCGTACCCCCGGGTGGAGTCGGAGCAGTATCCGGAGGGCATCGTCCCGCCGATGTCGACGACCACCACGTCGCCGCGCTCGATCACCCGGTCGGACCCCTCGTGGTGCGGGCTGGCGCCGTTCGGGCCGCTGGCGACGATGACGAAGTCGACAGTGGCATGGCCGGCGGCAAGGATCGCGTCCGCGATGTCACGGCCGACCTCAGCCTCGGTGCGGCCCGCGCTCAGCCACTCGGGCACGCGGGCGTGCACGCCGTCGATAGCCGCCCCCGCCTCGCGCAGGGCCCGCACCTCGTGTGCCGTCTTGCGCATCCGCAGCGCGGCCGTGACCGGCCCGGCCAGCCGTTGTTCGGTCTGGGGCATGGCAGCTCGAAGCGCGAGGACCTTCGCAGCCCACATGTGGTCGTCCAGCCCGACTGTGCGCGCGCCCGTCAGCAGCGAAGCCACCAGCGCATACGGGTCGCTCGACTCGCCCCACGGGTGGATGGCCAGGCCTTCGGAACCGATCGGGCTCGCCGCAGCGGCGGCCTGTTCCAGCAACGGCACCACGATGCTGGGGGTTCCGACCGCCGGGATGACAAGGCAGGTCAGTCGCTCGAGGGGCACCGCGGCGTACCCGGTGAGGTAGCGCAGGTCGGGGCCAGGGGTCACCAGGATCGCGTCCAGTCCGCTGCTCGCGACGAGCTGCTGGGCGCGGTCGAGGCGGTCGGTCGTGGTGGCTAGGGTCACCCTGGCACTCTAGGCCGCACCGGCCTGACCTCCACCCTTGGCGTCATGCCATCCTGTGCGGCATGAGCCGCGACGACCCCGAGAAGCTGATGCTGCTCGACTCCGCCTCGCTGTATTACCGGGCGTTCTTCGGCGTACCTGACTCCGTGCAGGCACCGGACGGCACGCCTGTGAACGCCATTCGCGGGTTCCTCGACATGGTGGCCCGGCTGGTCGCCACGTACCGGCCCACCAGGCTCGTCGCCTGCTGGGATGACGACTGGCGGCCGGCGTTCCGGGTCGCGCTCCTGCCGTCGTACAAGGCGCACCGGCTCGAGCCGGGCAGCGACCCGGCTGCCAGCGTCGAGGCCACACCCGACCTGCTCGCGCCCCAGGTGCCAGTGATCGTCGAGCTCCTGTCTGCGCTCGGTATCGCCCGGGTCGGTTGCGCCGGCTTCGAGGCCGACGACGTGATCGGGACGCTCGCCACCAGCTCGGAGCACCCCGTCGACGTGGTCAGCGGTGACCGCGACCTGATCCAGCTGGTGGACGACGAGAAGCCCGTCCGGGTCCTCTACACCGGCCGAGGGATCGCCAAGCTCGAGGTCATGGACGAGCCGTACGTCGAGACGAAGTACGGGATCCCGGGACGCTCGTACGCAGACTTCGCGGCGCTGCGGGGCGACCCGTCGGACGGCCTGCCCGGGGTGCCCGGGATAGGCGAGAAGACCGCAGCCGGACTGATCCAGCGGTGGGGCACGATCGAGGCGATCGTCGCGGCCCTCGACTCGGGTGACCCTGAGTTGTCGCAGCGGGCCAAGCTCGCACCGTCTCGGGACTACCTCGGGGTCGCGGCTGGGGTGACGCGGGTACGTCAGGACTGTCCGTTGCCGGCTTTCGACTCCGCGATCCGGGTTCTGCCGTCCGACCCCGCGCGAGTCGTCGAGCTGGCCGACCGCTGGGGGATCGCAAGCAGCGTCAACCGGTGGCTGCTCGCGGCGACGGACACTCTGGACGGGTAGGCGGGGTGGGGGCGGAACCTGTTGCGGTGTAACGGGTTTCGGCTGGTGGTGTTGCCCGGACTTGTCGGAGGGTGCGGCTAGCTTTGGGTCATGTCCTCCACCGCCGCCCTCGCTGCTGACGCGGCGTTGGCGCAGGTGCTTGTGGGGTTGGACGCGTTCGCCGCGGTGCTGGACCGGTTCGACGGGATCGCCGAGGCCGCGGGGTCATCGGGACGTGCAGCAGCGCCGCGGGGCGAGTGAGGCTCCGGCGGCGCTGCCACGATCAGCGGCTGAGGTCACCGATGACCGGAACCGTCGTCCGC
Source organism: Actinomycetes bacterium (assembly GCA_038210415.1). GTDB lineage: Bacteria > Actinomycetota > Actinomycetes > Prado026 > Prado026 > JBBQWS01. The sequence goes on from JBBQWS010000004.1 coordinate 61,327, forward strand.
GCCGTGGGAACCGCCACCGTTGTCGTCGGCACCGCGGGACCCACTGGTCGATCCGCTGGACCCGCCGTGCGAGCTGCCGGAGCTGTCATCCCGGGTGGAGCTGGCCGATGCGCTCGGCGACGGAGTGACGCCGCCCTTGCCGTCGCCCCGGTTCGGTATGGATGCCGTTGCCGCCGTGGTCGTCCACCGACTGGGTGGCGACCTGGGCCGGGACCCGGACGGGAACGGTCTGGGCGAAGGAGGCGTTGCCGACCAGGCCGGTGACAGCGGGGACGGCGGCGACAGTCGCTGCTGCGCAGAAGGCGATCAGTCGCATCATGGTGTGCTCCTGACTCGTGGGGTTTCGACTGCCTCCATTGACCCGTCGAGCCGGTCACGTGCGCCATCGGACCTTGGAACTAGTACCCCTCGCCCGGGCCCCATGCTCCCACCAGGTTCGGCGGCGGCCCGCGGTTCAGCAGCCCTCCCCCGACGTCTGCGGCAGCTGGCTACTCCGAGCGGGCGGCCACGCGAGCGGCGCGCTCGTCGCGACGCTGCTCGAACCGCTCGGCCGCGGTGTCGAGGCCGGCGAGGAACTCGTCGAGCGACTGCCGAGCCTTCTCGCCCTCGGCGTCCAAGCCCTCGATGTCCCACACCTTCCACTGCCGCAGGACCGGTACGAGCACCTGGTCGCGGTGCTGGCGCAGGTCGTAGATGCCCGCGTTTGCGATCTGGACCGATTTGCGGGTGAACCCCTCGATCGAATGGCCCGGCATCTGGAAGTTCTGCACGACGTCGTTGACCGCCTGCATCGTCAGACTGGGCTCGCGCTCGAAAGCCGCCGCGAGCAGGTTGCGGTAGAAGATCATGTGCAGGTTCTCGTCGGCCGCGATCCGGGCCAGCAGCTGCTCGCAGATCGGGTCCTGCGAGGCCGTGCCGGTGTTGCGGTGCGAGATGCGGGTCGCGAGCTCCTGGAACGAGACGTAGGCGAGGGTGTGCAGCATGTCGTCGTCCTGGGCCTGGAACCCGGTCCCCATGTGGATCATGCGGGCGCGCTCGAGGGCGATCGGGTCGACCGCGCGGGTGACCGAGAGGTAGTCGCGGATCGCGACGCCGTGGCGGCCCTCCTCAGCGGTCCACCGGTGCACCCACGTGCCCCACGCGCCGTCCCGGCCGAACAGCCGCGCGATCTCGAAGTGGTAGCTCGGCAGGTTGTCCTCGGTGAGCAGGTTGACGATCAGCGCGGTGCGGGCGACGTCGGGGATGGTCGAGTCCTCAGGCACCCAGGCTTCGCCGCCGAGGATTCCGTCGTATGTCCGGCCCTCGCTCCACGGGATGTACTCGTGCGGAAACCACTCCCTGGCGACATTCTCGTGCCGGTCCAGCTCCCCGGCGACGACGGGTTCCAGCTCGAGCAGGAGCCGGGTCGTGGCTTCGTCGGAGAGCAGCGTCACGATTCCTCCAGGGGGTTTGGTCCAATACCTACGGAAGCGTAACTTACGCCACCGTAGGATGCACGCCACCGGACCGTGGCGCCCGCTACCCCACCGACGAGTACGCCACGACGCCCCGGCGCAGCGCGTCGACTGCCGCTTCGGCCACCTTGCGCAGTGCGGGGTCCTGCTCCCCGGCCGCGGTGCCGACCTGGCCGAGCAGGTCCATCAGCTGCTTGGTCCAGCGGACGAAGTCGCCGGCCGGCAGGTCCGCCTCGGACAGCACCGTCTCCAGCCTGGCCCCAGAGGCCCAGCGGTACGCGACGTATGCGAAGCCGAGGTCGGGTTCGCGCTGGAACGACAGGCCGAAGTCCTTCTCCACCCGGTCGAGCCGGCCCCAGGTGCGCACCGTCTCCGCGAGCACGTCGCGGACCGGTCCGTTGGGCAGCCGCGGTGCGCCCGCGTCGTCGGACTGGCGCGACTCATACGCCAGTGCCGATACGCAGGCCGCGAGCTCCGGGGGCGCCAGGCCGGACCACAGCCCGTCGCGGATGCACTCGGCGGCGAGCAGGTCGAGCTCGGAGTAGAGCCGCCCCAGCCGCTGCCCGTCGGGGGTGACGTCGTCACCGGCGAGGTAACCGAGGGACTCCAGCAGGCCGCACACCCGGTCGAACGTGCGGGCGATCGTGTTGGTCCGGGACTCGACCCGCGCCTCCAGCTGTCGGGTCTCGCGCAGCAACCGGTGGTAGCGCTCGGCCCATCGGGCGTGGTCCTCACGCTCGTTGCAGCCGTGACACGGGTGCTGACGGATCGCGAGTCGGAGCCGAGCGATCTCGCCGTCGTCGGCGGCTTCGGCCCGGCCCCGACGCGGCCGGTCGCCGTCGGAGGGCACCCTGGTGCGAAGCGTCGCGGCGAGGTCGCGGCGGGACTGCGGCGACCTCGCGTTGAACGACTTGGGCACCCGGAGCCGGTCGACCGGCTCCACCGGCGAGGGGAAGTCGACGAGGGAGAGCCGCGCGACCTGACGGTCGGCGGTCAGGACGAACGGGCGCGGCCCCTCGGGTCCGCTGGTCAGCCCCGGGTCGAGCACGATCGCTAGGCCGGCCCGGCGCCCGGCCGGCACGCGGATCACATCGCCGACCTTGAGTGACTCCAAGGACGCTGCGGCGGCCGCCTTGCGCAGCGCGGCTCCGCTGCGCGAGAGGTCGGCCTCGCGGTCCTTGAGCGCGCGGCGCAGCGCGGCGTACTCGTCGAAGTCGCCGAGGTGGCAGGTCATCGCCACCTGGAAGCCGGCCAACCCCTCCTCGTTCCTGCGCACCTGTCGAGCCAGCCCCACCACCGACCGGTCGGCCTGGAACTGGGCGAATGACGACTCGAGGATCTCGCGTGCGGTGTGCCGCCCCACCGAGCCGGCCAGGTTGACCGCCATGTTGTACGAGGGCCGGAACGAGGAGCGGAGCGGGTACGTGCGGGTGGACGCGAGCCCGGCGACGGCCTCGGGGTCCAGTCCGTGCTGCCAGAGCACGACCGCGTGGCCCTCGACGTCGATCCCGCGGCGGCCGGCGCGGCCGGTGAGCTGTGTGTACTCCCCCGGCGTCACGTCGGCATGGGTCTCGCCGTTCCACTTGGAGAGCTTCTCCAGCACCACTGAGCGGGCCGGCATGTTGATGCCCAGGGCCAGCGTCTCGGTGGCGAACACCACCTTGACCAGGCCGCGCTGGAAGAGCTCCTCGACGACCTCCTTGAAGGTGGGCAGCATGCCAGCGTGGTGGGCCGCAATGCCGCGCGACAACCCGTCCAGCCATTCGTGGTAGCCGAGCACCCCCAGGTCCTCGTCCGGGATGTCGGCGCAGCGTTCCTCGACGTACTCGCGCACGGCCAGCCGCTCCTCCGCGCTGTTCAGCCGCAGCCCGGCCCGCAGGCACTGCAGCACCGAGGCGTCGCACCCCACGCGACTGAAAATGAACATGATGGCCGGCAGCAGGCCATCACGGTCGAGCCGCTCGATGACCTCGGGGCGAGTCGGCGTGGAGCTGCTCTGCTGTCGGCGGCCGCCGCCGCGGGTCGGTCGCCGGTCGCCCATCTTGGCGAGCCGGTCCTCGGTCCGGGACAGGCGTACGAGCTCGGGGTTGACGGTGTGCTGGTCGTCGTCGGTGAACAGGTCCAGCAGCTTGTTGCCGGCCATGACGTGCTGCCACAACGGCACGGGCCGGTGCTCCTCGACGACGATCACGGTGTCGCCGCGGACCGTGACCAACCACTCGCCGAACTCCTCGGCGTTGCTGACGGTGGCGGAGAGCGACACCAGTCGCACCGACTCGGGGAGGTGGATGATCACCTCCTCCCAGACAGCGCCGCGGAACCGGTCGGAGAGGTAGTGCACCTCGTCCATGACGACGTACCCGAGGCGGCCCAGGGTGTGCGAGCGGGCGTAGAGCATGTTGCGAAGCACCTCGGTCGTCATCACGACGACGTCGGCCTCACCGTTGATCGTGTTGTCCCCCGTGAGCAGACCGACGCGGTCCGCTCCGTAGCGGGCGACCAGGTCGGCGTACTTCTGGTTCGACAGGGCCTTGATCGGCGTGGTGTAGAAGCACTTTCGGCCCTCGGCGAGCGCCAGGTGCACCGCGAACTCCCCGACGACGGTCTTGCCCGATCCGGTCGGCGCGGCGACGAGCACTCCCTGGCCGGCTTCCAGCGCCTGGCAGGCAGTGACCTGGAACGCGTCCAGCTGAAACTCGTACTCGTCGCGGAAGGCTGCGAGGTGCGTCCTGGCGTCGCGCTGCCGGTCCCGCGCGGCGGCGAACCGCTCGGCTGGGGAGGGCATGCCCACCAGGTTAGCCGGGGATCAGCAGGTGGACGGCGCCAGGCACGCACTCCACGCTGACGGGCAGATGGCCGACGAACTCGCCGTCCGCGAACGCCACCATCCCCGGGGCATCGATCTCGACCAGTCGTCCGACGTGCACGGATACCTCGGGCTGCCTGACGTGGGTGCCTCGGAAGACGCTGGGGAACAACCGGAGGAACCTGGCTTTGCCCACGGCGCCGACGACGGTGACGGCGAACTCTCCGTCGTCGATCAGCGCCGACGGGCAGATCCGCATCCCACCACCGTACGAGGCGGCGTTGCCGACGGCCACGAACATCGCGCTCTGCCTGGTGGTCAGACCGTCGACCGAGAACGTGAACGCGACGGGTGTGAAGACGCGAAGCTCGGCCATCGTGGCGATGTTGTAGCGCATGGGACCTCGCGGCCAGCGCATCCGGTTGCCCCGCTCGTTGACCAGCGAGTCGAAGCCGCTGGACAGTACGCACGCGAACCACACCGGTGCCTCGGCGCCGTCGACCCGCACCCGGCCGGCGTCCGCGACCCGGGTGCATCCCGCGGCGACGATGTCGGCCGCCGCGCGCGGGTCGTGCAGCGGCAGGCCCAGGGTGGTGGCGAAGTCGTTGCCGCTGCCGGCAGCGACGATGCCGAGCCTGACGTCGGTGCCCGCCACCGCCTGCAGCACGAGGTGGACCATGCCATCGCCGCCGACCGCGACCAGCGTCTCGTAGCCGTCCTGCACCGCGTGCCGGGCCAGCAGCACAGCGTCGGGTCCGTCGGCTCCGACCAGCTCGGTCACCTCGCAGCCGAGCTCGCGTAACCGGCTGATGGCCTGGGTGGCCGACCGCGCGCCACGTCCCTTGCCGGAGGTCGGGTTGACCAGTACGGCTATCCGCTTCGCCACGGGCGAGACGCTAGCGCGCCGGACGCCCGAAAGGGGCCGAACGCGCGCGCACGAGGGTCAGGTGATGTCGTCGTCGAGGCCGGACGGGGTGAGGTCGAGCGGGGAGATCTCGTCGTCACCGACATCGAGCCCCTCGGACTTGGCCCGCTTGGCCCGACGACGGTCGGTGTTCCAGCAGATCGCGAAGGCGACGAGCATGAGCAGAAGGAGGGGCAGCGCGAAGAGCAGCATATTGATGGGGTCGCCGGTCGGCGTCGCGACCGCAGCGAAGATCAGCGTGAACACGATCACCCAGCGCCACCACGACGCGAACCGCTGGGCCGACAGGATGCCCGCGGCGTTGAGCACGACGATCACCACCGGCGCGATGCAGCCGAGGCCGAAGACGACCATGATCTGCAGCAGGAAGCCGACGTACTTGTCGACGCTGATGATGTTGTTGACGCCCTCGGGGGTGAACCCCAGGAAGGCGCCGAGCAGCCTCGGCAGCACGAGGTAGGCCGTCGCCGCGCCCGTCAGGAACAGCGGCAGTGCGCCGGCGACGAAGGTGGCCGCCCAGCGCTTCTCGTTGCGGTGCAGACCCGGGGTGATGAAGCGGAAGATCTGGTAGAGCCAGATCGGCGAGGCCAGGATGACGCCGGCAGACAGCGCGACCTGGAGCTTGAGGTTGAACCCGTCAGCCACGCCAGTCAGCGACAGGATCGTCGGCTTACCCTGCCGGGCCAGCTCGGCGGCAGCTGCCTTGAACGGGCGGAGGATGAAGTCGACGATCTGCGCGTAGTAGATCCAGCCGACCGCGGAAAGCAGCAGGATCGACCCGGCGGCCCACGCGATCCGGGACCTCAGCTCACGTAGATGCTCGACGAGGGTCATTCGACCCTCGTCAGGCGGCTTGGGCTCGGACGTTCGGCGGGAGAGTCTCCGGCGACGCCCCGTGGCGTCGCTCACGGGCTGCAGTCTGCTGAGTCGTTCAGCTCTCGGACTTCTCCGGAGCCGGCTGGCTCACCTCGGGCGAGACCACCGGCTGGGCAGGCGCGATGGCCTGTGGGGGCAGCGGGGCGGCAGCCGGCGGAGCAGCGGCCGTCTCGTCGTTGATCAGGCCCTTCGTCTCGGCCTTGAAGATGCGCAGCGAACGGCCGACACCACGTGCGGCGTCCGGCAGCTTCTTCGAGCCGAACAGCAGGACGACGATGAGCACCGCGATCCAGAAACCGGGGCTTTCTGCCAACTTACCCATCGGGGAACCTCTCTCGTCGGACGACTCCGTACGCATCTTACGCGTCGGTCCGGGGAGTGGCCGGCAGGCACGGTCCGCCAGGAGTGAACAACCGGAGACGGGCAACCGGCCGATCAGGCGCGGGCGGCGCCCTGGACGTCGCCGACGAGGGTGTCGTGGTGCTCGAGCCAGAGTGCGAAGTCGAGCAGGTCGTCGTAGGAGATCCGCGGGCCCGCGTGCGCCTCGAGCGCCTCGTTCGGAATGTGCCACGGCTTGGCGACGACCCCGCCCGACAGCAGCAGGGCGACGACCTCTTCGTCGGCGGGCTTCTTGACTTCGTCCTTGCAGGTCGGACAGTCGAACGAGTACGACGACCAATCGGCCCGGTTGCACACCAGGAGCCGCAGCTGCACAGGTTTGAGCTCGACGTCACCGCAGGTTGGGCACGTAGCCCGGATCGTCGTCATGGTCACAGTCCCTTCGCCCTCCCCCGGATCCATTCCCGGGCTGTACGGGAGTTGGAATCGGCAGCGCACGCAGCGACCTTGAACCCACGAACGGTCAGAGTCGGCGCGACACGCCGTAAAGCAGCAGGGTTGCCTGGGCCAGACGGGTGACTTCGGCCCGAATCTCGTTTGGCTCGACGACCGCGACGCCACCGGATAGGCGCAGGGCGAGCCGGGTGACCAGCCGCGAATCGGAGGTGCGCAGAGTCACCCGCAGCCCACCGTCCGGCTGTTCGGCGACCGTCTCGCAGGCGTAGTACTCCGGCACCCACCGCGACGACGCGTCGAGATCGAGAGTGACGACCTGGTCGCCGGCCCCTGGCCGGAACACCCCGGCGACCTCGTTCGGCGCGGGCACCCCCGGCGACTGAGCGGGCGTGTCGAGCACGACCGCCTCGACGATCCGGTCGAGCCGGAACGTACGCACCGACTCGGAGGAGTGGCAGTAGCCCTCGAGATAGGCGGTGTCGTCGACCGAGACGATGCGCATCGGGTCGACGTCGCGCTCGGTGACCTCGTCGCGGGTGGGCACCCAGTACTGCAGGTGCAGGCGTCGATGCGCGGCGAGTCCCTCGCGTACTGCCTCGGCCGCGGCCGCCGCGGGCGCGGGCGCCGCCCGTCCCGGCTCGGACTCGGTGAGTCCCGCCAGGCCGGTGGCGTCCTCGAGCTTGGCAAGCGCCCCGTCGAGGGCGTTGCGGTCCTGCAGGCCGGGCACCGCGGCCAGAGCGCGCAGGCCGACCAGCAGGGCCACAGCTTCGTCCGGCCGGAGCCGCAGCGGACGGTCGATGGTCGCCGGGTCGATCACCGAGATCCGGTCCGAGTCGAGGTAGTCGATGTCGATGAAGACCTCGGGCTGACCTGGCAGCTCGCACGTGAACGCCAGCTGCAGGTCCTTCTCGAGCTGCAATGGCGTCACGCCGAACGCGGCGGCGGCCACCTGCTTGGTGACGCCTGGGTGAGCCTGCAACCACGGGAGCAGGGCAAGCAGCCGGACAAGCTGGTCGCTCGCGCCGGCCATCAGCGCCGTCCCTGACCGGCCAGCACGGCCTGCAGGTTCGCGATGACCGCGTCGCGCAGCTCGGGTGGCGACTCGACCACCACGACCGGGCCGTACGAAGCCACCTCCTCGGCGAACGGGTAGATGCCCGCATTCGCGACCGTGAGTCGGTCCCAGGGTGCACCGTCGACCACGACCGACGCCGCGGGCGCGGTGGCCCGCCGGCGCAGACCGTAGCCGGCGCCCGGCTGCACGAGCAGGACCGCCTCGGACTCGGGACCGGCAGCGGCGAAGACGTCCACCCGGGACCGCAGAGCGGCGTCGGTGGGCACCACGAACGCTGAGGGTGCCCCGACCGCGGTCACCTCGCCGTCGATCCGGGAGAGCCGGAAGACCCGTGCGGCGTCGCGGTCTAGGTCGTGCCCCACGACGTACCACCGACCCCGCTGCGAGACCACCCCCCACGGCTGCAGGTGGCGCAGGTGGCTCTTGGTCTCGCGCGCCGCGCGGTACGCGAACCGGACGGCCCGTCGCTGCGACACGGCAGCCGTCAGCGGTCCGAAGGCCGCCTCACCACCGGACAACCGGGGTTCGATCGCCGGCAGGTCGGTCGGGTCGACGTCGATCCCCTCCGCGGAGAGCTTGAGCAGGGCGCGGGCCGCGGCTGACGCCGGACCCTGCTCGCGCCAGACCCGTGCAGCCAGGGCCATGGCAACCATCTCGTCGCGCGTGAGGTGCAGGTCCGGCAAGGCGTACGCGTCCCGGTCGATGCGGTAGCCAACCTCTTCGTCACCCGGCTCCCCCGACGTCTCCAGCGGGATGCCGAGCTCGCGAAGCTCGTTCTTGTCGCGCTCGAACATCCGCTCGAACGCCTCGTCGGACGGGCAAGCGGTGTAGTCCGGGATGGCCCGGCGCAGCTGCTCGCGTGACACCGAGCGCCTGCCCTGGCTCAGGCAGAGGACGACCTGGAGCAGTCGCTCGGTCTTGTTCTGGGCCACAGGAGAATCGGACCGGTCAGCCGACGCCGAGCAGGTCGATCACGAAGACCAGGGTGTGACCGGAGAGCCGGTGCCCGCCGCCGACCGGGCCGTACGCGAGCGTGGGTGGGCAGACGAGCTGGCGCCGACCGCCCACCCGCATGCCCGGGATCCCGTCCTGCCAGGCCTTGATCAGCCCGGCCAGCGGGAACCGGATCGGTTCGCCCCGGCTCCAGGACGAGTCGAACTCGTCGCCGGACTCGAAGTCGACCCCGACGTAGTGAACGAGCACCTGGGCACCGGGGACCGCCTCGTCGCCCTCGCCGAGGACCAGGTCGGTGACGACCAGGTCGACAGGGGGCTCTCCGCCCGGGAAGTCGATCTCGGGCTTCTCACTCATCTGCGGACTCCTTGCTCGATCAGCGGTCATTTGGCTGGCTGGAAGGATCCAAGCAGGTCGACGACGAAGACGAGGGTGTCGGTGCCCTTGATCTTCGCCTGAGCGTTGCCAGCCTTGCCGTAGCCGTCGGCAGGCGGCAGGACGAGCAGCACCCGGCTGCCGACCTTCTTGCCGACGAGCCCGGCGTCCCAGCCCGGGATCACTTGTCCGGTCCCGATCGGGAACCCTACCGGCGCGCCCCGCATCCACGACGCGTCGAAGGTCTTGCCGTCGCGCCAGATCTTGCCGACGTACTGCACGACCAGGAGGTCGCCCTTGCTCACCGTGCCGCCGGTGCCGGCGGTTCCGCTGTTGCCGACGACGACGTCGGCTGCGACCAGCGTCGTGGGCGGCGGGTTGGCCGGGATCGTCACCGAGGGGGCACTCGGAGCGGTTCCCACCTTGGGCAAGGTGGCGGCCAACGGTGGCGCGGCGGCGCCGACGGCTGATGCGGTACCGGCGAACGACCCTCGCACGTCGACGACGAAGACCAGCGTGTCGGTGCCCTTGATCCCGCCCTGGCTGTTCCCGGTGTTGCCGTAGCCGTCGGCGGGCGGGATCACCAGCAGCACGCGGCTGCCGGCGGTCTGGCCCACCAGCGCCTTGTCCCAGCCGGGGATGACCTGGCCGGTGCCGATGGTGAACGAGGCCGGCGCTCCGCGCTTGAACGACGAGTCGAAGACTTTGCCGCCGTCCCAGAGCTCGCCGACGTAGTCGGCGACGAGGAGCTCGCCCTTGCCCACGGCCGGGCCGGTGCCCCTGCTCAGCACGGTGGTCTGCAGCGTTGTGGGGGCGGTACCACCGGGAAGCGTGATGGTTGGGATCGTACCGAAAGCGCCCGTGACGGTCGGCGCACCGCCGGATCCGCCACCCGACGAGGACGAGCCCGACCCGGAGGTGCACGCGGCGACCAGCGCCAGGACAGGCACGAGCAGCAGCGCAGCCCGACGAACACGCACGACGATCAAACCCTCTCGACGGACCACGGGAACATCGGTTCAGCCTAAGCCAGCCCGACCCGGCGGGCCGCATCGGCCACAGGCCCACCGTCACATGGACTCGATCAGCCGTTGCACCCTTTCGTCGACCGAGCGGAACGGGTCCTTGCACAGCACGGTCCGCTGGGCCTGGTCGTTGAGCTTGAGATGGACCCAGTCGACGGTGAAGTCGCGTCGGCGCTCCTGGGCCGCCTTGATGAACTCCCCGCGCAACCGGGCCCGGGTGGTCTGCGGGGGCAGCCCCTTCGCCTGGAATACCGTCAGGTCGTCAGTGGTGCGCTCTATTTTGCCCCGCCGCTGGAGCAGGTAGTAGAGGCCGCGGTCGCGGTTGATGTCGTGGTAGGCAAGGTCGATCTGGGCGACCCGTGGTGAGTCGAGGGCCAGCCCGTGCTTGGTCCGGTAGCGCTCGATCAGCGACCGTTTGATGGCCCAGTCGATCTCGCGGTCGATCAGGGTGAGGTCCTGGCCCTCGATCGCGGACAGGGTGCGCTCCCAGAGGTCGAGTACGCGCGCCACGGTCGGCTCGGCCTCGATCAGTCCGCGCCGCTCGGCGAACTCCTTCGCCTTCGTGAAGTACTCCCCCTGGATGTCGAGGGCACTGACTTCCCGGCCGTTCGCGAGCTTGACCAGCCGACGGCCCGTGACGTCATGGCTGATCTCACGGATCGCTCTGATCGGGTTCTCGAGGGTCAGGTCGCGCAGCACGACGCCGGCTTCGATCATGCGCAGGACGAGGTCGGCGCTGCCCACCTTCAGCAACGTGCTGGGTTCGGCCATGTTCGAGTCGCCGACGATGACGTGCAGGCGCCGGTAGCGCTCGGCGTCGGCGTGCGGCTCGTCGCGGGTGTTGATGATGGGCCGGCTGCGGGTCGTCGCGCTCGAGACCCCCTCCCAGATGTGCTCGGCCCGCTGGCTGAGGCAGAACACCGCGCCTCGAGGCGTCTGGAGCACCTTTCCGGCACCGCAGACGAGCTGGCGGCTCACGAGGAACGGGATCAGCACGTCGGAGATGCGCGAGAAGTCGCCCGCGCGGGTCACCAGGTAGTTCTCGTGACAGCCGTACGAGTTGCCGGCGGAGTCGGTGTTGTTCTTGAACAGGTACACCTCGCCGGGGATGCCCTCCTCCCGGAGCCGACGCTCGGCGTCGATCAGCAGGCCCTCCAGGATCCGCTCGCCGGCCTTGTCGTGGGCCACGAGCTCGGCGATGTCGTCGCACTCGGGGGTGGCGTACTCGGGGTGGCTGCCGACGTCGAGGTAGAGCCGGGCGCCGTTGCGGAGGAAGACGTTGCTGCTGCGCCCCCACGACACGACCCGCCGGAACAGGTAGCGCGCCACCTCGTCAGGTGACAATCGGCGCTGGCCACCGGACGTGCACGTGACGCCGTACTCGGTCTCGATCCCGAAGATCCGCCGGTCCATGTTTGCAGCGTAGGTCACCGGGCTGCCCTGGACCCGGCCAGGCCGAGGTTTAATCACCTGCTTGTGATTCGGCGGGTCGCTTGACGAGAGGCGGTCAAGCCCTTGCAGATCCTGGCCGAAGGAAGCAGGGTGGCGCTAGGCCACTGGAGTGACGGGTGTGGCTGGTGGTGATGCCGCGTCGACGAGGCGTACGACCGAACGGGAGTGTGTTGTGGGACACCACGCTCGCAGGCCACCCCGGCGACGGGGCGACCTCGTCCGGGCGGCCGCCCTGCTCACCGCAGCGGGCGTCGCTGTGGCCATGACCTTCCCTGCGGCTGCCGGCTCCTCGGTCGCCCCCCGTCCGGCGGTCCGGTTGCCGGCCGCGGCGGAGGCGCTCTCCAGCTACCTGCCTCAGGTGAGCTGCGACCCGGCTCCGAAGCCTGGGGTGAGCGCGTTCCGCGCCTTGATGCTCACCACGTATCACCGCGGGTCCGACGGAGGCATCGCGCGGTCCTGTGCCGACGGGGGCCCGTCCGAGCACAAGGAGGGCCGGGCCTGGGACTGGATGCTCGACCTTCGCAACCCGGCAGACCGGGCGGCGGGCACCGCAGCGGTGACCTTCCTGCTCTCGCCCGGCCCGCACGGGGAGATCGCCTGGAACGCCCGCCGCATGGGAGTCATGTACATCATCTGGAACCGGCACATCTGGGGCTCCTACCAGCCCGGGTGGCGCGCCTACGACGGTCCCAACCCCCACACCGACCACATCCACTTCACGTTCGACTGGGCCGGTGCGCTGAAGCACACGTCGTGGTGGACCGGCCGGGTGGCGGTCCCTGATTTCGGCCCCTGCCAGACCATGGTGGGGACACTGGCTCCGGCGTACCGCGCGCTGAACGTCACGCCGTGTCCCGCGCCCGTTCCGGCGGTGGTCGGCGCCTACGCGGCGCCTGGGAACGTCGGCTCGCGCGTGCTCCTCGTCCAGCGTGCGCTCCGGGTCCTGCCGCAGAGCGGTTTCTACGGGGTGATCACCACCCGTGCCGTCGCTGCCTTCCAGCACCGGCACGCCGGGCTCACCGCGACCGGAGTGGTCGACCAGCGCACCGCTGTCGCCCTCGGGCTGGTCCGCCCTCCCGCACCGCCGGTCGCGCGGGTGCAGCCCACGGCCGTCTTCTTGCGGGTGGGATCGCGTGGTCCGGCGGTGGTAGCCCTGCAGCGGGCGCTGCGCGTGACCCCGACGAGCGGGCTCTTCGGCGCACACACGTTCGCCGCGGTCCGGCTCTACCAACACCGGATCCACCATCCGTCGACCGGGGTGCTCACGATGGCCGAGGGGACGGCCCTGCGGTTGCCCGGAGTGCCACCCCTGCTCGTCGCGGCGCCGGCGGCGCCAGCCGTCTACGCCAAGCCGGGTGACCGGGGCGCCCGGGTGGTGGCCGTGCAGCGCGCGCTACGGATCCGGCCGATCTCGGGGTTCTACGGGCCGGTCACCCAACGCGCGGTGCTCGCGTTCCAAGGCAGGCACCGGGGTTTGCACCCGACCGGCGTCGTGGACCTCGCGACGGCCAGGGCCTTGTCCGTCATTCGCTAGGCCGACTTGTCCTGCTTGTCCGGCGGGGCCGACTTGTCCGGCGGGGCCGCCAGCGTCTCGGCGAGCCACGTGGCGGACAACCGCTTGAACTTGCGCGCCGCGTCCCGGTTGCGGTCGAGCACGGCGACCTCGAGCTGGTCCGGCCCCAGCACCCTGGTCTCGGGGCCGCCCTGGCCGGAGAGCAGCTCGACCACGAGCCGTACGGCGTCAGCCAGAGCCAGCCCCTCGGTGTAGCGCTCGGTCAGCGCCGCGGAGACCTGCTCGGCCTGTCCGCCCATGGCGACGAAGCCGTGCTCGTCGGCCACCGAGCCGTCGAAGGTGAGCCGGTACATCTGGTCGTCGGCAGGCGTGTCGCCCACCTCGGCCACGACGATCTCGACCTCGTAGGGCTTCGCGGTCTCGGTGAAGATCGTGCCCAGCGTCTGGGCGTACGCGTTCGCCAGCCCGCGCACGGTCACGTCTCTCCGGTCGTACGAGTAGCCACGCAGGTCCGCCAGCCGGACCCCGGCCACGCGGAGGTTCTCGAACTCGTTGTACTTGCCGACCGCGCCGAAGGCGATGCGGTCGTAGATCTCGCTCACCTTGTGCAGGGCTCGCGACGGGTTCTCGGCGATGAAGGCGATGCCATCGGCGTACTGCACGACGACGACGCTGCGGCCGCGGGCGATGCCCTTGCGGGCGTAGTCCGCCTTGTCCTTCATGATCTGCTCGGGCGAGACGTAGAACGGCATCGACACGGCTGGGTCCTTCCGGCGGGCGGGGTGTGCGGTCAGAAGGCGGCGGGTGGCCCGTCAGGCGACTGCATGCGGGCGGCCACGATCTGTTCGACCGGAGTCGTGAGCTCGTCTTCGGGGAGGCGTCGGAACCCGTCCTGGGTGACCACGCTGACCACAGGGAAGATCCGTCGGGCGAGGTCGGGGCCACCGGTCGCAGAGTCGTCGTCGGCTGCGTCGTAGAGCGCTTCGAGGCAGACAGCGACCGCGGTGGCCTCGTCGTTGTCGCTGCGGTACAGCTTCTTCAGCGAACCCTTGGCGAACATCGAGCCCGAGCCCACCGCGTGGTACTGCTGCTCCTCGTAGCGGCCGCCGGTCACGTCGTACGAGAAGATGCGTCCGCGGGTGCGCTCGAGGTCGAAGCCTGCGAACAGCGGGACCACGGCGAGTCCCTGCATGGCCATGCCGAGGTTGCTGCGGATGAGCGTGGCGAGCCGGTTGGCCTTGCCCTCCAGAGAGAGCTGAGCGCCCTCGATCTTCTCGTAGTGCTCGAGCTCGACCTGGAAGAGCTTGACCATCTCGATCGCCAGACCGGCGGTGCCCGCGATGCCGACGCAGGAGTACTCGTCGGCGGGGAAGACCTTCTCGATGTCGCGCTGGGCGATGAGGTTGCCCATGGTCGCGCGCCGGTCGCCGGCCATCACCACTCCACCGGCGAACGTCGTGGCGACGATGGTCGTCGCGTGCGGCGCATCGACGACGCCGCCCGGCAGCCCTCGGCCGCCGGGCAGCAGCGCTGGCGCGTGATCGGCGAGAAAGTCGCTGAACGAGGACGAACCGGGCGTGAGGAACGCGGCGGGCAGGCCGCCCACCGTCTCGTTGCGTGGGCTCACCGGCTATTCACCACCCTTCTGGACGAAGCCGCGGACGAACTCCTCGGCGTTCGTCTCGAGGACCTCGTCGATCTCGTCGAGCATCGCGTCGACGTCCGCGTCTAGCGCGGCCTTGTGCTCGGCGGAGCTCTCCGCGGGGGCCTCGACGGACTGCTCGTCCTCGTCGCGACGGCGACTCACGCGGTCCTGGCCGCCGGATTCTCTGCTGGTCATCGTGCCCCTCCAGTTGACGGGAGCCTGCGTCCCCAACCCTATGTCTCGGCACTGTCGGACGGTCGCCCAAGAGCCGGCGGCTCGCTGGGCTCAACTGTGATCTTCGTGCAGCCGACTACATACAGTGAATGTTCTTAACTTACAGTTAGGTACCGGCAGGAGAGGGGTTAGTGCCGACCCAGGCACGCTTGCACCATGACGAACAGAAACCCTGCCGCCCTTCGCCGCCGCCGCGATCGCTCCTCCCGCTTCGTCGACCTCGTGACCGCCGGGTCGGCAGCCACAGCGCTCGCCGCTACCGGTGCCGTCACGGTCGCCCTGGCTGCTCCCGCGATCGCCTCCGCGAACAGCTCGAGCACACAGCCGGCGCAGGGCACCCGGGGCGGCACGCCCGACGCGCTGGCCCCCGCGGCCACCGACCCGACCTCCGTGGGCGCCGACGGCAGCACCCCCGCGGCCCACGCCTCCCCCGCGGCCTCGACCGCGGCGAGAGCCAGGGCGACGGCCGCCGCAATCGTCGCCGCGGCCACCCACGCCGCCGGCGGAACCACTCCCGCCAAGCCTGCGGTGCCGGGACCCAAGCCGCCGTCGGCGGCCCCGAAGCCGAGCACCGCGCCCAAGCCGAGCACCGCGCCCAAGCCGACGCCGCAGCCGACGCCCAAGCCCACCCCCGCGCCGAAGCCGACGCCCAAGCCGTCACCGAGCGCGTCCACCGGCGGTTCGTGATGGGGCGCCTGCGGGCGCCTCAGCAGCCGACCACCGTCACCGCGGAGCACCAGACGACCTGGCCGCTCTGGGGCGGCTCTGCACGTCTGGTGATCCGGCCCGACGCCGACGGACCGATCGCGCCCGACCTGGCGCTCGCGCAGGCGCGCGGCCTGGTGGACGCAGTCACGTTGGCGATGGAGCTGGCAACCAGCCGGTTTCGCGCCGACTCCGAGGTCAGTTGGCTCGCCGACGCCGGCGGGGCGGCCCTGCCGGCGTCCGAGCTCCTGCGCCGGACCCTTGCCGTGGCCCTGCGCGCCGCCCGGCTCACCGACGGTGCCGTCGACCCGACCCTGGGCCATGCGCTGGTCGCCGCGGGGTACGACCGCGACCTGAGCCTGTTGCCCGCGGACCGCCCGGCGAGCGTGGTCCACGTTCGTCGGCGAGCCGGTTGGCGAGACGTCGTGGTCGACGACGAAGATGGGACGGTGCGCGTACCGGACGGTGTCCTGCTCGATCTCGGAGCGACGGCCAAGGCCTACGCTGCGGATCTCGCTGCCGACGCTGTTCACGACCGGCTCGGCTGTCCGGTGCTGGTGTCGTTGTGCGGTGACCTGGCGATCGTCGGGACGCGGCCGGACGAGCCGTGGGTGGTCCAGGTGCTGGAACGCCCGGACGACTTGACCGGCCCCCTCGTCTCGGTCGAGGACTGCGGACTCGCGACCTCGACCACGCGGGCGCGGCGTTGGCTCATGAGTGGTCGCCCGGCGCACCACCTGATCGACCCGGCGACCGGGCTGCCGGCGCGCGAGGTCTGGCGCACCGTGACCGCGACTGCTGCGTCCTGCGTCGACGCGAACACGGCGACCACCGCGACCGTGGTCAAGGGCGAACACGGTCTTGCGTGGTTACGTGCCACGGGGTTGTCCGCACGAGTGGTCGCGGCGGACGGCGCCGTCATCGCGGTCGGCGGTTGGCCCGAGGAAGCCGGCCCGGTGGACGGGTGACCTGGATGCTCCGCCTGCCCGCGCGGATGATCAACACCGGGATCGTCAACGTCTCCCTCGACCCGAAGCTCGCGTGGTACCTCACGCGGTCCACCGGGTTGGTGCTGCTCGTCCTGTTCACCCTGTCGACCGCGCTGGGACTGCTGAGCGCAGTGTCCAAGGCCGGCGGTCGGGTGCCGAGGTTCGTGGCCACCGACCTGCACCGCAGGTTCAGCCTGATGGCGTCGGTGCTGCTCGTCGTCCATGTGGCCACGTCGATAGCCGACAACTTCGTCGAGATCACGGTGCTCGACGCGTTCGTGCCGTTCCGCAACGGCTACCGGACCCTGTATCTCGGGCTCGGGACCTTCGCGGCGGACCTCACGCTCGTGCTCGTCGTGACGAGCCTGCTCCGGCACCGGATGGATGTACGGGCCTGGCGCTCGATCCACCTGTTGTCGTATGCGATGTGGCCGATGGTGGTGCTGCACGGGCTCGGCACCGGGTTCGACGCGAAGAAGGCCCCGGTGATCTGGCTGACCGTCGCGTGCGTGCTTCTGATCGTGGCCCTGACGTTGTGGCGGGTGCTGCTCGTCCCGAGCGCGACGACGACGGCCCGGACGGCCGTCGTCGTGGGAGTGCCGATGATGTCGCTCGCGCTGGCGCTTTGGGCGATCGCCGGACCGCTGGCCCCTGGCTGGTCGAAGAAGGCCGGCACTCCCCCACCCAAGCCGGCCGTCGCCACCCCGAGCGCTCCGGTGAAAGGCGCGGCTCGGTGACCATCGCGCAGGTCAGGTCGGTCGCAGCCCCTCCAGCGACCGAGCCGAACCGGCTGCTGCGTGGTCTGCACAGCGACGGTCAGCCGCTCACCCGCACCGAACATGGTGCGGTGCACGGTCAGCTGACGATCGAGCACCGGCATGCCGGCGAGGCGGTCATCTCGCTCGCGGCCGCTGCCGGCCTGCGCGGACGCGGTGGCGGCGGATTCCCGCTGGCGTCGAAGCTGCTTGCCGTGCGCGCCGCGGCCGGACGGACGCGTCGGCCGGTCGTCGTCGTCAACGGGGCCGAGAGCGAGCCCGCGTCCCGCAAGGACGCCGTCCTGCTGTCCAGATCGCCGCACCTCGTCCTCGATGGTGCCGAGCTCGTCGCTCTTGCCATCGGGGCACGCGACATCACGCTCTGGCTGCACCGGGGCGCCCGGGTGCAGAGCCGGGCGCTCGAGGCGGCGATCGCTGAGCGGACCGCAAACCCGCTCACCAAGGTCCGCTATCACGTCGTCGAAGGTCCGCCGCGCTACGTCGCCGGAGAGGCCTCGGCCCTGGCGGCGCACCTGTCCGGCGGCGAGGCCAAGCCCACGATGACTCCACCTCGGGTGGCGGAACGAGGTGTGGGCGGCAAGCCCACCCTGGTCTCCAACGCCGAGACCCTGGCCCATCTCGCGCTGGCGGTCAGGCACGGCGCGCCCTGGTTCCGCGCCCTCGGCACCCTGGACGAACCGGGCACGATGCTGTTCACCGTGATCGGTGCGGTGGCAGTGCCCGGTGTGGTCGAGGGGGCTGTGGGTTCGACCATCGGCCAGATCGTGACGGCAGCCGGTGGCGCCACCACGACCCCGTCCGCCCTGTTGATCGGCGGGTACGCCGGGAGCTGGCTCGCGCCCGCGGTCGCCGAGCCGCTGCCCTACTCGGCGCAGGCGCTCTCGCAGGTCGGTGCCGTCACGGGAGTCGGGCTCGTCGCTGTGCTGCCCCAGCAGTCGTGCCCGGTGGTCGAGACGGCGCGGCTCTCGGCCTGGTTGTCGAGCGAGACCGCCGGGCAGTGCGGGCCGTGTGTACGCGGGCTGCCCGCGCTCGCTGGAGCCGCGCAGGCGTTGTCGATGGGCAGAGGCCGGGAGGCTGCCGCGTCCGTGGACCAGCTCGTCCGGTGGTCGGCGATGGTCAACGGACGCGGTGCGTGCCACCACCCCGACGGCGTGGCCCAGCTCGTGCAGTCTCTGCTGCGCTCGTTCCCTGACGAGGTCGCCCGACACGCGGCCGGCCAGGCGTGCTCCGGGGTCGGCGAACCCTCGGTGCTCCCGCTGCCCGCGCCCGAACCCCGGGGGCAGACATGGACGTAGTCCCGGAACCGGTCACTCGAATGGTCATCGACTGGACTCGCTGCGACGGGCACGCCCTGTGCGTCGAGATCCTGCCCGAGCTGATCGGCCTGGACGACTGGGGTTACCCGATGGTCCGGGGCCCGGTCCCGCCACACCTTCTCGGCCTGGCCGAGCGCGCCCGAGGCGCCTGCCCGGTTCTCGCGATCCGGCTGGTCAACTCAAGGTGAGGCCCCGCTGCGGCGTGCAACCATGGCACGTGGCGCGTTCAGTCTTCGACCATCCGACCGGCACCGTCCGGCCGACCATGCGCGGGATGTTGCACGCCTGGGCCCTGGTGGTCGCGGTCCCCGCCGGGGCGCTGCTTCTGTGGCGGGCCGGCACCGGGCGCGTCGAGGCCGCGATCTACGTCAGCAGTCTGCTGCTGGTGCTCAGCGTGTCCGCCGGGTACCACCGGCTCACCCGGTCACCCCGCGCCCAGCTCGTCATGTCGCGGATGGACCACGGGGCGATCTTCATGCTGATCGCAGGCACGTACACACCCATCGTCATCATTGCCGTCCCGCGCCCGTACTCCGTCGTGCTGCTCAGCCTGGTGTGGGTCCTGGCAGGTCTGGCCGCCACCGGACGGGTGCTGCGCAAGCTGCCCCGGCTGTCCGCGAGCATGTACGTCGTCGTTGGTTGGCTCGCCGCAGCCGCGCTGCCGTGGCTCGTCCACTACTCACCGCTCGTCGCAGCCGGCCTGGTCTTCGGCGGCATCTGCTACTCGGTGGGCGCCCTGATGTTCGTGCTCCACCGGCCGGTCGGCTGGCCGGGCGTCTTCGGGTATCACGAGTTCTTCCACGCCTGCACTCTTGGCGGCCTGGTGTCGCACTTCGTGTGCGTCGCAGCCGTCGTTCGCGTCGCCCTGTAGCAGGTGCCCCGCAGTCAGCGGTTCTTCGGCGAGGCCACCGAACCTGCGGACGGCACGAGGCGGAGCACCCGGGTCACTGCCGACAGGTTGACCCGCACAGGGCGCGCTCGAGGCTGCAGGGGTGGGTTCACGCGGTCGATCTCGCAGAGCATGAGCGACCGCAGGGAGCCGGCGATGTCAGGCCCCGCGGCGGAGTGCCGTATCGCCTGCGCGTAGGCGGCGAGCACCCGGCCGGTGAGGCTCTGGGCGTCGTGCTCGGCGAGACCTTGACCCCGCCCGAGCGAAACCAGGGCAGCGGCGTGCTCGTCGACCAGGCGAGCCCAGTACTGCCGTCGCTCGTGATCGGACATAGGGCCCTCCAGGCGGCGGAGCGGTGACGGTTTCGCACGTCCCTGCGCCGAGGATGGGCGGTTTGGCCGACCCCGTCTACCCATCTCGCTCATTTCATATCGAACGACTACGGGCCGTCACCCGATTGGCCCATCCGTGTCACTCTGTCCGTGTCATTCCGAATCAGCGGTTGGCTGCCCCTAGCGCGGCCAACAGCTCGGCGGCCGTGGCGCACCGGTCGAGCAGCGCGCCCACGTGCTCGCGGGTGCCTCGCAGCGGCTCAAGGGTCGGCACCCGCTGCAACGCCGTGTGTCCGGGGACGTCGAAGATCACCGAGTCCCACGAGGCCGCGGAGATGTCGGGTGCGTAGCGGCGCAGGCACTCGCCGCGGAAGTAGGCCCGGGTGTCCTGCGGCGGTTCGGCACGGGCGTCGTCGACGAGGTCGTCGGCGACCAGCCGGTCGAACCGGCCACGCTCGACCAACCGGTGGTACAGCCCCTTCTCGGGGCGGACGTCGGAGTACTGCAGGTCGACGGCCTGCAGCCGCGCTGAGTCCCAGTCGAGACTGTCGCGGTCGCGGTACGCCTGCAGCAGCTGCAGCTTCGCGACCCAGTCGAGCTCACGTCCCAGGCTCATCGGGTCGTCGGTCAACCGGCCAAGCACGGACTCCCATCGCTCGAGCACGTCAGCCGTCTCGAGGTCGACGTCCGAGCCCAACCGGTCCTGGACGTACTTCGCTGCCTGCTCGAAGTACTCCAGCTGTAGTTGGACGGCCGTGAGTCGCCGGCCGTCCGTGAGCTCGACCAGCTGCCGGAGCGATGGGTCGTGCGAGACCGCGTGCAGGGCGCGCACGGGACGCACGACCGACAGGTCGCCCAGCGGCCACTCGTCCTCGATCATCGACAGGACCAGCGCGGTGGTCCCCACCTTGAGGTACGTGGAGATCTCCGAGAGGTTCGCGTCACCGATGATGACGTGCAGGCGCCGGTAGCGTTCGGCGTCGGCGTGCGGCTCGTCGCGGGTGTTGATGATGGGGCGCTTCAGCGTCGTCTCCAGGCCCACCTCGACCTCGAAGTAGTCGGCCCGCTGACTGATCTGGAAGCCGTGCTCGCGGCCGTCCTGGCCGATGCCTACCCGGCCGGAGCCGCAGACCACCTGGCGCGACACGAAGAACGGGGTCAGCTGCCGGACGATCGCACTGAACGGGGTGGACCTGCGCATCAGGTAGTTCTCGTGCGTGCCGTACGACGCACCTTTGTTGTCGGTGTTGTTCTTGTACAGCGTGATCGGTGGGGCACCGGGTATGCGGGCGGCCAGCCGGGCCGCCTCGGCCATGATCCGCTCCCCCGCCTTGTCCCACCGGACGGCGTCCGTCGGCCCGGTGACCTCGGGCGAGGAGTACTCCGGGTGGGCGTGGTCGACGTAGAGCCGGCCGCCGTTGGTGAGGATGACGTTGGCGAGCCCGAGGTCCTCGTCGGTCAGCAGCCCCGGGTCGGCCGCACCCCGGTCGCGTTCGAAGCCGCGGGCGTCGCGCAGCGGCGACTCCTCCTCGAAGTCCCAGCGGGCGCGGCGTGCGCGCGGCAGCGTGCCGGCGTACGCGTTGACGATCTGGGACGAGGCCACCATGGCGTTGGCTCCCGGTTGTCCCGGGACGCTGATGCCGTACTCGGTCTCGATCCCCATCACTCGTCGTGCACTCATGACACGAGAGTAGGCGCCCCTTGGGCAGTCTTGCGGTCCAGCACGCGGCGGTAGAGGGTCACCAGCTGGTTCGCGGCGACGTCCCAGCTGAACTCCTGGTGGATCCGGCTGCGAAGGTGCGCGCCACCCAGCAGCTCCCCGCCCGGGTCGGCGAGCGCGGACCGCACAGCACGCATGAGGCTGCCCTGGTCGCCGCGGGTGAACAACCGGCGTCCCGGGGCATCGACGCCGAGCACCTCGAGGTGTGGCGGGATGTCGCTGGCCAGGATCGGCGCTCCGTGCGCGGCCGCCTCGAGCAGGGTCAGCGGCATGCCTTCGACGTCGGACGGCAGGACGAAGAGCGCGGCGTTGGCGTACAGCTCGTCGAGCAGCTGGCCGTGGACGTAGCCGGTCAGGATGACGCGCGGATCCTCGGCGGCGAGCTGTTCGAGCGCACGGACGTAGTCGTCGGTGAACGACGAGCCGCCCGCGATGACCAGCCGAAGGTCCGTGGGCACGTCGCGGAAGGCGCGCAGCAGCAGGTCAGGCGCCTTCTCCGGCACCAGTCGACCGACGAAGAGGACGTACGAACCCGCGTCGAGCCCGTAGGTGGTCCGGATGGCATCGGCGGGGAACGCACCCCGGCGCTCGACGCCGTTCGGGATGTAGTCGGTCTGCTTGCCGAAGCGTTCGACGTACTCGGCCTGCAGGGCCCGGGACACGACGACGGTCGCGTCAGGCACCCGAGCGCTCATCCAGCACCCGGTGCTCAGCACCCGGGTGGCGAACCGGCCCCACTTGGCTCGGTCCTGGTCGAGCCCGTGCACCGTCTGGACGACCTTGGCCCGCGAGAAGACCCGCGGCAAGGGCGAGACCAGGCCCGGTCCGAGCGCGTGGTAGTGCACGACGTCGACGCCTTGGGACATGGCGGCCAGGGTCGCACTCGCGCTCTGGGCGATCGCGTCGAAGTGCTTGGTGTTGACCGTGCTCTGGTAGCGCAGCTGCATCCCGCGGTACTCGGGGTCGCGATCGGCTGTGTAGTTCGTGCGGCAGTAGACCGTGACCTCGTGACCGAGCTCAACCAACCTCGACCCGAGCTGTTCGACGTGGTGCTCGATGCCGCCATAGGTCGCCGGGACCCCGCGCTGACCGACCATCGCGATCTTCAGGCGAGCGGCGCTCATGCCAGGGCTCCGTCCGGCCGGCGCACCGCTGGATCAGGCGGTTGCAGGGACTGCTCAGCGAACAGTCCGATCCGGGCCACCGCGGCGGCACACGCGGCAAACGCGTAGAAGTACCACAGCACCACGATCTCGGACATCAGGTTGGCGCCGAAGCTTTCGATCAGGTACGCGGCGAGGACGGCCGTGAAGCCCACCGCCACGCCGCGCGCGAGACCTGGTTGTGCGTGCCGAAGGGCCCGGCGCGCGATCGCGACGATCGCGGCGACCACCAGCAGGAACGCCAGCAGCCCGAGCAGTCCGGTCTCGGCGTACGCGCGCAGGAAGTCGTTGTGCGGAGCCTTGCTCTGGTCGGTGATGTAGCGCGTGCCCTTCAGCCCGATGCCTGTGACCGGGTTGTCGCGGTTCAGGCCGATGACGTCGAACCAATACTGGAACCGCCAGGTGAGCGAGTTGCTGGCGGCGCCGGTGGCGGTGTCCACGCTCGCGACATCGGTGACGCGCGCGACGACGGATGGCAGGGCTCCGAGGACGACGATGACGCCCGCGGCCATCCAGGCGAAGACGGCGCGACTCTGCAGCAGCCCGATGATGACCAGGCCGACGATGAAAGCGATCCAGGATCCACGCGAGTAGGTCAGCACCAGCAGGGCGCCGCAGACGGCGACGACGCCCCCCAGCAGCATCCGCGGGCGCGGGCTGACGTGTCGGTACAACGCCACCGACATCAGCATGAACATCGACAGGAAGAAGCCGAGGGTGTTCGGGTGCAGGAACGTCCCGACGATGCGGCTGACACCGCCCGACGTGAACGAGCCGCCACTGACCGACTGCAACAGGCCGAGGGCCACCGGGGGGATCAGCGCGACGTAGCAGGCGATGAGCACGCGCTGGACTGCGGCCAGGTCGACCAGGAGCCGTTCGAGCACCACGAACATCAGCACGGCGGCGACAATGCGGGTCACCTCGGTGAGTGTGGCGACCCGGTTGACCGACCCGATCGTGCTCAGCAGGCACGCGAGGACGAAGAAGCCGAGAGCGGCGTCGGCGCCGGTCAGCGGGAATCGCCGGCCGGTGCGACGACGGGCGAGCAGCCAGAGCCCCGAGGCGATGATGAAGAGGACCGCGAGCGCGGATGCGGCCAGGCCCGAACCCCCGGCGGGGCTGGCCGACACCTGGGTCACCTGAGACGACGACGGCCCCGCCTTCTCGAGGTCGACCACCGTGCGGACCGCGAGCGTGGCCAGCACGAACCACTCGAACCGGTGCAGCGCCAGGGCCAGGAAGCCGAGCCCACCGACCGCAGCCGCGGGCAGGATCATCTCGGACCTCGACGACCCGGACGTGTAGAGGACCGCCGTGGCGACGGAGACGGCGATCACCGCCATGGCACCGGCCATGACCAGCAGGCCGTCCGGTCGGGACGACAGTCCTGTCGTATCTGTCGGCTCGGACACCGGAAGCACGCTGCCGACCAGTTCCGGCGAAACAGCAGGCCGGAGGTCGGCGCTCTCATCCGTCACGTGGGGAACCCTCTCCTTTCGACGGCGCAGGCCCCGACGGGTCGACCTGCGGGCCAGCTCCCGACCGTCCGCGCCGGCCACCGCCCAGGCTACGGCCAGCAGCACGACACCGCCGACGACGCCGAGGGCGACCGTCGTGGCGAGCTGCGCCGGACGGCTGGCCACCCCGAGGATGTCCAGCCTCCAACCGAGCCAAACCATGACCGTGCCCGACGCGGCGGACGCGACGAGGGCGCGCGACCCGAACGCGCTGACGTCGGACCAGCCGACCCTGACCGTGTGCCGGAGCTGGTACCACGCATGGGTCACGATGAAATACTGGGTCAAGGAGTACGCCAGCGCGATGCCCAGCACCGCCTCGGGCCGGTGCCGCCCGAAGAGCACCACGCAGGGCAGCATCAGGCACAGGTCCACCAGGACTCCGTAGGCCGTGTTGCGCAGGGGGGTCCGAGTGTCGAGCCTGGCGTAGAAGGGCGCAAGCAGTACGCGCTGCACACCTGAGCCCACGAGGCTGAAGGCGTACACCACCAGCAGCAGGGCCAACGTCCGGGTGTCGTCCGCAGAGAAGCTGCCCCGTCGGAACACCACGTGGACGAACGGCCCCGCCAGCGCCGCCGTGAACGCTGTGAGGGGCAGCGCGATCGCGAGGATGAACCGCAGGCCCTGCGCCACGATCTCCTTGACCGCAGCGCGGTCGCCGGAGTGCTCGGCGTCGGCGAGCCGGGGCAGCAGCGCGACGGTCACCGGTCGGAAGAACACGCCACCGCCGAGCGCCGAGATGAGCCGGCTGCCGTACGACAGGATCGAGATCGACCCCGTGGGCAGGAACGACGCGAGCACCTGCTCGGCCACCCGGTTGCCGAGGTTGAGCAGCGACGACACCACCGGTCGGCCACTGAGCTGCGCGGCCGCCACGACTCTCGGGTCGCCCGGGCGCACCGAGGGCCGGACGGCCAGCCCGTGCTTCCAGGCCAGGCCGGTGATCACCAAGAGCTGGAAGGCGGCGCCGGCGATGTACGCGTACGCCACCACTCGGATGTCGCGGGTGTCGACGGCGAGGATGATCGCGGCGGCCAGCCCGTTCATGAACAGGTTCATCGCTGCCGGCAGGACGAACGAGTACGACGCGTTGAGCAGGGCTCGCACCGTCTCGGCGGCCGCGACCAACGGGACCACCAGGAACATCAGCCGGGTCAACTCCGCTGCGAGCCGGTGCTGGCTGCCGTCGAGCCCGGGCGCGGTGAGCGAGACCAGCGGGTCGGCGAGCAGGACGGCCGCCGCCCACAGCGCCAGCCCTGCGAGGACCACGGCCGTCATCACCCGCGATGCGAACGTGGCCACGCTGCGCGAGCCGCCCTCACGGCGGTCACGGACGAACATCGGCACCAGCGACTGCGTCGCGACGGTCATCAGCAGGGCGGACAGACCGATCGGTATCCGGGACGCCACGAAGAAGGAGTCAGTTGCACGGCCGGCGCCGAACTTGCCCGCCAGGACCACGTCGAGCAGCAGCCCCGAGAGCATCGCCAGCAGCGCCGCGCCCGAGGAGGTCGCGGACTGGCGCCGGAAGCCACCCCGGCGGCGCTGCCCCGTGGCCGTGGTCGGGGCCGGAGTCGGCGTCGTGCCGGTCATCGCCGACCCGCTGCGGCCAGCCGCGCGGTGAGCTCGTCGCAGGCGACTCGGATCCGCGGGTCGATCGAGAGCGGCGCCTGATGGGTGGGGGCTCGACCTGCGACGTGGGCGACGAGGGCGTCGCGGTAGGGGAATCCGACGAACTCGGCCAGCGGCCGCATCGTCCCGGCCGGGTCGGCGACGAAGTCGTTGTACGAGGCCAGCCAGACGTCGTCCCGTCGGTCGAGGTCGAGGTCGAAGAACAGCCGGTTGCGCACGAACCACATCAAGGCGGCACCCGACGCCGTCGTCAGGCTGTCGTAGTCGAAGGAGCGGACGAAGTCGGCAGTGTCGTCGGCGATCCGGGCGATGTGCCACCGCGTGGTGTTGCTGCCGTCAGCGAACTCGCGCAGGACCTGCAGGTTGCCGTCGCCGAACTTGGCCAGGGCACTGCGGACCCGCCCGTCGACGTCGCGGTACGCCCAGATCGCCCGTGGCGCTGTGGGCGCGGGGATCTGGTCGAGCAGCTGGTCGGCCCGGTGCGAGTCGCACAGCGGCTTGAACAGCACGTGAGTGTGCCGGCTCTCGGTGATGATCTGCTCGATCACCGGGTCGGGACGCAGCTTGTAGCGGTCGAAGGCGCGCCGGTCGTTCTCGTTGTGGACCTCGACCTCGGGCGCCATGCCCAGACCGCGCACCAGCATGTTTGTCCCGGAGCGCTGTAGGCCGAGCAGGTAGACCGGCCGGGCGTGCCCCGCCGCCTGCGGATGGCTTCGCGCGTAGCCCCAGGTGCGCACGGCCGCCGGCAGCGTGCGCACGGGGTCGATATCCTTCTCCTCGAGCACCCGGCCAAGGCCCTGCGTCCGGACCCAGTAAGCGTTGCGGCGCACCCGGGCCACCGTGCGCCGCACGGGCGGCAGGTCCTCGACGAACTGCTGGCCCGATCCGTCGGCTGACGCTTTTGCAGCCCCGGTGAGCGGGTACCCGAACCGGGTCAGCAGCGGCGCGGTGGCACCGGTCACGAGGACCTTGGCCGTCGGCGCCATGTTCTGCATCCACTCGTTGTCGGGGCTGAGCCGGATTTCGCCCGACAGCATACGGTTCGGATTCCCGGCGACGGAGTGGCTCACAGCGATGGTCGCGGTGCCGTGGGCGGAGGCCGGGAGCGCGCCGGCGGACACGTCGAAGAGCGCGAGCGCCGGCCCGAGAGCGGCGCGCGGGTCGGCCACGACGTCCTCGTACCGCACCCGGACGTACCGGGTGGGGTCGGCGGACCACAGCCGGTCAGCGGTGGCGTTCCACACATCCCACAGGACCGCGCTCTTGGCTACGCCCTCCTGGCCCATGTTGTGGGCTCCGTTCCCCCGGTCGGACCTGGCCCGCTGCTTCGACCAGGAGTAGGCAGTTCCGCGTGGGTCCCTGACCAGGTGCAGCACCCGGACGTCGAGGCCGGCGACGTGGGCGAGCAGGTAGCCGTAGCTGACGAGCTTGGACGAGTCGACGACCACCGCTCCCCCGGTCGCCTCGTGGATCGCGCGGAACGTGCGGGCGAGCTCGTCCGCGTAGGCGACCGCGACTCCGCCGAGGCGGGTCGGCTCGCCGTGCTCGCGCAACAGCCGGGGCAGTGCGCGCACGCGCAGCAGCTCGTGGTCCGCCGCGATCATTCGGCCGGCGTCGACCGGGCCGAGGTCCGCGAGCACGCGTCCCCAGAACGGACAGTCGGCGCACGGCTGTCCGCAGCCACAGAGGGCGTTCTCGACGATCCCGCGCTCCCAGAGGTAGCGGACCTCGCCGAGTGAGACCAGCCCCGGCGCGGAGCCCAGCAGGTTGGCCACGAGGGTGCTGCCGCTGCGCCCGGTGCCGGCGACGAACAGGACGGGCACGGGCGCGGCTGCGCCGGGCGGAGGCACGGAGATCCGCTGGGTATCGTGGTCCATGTCTCCACCAGCGTAGCCAGACCTTCCCCCAGGGGCGCTTCGTCCCACCTGATCGGCCGAACGAGTGGCGGGCTTCCCTTGACCAGAGCACGCGGCATCCGCGCGACGACGGGCACCGCCCTCGTCGCAGGGTTGCTGGTGGCCTGCACGTCGGGATCCGGGCCAGCACCCTCGACCTCCTCGCCCGGACCGACCGGACCCACCTCGCCGGCCGGACCAGTCAAGAGGGTCATCCAAGGCCTGATCGACCGCCAGGGTGAGCCCTCGAAGAAGAACCTCGACTCCGTCCACGCGTACGTCGTGAAGGTGAGCTGGGCCGACCTCCAGCCGACGGCGTTCGGCCCGCTGACGACCGACAACGCGATCGACAAGGCGATCCTGCGGGTGCGCGAACCCGACTTCGCGGCTGTGAGCATGGTGCTCAAGCTGCGGGTCTTCGCCGGTATCGGTGCCCCCGACTGGGCCAAGACGCTGGGCGGTGCAGCGCTGCCGTACATCAACAACCAGGAGGGCGGCTCGGTCGCCGGCGGCACGATCGGCCGCTTCTGGTCGCCGGAGTTCGGCAAGGCGTACGCAGACCTGCAGGCGAAGCTCGCCGCGCGGTACGACGGCGTCCCCGAGGTCCGTGAGGTGACGGTCTCACGGTGCTCGACGATCTTCGACGAGCTCTTCGTGCGCCAGCCCGGTGAGCCGAAGAACGTCCAGAGCCTTCTGTCCGGCGGCTAAACCGTGGCCGCGGACAAGCAGTTCAACAAGGACGCGATCACCGAGCACGACGTATGGAAGCACACGACTTCGGACTTCGACTTCAGCCCGTTCCCGGACGTCACGCGGCCGGTAACCGACGGCGACATCACGTTCACCGACGACATGATGACGTTCTGCCGGACCACTCTCGGCATCCGCTGCGGACTCCAGAACAACGCGCTCTCGACGTCGAAGCTGGCGAACCCGCGGTTCCAGACCATGTACGCGACGATGACCCGGCTCGGACCGCCGATCGTCCTGCAGACGGCGGCCCGCAAGCGGCTGGGCGACCGCGACCAGACGCTCGCCGCAGCCGTGAAGATCGGCGCGAACTCGGTAGAGCTGCCCGCCGGGTACGACTCCTGGCCGGCCGACCTGCTCCGGTCGACGGCAGCTGCTCTTGCCGCCAACCCGCTGCCATCCGGGTGAACCGGGCTGCCGGACCCCCAGCGCTGTCGCTAGGGTTCGCAGATGCTCTCGGTAGTCCATGTCATCGCCCGAATGCCTCCCTCGGGCACCGAGCTGCAGCTGGTCGGCACCCTCAAGGCAGCTCTGGCCGCCGCGGAGGGCCCGCTGTGGAACCCCACTCTCTGCGTCCTCTACCCGGGCTTCCCGCTGAGTCGTGAGGTCGCCGACGCCGGGATCCCGGTCATCGAGCTCGACGGTTCGACCCGCCTGCATGTCGACCGTCTACGTGCCCTGCGCCGGGTCGTTCGGGGTGGCGGGTTCGACGTGCTGCACACCTCGTTGTGGGGTGGCAGCGCCTTCGGCCGGGGGGCAGCCCTGGGGCCGGCCCGTCCGGCGACCGTGATGTCCGAGCGCCGGGTCGAGGACTTCCGTTCACGCCCAGCCCGCCTGGTCGACCGCCTCCTGCGCTCAGTGACCGACGAGTGGATCGGGAACTCCGCGGAAGTCGGTGACTTTATCGAGCGGGCGCACCGGGCCCCGCGGTCCCGGATCCATGTGATCCGCAATGGCATCGACAAGACGGTCTTCCGCCCAGGCCCGACCAGCACCCGGGCGGAACACGAGACCCCCACCATCGGGGCCATGGGACGCCTCGTCCACCAGAAGGGTTTCGACGTGCTGATGAAGGCTCTGCCCGCGGTACTCGCCCAGCGTCCGGTTCGAGTCGTCGTCGCCGGCGAGGGCGACCTGCGGGGCGAGCTCGAGGCCGCAGCGCTCGGGCTTCCGGTGTCGCTCCCAGGTGCGATCCAGGGCGCCAAGGCTGTCGCCGACTTCCTGCGCGGGCTCGATCTGTTCGTGATGCCGTCGCGCTACGAAGGCCTGCCCAACGCCGTCCTCGAGGCCCTCGCCTGCGGCGTGCCCGTGGTCGCCACCGACGTGCCGGGTATGGCGGAGGCTGCGGGGTCCGCAGCGCGGATGGTGCCCCCCGACGACCCGTCGGCTCTGGCCTCGGCGATCCTGGCCAGTTTGGCCGAACCCCACGGCGGACAGGCTCCTCCCGTGGCCTCGTTCGACGATGTGGCCAGAGCCCACCTGCGGGTCTTCGAGCAGGCAGTCGATCGTCGCGAAGGGAAGCACTGATGCGGGTCGTCATCACCGGAGCAGCCGGGTTCGTTGGTGCGCACCTCGTGCGGGCCAGTCTCGACGCCGGGCACACCGTCGCCGGGGTCGACTGCTTCACGACCTACTACGACCCTTCGGCCAAGCGAGCAAACCTCGAACCGCTGCTCGACCACCCCGAGTTCACTCTGGTCGAGGACGATCTGCGCACAGCCGACCTGGTCCCCCTGCTCGAGGGCGCCGACGTCGTCTACCACCAGGCAGGCCAGCCCGGCGTCCGACTGTCGTGGTCCGACGGCTTTGCTGACTACGTCAGTCTGAACGTCCTGGCGACCCAGCGGCTGCTCGAGGCGGCCAAGATCGCCCGGCCCGGCAAGGTCGTCTACGCGTCGTCGTCATCGGTCTACGGCAACGCCGCCAGCTATCCCACCGACGAGTCAGTGCTCCCGCAGCCGCACAGCCCGTACGGCGTCACCAAGCTGGCCGGCGAGCACCTGTGCGGGCTCTACGCGGCCAACTGGGGCCTGCCGACGGTCGCGCTTCGCTACTTCACCGTCTACGGTCCGCGGCAGCGGCCCGACATGGGGTTCAACCGCTTCATCGAGGCCGTCCTCGACGACCGGCCGATCCCGTTGTTCGGCGACGGCGAGCAGGTGCGCGACTTCACGTACGTCAGCGACGTCGTTGCAGCCAATCTCGCCGCCGGCGTCGCGGACGTCGCCCCCGGAACGGTCGTCAACGTCGCCGGTGGCGGGTCAGCGACCGTGAACTCCCTGCTCGAGGTGATCGGCGAGATTGCCGGCCGAACCCTCGCAATCGAACGGCTGCCCGAGCAGCCCGGCGATGTCCGGGCCACCGGCGGCACGGTCGACCGCGCTCACGCACTGCTTGGTTGGGCACCGACTGTGTCGATCAGGGACGGCCTTGCCGCGCAGTACGCCTGGCAGGCGTCCGCCCGCGTCGCCCCCTGAACCACCGGCTACAGCGGAACCGACCAGATCACCTCGAGGCCGCCTGCGGCGGGCCGTCGCCGGTCGAACGAGCCGCCGAGCTCGGCAGCGCGCCGTTCGAGGTTGCCGAGCCCGCTCGAGCGGGTCTGGTGGGCGGGCAGGCCCACCCCGTCGTCCAGGACTGAGAGCGTGACTCGCGCCGGGCACGCCGTCACGGTCACGACGGCATGCCGCGCGTGCGCGTGCTTGGCGACGTTGGAGAGCGACTCGACGACCACGGCGACCAGGTGGTCGGCGATCGACGGGGCGACCAAGGCGTCGATGGCCCCCTCGAACTGGATCGAGGGTACGAAGCCGAGCGTGCCCTGTGCCGAGCGTGTCGCCTGAAGCAACCGCTCACGGGGCCCGCAGCGCAGCTGAAGCTCGGTGGAGTGCAGGGCATAGATGGTCGAACGGATCGTGCGGATCGTTGCGTCGAGGTCGTCGACCACGGACTCGACCCGACCGACCTGGTTCTCGTTGGTGAGGGCCGCGGCGAGGCTGGCGAGCTGCATGCCATTCGCGAAGAGCTGTTGAATGACGAGATCGTGCAGGTCGCGGGCGATCCGCTCCCGGTCCTCGAAGACGCCCAGCCGGGCCGCCTCGCGCTGGTGCGCGGCCAGCTGCAGGGCGATGGACGCCTGCCCGGCAAAGGCCTCGACGAAAGCCCGCTCCTCGTCGTCGAATCCGGGGCCTCCAGCGCCGTTCGCGATCGCCAGGACACCGTGCTGGATGTCGGCGGCCCGTAAGCCGACCGTCAGGGTCGTACCCGCCCGGAACCGTCCGGGCAACGAACCTCCGCGGCCCAGCCGGTGACCCACGAGAGCTGCCGCCCCCTTTCCGTCCGCGACAGCGATCACCATGTCTTCGCCCTCGGGCCGGCAGATTGCAGCGACCTCCGCGCCGGCAAGGAGCCGAGCCTGTCGCGCGATGAGCCCGAGAACGTCGTTCGTCTCTTGACCCGAGAGCAGCGCTGTCGTCACCTCGGAAGTCGCGCTCATCAGGACCAGCCGGCGCTGGGCGATGCCGGCCAGTCGAGCGTCCTCGATGGCCACCCCGGCCGCACAGGCCAGCGCCTCGACCAGGGCTTGGTCGGTCTCGGTGAACCGTTGGCGGGGGCACGCGTGACTCAGGTACAACGTTCCGAAGACGGTGTCCCGGATCACCACCGGGACGCTGAGCACGGACGCCACGGGTGGGTGCTCCTCGAGGTCCACAGCATGGGGGCTGACGGCCACGAACTGCGACAGTCGCGCATCCGCCGTGACGGCCAGAGCGCCGAAATCGGCGTCGACCGCGTGAACCGCAACCTCGGTGATCTTGTGCAGCACTCTCGGCAGATCAAGCTCCCCGCCGAGGGTGGCCACCGCCTCGAGCAGCCAGCGCAGCCGGTCACGGCTACCGTCCACCACAGTCACCTCGCCGGTGACCTGGCTCGTGAACTGGCCGTCGGGACGCCGGAGCAGCTCATCGAGCTTGAGGCGGGTCATCGACGACTCCACGGGCTCGTCCCCCTTCGGGCGCTGCTTGACCCGTTCCCCATGGTTGACCCGGCAGACCCCTCCGTCAACCACGTCGACCACGTCCTTGGGCCTTTCGGCTCTACCGCGTCGGGCGAATGGCGCGAACAGTGGGCTGCAGCCGGATGCCCGCACCAGGCGGCCCGGCACGTGGAGTGCGCGATGCCCAAGTCACCAGCCGTTCTCACCGATCAACGACGCGACCAGGTCGACCAGATGGTGGCCGTGGCCTGCACCGCTGCTGAGCAGTTGCGACGCCTCGACCAGCAGCAGGTCGACGCAATCGTCCTGGCCATGGTCAGCGCCGGAGTGCGGGCCGCACCCGAACTGGCGCGCATAGCCATTGAGGAGACAGGGTTCGGCGTCTTCGAGGACAAGGTGGTGAAGAACTACGTCGCGACCGAGTTCCTGTACGACTACCTCAAGGACAAGCGCTCGGTCGGGGTGATCGACGAGGACGTCGAGCGCAACATCGTCTACGTCGCCGAACCGATCGGCGTGGTCCTGGCGATCACCCCCATCACCAACCCGACTTCCACCGTGCTCTACAAGGCCATCGTTGCGGCCAAGACCCGCAACGCGGTCCTGTTCCGGCCGTCCCCGCTTGCGATCCGCTCCTGCGTGGAGACCGTGGCGGTGCTCCGTGCGGCGGCCGAGGCGGCTGGGCTCCCGGTGGGTGCGCTCCAGGTCATCCCGGACGCGGCGCACGAGGTCACGCACTACCTGTTCAAGCACCCGGGCGTCGACTTCATCTGGGTGACCGGGGGTCCCAAGATCGTGGCCCTGGCGAACGCGGCCGGCAAACCGGGCCTGTCGGTGGGCCCCGGCAACGCACCTGTCTACATCCATCACACGGCCGACCTGCGCGGTGCGGTCGTCGACATCCTGATCTCCAAGACGTTCGACGCGTCACTGATCTGTCCCGCCGAGCAGACCTGCATCATCGACGACAGCGTCTATGACGAGATGGTCGCGGAGTTCGAACGGATGGGCGCTCTCGTACTCAGCGACGACGAGACCGAACGACTGGCTGCCTTTGCGTTCGGCGGCTGCGACAAGGTGAACCTCAACGCCCTGGGCCAGTCCGCGCCCGAGCTGGCGCGTCGGGCCGGCATCGAAGCGGGCCCCGGTACCAAGGTCCTGCTGGCGCCCCTGCCGGCCGATCTCGACGCCTTGGCCGCGCACCCGTTGGTCCTGGAGAAGCTCATGCCGGTGCTCGGGCTGGTCCGCGCGCGATCCGAGCAGCATGCGATCGACGTCGCGGTTCTCGTTACCGAGCACGGCGGCCTGGGTCACACCTCGGCGATCTACGCCACCGACGACGCGGTGATCAGCGCCTACAGCCTGGCTGTCCGAACCGGGCGGATCCTCGTCAACGCCCCGACCGCCGTCGGAGCTCTCGGCGGGATCTACAACAACCTCACCCCGACCTTCTCGCTCGGCTGTGGCACGTGGGGTGGGTCGAGCACGACCGAAAACATCAACTACCGGCAGCTCCTCAACATCAAGACCGTGTCCCGCCGTCGGACACCGCCGCAGTGGTTCCGGGTGCCGGCCAACTCGTACTTCAATGCCGGAGCGCTGGAGAACCTCCGCGAGCTCGACGCCAAGGCCGTCGTCGTCGTGACCGACGCCCTCACCGAGCACCGGGGAGTCGTCGACCTGATCCGGGCGCGGCTGCGCTCGGACCACGTGCACGTGTTCAGCGAGGTGCAGCCCGAGCCCGACGAAGCGGTGATCCGCCGCGGTGTGGACATGATCGACCGGATCCGGCCGGACCTCATCGTCGCGGTGGGTGGTGGCTCGGTGATCGACGCGGCGAAGGCGATGAGGCTGTTCCACGAACAGCCCGAGAAGACGCTGGCAGAGCTGACCCTGCCCTTCCTCGACCCGCGCAAGCGGGTCGCCGAGTACTCCAAGCAACCGCACCGGATCCGCCTGGTGGCGATCCCCACGACCTCCGGGACCGGTTCCGAGGTCTCCCCCGCCGCGGTGGTCACGGTCGGCTCGAGCAAGCTGACGCTCGTCGACTACTCGCTGGTGCCGGACATCGCGATCGTCGACCCCCTGCTCACCCTGTCGTTGCCGCCGACCATCACCGCCGACAGCGGCGTCGACGCCCTGACGCACGCCCTCGAGGCCGTGGTGTCGATCTTCGCGTCGCCGTACACCGAAGCCTTCTGCGTCCAGTCAGCCCGGTTGATCTTCGACGCGCTGCCGCGGGCGTTCGCGGACGGCAGCGACGTCCCGGCACGCACCGACATGGCTAACGCGGCCACCATCGCCGGACTGGCGTTCTCCAACGCGTTCGTCGGGACGAACCACGCACTGGCGCACGCGGTCGGCGCGAAGTTCGGCCTGGCGCACGGCAGGGCCAACGGGATCTTCTTGCCGCACGTACTGCGCTACAACGCCGCGCTGCCGACGAAGTTCATGCCGGCTCCGGGCTACTCCGCGTACGTGGCACCGGACAAGTACGCGCTGCTCGGCCGGGTCATCTTCGGCGGACGGGAGCCGGACGAGAGCCGCGCTCGGTTGTTCCAGGCCGTCGACGACCTCCTGCGCACGGTCGACATGCCACGGACCCTGGCCGAGGCGGGCGTCGGTGAGGCGGAGTTCCTCGAGGCCCTGCCTCAGCTCGCGATGACCGCCCTGCTCGACGTGAGCAACCGGACCAACCCGCGGATGCCGTTGCTGGTGGAGCTCACCGAGCTGCTCCGGTCCGGGTTCTACGGCTGACGACGACGTCAGTCGACGTAGGGCACGCTCGGCGTCAGCGTGCTGCGCGGCGCCGACGCCGGGGTCGCCGCAGGCGCCGCGCGGCGGGTGGCCAGCAGGAACTCGATCAGCAGGATCAGGGCGAAGCCCAGCACGAACGCGAGCCCGGCGGCGACCGCCACCGTCTTGATGATGACGGTCTTCTTGGGCTGCAGGACGTGGGTCGCCTCATCGATCAACGGCGGTGCGGATGCGACGGCGAGGTCGCCGATCGTAGACACCAGGCGGGCGTTCGCGCCCTGCGCTGCGACACCGGCGGTGCTGGCTGCGCGGTCGAGCGCGTCGTACTGAGTGACCAGCGGCTGCAGTCTGGCCACCTCAGCTGCGGACTTCGCGATCAGCAGGCTGTAGTTGGTGGTGCCGCGACCGCTCGAGATCTGCACCTGCTGGCTCACGATCAACTGGGTGACCTGGGCTTGGGCACCGTTCAGCTCCGACTCCACCCGACCGTTCTTCTTCGTGAACGCGTCGAGCGCGCCCTGCGCGGTCTTCGCGGCGGCGGTCGCGTCGTCGAGCGCTTTCTGCGCACTGCTCTCGATCGCCTTCTGCTGGGCGATCGCGGGTGCGGCCAGCAACTCGGACGTGCGGGTCGCCGCCGCCTTGGCGACCGCCTCGGCCTTGTTGGCGTCCCGGTTGACGTAGGTCACCGAGATGAAGCTGGAGTTGCCGAGCTGGTTGGTGCTCAGCCCGGCATCCAGGGCGTCGGTCGACTCCCCCGTGTCGGAGGCCACCTTGTCGAGCACGCTGTTGCTGTTGATCCCGGCCTGGAAGTTCGCGATGTACTGACCGTTCGCCCCTGCGGTGAGTGCCTGCGTGGCCGGAACCGTGACGTTGACCGTGCCGGCGTAGGCGTCCTTGGTGTCGCGGACGGCGGCATAGGCGGCGCCGCCCGCGAGCAGCATCAGGAGCACCACGATCCACAACCGGCTCAGCAGGCCGCGGACGTACTGGCGGATCTCCATGGATGCCCTTTCGTGCGTGTCCGTCGGACCGTCGGAGGGGTCCGTCGGGTCTCGTGCGAAAGGTCCAGCCTACGGAATGCACCTGTCCGGCTCTGCGTACAGTGGCCCGAAGCCGCGCGCGCCGTGTCGCGAGTCACCCGGAAGGAGCAGCGTTGCCGAGGGTTCCGTCGGGTTCGCGGGTGCGCCAGTGGGCCCGCCCGGTGCGCTACCGGACCCGACGGTTGACCGCTCCGGCACGGGTGCTGCCCGACTTCGTGATCCTCGGCGCCCAGAAGGCGGGAACGACCAGCCTCTACGCGTACCTCTGCGCGCACCCCGACGTCCTGCCGGCCGCACGCAAGGAGGTCCACTTCTTCGACGTCAACTACGACCGCGGCGCCGGTTGGTACCGGTCGATGTTCCCGCTGGCCGGTGCGCGCCTGCTTGCCGCCCGGGGCGGGCGCACCGTGCTCACCGGCGAGGCGAGCCCCTACTACCTGTTCCACCCGCAGGCTCCGGCCCGGGCCCGGGCGCTGATCCCCACGGCCAAGCTGATCGCCGTGCTGCGCGACCCGGTCGAGCGGGCGTGGTCGCACTACCGCCACGAGGTGCAGGCCGGCCGTGAGCCGCTGAGCTTCGACGACGCCTTGGCGGCGGAGCCGACCCGCCTGGCCGGGGCCGAACGGACGTTCGCGGCCGGCGGCCCCGGTGCCACGCATCCTGGACATCGCTACCACTCGTACGTCGCGCGCGGCCGCTACGCCGACCAGCTGCAGGCCTGGCTCGCGTGCTACCCACACGAGCAGCTGCTCGTCCTGCGCGCCGAAGACCTCTTCGAGCGACCGAAGGACGTCTGGGACGAGACCCTCGCCTTCCTCGGCCTGCGCCCGTCGCGGCCACCGGCGTTCGAGGTGCACAACCCCGGTGCCGGAAGCGCCGTGCCCGAGCCGGCTCGCTCGCTGCTCGAGGCGACCTTCCGGCAGCCCAACGCCGACCTTGCCGACCTGCTCGGCCGCGACCAGCTCTGGAGCGGCAGGACTGCCGGCTAGAGGTACTGGCCGGTGTTGGAGACGTTGTCGATCTGACGGCCGGCCTCGGTGCCCTTCTTGCCCTGGACCAGGGTGCGGATGAACACGATCCGCTCGCCCTTCTTGCCCGAGATCCTGGCCCAGTCGTCCGGATTGGTGGTGTTGGGCAGGTCCTCGTTCTCCTTGAACTCGTCCAGGCACGCGTCGAGGAGGTGGGAGACCCGGATGCCTCGCTGGCCGCGGTCGAGGAGGTCCTTGATCGCCATCTTCTTGGCCCGCGACACGATGTTCTCGATCATCGCCCCGGAGTTGAAGTCCTTGAAGTACAGGACCTCCTTGTCACCTCCGACGTACGTGACCTCGAGGAACTGGTTCTCCTCGGTCTCGGTGTACATCGCCTCGACGGCGCGCTGGATCATCGCGGCGCAGGCGGCGGACGCAGAGCCGTCGTTCTCAGCCAGGTCGTCCGCGTGCAGCGGCAGGTCGTCGGTGAGGTACTTCGAGAAGATGTCGCTGGCCGCCTGGGCGTCGGGGCGCTCGATCTTGATCTTCACGTCGAGCCGACCGGGCCGCAGGATGGCGGGGTCGATCATGTCCTCGCGGTTCGACGCTCCGATGACCAGGACGTTCTCCAGGCTCTCGACCCCGTCGATCTCGCTCAGCAGCTGGGGCACGATGGTGTTCTCGACGTCGGACGAGACGCCCGAGCCGCGGGTGCGGAACAGCGAGTCCATCTCGTCGAAGAACACGATGACCGGGGTGCCCTCGGAGGCCTTCTCCCGAGCCCGCTGGAAGACTAGGCGGATGTGCCGCTCGGTCTCGCCGACGTACTTGTTGAGCAGCTCGGGGCCTTTGATGTTGAGGAAGAACGAGCGACCCTCGGGCCGTCCGGTGCGTTCGGCGACCTTCTTGGCCAGCGAGTTGGCGACCGCCTTCGCGATCAGCGTCTTGCCGCAACCGGGAGGACCGTAGAGCAGGATCCCCTTGGGTGGCTTGAGCTTGTGCTCGCGGAACAGCTCGGGGTGCAGATACGGCAGCTCGACGGCGTCGCGGATCGACTCGATCTGCGGGCCCAGGCCACCGATGTCGTGGTAGTCGATGTCGGGCACCTCTTCGAGGACGAGCTCCTCGACCTCCGACTTCGGGATCCGCTCGTAGACGTAACCGGACCGCGGCTCCAGCAGGAGCGAGTCGCCTGCCCGCAGCGGGGCGTCGTCGAGCGTCGCGGCCAGCCTGACCACGCGCTCCTCGTCGGTGTGACCCAGGACGAGCGCGCGCTCGCCGTCCTCGAGGATCTCCTTCAGCATGACGACCTCGCCGATGCGCTCGAACGCCATGGCGCGGATCACGTTCATCGCCTCGTTGAGCATCACCTCCTGACCGCGGCGCAGCTCGTCCAGGTCGATGGACGGGCTGACAGCGACGCGCAGCTTGCGTCCGGCGGTCACGATGTCGACCGTGTCGTCGTCGTACCGCTCGAGGAAGACTCCGAAGCCGGATGGCGGCTGAGCCAGCCGGTCGATCTCCTCCTTCAGCGCGAGGATCTGGTCGCGGGCGTCGCGAAGCGTCGTGGCCATGCGTTCGCCACGGGCTTGCGCAGCCTCGAGCTCGGCCTCCTTCGCGGCAAGCCGCTCGTGGAGTGAGCGCAGCGTCGCGCGCGCCTCGTCGTCGTAGCCGGTCATGAGTCACCCTCCCGCAGTGCGGTCAGTTCGACCCTACCTTCGGCTCCAGAAATCGCTACCCGGAGATTGAGTCGGCGTGTTCCTACTGTCTCGGCCTGCACCGGCCCCGGCTGGATGCGCGAGGGCGCACTAACTCGCGGCGGTCGAGACGGACGGGTTCGAGACGGCGCCCGCCTCGGCTGCCGCCTTCGCCGGACGCTTGCGTCGAACCGGCGGCTCCACGCCGTCGGCCAACCGACGCGACCGGACGAGGAAGCCGGTGTGGCCGACCATGCGGTGGTCCGGGCGGACGGCGAGACCCTCGACGTGCCAACCCCGCACCATCGACTCCCAGGCCTCCGGCTCGGTGAAGTTGCCGTGCGCGCGCAGGTCCTCGACCGTGCGGGACAGCTGGGTCGTCGTAGCGACGTACGCGATCACGACGCCCCCGGGCGTGAGGGCGGACGCGGCGACGTCCAGGCACTCCCAAGGGGCGAGCATGTCGAGAACCACCCGGTCGACACCGGCGGGCAGCTGCTGCTCCTGCAGGTCTCCTACGGTCAGGGTCCAGGCCGGGTGCGGGTCTCCGAAGAACATCTCGACATTGCTTCGGGCGATCTCGGCGAAGTCGGGGCGACGCTCGAAGGAGTGGACCGCGCCGAGGTCTCCGACCGCGCGAAGCAGCGCGCAGGTCAGGGCACCGGATCCGACACCCGCCTCGACCACCGTGGCACCCGGGTAGATGTCGGCCAGGGTGACGATCTGGCCGGCGTCCTTGGGGTAGACGACGGCTGCACCACGGGGCATCGACAGGACGAAATCGGCGTACAGCGGACGCAGCGCGAGGTACTCGGTGCCGCCCACCGTCGTCACGACGACACCCTCCGGTGACCCGATCAGCTCGTCGTGCTGAAGAATCCCTTTGTGCGTGTGGAACTCCTTGCCGGGCGTGAGCGTGATGGTGTGCTTGCGCCCCTTGGGGTCGGTGAGCTGGACCCGGTCACCCTCCCGGAGCGGACCGCGACGACGCGCGGCCCCTGTCGGGCCGGGCAGGGCTTCAGTCACGGGGGGCCACGCTACCGGCCTGCTCGGCCAGGAACGCGCGGACCTCGGGGGTGAAGAACGAGCCCTCGACGCGCAGCCCGTCGCGGCCGAGCTCGTGCCGCAACGACCGACGCAGCTCTTCGGCGAACTCCGCAGGGATCGGGCCCGCCGGTGCTGCCAGCAGTGCGGAACGGCACTCCGGCGACAGCCCGGCCCACCAGTCGGCGAACGGGTGCCCGTGCTCGGCGACGAACTCCGCGTGGTCACCCGCAGTCCAGTGGTCGCTGAGCCGGTGCCGGACTCGCAGCCGACGGATCTCGGCCCAGCTCGACACCTGAACCGCCGCACGTGCGTCGTCGAAGGTCGCGGAGAACGTGCCGTCCGGGTTCTTGGTCAGTTCCAGCGATCGCTCGGCCACTTGGCCACGGTACCCGGGTCGCGGGTCAGGTCTGGCTCAGGGCGGCGTTGAGGTCCGACGTCGCCAGGACGCCCACCACCGAGCCGTCGCCGCGGACGACGAGGTACTCGCTGCTGGGAACCACTCGAAGAGCGTCGAGCAGCGCATCGCCGACGAGGTCGTCCCGCAGCACCATCTCGGGGACAAGCGCCCGCGCCACCTCTCGAACCGTGACCCAGGGCCGTCGCACCTCGGGCACGGCCGACACGGCGGCTTCGTTGACCAACGCGGTCGCGTACCCGTTGCTGTCGACGACGACCAGCGCCCTGGCGCCGTTCTCGGTGAGCTGCCGCAGCGCCTCGGCGAGCGGCAACCCTCCGTCGACCTCGTACGCCGACCGGACCAGGTTGCGCAGGTTGAGCCGCGCGAGCCGGTCCCGGACCTTGGCCGCCCGCAGCGCGCTGGTCGAACCGGCCCAGAGGAAGTAGCCGATCACGGCGGCCCAGATGACGAAGATCGAGTCGGGTGCACTCCCGCGCGCAGCGCCGAGCAGGAACGGGGACGCCGCCGTCAGCACGGCGACCCCGCGACCGACCTGACCCGCCACGACCTGGCCCGCCAGCTCGTTGCCCGTCACCTTCCAGACGACGTCGGCGAGCATGCTGCCGCCGTCGAGCGGGAGTCCGGGCAGCAGGTTGTAGATCCCGACGATGACGTTGGAGGCGGTCAGCTGGAAGAGGATCAGCCCGGCGACCGAGCCGTCGGGTGCGGCCTGCAGGCCGAGCCAGCTCACGAGGGCGATGACCAGCGTCGCAGCCGGCCCCGCCCCGGCGATGGCGAAGCCGCGGCCGGGGGTCTCGGCCCTGCGGTCGAGCGTCGTCAGCCCGCCGAGCATCGACAACGACACCGACCGGACCGGCAGCCCGAAAGCACGGGCCACCACGGCGTGAGCGAGCTCGTGCACCAGGATCGACGCGTACAGCGCAAGAGCGAACCCGCCGGCCAGGAGGTACTTGCTGGAGCCGATGCCGGCGTCGACCTGCTCCAGCCGGGGCAGGAAGGCCAGTGCGACGATGGCGGCCGTGATGAACAAGGAGACGTCGGCGTGGATGGGGATCCCGAGGAACCGGCCGACTCGCAGGCCGCCGCCCGAACCCATCGTCGCCACCGGACGACTGTAACCGTCGCTGCCCCAGAACTGTCGGCCGCCTGGCCTACAGTCGGCGCCATGACCGCGTTACCAGAGGTGCCTCTCCTGACGATCCAGCCCGGCCCGCCGCCGGCTTCCCTGTCGCCGTCCCGCGCAGGTGATTTCCTGACCTGCCCGTTGCTCTACCGCTTCCGGGTCATCGACCGCTTTCCCGAGGCGCCAAGTCCGGCCGCGACCCGTGGCACAGTCGTCCACTCCGTGCTCGAGCGGCTCTTCGACCTGCCTGCCGGCGACCGCACGCTCGAGGCGGCGCGATCGATGGTCGGCCCGGAGTGGGCCGTGCTCCTCGAGGCCGAGCCCGAGCTGGCCGCGCTGCTGGTCGCGGACGAGGCCGCACAGGAGGGTGCGGACGACCTGCCCGCCTTCCTGGCCGACGCCGGGCTGCTGCTCGAGCGCTACTTCGCCCTCGAGAACCCGCAGCGGCTGGAACCGGCCGAGCGCGAGCTCAGGGTCGAGGTCGAGCTCGAGTCCGGGCTCGTCCTACGCGGGTTCGTCGACCGGCTCGACGTCGCCCCCTCCGGTGAGATGCGGGTGGTCGACTACAAGACCGGTCGGGCCCCCTCCCCCGGGTTCGAGGCGAAAGCGATGTTCCAGATGCGCTTCTACGCGCTCGTGCTCTGGCGGCTGTACGGCCGGGTCCCGCGACTGCTCCAGCTGCTCTACCTCGGCAGCGGCGAGACCCTTACCTACGAGCCCGACGAGGCCGACCTGCGCGGCACCCAGGCCAAGGTCCAGGCGATCTGGGAGGCGATCGACCGGGCCACCGAGTCAGGGGACTGGCGAGCGAGCCCGTCCAGGCTCTGCGACTGGTGCGACCACAAGGCGCGCTGCCCGGCGTGGGGCGGTGTGCTTCCTGCGCTCCCCGTCCCCGGCGCGGGTCCGCAGGCAGATCCAGGGCAGGTTTCAGGGTCAGTTCCGGGGAATCCCTGACGGGTCCTTAGGCGTCACTCGCCTAGGGTCAGGGCATGTCATCGACGCCCGCTCTCGAACCAGTCCAGTCCTCCCTCACGACAGCTGCTACCCGCGCTGAAGGCCTGACCAAGGTGTACGGCTCGGACGAGACGCGCGTGGTGGCCCTCGACGACGTGACGGTCGACCTGGCCCGGGGTGAGTTCACCGCAATCATGGGACCCTCCGGCTCGGGCAAGTCCACCCTGATGCACTGCCTGGCCGGGCTCGACTCGGTGACGTCCGGCCGCGTCTTCATCGGGTCCGCCGACCTGACCGCGCTCGGCGACAAAGAGCTGACCCGGTTGCGCCGCGACCAGGTCGGCTTCATCTTCCAGGCCTTCAACCTGCTCCCGACACTCAACGCCCTGGAAAACATCACCCTGCCGATGGACATCGCTGGGAGGACGCCTGACCGGGCCTGGGTCGACTCCGTCATCGACACCCTCGGGCTGCGGGACCGGCTGACCCACCGACCGGCCGAGCTCTCCGGCGGCCAGCAGCAGCGGGTCGCCTGTGCCCGAGCCCTCGCGTCGCGGCCCCAGGTGATCTTCGCCGACGAGCCCACCGGCAACCTCGACTCCCGGTCCGGCACCGAGGTCCTCAGCTTTCTCCGTACGTCCGTGACCACGCTGCA
Source organism: Actinomycetes bacterium (assembly GCA_038210415.1). Taxonomy (GTDB): domain Bacteria; phylum Actinomycetota; class Actinomycetes; order Prado026; family Prado026; genus JBBQWS01. The sequence continues at coordinate 104,802 of JBBQWS010000004.1, forward strand.
GCAGACCGTCGTAATGGTCACGCACGACCCGAAGGCAGCTTCGTACGCCGATCGCGTGATCTTCCTCGCAGACGGCAAGGTGGTCCAGGACATGGCCGATCCCACCGCCGAGAGCGTCTTCGAGCAGATGAAGCGGCTCGACCAGACCGGACCGGTGGCCGGCTGATGTTGCGCGCTTCGCTTCGCAGCCTCCTCGCGCACAAGCTCAGGCTTGCGCTCACCGCCGTCGCCGTCATCCTCGGGGTCGCGTTCGTCTCCGGGTCCCTGATCTTCACCGACACGTTGAGCAAGACCTTCACCCAGCTCTTCACCCAGGTCAGCCCGGACGTCGTCGTCGAGCCTGACCAGACCCTGGCCCGCCCGGACGGTCCCCCGGATGCCAGCCTCACCCTGCCGGCGTCGGTTCTCAAGACCGTGACTGGCGTTCCGGGGGTGGCGCGGGCGCTGGGTTCGGTGTTCGCGGCCGGCGTGAGCGTCGTCGGCAAAGACGGCAAGGTGCTGGGCTCTGCGCAGGCGCCGGCCTTCGGGTCGACCTACTCCGACGACCCCGACCTGTCTCCGTACCGGCCGGTCGAGGGGCGCGCACCCGCCGCGTCGACCGAAGTCGCACTCGACTCCGAGTCGATGAAGAAGGGTGCCTTCCGACTCGGCGACCAGGTGCGCCTGGTGACCCCGGCGGGCAACCGTACGGCAACCATCGTCGGCGTCTTCCAGTACGGCACCTCGGGGAACCTCGCCGGGGCGTCCATCGCGGCGTTCGACCTGCGCACGTCCCAGCAGCTCCTGGTCGGCGGCCGCGACGTCTTCACCGGCATCAGCCTCAAGGCCGTCGACGGGGTGACCCAGCAGCAGCTCGCCGAACGGGTCACGACCAGCCTCGCCGGCTCGACTCAGACGCTCTCTGTGCAGACGGGCAAGGCGGCCGCCGACAAACAGGCGGCCAGCATCACCGACAGTCTGAAGTTCATCAGCATCTTCTTGCTCGTGTTCGCGGGTATCGCCCTCGTGGTCGGCTCGTTCCTGATCGTCAACACGTTCTCGATGCTCGTCGCGCAGCGCACTCGCGAGCTCGCGCTGCTTCGAGCGATCGGCGCGAGCCGGCGCCAGGTCACCACGTCGGTCCTGGTCGAGGCACTGGCCGTCGGTCTCGTGGGGTCCACCCTGGGCCTCGGCGTGGGCCTGTTGCTCGCCATGGGCCTCAAGGCTGTGTTCGCCGCGGCCGGTGTCGACCTCCCCGCGGGGTCGCTGGTGCTGTCGACCACCACGGTCGTCGCCGCGTACTCGGTGGGGGTCCTCGTCACCCTGCTCGCCGCGTACGTTCCCGCACGTCGGGCCGCCCGGATTCCCCCAGTGGCCGCGTTGCGCACTGACATCTCGGTCCCGCACAAGTCGCTGCGTCGGCGCCTGCTCACCGGGGTGTCGATCGCCCTTCTCGGGGCGCTGGTGGTCGGCTACGCGCTGACCCGCGCCGAACCCAGCTCGCAGGCCGTCGCGGTCGGCTGCCTGCTGGTCTTCAGCGGGGTGATCGTCCTCGGCCCGTCGATCAGCACCCGCGTCGTCGGCGTCATCGGTGCTCCTATTCGTCGCCTCTACGGCACGACCGGCCGGATCGCGGTCGAGAACGCACAGCGCAACCCACGGCGTACGGCGTCGACCGCCACGGCGCTCATGATCGGCATTGCCCTGGTCAGCGGGATCGGGGTGCTGGCCAGCTCGACGACGGCGTCGACCGACGCTGTGATCGACCAGCAGATCAAGGCTGACTTCGCCGTGCTCAACGCGGCCCGAGAGCCGTTCGCGCCGCAGGTCGCCAAGGACCTCGCAGCGATCCCCGGGGTGGCAGTGGTCTCCCGGGTCCAGGCCCTGCCGGTGCTGATCAACGGCAAGCAGTCGATCGTCAGGGCCGTCGATCCTGCGACGATCAACCAGGTGCTCACCGTCGACATGAAGGCCGGCTCGTTGGACGCGCTGGGCGCGGACGGTCTCATCGTCGACGACGGCCAGGCGACCGCCGACAACCTCGCGGTCGGGTCGCCGGTCAAGGCCATCCTCTCCAGCGGCCCCCGCACGCTCACGCTGGTCGGCATCTACTCGTCGCAGGACGCCTTGAACGGTCCGATCGTCTCGTCCGCGCTGCTCGCCGCAGCGGGGATCGAGCCGCAGGACCGGGCGGTCTACGTCAAAGCGTCGAAGGATGCCGATCCAGCCCAGGTACGCACCAAGATCGACGCCGCGCTGGCGGCCTACCCGACCGTCCAGGTGCTGGATCAGAGCCAGTTCAAGGCGCAGATCAGGGACCGCGTGAACCAGCTCCTGGCGATCGTGTTCCTGCTGCTCGCGCTGGCTGTGTTCATCGCCATTCTCGGGATCGTCAACACCCTCGCCCTGTCGGTGGTCGAGCGCACCCGCGAGATCGGGCTGCTCCGAGCCCTCGGGACGACCCGCCGGCAGCTGCGTCGGATGATCCGGCTCGAGTCGATCACCTTGTCGGTCTTCGGCGCGCTGCTGGGCCTGGTGCTCGGGGTCGCGTTCGGCGCGGCCCTTCAGCGCGCACTGGTCAAGGACGGCATCACCGTGCTGGCCGTGCCGTGGTCGCTGCTCGTCGTCGTCCTGCTCACGTCCGGTCTGGTCGGCGTGCTGGCGGCGCTGTGGCCGGCCTCGCGCGCAGCGCGGCTCGACGTGCTGCAGGCCATCGCGACGGAGTAACCGACCCGCGGCTCAGTCGGGCGTGGCTGCGAGCAGGGTGCGCAGTCGGAGCGTGCTGAGGTCGTTCAGGGAGCCCACCACGTGCCGGCGTCGGGCCGGCTCCAGCGGCACGACGAACGGCACGCCGACGACCACGCACCCCGCTGCCTCGGCCGCGGCAATGCCGACCGGGCTGTCCTCCAGCACGATCGTGCGCGCCGGGTCGACCCCGAGGGTGGCACAGGCCATGAGGTAAGGGTCGGGGAACGGCTTGGTACGCGTCACCTCGTCACCGGCAAGGGTGATGGCGAAGTGCTCGCCGCCCACCGACGCCAGGACCGCATCGACCAGGCGGCGCGGTGACGACGACACCAGGCCGGTCGGCACGCCGTGCTGCATCAGGTCGTCGAGCAGCGGACCCGCGCCCGGCCGGTGGTCGGCACCGGCGCGCAGCAGGTCGGCCATGCCGTCCACGAGGCGTTCCTCGATCTCCTGCCACGGCACGGTCGTGCCGGCGCGCTCGGCCATGTACTGCGCGGACAGCGGTAGCGGGCCGCCGACGACGGCGGCCTTGTCCGCGTCGGTCCAGACCGTGCTGCCCAGCCAGGCCATGACCTCGAGCTCGACCACGCCCCACCCGTGCTCGGTGTCGACCAGCAGACCGTCCATGTCGAACAGGACGGCTTGGAGCTCAGCGGGCATCGACATCAGCGGGCATTGAAGTACTTCGCCTCGGGGTGGTGGACGATCAGCGCCGAGGTGGACTGCTCCGGGTGCAGCTGGAACTCCTCGGAGAGCAGCACCCCGATGCGGCCCGGGTCCAGCAGCGCCATCAGGTGCCTCTGGTCCTCCAGGTCAGGGCAGGCGGGGTAGCCGAAGGAGTACCGCGACCCTCGGTAGCCCTGCCGGAACACAGCGTCGAGGTCGGGGTCGTCCTCGGACCCGAAGCCGAACTCGGATCGCACCCGGCCGTGCCAGTACTCCGCCAGCGCCTCGGTGAGCTGAACCGACAACCCATGAAGCTCGAGGTAGTCGCGGTACGCGTCCTTCGCGAACAGCTCGTTCGCGACCGCGGAGATCCGGTTGCCCATGGTCACGACCGTGAACGCGATGACGTCGACCTCACCGGAGTCGCGGGACCTGAAGAAGTCCGACAGGCACAGGTGCCGGTCACGCCGCTGCCTCGGGAAAGTGAACCTGGCCCGCTCGGCCGAATGCGGATCGTTCGGGTCGGACAGGACGACCAGGTCGTCGCCTTCGCTCACGCAGGGGAAGTACCCGTACGCGACCGCCGCCTCGAGCATGTTCTCGGTCTTGATCCGGTCCAGCCACATCCGCAGCCGCGGCCGGCCATCGGTCTCGACCAGCTCTTCGTACGAGACCCCATCGGCACCGCGACCGGGCCTGAGCCCCCACTGTCCGAGGAAGAGCGCGCGCTCGTCGAGGAACGCGGAGTAGTCGGCCAGCGCCACGCCCTTGACGAGCCGGTCGCCCCAGAACGGCGGCACCGGCACCGCGTTGCCCGTGGCGACGTCCGAACGGGCCGGCATCTGCTCGGGCGCGGTCTCGATCGGCCGGACGGGTGTGCGCACCAGCCTTTCGCGGCGCGCAGGAAGCGCGTCGGCGAGGCTCCCGCCCCCGGACGCCTTGTGCGCGACGACCGCATCCATCAGCCGCAGCCCCTCGAAGGCGTCCCGTGCGTAGCGGACCTCACCGTCGTAGACGGCCGCGAGGTCCTGCTCGACGTAGGCCCGGGTCAGGGCCGCGCCGCCGAGGATGACCGGCCACCGCGCCGCGCTCCCTCGTTGGTTCAGCTCCTCGAGGTTCTCCTTCATGATCATCGTGGACTTCACGAGCAGCCCCGACATGCCGATCACGTCGGCCTGGTGCTGCTCCGCCGCCTCGATGATCGAGTTGATCGGCTGCTTGATGCCGAGGTTGACCACCGTGTAGCCGTTGTTGCTGAGGATGATGTCGACGAGGTTCTTGCCGATGTCGTGCACGTCGCCGCGGACGGTCGCCAGCACGATCGTGCCCTTGCCCTCGTCGGCGCTGCGCTCCATGTGGGGCTCGAGGTGCGCCACCGCGGCCTTCATCACCTCTGCCGACTGCAGCACAAACGGCAGCTGCATCTGACCGGACCCGAAGAGCTCTCCCACCACGCGCATACCCGACAGCAGGGTGTCGTTGACGATCTCGAGTGCCGGCCGGGCCTTGAGGGCCTCGTCGAGGTCCTCGGTCAGCCCGGACCGCTCGCCGTCGACGATCCGCCGCTCCAGCCGCTCGAACAGCGGTAGCGCCGCGAGCTCCTGCGCCTTGGTGGCCCGCATCGCCGCCGGGTCAACGCCTTCGAACAGGTCCAGGAAGCGCTGAAGCGGGTCGTACGCCAGGCTGTCGTCGGTCGCGGGGGTGCGCCGGTCGTAGACGAGGTCGAGCGCGACCTGGCGCTGCTCGTCCGGGATCCGCGAGGTCGGCAGGATCTTGGCCGAGTGCACGATCGCCGAGTCGAGGCCCGCCTTGACGCACTCGGCGAGGAAGACCGAGTTGAGCACCATGCGGGCGGCCGGATTGAGGCCGAACGACACGTTGGACACCCCGAGCGTGGTCTGCACGGTGGGGTGCAGCCGCTTGACCTCGCGGATCGCCTCGATCGTCTCGATACCGTCGCGGCGGGTCTCCTCCTGGCCGGTGGCGATCGGGAAGGTCAGGCAGTCGACGATGATGTCCTCGACCCGCATGCCCCAGTTGGTCGTGAGGTCCTCGATCAGCCGGGTCGCGACCCGTACCTTCCACTCCGAAGTGCGGGCCTGACCCTGCTCGTCGATCGTCAGCGCCACGACTGCGGCACCGTGCTCGCGTACGAGCGGCATCATGCGGGCGATCCGCGATCCCGGACCGTCGCCGTCCTCGTAGTTGACCGAGTTGACGGTGGCGCGACCCCCGAGCATCTCGAGGCCCGCCTCGACGATCTCCGGCTCCGTCGAGTCGAGGACGAGCGGGAGGGTCGACGCAGTCGCGAACCGGCTCGCCAAGGCCTTCATGTCGGCCACGCCATCGCGGCCGACGTAGTCGACGCAGACGTCCAGCACGTGAGCGCCGTCGCGCGTCTGGTCACGGGCGATGTCGACGCAGTCGTCCCACGCCTCGGCCAGCATCGCGTCGCGGAAGGCCCGCGACCCGTTCGCGTTCGTCCGCTCACCGATCGAGAGGTAGGCGGTGTCCTGCCGGAACGGGACGGAGACGTAGAGCGAGGCGACGCCCGGCTCGGGCCGTGGTCGCCGGCGGGTTACGGCTCGCCCGCCGACCCGCTCGACGACCTGACGCAGGTGCTCCGGGGTGGTGCCGCAGCAGCCGCCGACGAGCGACAGGCCGTAGTCGCGAGTGAACACGTCGAGGGCATCGGCGAGCTCGACCGGAGTGAGCGGGTACTGTGCACCGTCGGCTCCCAGGATCGGCAGACCCGCGTTCGGCATGCAGCTGAGCTCGACCCGGGCGAGCCGTGCGAGCTGGCGCAGGTGCTCGCTCATCTCGGCCGGACCGGTCGCGCAGTTGAGCCCGATGGCGTCGATGCCGAGCGGTTCGAGCGCGGTCAGCGCGGCACCGATCTCGGTGCCGAGCAGCATGGTGCCGGTGGTCTCGACCGTCACCTGGACGAAGACGGGCAGGTCGACGCCCGCGGCCGCGATCGCCCGCTTGGTGCCGATGATCGACGCCTTGGCCTGCAGGAGGTCCTGGGCCGTCTCGATCAGCACCGCGTCTACGCCACCGGCAATCATCCCGGCCGCCTGGATTGCGTAGGCGTCGCGCAGCTCGTGGAAAGCGACGTGGCCGAGCGTCGGCAGCTTGGTTCCTGGCCCGACCGAGCCGAGCACCCAGCGCGGCCGATCGGGAGTGCTCCAACCGTCGGCGACCTCGCGGGCCAACCGGGCACCGGCCTCGGCCAGCTCGTGGATGCGCTCAGGGATGTCGTACTCGGCCAGGTTGGCAAAGTTGGCCCCGAAGGTGTTCGTCTCGACGCAGTCGACGCCGACTGCGAAGTACGCGTCGTGGACCGACCGCACCACGTCGGGTCGGGTGACGTTCAGGATCTCGTTGCAGCCCTCCAGCCCGACGAAGTCGTCGAGTGAGAGCTCGTGCGCCTGCAGCATGGTGCCCATGGCTCCGTCGGCGACGAGCACCCGCTCGCGCAGGGCTGCGCGAAGGTTCGCTGACCGGGAAGCGTCCGATGTCTTTGTCATGGTGTGGCCAAGGGTAGCCGCCGGCCCAGGATCACCCGATGGGCGTCCGCTGGTCGAAACGTCAAAGGCCGTACCCTAGGCCTGGCTGCTTGGTGCGGCCGCGGACACCAGCCCAGGAGGATCGCGTGATCGAGCTCGACGGGGTCCCCGAGCTGGTCGACCCGGTGATGATCCTCGCCTTCGAAGGCTGGAACGACGCCGGCGACGCCGCGAGCGACGCGGTGGTCCACCTCGCCGAGGTCTGGGACGCGCGTCCGATCGGCGAGCTCGACCCGGAGGAGTTCTACGACTTCCAGGTCAACCGCCCGCACGCGGTCATCGACGAGGCCGGTGTCCGCTCGATCACCTGGCCCGCCACCCGGGTGAGCCTGGCTCGGATCCCCGGGGCGGGCCGGGACGCCGTGCTCGTCCACGGGGTCGAGCCGAGCATGCGGTGGCGGTCGTTCTGCAACGAGCTGCTCGTCCTGGCGGCCGACCTCGGCGTCGAGCTCGTGGTCACGCTCGGCGCGCTGCTCGCCGACACCCCGCACACCCGCCCGATCCCGGTCACGGGCACCGTCACCGACCCTTCGCTGGCCACCGCCATGGGTCTGGAGATCTCCCGGTACGAAGGACCCACCGGGATCGTCGGCGTGCTGCAGGCCGCCTGCGGCCGGATCGGACTGCCCGCGGTGTCGGTGTGGGCCGCAGTCCCGCACTACGTCGCGACCGCGCCGTCACCCAAGGCCTCGCTCGCGCTGCTGCGCCGCATCGAGGACCTCCTCGACGTCACCGTGCCGCTCGGCGACCTGGAGGAGGACTCCCGCGCCTGGGAGCGCGGGGTCGACGAGCTGGCGGCCGACGACACCGAGATCGGCGAGTACGTCCAGAACCTCGAGCAGGCCCGCGACACCGCCGACCTGCCGGAGGCGAGCGGTGACGCGATAGCCGAGGAGTTCGAGCGCTACCTGCGTCGGCGCACCGACGAGGGGCCGGCCCGCTAGCGGTGGGTCAGCCGGCCGGCTGACGATCAGCTATAGCTTGACCCCGAGCAGGGCGTCGACAAGGTCCCGAACCAGCCCCGGCGCCGTCGGATCGGCTCCTGCGTGCAGGCGGAGGTCCTCCACCCAGCGGTCCACCGCGTGCAGGGCCGACGGCGCGTTGAGGTCGTCGGCCAACGACGACCTGACGGCCGCGAGCAGGTCGTCAGCGACCGGTCCGGTCAGCTGGTCGACAGCCGCGCGCCAGCGGTCCAGCCTGGCCTCGGCCTCAGAGAGATCGGCGTCGGTCCACTCCCAGTCGGCCCGGTAGTGGCGGCCGAGCAGCGCCAGCCGGATCGCCATCGGGTCGACGCCGGACTGGCGCAGCCGCGACACGAAGACCAGGTTGCCACGGGACTTCGACATCTTCTCGCCGTCGAGACCGACCATGCCGGCATGGACGTAGCCACGGGCGTACGGCCACGCACCGGTGACGACCTGGGCCTCGGCGGCGCCCATCTCGTGGTGCGGGAAGACCAGGTCGCGGCCGCCCCCCTGGATGTCGAACGACATCCCGAGGTAGTGCAGCGCGATGGCCGTGCACTCGATGTGCCAGCCAGGCCGACCGTGACCGAGCACGGAGTCCCAGGCGGGCTCGTCCGGCCGCGCCGACTGCCACAGCAGGCAGTCCAGTGGGTCCTTCTTCCCGACCCGGTCCGGGTCACCGCCCCGCTCCCCGAAGATCTCGAGCATCTGCGCGCGATCGAGCCCGGAGATCGACCCGAACCTTTCGTCGTCGTGCACCGAGAAGTAGAGGTCGTCCTCGACGGGATAGGCGTGGCCGGCCGCACGCAGCTGGGTGACGAGGTCGACGACGAGCGGTATCGCCTCGACGGCGCCGATGTAGTGCGCCGGCGGGATCACCCGCAGCGCCATCATGTCCGAGCGGAAGAGCTCGGTCTCGCGCAGCGCGATCTCGCGCCAGTCCTGACCGGTCGCGACCGCGCGCTCCAGCAGCGGGTCGTCGACGTCGGTGACGTTCTGCACGTAGAGCACCTCGTGACCGGCGTCGCGCCAGACCCGGTTCAGCAAGTCGAACGTGACGTACGTGGCTGCGTGCCCGAGGTGGGTGGCGTCGTAGGGGGTGATGCCGCAGACGTACATCCGTGCGACCGGCCCCGCCGCCACCGGACGTGTCTCGCCGGCGGCGGTGTCGTACACGCGCAGCGGGGGCGCCTGTCCGGGAAGGCGCGGGACAACGGGTTCGCTCCAGGTCTCCACGGCGGAGAGCCTACGGGGCGAGGATCAGAAAGGCGGCCAGGGCACCGCGGGCCAGTCGCCCGACGGCATCGGGTAGGTGCCCCCACGGAGCAGACGGTCGATCCGCCGGGTCGTCGACCGGACCTCCCGGTGCTCCAGCAACCGCCGCAACAGCTCCCCGAGGTCACCGTCGAGGGCGGACCGGAGCTCCTGAAGCACCTCCACCGCTTCATCCGACAGCGGGTCGCCACGCCACTGCCACAGCAGCGTGCGCAGCTTGTCCTCGACCGAGAAGCAGACCCCGTGGTCGATGCCGAAGACCCGGCCCTGCTCGGTGGGCAGCAGGTGGCCGCCCTTGCGGTCGGCGTTGTTGATGACGGCGTCGAGCACAGCCATCCGGGCCAGGTCGGGGTGGTCGCTGCGGGCCAGGACGCCGAGGTCGACGGTCTCGTCGGTGTCGACCCAGAGCTGGACCATGCCGGGGCCGAAGGGGCCGTCGCGGAGCACCGTGGGGGGTACGAGATCCCAGCCGGTCGCGTCGGACACGACGAACGACGCCACCTCACGTGCGGCCAGCGTGCCGTCGGGGAAGTCCCACAGCGGACGTTCGCCGGCCACCGGCTTGTAGACGCAGGTGGTCTCGACCCCGTTCCCCGACACAGCGCAGTAGAGAGTGGCGTTCGAGGCGTCGACGATGCGCCCCTGGACGTCGAGCTCGCCGGTGGCCAGCAGGTCGAGGGCGGCCTCGAGGCCGAGCGTGGTCACCGGCGCAGGTACCCGTTCTGCCGCGGGCACACGTGGCCGGTCGGGTCGAGCGGCAGGTTGCAGAACGGGCAGGCCGGACGACCGGCTCCGACGACGGCGAGCGCCCGCTTGGCGAAGGCGCGGGCGACGCCGGCGGTCAGCCGCACCCGGAGCAGGTCGGCGTCATCCGTAGGGTCCGCGGCGTCCGTCCCGTCACCGGTCTCCTGGTCGTCGGTGCCGTCGCCGGTGCCGCCCTGCGTGCCCTCGTCAGCGATTACGGCGTACGCCTCGATCACGAGCCGTTCGTCCTCAGGTTCCCAGGCCAGGCTGAGCGTGCCGACCCGGAAGTCCTCGGTGATGGGGGTGTCGAGGGGGGCGCGGTCGTCCAGCCCTTGCGGGGCCACTGCCGGCGCCTCTGCACCTGCGGACAGCCGCAGAACCTCGTCGAGGATCACGTCGACCCGCTCGGCCAGCGCAGCGACCTGGACCTTCTCCAGGGCGACGCTGGTCAGCCGTCCACCACCGCTGGCCTGGAGGTAGAAGGTCCGCTGTCCGGGCTCGCCGACAGTCCCGGCGACGAACCGGTCCGGCGGGTCGTATTCGAAGAGCGCGCGAGGCATGTCGGAAACCCTAGGCGAACGATCAGCTCCCTGCTCCCCCACCCACCGCGGCATCGCTCTCGGCGGAACCACGCGCCTTCCGGGCACGACCCTTGCGCGCGGCCGGGGCGAGGGAGCCGACCGAGCCTCCGGTGTCGTTCATGCGGACCACGAACGGCCTGAGCTCGGTGTAGCGGACCACCGCGAGCGAGCACGGGTCGACCTGGATACGCTGGAACAGGTCCAGGTGCAGACCGAGCGCATCCGCGAGAATCGCCTTGATCACGTCGCCGTGGCTGACCGCGACGTACGTGGCGTCAGGGCCGAGTTCGGCGTTCCAGGACCGCACCGCCGCCACCGCGCGGGCCTGCATGTCGGCCATCGACTCGCCCTCGGGGCCTGGGAACGTCGCGGCGCTGGGATGCGCCTGGACCACCTTCCACAGCGGCTCCTTGGCGAGCTCCTTGAGCGGACGTCCGGTCCAGTCGCCGTACCGGCACTCGCCCAGTCGTTCGTCGCAGTGGGTGGCCGTGCCGGCATCGCGGCCGGCCATGATGGCGGCAGCCGTCTCCTGGCAGCGTTCGAGCGGGCTGCTGACCACGGCCGCCAACGGCAGTGCGAGCAGGCGGGACCCCAGTGCCTCAGCCTGGGCGCGGCCGGTGTCGTCGAGCTGGACCCCCGGGGTCCAGCCGGCGAGGGTGCCGGAGGCGTTAGCGGCTGTGCGCCCGTGCCGTACGAGCAGCAATGTCGTCATGCCCCCAACCTACGACCCACACCCAACCCCTCACCCACACCCCCCAACCGCCACAAGGGTCCCCTGATGCCACTAGGCCGCACTTTCGAGGCCACCACCAGGAGACGCGCGAACCGAAGCGGGCGAGTCGTGATGGGAAGGGAACCTCGGCCTATTGGCATCAGGGGACCCTTGCGGCGAAAGGGGTCAGCGGGGGGTGAGCGTGCCTGTACCCAGAAGCACGAAGACCAGCACACCGACGCTGATCCGCCAGATCACGAACGGCAGGAACGAGTGGTTGGCGATGTACTTGAGCAGCCAGGCGATGGCGGCGTACCCGACGACGAAGGCGATCACCGTGGCCAGGAGAGTCGGGCCCCAGGCGGCCGCTTTGTCGTCACCGATCTTGCGCAGCTCGAACAGGCCCGAGATCACCACTGCAGGGATCGCCAGCAGGAACGAGTAGCGCGTCGCAGCGGGTCGTGAGTACCCGCGGAACAGTCCTGCCGAGATGGTGCCGCCCGACCGCGAGACGCCGGGGATCAGCGCGCAGGCCTGGGCAGCGCCGTAGATGAGCGCGTCGACGAAGTTGAGCTCGGTGAGCTCGTGCTTGCGGGACCCCACCCGGTCGGCTAGCAGCAGGACGAACCCGACGAGGATGAGCATCGCCGCGATGAGGCGCAGGTCGCGGGCCACGGTTTCGATCTGGTCCTTGAACACGAAGCCGAGCAGCCCGATCGGCAGCGTGCCGATGATGACGTACCAGCCCATGCGGGCGTCCAGGCTGCCCCGCTCGTCGGGCCGGGCCAGCGACCGCAACCACGCCGAGGCGATCCGCCAGATGTCCTTGCGGAAGTAGAGGAGCACCGCCGCCTCGGTGCCGAGCTGGCTCACTGCCGTGAAGGCCGCCCCCGGGTCGGACCAGCCGGCCATGGCCGAGACGATGCGGATGTGGGCGGTCGACGAGATCGGGAGGAACTCGGTCAGGCCCTGGACGAGCCCCAGGACGATTGCTTCCAGCCAGCTCACTCGGCGACTCCTGCTCGTTCCGCGGCTTCAACGACGGAACGAAGGGTACCTACCCGCTCGACCAGGGTTGCTGCATACGTCGACACCGTGAGTGTCGTGACCCCCGCGGCCGCGTACGCCTGAATGCCGTCGGCGATCCGCTCGACGGGTCCGATGAGCGAGGTCTGGTCGATGAACTCAAACGGCACGGCTGCCGCCGCGCCGTCGTAGTCGCGGGCGAGGTACTTGTCCTGCACCTCGATGGCGGCCTGTTCGTACCCCATCCGGGTGGCCTGCTGGTTGTAGAAGTTCTTCTCGCGGCTGCCCATGCCGCCGATGTAGAGCGCGGAGTAGCCCCGCACCGGTGCGGCGCAGGCCTCGAGGTCGGTGCCCACGACCACTGGCACCGTCGGCACGACGTCGAACCCGTCGAGGGTGAGCCCGACCTTGGCTCGGCCGGCCCGGATGTGCTCGAGCGACTCAGCTGCGTGCGCCGCGGAGAAGAAGATGGCCAGCCAACCGTCGGCGATCTCACCGGCGAGCTCGAGGTTCTTGGGTCCGACGGCCGCCAGGTAGATCGGGAGGTGCTCGCGGACCGGGTGCACGGTCAGCCGCAACGCTTTGCCGGGGCCGTCGGGTAGCGGGAGCTGGAAGAACTCCCCGTCGAACTTGACCACCTTGCGGGCCAACGCCTGCCGGACGATCGCAACGTACTCGCGGGTGCGCGCGAGTGGCTTCTCGAAGCGCACGCCGTGCCAGCCCTCGGACACCTGCGGGCCGGACACGCCGAGACCGAGCCGGAACCGGCCACCTGACAGCGTGTCCAGTGTCGCGGCGGTCATCGCCGTGAGTGCCGGAGTGCGGCCGGGGATCTGGAAGATCGCCGATCCGACGTCGATGTGCTCGGTGTGCGCGGCGATCCAGGCGAGGACGGTCGCCGCGTCGGAGCCGTACGCCTCGGCGGCCCAGGCGACCGAGAAGCCGAGCCGGTCCGCCTCCTTGGCGAGCTCGAGGTTCTCGGCGTCGTTGCCGGCGCCCCAGTACCCGAGGTTGATTCCGAGCTTCATCGGTGGCTCACCTTCGTCGGCAGTCCGTCTCGCGGGGACTCTATGCGACTAACCTGGCAGCCATGGAGCAGCGGCGTCTGGGCGGCAGCGGTCTTCGGGTGTCGCGGCTGGGCCTCGGCACCATGACCTGGGGCCGCGACACCGACGAGCACGAGGCCCGCGACCAGCTGAAGGCGTTCGTCGAGGCGGGCGGCACCCTCTTGGACACCGCTGCCGGCTACGCCGACGGCGACAGCGAACGGCTGATCGGCACTCTCCTGGACACCGTCGTCCCCCGGTCCGAGATCGTCCTGGCGACCAAGGCGGGCATCTCCCGCCGCACCGGCGAGCGGGTCGTCGACGTCTCGCGTCGGGCTCTGCTCGACACGCTGGACGCCTCGTTGGCCCGGCTCGGCACTGACCACGTCGACCTGTGGCAGCTGCACACCTGGTCCTGGGACACCCCTCTCGACGAGACGCTCGCGGCCCTGGATGACGCTGTCGCCAGTGGCCGCACCCGCTACGTCGGGATCTCCAACTACGCCGGCTGGCAGACCGCTCACGCGGCCACCTGGCAGCGGGCCTGGCCGGGGCGTACGCCGCTGGTGTCGACCCAGGTCGAGTACTCCTTGCTCCAGCGCGGAGTCGAGCGCGAGGTCGTGCCTGCCGCGCAGACCCTCGGACTCGGGGTTCTGCCGTGGTCCCCGCTGGGCCGCGGCGTCCTGACCGGCAAGTACCGCAGCGGCACTCCGGCGGACTCGCGGGCCGCGTCTCCGCACTTCGCCCGCTTCGTCGAAGGCTTCATGACGGCCGACGCCCAGCGCGTCGTCACCGCCGTGTGCACGGCCGCCGACGGCCTCGGCCTGGCGCCGCTCGAGGTCGCCCTGGCCTGGGTCCGGGACCGGCCAGGTGTCGTCGCACCCATCGTCGGAGCGCGTACCGCCGCCCAGCTTCGTGGATCCCTGCAGGCCGACGACATCACCCTGCCGGACGAGATCCGCTCCGCTCTCGACGAGGTGTCCCGACCGGCGGGCGGCTACCCCGACCGGAGCGAGGACCAGCGGTCGTGAGCGATTACGAGTTCCGGGTGATCGCCTTCCCGGCAAGCGTCCCCAGAGGTGCGACCCGCCGGCTCCTCACTGAGCAGGCGGAGTACGGCGGCTGGGAGCTCCAGCGGCTGCTGCGCTATCCCGACGGTCAGCGCCGGGTCTGGTTGCGCCGCAAGGTCATCAAGGCCGCCCGCACGATGTAGCCGGCGGGCTCGGTGGCCCGGTCGATGGCTAGGCGAGGTCAAGGAACCGGTCCAGCACCCGTGTGCCGAACTGCAAAGCCTCGACAGGTACCCGCTCGTCGACGCCGTGGAACAGCGCCGCGAAGTCGAGTTCTGCCGGCAGCCGCAACGGTGCGAACCCGATGCAGGGGATCCCGATGCGCGCGAAGGCCTTGGCGTCCGTCCCACCGGAGAGCGTGTACGGGACGGGACGCGCGATCGGGTCCTCGGCCTTCAGCGCGGCGCAGGCGGCGTCGACGAGGCGGCCCTCGAAGTCGATCTCGAGCGCAGCGTCGTGGACGATGAACTCACGCGTCACGTCGGGGCCGAGGAGCGCATCGACTTCGCCGAAGAACTCGTCCTCGAAGCCGGGTAGGAACCGGCCGTCGATGTTGGCGTGCGCCTGCCCCGGGATCACGTTCACCTTGTAACCCGCGTCGAGCATGGTCGGGTTGACCGTGTTGCGCAGGGTTGCGCCGATCAGCCGCGAGATCGGGCCGAGCTTGGCCACTGTCGCATCCATGTCGTCTGGGTCGAGCTCGATGTCGAGGACCTCGGAGACCTCTTCGAGAAATCGCCGCACCGTCTTGGTGACCCGGACCGGGAAGGTGTGCCGACCGATGCGAGTCACCACCTCGCACAGAGCAGTGACCGCGTTGTCGTCGTTGATCATCGAGCCGTGCCCGGCCCGACCAGCGGCGGTGAGCCGCATCCAGGCCAGGCCCTTCTCGGCCGTCTCGATGAGGTAGAGCCGGGTGTGCTCGCCGACCGAGACGCTGAAGCCACCGACTTCGCCGATGCCCTCTGTCACGCCCTCGAACAGGTGCTGATGCGTCTCGACGAGCCGGTGAGCTCCTTTGCGGCCACCAGCCTCCTCGTCGGCGAGGAACGCAAGGACGACGTCACGCGAGGGGCGGCGCCCTTCGCGCAGCCGTTGCCGAATCACGGCCAGGACCATAGCGTCCATGTCCTTCATGTCGACAGCACCGCGCCCCCACACGTACCCGTCGCGGATCTCGCCGGAGAACGGGTCCACCTGCCAGTCGGCGGCGTTCGCCGGGACGACGTCGAGGTGCCCGTGGATCAGCAGCGCATCGCGGGACGGGTCGGTGCCGGCGATACGGACGACCACGTTGGTGCGTCTGTCCCCGGTCTCGACAATCACCGGTTCGAGGCCCACCTCGGCGAGCCGGTCGGCGACGTACTCGGCGGCGGCCCGCTCTCCCGGACCCGACTCGTCGCCGAAGTTCGTCGAGTCGATCCGGATGAGCTCGCTGCACAGCCCCGCGACCTCCTGCTCCGCCGTCGGATGCGCTGGCACGGCTGGCTGCGGCTGGGTCATGGCCCCATCTTGCCCGCCGCGCTGCGGTCAGGCGAGGGCTTCGGCTTTGGTAGGGTTTCCGCCTGTCCGGCCGAGTGATCCTCGGGTAGGACTTGTCCGAGTGGCGGAATGGCAGACGCGCTAGCTTGAGGTGCTAGTGCCCTTTAACGGGCGTGGGGGTTCAAGTCCCCCCTCGGACACCCTTGATCACCTTCTGACCTGCGGTTATATCCCAGCCCAGAGGCATCATCTACCCTCTGTCTACCGCTTCCCCTGCGGCGGCTACGAGTGCAGCGACGGTGTCGGCTGCTTCGCCGTGCAGGGTGGGGGCTACGTGGCTATAGATCGTCAGGGTGATGCTGACGTTGGCGTGGCCGAGTCGTTCTTGGACGACCTTGGGGTGGACCCCTGCTTGCAGGGCCAGGGTGGCCCAGGTGTGCCGCAGTCCGTGCAGGGGGATCGCGCGTAGTCCGAGGGCGTCGACGTGCTCGCGGAAGGATCGGGACACGGTCTCGGGGTACAGGGGCTGGCCGTCCTCGCGGGTGAACACCAAGTCTTGGTCGTCCCAGCCGGGTCCGTAGACGAGTCGGGCCTGGTCCTGGTCGCGTTTGGTG
>JBBQWS010000005.1:0-93894 GCA_038210415.1 Actinomycetes bacterium
CCTCATGCACCGGGGCCAGGGCCAACCCGTCGAACCGGTCCAGCACCGCCTGCACCCGCGTCAACAACCGCAGCAGCTCACCATCGGACAGCCCCACCAACGGCACGTCAGCGAACGCGTCCAACCCCAAGACAACCTGCCCCAACGCCGCATCAGCAGCAGCCGCGGCGGTCGAGGACATGACCCAAAACTACCCCACCCCACCGACAGAAACCGTTGCCCCACAACGGGTTCGCGGCAAACGCACCCCTAAGCCTGCCGGGCCATGAAGTCCTGCAAACCCGCCGCCGCCTGCTTCTGCGCCGCGCTCTGCACGAGAGGGGTCCACCCCAGCAGCCGACCCTTCCAACCCAGCGCCTGGCCGGACCACACGTGGAAGTCGAACTCGTCCTGCTGCCGCGTGATCAGGCCGTCGGCGAACTCGAACCTGGAGTGCACCCGGTTGATGACGGGTCGCTGTGCCGGCCCAAAATTGTAGTGCGCGACCCAGTGCGCCTCACCCTTGCGGTCGTCGGCCGTGATGCCGGAGGTCTCGACCTTCAGACCGGTGGACCGTCCGGTGAGCATCGCCCACATCGCTGGGACCTCGCGCCCGTGCAGGTCGGGGAACATTGCGTCCGAGAAGTGCGCGGCAGGTGCGTAGCACGCAGCCATCATCGTCGCATCGAGGCGGGCGAACGCCGCATAGAACCGTTCCAGCAGCTCTTCGTTCGCGTGCATGGTCACTCCCTAGAAGTGCAGTCGCTACGGCACTCGCATGGTGCTCGGCTCCGCGGGGACGAGCAGCTCGGGTCCGCTGGCGGCGCGGACGTCGTCGACGCCGACCCCGGGAGCGGTCTCGCGCAGAACCAGGCCGTCCGCCGTCACGTCGAGCACCGCGAGGTCGGTGATGATCCGGTTGACCACAGCCCGCCCGGTGTACGGCAGGGTGCACTGCTCGACGATCTTGTGGGAGCCGTCCTTGGCGACGTGCTCCATCATCACGATCACGGTCTTGGCGCCGTGCACGAGGTCCATCGCGCCGCCCATCCCTTTGACCATCTTGCCGGGGATCATCCAGTTGGCCAGGTCGCCGCCGACCGACACCTGCATCGCGCCGAGGATCGCTGCGTCGACCTTGCCGCCGCGGATCATGGCGAAGCTGGTCGCGGAGTCGAAGTAAGCCGCACCCGGCAGGACGGTGACGGTCTCCTTGCCGGCGTTGATCAGGTCGGGGTCGACATCGGCTTCGGCGGGGTACGGACCGACGCCGAGGATGCCGTTCTCCGATTGCAGCACCACGGTCACGTCGGCGGGGATGTAGTTGGGCACCAAAGTCGGAAGGCCGATGCCGAGGTTGACGTACTGGCCGTCGAAGAGCTCCTGCGCGACCCGGGCGGCGAGCTGCTCGCGGGTGAGGGTCATGCCGGCGCTCCCTGGGCCGCGGTGCGGACGGTGCGGCGCTCGATGCGCTTGGCCGCTGCCTGCTCGGAGGTGAGCTCGACGATGCGGTGCACGTAGATCCCGGCGAGGTGCACCCGGTCGGGGTCGAGCTCACCCGGCTCGACGAGCTGTTCGACCTCGACGATGGTGCACCGACCGGCCATGGCGACCAACGGGTTGAAGTTGCGAGCCGCCTCGTGGAACACCAGGTTGCCGTGCCGGTCGCCGACTGCCGCCCGCACGAAGGCGAAGTCGGTGGCGATGGCCTCCTCGAGGACGTACTCGCGGCCGCTGAAGACGGCCGTGGGCTTCGGCGGTGACGCGAGGCTGACCGAACCGTCCGGTGCATAGCGCCAGGGAAGACCGCCCTCGGCGACCTGGGTGCCGACGCCCGTAGCGGTGTAGAACGCCGGGATCCCCGAGCCCCCCGCGCGCAGCTTCTCGGCCAGGGTGCCTTGCGGGGTCAGCTCGACCTCGAGCTCCCCAGACAGGAACTGCCGCTCGAACTCCTTGTTCTCACCCACGTACGAGCTCGTGGTGCGGGCGATCCGGCCGGACCCGAGCAGGATGCCCAGGCCCCACCCGTCGACGCCGCAGTTGTTCGACACGACGCGCAGACCGGTCGTCCCGCGCTCGTACAACGCCTGGATCAGGACGGCAGGGATCCCGCACAACCCGAAGCCACCCACCGCGACCGACGAGCCGTCACCGATGTCCGCGACCGCCTCGGCAGCCGAACCACACGTCTTGTCGAGCCCCATCGATGGACCGCCTCCCGACGTCGTTGTCGGACGAAACCTATCGCCTCGCGGACGCGGTCAGTTGTGAAGCATGACGAGGACCACGACGAGGAACAGTGCGCCGGCGAGGAGCACCGACCCGAACGCGAAGAACGCCACGCGCCCCACGGACGGGCCAGGCTCGAACCGCGGTTCGCTCGGCTCCGCCGGGGGGTTCGGCTGCATGACCTCAGACTGCCACGTAGCCTGACCCGATGACTGGACCACTTGCCCTCGTCGGCGCCGGTGAGTATCTACCGGTGATGCTCGAGGTCGAACGTTCGCTGATCGCCGGCCTGGCACCGAAATACGTGCAGATCCCTACGGCGGCCGCTCCGGAAGGACAGGCCTCGCTGGACCGGTGGGTCGCCCTGGGCCGGGCCCAGGCGGAGCGGCTCGGCGTCACGGCGGTTCCCATCGTGGCCCGCGACCGCGCCGACGCCGACGACCCGGCGCTTGCCGCCCTGGTCGAGGGCGCCGGTCTGGTCTACCTCTCGGGCGGCAACCCGGGCTTCCTCGCCGACACGTTGCGCGGCTCGTTGCTCTGGTCGGCGATCGAGTCCGCGTGGCGGGGCGGGGCCGCGCTCGCAGGGTGCAGCGCCGGCGCGATGGCCCTCGCTGGCTGGGTGCCCGACATCCGCCACCCGGGCCGGGCCGGCACCCGCGGGCTCGCCGCCGCCCCGCACCTGCGAGTCATCCCGCACTTCGACCGCTTCATCGGCCGCATGCCCGACCTGCTGACCCGGCCGTTCCTGCGCGCACCCGACGGCAGCACCCTGGTCGGGATCGACGAGGACACGGCTCTGGTCGGCGGGCTCCCGGACGCGCCCGACACGTGGCAGGTCCAGGGTCGGCAGTCGGTGTGGATCCTCAGCGAGGGCGCCCGACGCGAGCTGCCGTCCGGCACGACGATCACCTTCTGAGCAGGTGAGACCGATGGCGGCCACGGACGTCGGCTACTCGGGTACCCCGCTGCCGAAGAAGCTCGGGATCAAGCCCGAGCACGCGGTGCTGCTCGCCGGCGCACCCGCGACATTCGTCCTCGGCCCGCTGCCCGAAGGCGTCGAGGTCGAGCGCGGGACCAACGGCCGGCACGAACGCTTCGACGTGGTGCTCGGGTTCTGCCCCGACCTGGCCACGCTGCTGCGGAGCTTCGGCTCGTGGAAGGCAGCCCTCGGCCCGGCGTCGGCGCTATGGGTGGCCTGGCCGAAGAAGGCGAGCAAGGTCACAACGGATCTGACCGAGGCCGGTGTTCGTGAGCACGGCCTCGCGAACGGCCTGGTGGACGTGAAGATCTGCGCGGTCGACCAGGTGTGGAGCGCACTGAAGTTCGTCTACCGGACGGCGGACCGGCCCACGGTGTCGAGGACCCAGGCGTAGACCTCGGCCTCGTACTCCAGGTGTGCGAACCGGCCGGACGGACCTGCGTGGGCACCGGCGCCGAGCTCCATCCGCAGCAGGACGCTCCCGTCGCGCGAGCCCGTGGCCCGCAGCTTCGCCACCCATTTCGCCGGCTCCCAGTACATGACCCGGGCGTCGTGCAGGGCTCCGGTCACAAGCAGTCGCGGCCGGTCGGGAGCCGGCGGGACGTTGTCGTACGGCGAGTACGCGAGCATCCGCTCGAAGTCCGCCCGCTGCCGGGGGTCACCCCACTCGTCCCACTCCTGGGCGGTCAGCGGGATCGACTCGTCGAGCATCGTGGTGACGACGTCGACGAACGGAACCTCGGCGACGACGCCTGCCCACCGCTTCGGCGCCTGCGAGAAGACTGCTCCCATCAGCAGCCCACCGGCGGACAGACCGCGCGCAACGAGGCCCGACCCGTCGACGAGCCCGTCGGCCAAGCCGTCGGCCACGGCGACGAAGTCGGTGAAGGTGTTCTGCTTGCTGCGCAAGCTGCCGTCGACGTACCAGCGCCGGCCGAGCTCGCCACCGCCGCGGACGTGGGCATGCGCGAAGACCACCCCGCGGTCGAGCAGGCTGGCCAGGGCCACGTCGAACTCCGGCTCGAAGGAGTACTCGTAGGCGCCGTAGCCGTAGAGCAGGCAGGGCGCGGTGCCGTCGAGCAGTGTGTCCTCGCGCCAGACGATGGTGACCGGGACGAGTTCGCCGTCCGGTGCCTCGACGGCGTAGCGGTCGGACCGGTACTGCTCGCGGTCGTACCCCGGGACGTCGTCGCGCTTGCGCAGCGTGCGCTCGCCGGTGCGCAGGTCGAGGTCGAACCAAGCGGCCGGCTCGGAGTACGACTCGACCATGATCGTGACGACGTCGGTGTCGTACTCCTCGTTGCGGTCGAGGCGGATCGTCCCGGCCGGGATGCCCGGGTGGATGTCGAGCACGGCGAGGCTGCCGTCGCGGGAGACGACGCGAAGCAGCGTGCCGCCGTCGCGGCGCAGCGCCAGCACCACGTGCCGGGCGAACACCTCGGCCTCGTGCAGCCGCTCGGCGGGGTCCTCGCCGACCAGCTCCGTCCAGTGGTCGCGGCCAGGCGTCGCGAGCGGTGCGCTCATCAGCCGGAACTCACGGGCCTGGTCGTTGGTCACGATGACGAGCACGTCACCGTCCGGGCGCGGCGCATGGGTCACGTGGTACTCCACACCGGGACTGCGCGCCGCCACCAGCCGTGGGGGCTGCTCCGGCTCGTGGCAGGACAGCAGCCAGGCCTCGGTCGAGTCCTTGGCCACCAGGTGGACGAGCGCGTGGTCGCCCGACCGCGACGACTCCAGGAACACCTCGTACCGTTCGTCGTCCTCCTGGAGCACGAGCTCGTCGGTGGCCGGGGCGGTCCCGAGCCGGTGCCGCCAGACCTGGAACGGGCGGTAGGCGTCGTCGTTCACGACGTACCAGAACGAACGGGAGTCGGCCGCCCAGGCGGCGCCGTAGTAGGTGCGCCCGATCGAGTCCGGCAGGTCGGCTCCGCTGCGCAGGTCACGGAAGCGCAACGTGTATACCTCGTCGCCCTCCTGGTCCACGGAGTAGGCGAGGACTTCGCCGTCGGGGCTGACCTCACGCACTCCCAGCGCGAAGTAGTCCGACCCCTCAGCGAGGAGATTCTCGTCCAGGAGCACCTCGGCGGGAGATCCTTCGGTCTGCTGGCGAAGAAACTGCTCGTATTCCTTCCCAGCGACTGTCTGCGTGTAGTAGACAAAGCCCCCACGGTTCCAACTGACTGAACGATCAGTTGCTACGGTCCGGTGCACCATCTCGGCAACCAGCTGCTGCTGGAGAGGACGGGTATGCGCGGTCAGGGCGTCGTAGTACGCACGCTCCTGCCCGAGGTACTCGAGGGTCCCGGGGTCATCGCTGTCGCGGAGCCAGGCGTAATCGTCGACGCGCCGGGTCCCATGGAGCTCAAGGACGCTGGGCCGGACCAGAGCTTGGGGCACGGCGAAGTCGGCAGTCGTGTCGGTCATGGCCGGAACCTAGCGTGCCGGACCACCTCCTCGACAACA
Source organism: Actinomycetes bacterium (assembly GCA_038210415.1). Lineage (GTDB taxonomy): Bacteria > Actinomycetota > Actinomycetes > Prado026 > Prado026 > JBBQWS01. The sequence goes on from JBBQWS010000005.1 coordinate 5,654, forward strand.
GTTCGGCTACGACCTCGGCGTCCGGCGGTCGCCGGAACATCGAACGGACACGATAGGCAGACTCACCCGACCCGGAGGACGAGATGACCTTGACCCTGACGCGCCGCCTGGCGGCCGCCGGAGCGGCGGCGGCCCTCGCGCTCGTGCCGAGCGTGGCGGCCGCCGATACGGCGTCACCCTCGCCGACGGCCACCACGGGCGCCTCGGCTACCGCCGCTCCGAAGTCGACCTTCACGGTCGGGTTCCTGCAGGACGTCGACTCGCTGAACCCGTTCGTGGGAATCCTGGCCTCGTCGTACGAGGCGTGGGGGGTCACCTACGACCAGCTCATCGGCTACAGCCAGAAGGACTTCTCGCCGGTGCCCCAGCTGGCCGAGTCGTGGACGGAGTCGGCCGACCACAAGACTTGGACCTACAAGATCCGGTCCGGGCTGAAGTGGTCCGACGGCGAGCCGCTCACCGCCGCGGACGCTGCGTACACGTTCAACCGGGTCATCAAGGGCTCGTTCGAGCAGAACAACTTCGGCAGCTACGTCGCCAACATGACCGGGGCGACCGCACCCGACGCGACGACCCTGGTCCTCACCGTCAGCAAGCCCACACCGATCATGCTGCGTCTTGCCGTGCCGATCCTGCCGGAGCACATCTGGAAGAACATCGACGAAAAGGCGGCCCAGACCATCAAGAACGAGCCGATCGTCGGCTCCGGACCGTTCCTCTTCGAGAAGCACGTGGTGGGCCAGTACATCCAGTTCAAGGCGAACCCCAACTACTGGGCCGGCTCGCCGAAGATCAAGGAACTCGTGTTCCGGATCTTCCAGAGCGAGGACACCATGGTGGCCGCGCTGAAGAAGGGCGAGATCGACTTCGCCGACAGCCTCGCCTCGACGTCGTTCGACTCCCTCGCGAACACCCCGAACATCAAGACGGTGGCCGCGACGTACACCGGGTTCGACGAGCTGGCGATGAACACCGGCGCGGCGACCGACCAGGGGGCTCCGATCGGAGACGGCAACGCCGTGCTCAAGGACAAGCGCGTGCGCCAGGCCATCGACTACGCGATCGACAAGAAGGCGCTGGTCACCAAGGTGCTCGGTGGCCACGGCGAGATCGGCACCTCGATCATCCCGACGATCTACGCGCTGAACCACTTCGACCCCGGTGACCAGGGTCGCGGCTACGACCCGGCCAAGGCCAACCAGATCCTCGACGACGCCGGCTACGCCAAGGGCGCCGACGGCATCAGAACCAGCGGCGGCAAGCGGCTGACCCTGCGCCTGTTCGGCCGGTCGGACAGCCCCACGTCCAAGGACTCCGTGCAGTACATCCAGGGCTGGCTCAAGGCGGTGGGGATCGACGCCCAGGTGCAGATCGTCTCCGAGGACAAGCTGACCGAGATCATCGGCAACGGCGAGTTCGACCTGTTTGAGTGGGGCTGGGTCGTCGAGCCCGATCCTGACTACCAGCTCTCGACGTTCCTGTGCTCGTCCCGCAGCAGCAAGGACGGCTCGACGATCAGCGCCGGACTGTCCGACAGCTTCTACTGCAACCCCGAGTACGACGCGCTCTATGCGGAGCAGTCGACGACGACGGACCTCAACGCCCGCGCCGTCATCGTCAAGCAGATGCAGCAGATGATCTACGACGACGCGCCGTACGCGGTGACCTACTACTACGACAACCTCGAGGCCTACCGCAGCGACCGGTTCACCGGCTTCCAACCACAGCCGGACCCGAACGGTTCGCTGCTCTTCCAGTACGGCACCTGGTCGTACCGGAACATCGAGCCGGTCAGCGCCAGCACCGGCTCCAGCGACAGCAGCGGAAGCTCGACCGGCCTGCTGGTCGGTGTCGGCCTCGGAGCGGTGGCGGTGCTCGGCATCATCGTGTTCGCGGTCGCCCGTTCGCGTCGGCCGTCCGACGACCGGGAGTAGCGCGTGGCGGCAACGCTCCAGGCCGAGGCCTCTCTCCCGCTGCCGGGCCCCGGGTCCGGCAGCGAGGGGAGCGGGAACGTCCGGTACGTCGTCGGCAAGATCGTGTCGTCGGTGGGCGCACTCCTGTTCGTGACGGTGTTCAACTTCTTCCTGTTCCGGGTGCTGCCCGGGGACCCGGCCAAGGCCCTGACGCGTAACCACGCCGTGAGTGCCGACCAGATCGCGAAGATCCGGGAGCAGTTCGGACTCGACGACCCGATCTGGCTGCAGTTCCTGAAGTACCTGAGGAGCCTGTTCACCGGCGACATGGGCATCTCGTTCAAGTACCGGCAGCCGGTGACCACCGTCATCGCCGACCACATGTGGCCGACCCTGCTGCTCGTGGGCACGTCAACGATCCTGTGCACGATCATCGGTGTCTGGATCGGCATCCGGGCTGCCTGGCACCGCGACGGGGTGTTCGACCGGGTCTCCACCGGTGCCACCCTGATCCTCTACGCGATGCCGGAGTTCTGGCTGGGCCTGATCCTGATCCTGGTGTTCGCGCAAGGGGCCGGGCCGATCCCGGGGATCTTCCCCACCAGCGGCCTGCAGACACCAGGTCTTGACCCGCTCTCGATCGAGGGCATCCTCGACACCGCGAAGCACTTGGTGCTACCGGTCGCCACCTTGACCTTGGGCTATCTGGCGGAGTACTCGCTGGTCATGCGCTCGTCGCTGCTCGACGAGATGGGGTCCGACTACCTGACGACCGCCCGGGCCAAGGGGCTGCGGGACTCCGACGTGCGCAAGCGGCACGCAGTGCCGAACGCGCTGCTCCCGTCGTTCACCCTCATCATCCTCAACCTCGGCTTCGTGGTCGGTGGGGCGATCACGGTCGAGACCGTCTTCTCGATTCCTGGGCTCGGCCTGCTCACGTACGACGCCCTCGGCGTGCCGGACTTCCCGTTGATGCAGGGTCTGTTCCTGCTCTTCTCCGGCTCGGTCATCCTCGCCAACCTGGTCGCCGACCTCACCTACCCGCGCCTCGACCCTCGGGTGCGTGCCGCATGACCTCGGTCCTGACCCGCAGCCCGTCGTCCCTGGCGTGGGCCCGCAGGCGGGCATCGGCGGGCCGGGTCTGGCGCGGCTTCCGCGCCAACCGGGCCGGCATGGTCGGCCTGGGCATGCTGGCCTTCTTCGTCCTCGTCGCGGTATTCGCGCCGCTCCTCGCCGACAGCGCGGGGCTCGACGTCACCCAGGCGACCGGGCTCCCGCTGCACCGGCCGTACTCCGGCTTCCCGCTCGGCACCGACAAGCAGGGTCGCTCCATCCTCACCGAGCTGATCTGGGGCAGCCGGATCTCGCTGGTTGTCGGCTTCGCCGCGTCGATCGTCGCCATGGTGATCGGGACGCTGGTGGGCATCGCGTCGGGACACTTCAAGGGCTTCGTGGGGGGTGGCCTGAGCCGGTTGACCGAATGGTTCCTGGTCATCCCGTTCCTGCCGCTCGCGATCGTCCTTGGCACTGTCCTGGCCGGCCGGCTCAACCAGGTGATCATCCTGATCATCGTGATCGGCGTGACGAGCTGGGCGTCGACCGCCCGGTTGATCCGGGCGCAGACCCTGTCGATCGAGGAACGGCCGTACCTCGAACGGGCCCGCGCGCTCGGCGCCGGGGACTGGCGGCAGATGAGTCGCTACATCCTGCCCAACGTCATGCCCCTGGTGTTCGCCAACACCACGCTCACCGTAGCCGGGTCGATCCTCACCGAGACGACGCTGTCGTTCCTCGGCCTCGGCGACCCGTTCCACGCGTCCTGGGGCTCCATGCTGGAGAACGCGTTCACCGACGGCGCGATCTCGTCCGGCGCCTGGTGGTACCTCTACCCGCCGGGCATCGCGATCATCCTGGTGGTCCTCGGCTTCACCCTCGTCGGCCGCGCTCTGGAGACCGTCCTGAACCCACGCCTGCGGGACCGCTGATGGCGCTGCTCGAGATGCGCGACCTGAGCGTCGTGTACGGCACCGGTGCGGGCCCGGTGCCGGCTGTCCGCGGCGTCGACCTCACCGTCGACGCGGGCGAGATCCTCGGCGTCGCCGGGGAGTCGGGCTGCGGGAAGTCGACGCTCGCCGCGACCGTCCTGCGACTGTCCCCCAGCAACGCCAAGGTCACCGGTCAGGTGCTGCTCGACGGCGAGGACGTGCTCACCATGAAGTTCGGCCGGCTCCGCGCCGTGCGGTGGGCGCAGGCCTCGATCGTGTTCCAGGGTGCCCTGCACTCGTTGAACCCGGTGCGAACGGTCGGGCGACAGATCGCCGAGCCGATCCTGCTGCATGAGAAGGTCAGCGACAAGGTCGCGGCCAAGCGGGTCGGTGACCTGCTCGAGCAGGTGGGGCTGCCCTCGCGTCGGGCCGAGGCCTACCCCCACCAGCTGTCCGGCGGCCAGAAGCAGCGCGTCATGATCGCCATGGCCCTGGCGTGCGCGCCCCGGCTGATCATCGCCGACGAGCCGACGACGGCGCTCGACGTGATGGTGCAGGCCCAGGTGCTCGACCTGCTGGTCTCGCTCGTCCGCGAGCTCGGCGTCGGTCTGCTGATGATCAGTCACGACCTGTCGGTGCTGGGGTCCACGTGTGACCGGGTGGCGGTCATGTACGCCGGTCGCGTCGTCGAGGAGGGCCCGGCCGCGCAGGTCTTCTCGAACGCCCGGCACCCGTACAGCGGCGCCCTCTCGTCGGCCTTCCCGACCGTCGGTGACCCGGCGTCGCGCCGAGCGCCGCGGGGACTTCCCGGCGACCCGCCTGATCCGCTGCTGCTGCCCAGCGGCTGCTCGTTCCACCCGCGCTGCCCCGTCGCGGTGGCCGAGTGCGCCGAACGCGAGCCCGAGCTGCTCGAGGTCGAACCCGGTCGTACGGCTGCCTGCTTGCTCCTGCAGGGAGCGAACCGGTGACCTCCGACACGCAGGGGGCGACGCCGGCGCTCGAGGTCCACGACCTCGCCGTGGTCTTCCCGGCGCGGGCCGGGGGGCGGGCGGCTCGGGCCGTCGACGGCGTGGAGCTCGCGGTCACGCCCGGCGAGATCGTCGCACTGGTCGGCGAGTCGGGCTGCGGCAAGACGACCCTCGCCAGGGCGATCCTGGGCCTGGTCCTCCCGACCGCTGGGTCGGTCGTCCACCTCGGCGAGCCGCTTGAGTACTCGTCGTCCGCACTCAAGGCGTACCGGCGCCGGGTGCAGCTGGTGCTGCAGGACCCGTCGGGCGCACTCAACCCACGACACACGGTCTACGAGGCGGTTGCCGAGGGGCTGCGGATCCACAAGGTGCCCGGTAACGAGCAGGAACTCGTGGCCCAGGCGTTGTCCCGTGCGGGGCTGCGGCCACCGGAGCGGTTCTTCCTGACCTACCCGCACGAGCTGTCGGGCGGTCAACGGCAACGGGTGGTCATCGCGGGCGCGCTGGTGCTGGAGCCGGCGGTGATCATCGCCGACGAGCCGGTGTCGTCGCTGGACGCCTCGGTGCGCGGCGAGATCCTGGCGCTGCTGCTCAAGCTGCGCGACGACCTCGGCCTCACCGTTCTGGTCGTCACGCACGACCTGGGCCTGGCGTGGAACATCGCCGACCGGATCGCGGTGATGTACCTCGGCCGCATCGTCGAGCTGGGCAGCACGGAGGACGTCCTGGAGCGTCCGCAGCACCCGTACACCAAGGCCCTGCTGTCGGTCGTCCCCGAGATCGAGCACGTGGACCCGGTGGTGCTGACCGGTGAGCCACCGGACCCGACACGGATCCCGACCGGCTGCCGGTTCCACCCGCGCTGCCCCGCGATCGTGTCCGGCGCGGCCGCGGCGGCCGGTGTCGAGCAACGTTGCCAGACCGAGCAGCTCCCGGTGCTCGCGGCGATCGAGGGACACCAGTCGGCCTGCTTCCTAACCGGCACCTGAGGTGCCATGCTTACTGACGCGCGAGTCAGTAAGCATGGCGAGAGCCGCCACCACCAGGAGAGCCCGTGAGCAACGCGTACGACGTCATCGTGGTCGGAGGCGGCCACAACGGACTCGTCGCCGCGGGTTACCTCGCCAAGCAGGGCCTCCGCACGGTCGTCCTGGAGCGGCGCCCCGTGGTCGGTGGCGCCGCGGTCAGCGAGCACCCGTTCGGACCCGAGTACACCGTCACGTCGCTCTCGTACGTCGTCTCGCTGCTGCCACCGTCGCTAGTGCGCGACCTGCAGCTGGACCGGCACGGGTACCACGTCTACCCCCAAGGGCCGTACTTCGCGCCACGACGCGACGGCCGCTACCTCCAGCTGCCCAGCGACCACGGTCGCCGTCACGACGAGATCGCGAAGTTCTCCGACAAGGACGCCGACGCCATCGAGGTCTGGGACGCCAAGCTGGACGCCATCGGCCGGGTGCTCGGGCCGATGCTGAACGACATCCCGCCCAAGGTGGGCTCCCGAAAGCCCGCCGACCTGGCCCGGCAGGCGATGCTGCTCCGCCGGCTCAAGGACGTCGACGCGCGCAAGGCGGTCGACATCACGCGGCTGATGACCTCGAGCATCGCCGACCTCGTCGACGACGCCTTCGAGTCCGACGCGATGAAGGGCGTGCTGGCCGTCTCCGGCGTCATCGGCACGTGGGCCGGGCCACGCTCCGCCGGCACTGCGTACGTGATGCTGCACCACCACATGGGCGACACCGACGGGCAGACCGGCGCCTGGGGCTTTCCTCGTGGTGGCATGGGCGGCGTGACGCAGGCGCTCGCCTCGGCCGCCCGCTCGTTCGGTGCCGAGATCCGCACCGACGCCGAGGTCACCCGGATCACCACGGCTGGTGGCGCGGTTACCGGCGTGGTGCTCGCGAACGGTGACGTGCTCACCGCGCCGACCGTCATCACGACGGCGCACCCGCAGATCTCGTTCCTGCGCCTGGTCGACCGGCGCGACCTGCCAGCCGACTTCGTCGAGGAGATCGAGACCTGGAAGTCGCGCAGCGGCACCGTGAAGGTCAACTTCGCGGTCGACCGGCTCCCGGAATTCGCGAGCAAGCCCGGCTTCGACCCGGAGGTGCAGGGCGGAACCATCGTGCTCGCGGAGTCGCTGGACGACATCGAGACCGCGTTCCAGGAGGCTGTCACGGGCAAGGCCGCCACGCTGCCGTTCGCCGACATCTGCATCCCCAGCGTCTTCGACGACTCGCTCGCCCCCTCAGGGCAGCACATAGTCTCGATGTTCACGCAGTGGGTGCCGCACACCTGGAACGCCGAGCCCCAGCAGGCCGAGCTCGAGGCGTACGCCGACCGGCTCGTCGCTCGCATGGATCTCGTGGCACCAGGCTTCACCGACTCCGTGCTGCACCGGCAGGTGATCGGGCCGTACACCATGGAGCACGAGTACGGCCTCGTCGGCGGCAACATCTTCCACGGCGAGCTCACCGTCGGGCAGATGTTCCACGCCCGTCCGGCCGCCGGGTTCGCCGACCTGCGCACTCCGATCGACGGCCTGTACCAGGCAGGTTCGGCCACGCACGGCGGCGGCGGCGTGACCGGTGTGCCCGGCCGCAACGTGGTCAAGCAGGTGCTCTCCGACCGCAAGCGCTCCGACCTCAAGCGCCGCTTCGCGCGGAAGGGGTGACCATGGGCCGGCTGCAGGCGGCACTCCCGCGCGAGCACTACGTCGACCCTGCGACCTGGCAGACCGAGCGTGACCGCGTCCTGTCCCGCTCCTGGTTCTGCGCCGGACGGCTCGCCGAGCTCGGCCTCGTCGCCGACGGCGTGGTGGTCCCCGGGCGGCTCGCCGTTCTCGACATGCTCGGCGAATCCGTGCTGGTCACCACGACGAAGGAGGGCCGGCTGCACGCGCACTTCAACGTGTGCCGGCACCGCGGGTCGCAGGTCGTCGCCATCGATCCCGCGACCGGGCCGCCCGCCCCGTGCAAGCTCTGGGCCCTGCGCTGCGGCTACCACTCGTGGACGTACGACCTCGACGGCTCGCTCCGGTATGCCCCGCACACCGACGACATCGACTTCGAGCCGGCCGACTTCGGGCTGCACCCGGTCGGGGTGGACACGTGGGGCGGCTTCCTCTGGCTCAACCTGGCGCCGGACGGCGCGCCGACCCTGGCCGACGAGCTGGGCGAGGTGCCTGAGCGCCTGGTTCGGTACCCGCTCGACTCGCTGGTCATCGGCCGCACCCTGACGTACGACGTCGACGCGAACTGGAAGGTCGTCGCTGAGAACTACAACGAGTGCTACCACTGCGGGCCGGTGCATCCAGAGCTCGTCCAGCTCGTACCCGCCTTCGCCCAGGACGGCGGCTCGAACCTCGACTGGGAAGGCGGTGTGCCCCACCGCGAGGGTGCCTGGACGTTCACCGCAAGCGGCACGTCCGACCGCGACCGCTTCCCGGACCTCGACGCCGACGAGCGAGAGCGGCACAAGGGCGAGCTGGTCTACCCCAACCTGCTGCTGTCACTGTCGGCCGACCACGTCGCCGCGTTCCGGCTCGAGCCGCTGGCCGCCGACCGCACGCGCGTCGTCTGCGACCTGCTGTTCGCAGCAGCTGAGCTCGCCAAGGACAGCTTCGACCCGTCCGATGTCGCCGACTTCTGGCACGTCGTCAACCTGCAGGACTGGGCTGTGTGCTCCTCGGTGCAGCGCGGGATGTCGTCACGGGCCTACCGCGAAGGCTGGTATGCGCCCATGGAGGACGCCTCGCTCGACGTCCGGCGGTGGCTGCTCCCCCGCCTCGACAAGGCCGACAAGCTCGACGAGGGAGTGACCCGTGGCTGAGCAGTTCGAGTACGCCGTCGTCGGGCTCGGCGCGCTCGGCAGCGCCACCGCCTGGCAGCTCGCCCGGCGCGGGCACCAGGTGCTCGGTCTCGAGCGGTTCGTGCTGGGCCACGAGCGCGGGGCGTCGCACGACTCGTCCCGGATCCTTCGGCACAGCTACCACACACCCGACTACGTCCGGCTGACGTTCGAGGCCTACGACGACTGGGCGACACTCGAGGAGGAGACCGGCCAGGAGCTCGTGACGGTGACCGGGGGGGTCGACCTGTTCCCGCCGGACGCGGCGATCCCGCCGGTCGACTACACGAGCTCGCTCGACGCGGTGGGCGTCCCGTACGAGCTGCTCGACCGGGCGGCCGTCGCCGGGCGGTGGCCGCAGTTCGAGCTGCCCGGCGGCACGGTGGCACTGTTCCAGGAGCGCACCGCGATCGTCCCGGCTGCACGGGGCACGGCTGCGATGGCGGCCCGCGCGGTCGCCCACGGCGCGGTGCTGCGGGACGAGTCACCCGTGACGGCCGTACGGGATCTCGGCTCGGCCGGCATCGAGATCGAGGCGGGCGGCGTGACGTACCGGGTACGTCGCCTCGTCGTCACAGCCGACGCCTGGACCAACGACGTCGTCGGGCACCTCGGCCTGCACGTCCCGCTCACGGTGACCCAGGAGCAGGTGACGTACTTCCGGCCGGATGTGCCGAGCGACTTCGCAGACGAGCGGTTCCCGGTCTGGATCTGGATGGACGACCCGTCGTTCTACGGCTTCCCGACGTACGGCGAGCTGACCCTGAAGGCCGCGCAGGACTGCGGCGGGCCCGAGGTCACCGGTGACGCCCGTTCGTTCGACCCGGACCCGGCCCGGCAGCAGCTGCTCGCGGAGTTCATGGCCCGTAGGTTCCCCGGCAGCGGCCGGATCGACCGCTCGAAGACCTGCCTCTACACCCTGACGCCGGACCGCGACTTCGTCCTGTCGCCCGTGCCAGGGCACGAGTCGGTGATCGTGGGCATGGGCGCGGCCCACGGGTTCAAGTTCGCGCCGACCTTCGGACGGCTGCTTGCCGACCTCGCCGACAGCGGCGTGCCGGGCACACCGGTGGACCTGTCGGCCTTCCGGCTCGACCGCCCAGCGCTGACCGACCCGGACTACCAGGCGAGCTGGTTGGTGTGACCCGCGACTCAGGCCAGGGCGCCGGCGGGCAGCTGCAGCTCGCGCTCGGCCAGGTCAGCGACCCAGCCGGCCATCTGCCCGCGCGTGAGCACGCCCCGGTGCACCGTCACCTGCACCGCGAGCCCGTCGATGAGTGCGGTGATGCGCCAGGCCGCCCCGTGCGGGTCGTCGCACCGGAACTCGCCGTCGCGGACGCCGTCGGCGATCAGGTCGGCAACGGCCTCCTTCCAGCGCAGGTCGAGCTTCTTCGACACCCTGCGCAGCTCGGGCGAACGCATCGCAGCCGCCCACGCGTCGACCCACAGCGTCCAGCCCGGCGGGGACGAGCCTGCGGGCGAGTAGAGCTTGAGCACCGACCGCAGGCGGCCGAGCGCCGTACCGGGCGCCTGTACGGCCGCATCCAGCCGGACCAGGTCCCGGTTCGCCGCGTACGCGAAAGCCTCGGCGAGCAGCCGGTCCTTCGTCTCGAAGTGGTAGAAGACGAGTGCCGGCGAGATCGACAACGCCTGGGCCACGTCGGCCACGCGAGTGTGCGCAAGGCCTCGCCGCTGCACCTCGACCACGGTCGCGCTGAGGATCTCCTCGCGCCTGACGTCCACATTTCTTCGGGCCACGCCCGGACCTTACTGGCCCACGCACGCTGCTGGAGGAACTCATGACCATGACACCCGATCGCGTCGGTGGCCCATCGGCCGAGACCGCCTCGAACGCCCCGCTCGACCCGGCCCAGCTCGACCGTGCGCTCCAGCCGTTCGGTAAGTCCACGATGCTGCCGGCCGCGGCGTACACCTCGCGGGACGTCCTGGACTGGGAGCGCCGGCACTTCACAGCGGCGACCTGGGCCTGCCTGGGCCGGGCCGTCGACCTTCGCGTGGCCGACAACGGCCGCCCGCTGACCCAGCGGGCGCTGCAGGTGGGCGACATCCCGGTGCTGCTCACCTTCGCGGGCGACGACAGCAAGCCGGTCGTCCGAGCCTTCGCGAACACCTGCCGGCACCGAGGGCACGAGCTGCTGCCCGAGGGCGGCACCGGCGAGAAACGGGCGGTCACCTGTCCGTACCACGCCTGGTCGTTCGCCCTCGACGGCTCGGTGCTCGCGGCACCAGGATTCACGGAGGTACCGACCTTCGACCGTGCTGACTACCCGCTCGTCGCCATGCCCACGGAGGTATGGCACGGCTGGGTCTTCGTCAACGCGATCGGAGATGCGGCACCGTTCGCGGAACACATCGGTGGCTTGGCCGACCTCGTCGCGCCGTACGCGCCGGAGCGGCTGCACCTGCGGGCCCGGCACACGTACGAGATCGCAGCCAACTGGAAGATCGTGTGCGAGAACTACCACGAGTGCTACCACTGCCCGCTGATCCACCCCGAGCTGTGCGTGGTCTCGCCGCCCACGTCCGGCGACAACTACGACCTGCCCGGCGCGTGGGTCGGCGGGAGCATGGACCTGGCGCCGGACGCTGCCACGATGTCGCTGTCGGGCGCCTCGGCAGGCGAGCCGATCCCTGGCGTCGACCCGCGCAAGGTGCTCTACCTCGGCCTGTTCCCGAACCTGCTGATCTCGGCGCACCCCGACTACGTCATGACGCACCGGATGGTGCCGCTGGCGCCGGACCGCACCTGGATCGAGTGCTCGTGGTACTTCCCGTCGGCAACGGTCGACCCGTCGTACGCGGTCGATTTCTGGGACCTCACGAACCGGCAGGACTGGGGCGCTTGCGAGTCGGTGCAGAGGGGCCTGGGCTCACCGCACTTCAAGCCTGGCCCGTTCGCGCCCAACGAGGACGCCGTCCACCAGTGGGTCACGATGCTCGGCCGGGCCTACCGCGGCATCCCCCCGCACCACACTTAGCCCCCAAGCCCACCCCCCAAGCCCAAGCCCACCCCCCACCCCCTTCCCCCGCCCCTTCCGCCACAAGGGTCCCCTCATGCCACTAGGCCGAGGTTTCGCACCAGTCATCGGCACCCGGTTGGGGGATCTCTCGAGCTGCTGAACGCACTAGCGTGGAGGTGCTGTCAGCAACGGGGGGCAACACATGATCGTCGGTACGTCTGGTCCTGCCCGGACCTCTCTGGCCACGCTGGTGCTCGTCGGCCTGGCGCTGTGTCTGCTCGGCGTAGCAGGAAGTCCGCTGTGCTGGGATTCGGCGCGCCCTGAGTGCGGCGATTCCTCGACCTAGCGGCATGAGGGGACCCTTGTGGCGGAAGGGGGAAGGGGGTTTGGCGTTGAGTCAGGCGAGGTTGCGGAGGAAGGTACGGGCCCAGGTGCGTTCGCGCACGATGGCGCCGTCCTGCTCGGCCAGCAGCGTGATCTCGACCCGGTAGTCGGCCGGGTCCGCGACGACTTCCAGGGTCGACCGCACCCGGACGGCGGCTTCGGGCCAGGTGAGCGCGAACGACACATCAGCCTGGGCCCGTTGCTCGAAGGTCACCGGGTCGACCGAGACGGTGCCGGCGTAGTGCTCCGTCACCTCGCCCAGCTCGACCGGGTACGTCGACCCGTGGTCGACGACGCACCGGGTCACGCCGGTCGCAACGTCACGCTCGACCCGCCACACGACGTCACCCGAGGTCTCACCCTGCGCGTCACCGGGCTCGAACTGCGGTGCCGGATAGGGGGCCGACCCCTGCACCGTCGCCAGCTCGAGCGTCCCGCCGAGCACCTCCAGCACGACGGGCGTCGGCGGGGCTGCGGTGTTCGGCCAGTCCGCACCGGCGAGCGAGAGCCGGAGCAGCTGACCTGGTGCGAAGCGGTACGCCGCCGCCTCCAGCTCGACCTCGACCTCGACGGCTACGCCGACGGGCAGCGGCGTGGCCGGCTGGTCGTGCCCGGCCCGGTGGGTGAGGTTCAGCAGCCCTCGTGTCACCAACGCCGAGGTGCCGTCCACGAAGACATCGCACAGCTTGACCGACACCTGGGCCACCGGCGCCGACGAGACGATCCGCAACCGGACCCGGCAGTGGCCCATGATCTCGAGGCCCGAGCCGTCCCACTCCCACGTCAACGACGCCGCGTCGTCGAACCGTTGGTCGGACGACTGCCCGTAGGGCAGGTGCCCGGCGCAGGAGATCCACGCATCCACACCCACCTCGGGACGGACGGCATACGGAGCCCGGCCCGACAACGGGAAAGAACGCACGGTCGACCGCGTCGACGGCCAGTCGTCGGACATCCACGCGCCCTCGTGCACGTCGAGGACCGACGACGGACGGGTGGACGAGCGCACGAAGCAGTCGACGACGGGGGCGGTGTCGACGCCGTTGTCGACCCCGCGCAGCCAGCGGTCCCACCAGCGGACCATCTCCGGCACCAGGTCGATCCGCGGGCCGGGCAGCGACGAGCTGGTCGAGGCGTGCGCCCACGGCCCGGCCAGCAGCCGACGGGGCACGCCCGCCTCGCCGAGCGCCGCCATGGTGCGGAACGAGTTGTTGCGGTAGCCGTCCGCCCAGCCGGCGACGATCATCACAGCACACCCGATCCGGTCATACGAGGGCCGCAGCGAACCGTGCCGCCAGTAAGGCCCGTCCTGCTGGTGCTCCAGCCAGGTGAACAGCCACGGTTCGGCGCGGTCGAGGCGGGCCAGCCACTCCTCTCGCCAGCCGTCGCCAAAGACGGCCGGGACCGGGGGCAGCGCGTTCATCGGCGTGACGTAGTGGCAGTAGTCGACGAGGTCGAGCCACTTCAGCACGCCGCCCAGGTAGTGGACGTCGTCGGTGTAGCGGTCGTCGGTGGCGTAGATGGCCACGACGGCCTTCAGCTCGGGCGGCCGTTCGCAGGCCACCTGGAGAGCGTTGAACCCGCTGTACGACGTTCCGTACATGCCGATGTTGCCGTCGCACCACGACTGCGCCGCGAGCCAGGCGATCACGGCGACGAGGTCGACCTGCTCGCGAGCGGGGTACTCGTCTGTCGCGACGCCGCCGCTGGACCCGGTGCCGCGCAGGTCGAGCCGGGCCACGGCGTAGGAGTACTGGTCACGGAGCCGCTCGTACTCGGGCTCGTACGACGACGTGAGGTCGTCCTTGCGGTACGGCAACGCCTCCAGGATGCAGGGCTGGGGCCCGGCCGACGGGTCAGGAAGGTACAAACTGACCGCGAGCCGGATGCCGTCGTCCATCGGCACCCAGGTGCGCTCAGCCACGCCCGTACTCCGCGAGAAGACGCAGAACCTCGTCCGCCGGCAGCCCTTCACTCGCGTGACCCGAGCGACCGACGACCGTCGGCGACGCGAGCATCGAGTTGAGCACCGCCTCCTCCGACGCGTCGACGACCGCCGCGAAGAACGGGTCGAGCCCGCGAGCCGTCACGGGGGTCGGGCCACCCACCTGCCCGGCCCGGTCGGCCCGGATTCCGGTGGCGCAGGCGAGGAAGATCTCGCCGCTGCCGTGGGTCGCGACGGACCCTGCGCGGGCGAGGCCGAGCCCGATCCGCCGGGCCAGCCGCGCACAAGCCGCCGCGTCCAGCGGCGCATCGGTGATCGCGACGCCGATGCAGGACCCGGCCGGCTTCGGCTCGGGTGCGTACGGGCTCGGTCCCAGCAGCCGCCCGACGGGCACACCGTCCACGGTGAGCCGGCCGCGTTCGCCGAAGTTCGTCATGAGCAGGACGGCAACGGTGTGCCCGGACGGCAGGACCCGCGACGCCGTACCGATTCCGCCCTTGAACCCCAGGCAGGACATGCCGGTTCCGGAGCCCACCGATCCCTCGGGAGGCGGCAGGAGCGCCCCGATCGAGGCGCGGGCCGCAGCCCAGGCGGTCGCGACGTCCGCACGGCTCACCTGCATGCGGCGGACGTCTGAGAGGAACGAGTCGTCGCACTCGCCGACGACGGGGATCACCACGTCCTCGCCGATCTCCGGCTCGGTTTCGGCCATGAGCTCGCAAGCAGCGTCGTACACGCGACCCAGCTGCATCGTCGCGGTGAGGAAGACCGGCGACTCGATCAGTCCCCACTCCCCCGCCACGATGAACCCCGTGCACTCACCCGCGCCGTTGAGCACGGCACCGCCTGCGGGCAGCGGCCTGGAGAAGGCGTCGACCGCGGGCACGAGGACCGTCACCCCCGTACGTGCGACACCGCGGCCGGCCGGCGGCTCCGGCTCGTCGCGCCAGACCGTCGCGTGCCCCAACCCGACGCCGGGCACGTCGAGGACGGAGTTCGTCGGCCCGGCCGGAAACGGCCCGATCCTGATTCCTAGGTCAGCAGCGCGCGGCATGGTGGCATCCTGCCGTACATGAACGCGCTACCGCCGGTGGTCTGGTCCGATGACTGCCTCCGCCATCTGCCCGACGCAGAGATCTGGGTCGGGGTCCGCACGCCCGGCACCGAGGTCCGCGAGCGGGCGACGACGATCCGTTCCGCTCTGCTCGACGCCGGTGCTGAGCTGCATCAGGCCACGGGCCACGACGACTCGGTGCTGGAGTCGGTCCACGACCCGGCCCTGCTCGAGCACCTCGCCACCGTCTACACCGCGTGGGTCGACGCCGGCTTCCTCATCGACCCGGGCCAGAACCGGGTCGTCCCGTACGTCTTCCCGACCTCGGGCCTGCTCGCCGGGCTGCCCGAACGCGTGCCCACCGCCGTCCACGCCCGCGCTGGGCGCTACTGCTACGACACGATGACGCTGGTCGGCCCGGGCACCTGGGAGGCCGCCCGCGGCGCAGTCGACGTCGCGCAGACGGCAGCCGACCTCGTCGTCGCCGGCGCGCGGCTCGCGTACGCCGTGTGCCGCCCGCCGGGCCACCACGCGGGTCGAGACAGCTACGGCGGTTCGTGCTACCTCAACAACGCAGCCGTGGCCGCCCAGACGCTGCGCGTGGCCGGGCACGAACGCGTGGCGATCGTGGACATCGACGCACACCACGGCAACGGGACCCAGGCGCTGTTCTACGAGCGGCCGGACGTTCTCTACGGGTCACTCCACGTGGATCCAGCGGCGGGCTGGTTCCCGCACTACGCGGGCTTTTCCGACGAGACGGGGCGCGGCCCAGGGGCCGGCACCAACCGCAACGAGCCGATGCGCCCAGGGTCCGGCGACAACATGTGGTTAGCCGCACTCGACCGGATCCGCGACGCGGTCGAAGCGTTCGCCCCGACCGCGCTCGTGCTGTCGCTCGGGGTGGACGCCGCTGCCGACGACCCCGAGAGCCCGTTGCAGATCACGCACGACGGCTACCGCCGGGCCGGGGAAGCGCTCGGGGCGCTGGGCCTGCCGACCGTCGCGGTGCAGGAGGGCGGGTACCACCTACCGACCCTCGGCGCGCTCGTCCTGGCCACCCTCGAGGGGCTGAGCCGAGGCCGTTGACCCGCGCTCGTCCGCGGCCGGGCTACCAGGGGACGACCTGACGGTCCTCCCAGAGCAGGCCCGTCTGCGGCACCGGGTCGGAAGGGCGGGTCGCGAGCCACACCACCGTGTCGGCGCCCTGCTCGGCGGAACGCGGCGCCTGCGACCCGCCCATGTCGGTGCGACAGTGCCCCGGACACACAGCGTCGACCAGCACGCCGCGTCGACCCTGGCCCAGCTCGGCCGCGAGGTTCTTCGTCAGCGCGTTCACCGCCGCCTTCGAGACGCGGTACGGCGCCAGGCCCCCCGACGTGCCGGGACCCGTGAATCGACCGAGACACGCGGAGAGGTTCACGATGCGCCCGAACCTTCGTTCGACCATTCCCGGACCGAACGTCGACACGGTGTTGAAGACGCCGTCGAGGTTCACGCCGAGCACCCGCCGCCACTCAGCCTCCGGGGTCCGCAGCGTTTTGCTCGTCCGCTCGGACATCACGCCGGCGGAGCAGACCAGGACGTCGACCGCCCCGAGCCGTCCGAGCCGGTCAGGAAGCTCTCGAACGGCAGTGCCGTCGGTCACGTCGCAATCCAGGCCCACTGCTCGGAGCCCGTCGGCCACGAGTCTGGAGGCGACGTCGTCAGTCCCCGACCGGCCAACCAGCACCACCGTCGCGCCCAATTCGGCCATCCCGCGCGCAGCGGCGAGGCCGATCCCTCGCGTCCCACCGGTGACCAGGGCGATCCGCTCGTCGAGGCTCATGCTGCCGAGGTTGCCACAGGGCGGTGCGCCACGCACGCGAGCCGTACGGGGGCTACGAGCAAGCGGGTCTAGGCTTGCCCAGGCAGCAGCAGACCCTTACGGAAGCAGGCAGGCCCCGTGTCCTCGTCGACCTCACCCCATCACTCGATGAAGGAATTCGGCCCCAACGAGTGGCTGGTCGACGAGATCTACCAGCAGTTCCTGAAGGACAAGCAGTCCGTAGATCCGGCCTGGTGGGACTTCTTCACCGACTACCAGCCGGTCGACCCCACACTGCCCCGCGCCGAGCCGGCGCCGCCGCCGGACACCGCTGCTGAGGCGGCCGCTCCCGCGCCCGTCGTTCCGGCCGCGCCGGTCGCCGCCGCTCCGGTCCCGACGGACGCCGAGATCGTTCCGCTGCGCGGGCCGGCAGCCCGTGTCGTGACCAACATGGACGCGAGCCTCACGGTCCCCACCGCGACCTCGGTGCGGGCCGTGCCAGCCAAGCTGCTCATCGACAACCGGACGGTGCTCAACAACCACCTCGCGCGGGCCCGGGGCGGCAAGGTCTCGTTCACGCACCTGATCGGCTGGGCGATCGTCCGGGCCCTCGCCGACCTTCCCGAGATGAACCAGGGGTTCACCGAGGTCGAGGGCAAGCCCGCACTCGTGCGGCCCGCCCACGTCAACCTCGGACTCGCCATCGACCTCGCGAAGCCGGACGGCTCGCGGCAGCTCCTCGTGCCGTGCATCAGGCTGGCCGACACCCTCGACTTCGCGCAGTTCGTCTCGACGTACGAGGACCTCGTCCGCAAGGCGCGCCAGGGCAAGCTCACGGTCGACGACTTCCAGGGCACCACGATCACCCTCACCAACCCGGGCACCATCGGCACCGTCCACTCGGTGCCCCGGCTGATGTCGGGCCAGGGCTGCATCGTCGGTGTCGGCGCGATGGAGTACCCCGCCGAGTACCAAGGCGCGTCAGAGGAGACGCTGGCCCGACTGGCGATCAGCAAGACGCTGACCCTCACCTCGACGTACGACCACCGGATCATCCAAGGTGCGCAGTCGGGCCAGTTCCTCGCGCGCATCCACGAGCTGCTGCTCGGCGACGAGTTCTACGACGAGGTCTTCGCGTCACTGCGGATCCCGTACGAGCCGATCCGCTGGGCCCGCGACATCCAGGCCAGCCACGAGGACGACATCAACAAGGTCGCCCGGGTGCAGGAGCTCATCCACGCGTACCGCGTCCGCGGTCACCTGATGGCCGACACCGACCCGCTGGAGTACCACCAGCGCAAGCACCCCGACCTCGACGTCACCCGGCACGGGCTGACCTTGTGGGACCTCGACCGCGAGTTCCCCACGGGCGGCTTCGCCGGCCGGCCGTTCGCCAAGCTCCGCGAGATCCTCGGCGTGCTGCGCGACTCCTACTGCCGAACCGTGGGCGTCGAGTACATGCACATCCAGGACCCTGAGCAGCGGGAGTGGCTTCAGGCCCGGATCGAGCGCCCGCACCAGCGCAAGGAGGGCGCCGAGCAGCTGCGAATCCTGCGCCGGCTCAACGCCGCCGAGGCGTTCGAGACCTTTCTGCAGACCAAGTACGTCGGGCAGAAGCGGTTCTCCCTCGAGGGTGGCGAGACGGTCGTCGCCCTGCTCGACGCCGTGCTCGGGTCGGCGGCCGAAGCCGGGCTCGAGGAGGTCTGCATCGGCATGCCGCACCGCGGCCGGCTCAACATCCTCGCCAACATCGTGGGCAAGAGCTACGAGCAGATCTTCCGCGAGTTCGAGGGCAACATCGACCCGGGCACAGCACACGGCTCCGGCGACGTGAAGTACCACCTGGGCGCCGAGGGAGTGTTTCGCGCCGACTCCGGTGCGTCCACGCGGGTGTCGCTGGTGTCGAACCCGAGCCACCTCGAAGCGGTCAACCCGGTGCTCGAGGGCTTCGTCCGCGCCAAGCAGGACCTGTTGAACCGCGGCCTGGAGTACCCGATCCTGCCGCTGCTCATGCACGGCGACGCGGCGTTCGCAGGGCAGGGTGTCGTGGCCGAGACGCTCGAGCTGAGCCAGCTGCAGGGGTACCGCACCGGCGGCACCGTCCACGTGATCGTGAACAACCAGGTCGGTTTCACCACGTCGCCGGCATACAGCCGCTCGTCGACCTACGCCACCGACGTGGCCCGCACGATCCAGGCCCCGATCTTCCACGTCAACGGCGACGACCCCGAGGCCTGCGTACGAGTGGCCCGGCTCGCCTTCGACTTCCGGCAGGCGTTCAACAAGGACGTCGTCATCGACATGATCTGCTACCGCCGGCGTGGTCACAACGAGGCGGACGACCCGTCGCTGACCCAGCCGCTGATGTACAACCTGATCGACAAGAAGCGTTCGGTGCGCAAGCTCTACACCGAGGCGCTGATCGGCCGCGGCGACATCACGGTCGAGCAGGCCGAGACGGCCCTGCGGGACTACCAGGGCCAGCTGGAGAGGGTCTTCCAGGCGACCCGCGAAGAGACTCCGGGCGAGTCGATCAACGAGGCCAGCGGCGAGGTCCAGCGGGTCGGCGAGGCTCACCTGCTGCCGCAGCAGCCGTCTGCTGACGTCGACACCTCGATCTCGATGGAGGTCGTCGAGCGGGTGGTCGCCTCGCAGCTGACCATGCCTCCCGGGTTCACCGTGCACCCGCGGCTCGCACCACAGCTGCAGCGCCGGGCCGACATGATCCAGACGAACCAGATCGACTACGGCATGGGTGAGGCACTCGCCATCGGGTCGCTGCTCACCGAGGGGGTCGCCGTCCGCCTGGCCGGTCAGGACTCCCGTCGCGGCACCTTCGGGCACCGGCACATCGTCATCGTGGACCGCATGACCGGCTGGCAGTACAAGCCGCTCAAGCAGTGCTACGACAACGGCGGCAAGCTCTACGTCTACGACTCACCGCTGTCGGAGTTCGCCGCGATGGGTTTCGAGTACGGGTACTCGGTCGCGCGGCCGGACGCGCTGGTCATGTGGGAGGCGCAGTTCGGCGACTTCATCAACGGAGCCCAGACGATCATCGACGAGTTCATCGCGTCCGGTGAGCAGAAGTGGAACCAGCGGTCGTCCGTGGTGCTGTTGCTGCCGCACGGCTACGAGGGCCAGGGGCCCGACCACTCGTCCGCTCGGGTCGAGCGGTTCCTTCAGCTGTGCGCGCAGGACAACATGACCGTGGCGATGCCGTCGACGCCGGCCTCGTACTTCCACCTGCTGCGGTGGCAGGCGCACTCCGAGCTGAGCCGGCCCATGGTCGTGTTCACGCCCAAGTCGATGCTGCGGTCCAAGGTCGCGGCGTCGGCCACGGCCGACTTCACCTCCGGCTACTTCCGGGCGATCCTCAAGGACAACAAGGCTGAACCGGCCGCAGTACGCAAGGCGCTGCTGTGCAGCGGCAAGGTCTACTACGACCTCGACGCCGAACGTACGGCGAAGGGCATCACCGACACCGCCATCATCCGGCTCGAGCGGTTGTACCCCTTGCCGATCAAGACGCTGCCACTCGCCCTGCAGGCCTACCCGGGTCTGGAGGAGGTCCGCTGGGTGCAGGAAGAGCCCGCCAACCAGGGCGCCTGGCCGTTCATGGGTCTCAACCTGCCCGCCGTGATCGATCACCCGATCAACCTCGTGTCACGCACCGCCTCGTCGTCGCCGGCGGTCGGGTCGCACCACCGACACGATGTCGAGCAGCGCGCCATCGTCGAGTCCGCGTTCGCGTAGGCGGGTCCATGTACTTCACCGATCGCGGCATCGAGGAGCTCGCACAGCGGCGGGGCGACGACGAGGTCAGTTTCACCTGGATCGCCGAGCACCTCGCCACCTTCGTCGACCTGAACCCGGAGTTCGAGGTGCCGGTCGAGCGGCTGGCGACCTGGTTGGCCCGGCTCGACGACGAGGACGACTGATCCCGGGTGCGCCGAAGGCAGTCCCGTGGGAGGCTGCTGAGAAAGCCACCCTGAGGAGGAACACGTGGGCATTGAAGACCTGACGAACCAGGCCAAGGACGCGCTCGAGGGCCACAAGGACGAGGTCGATGGCGCAATCGACAAGGCCAAGGCGCTGATCGAGGACAAGACGCCCGACCAGGTGGACGGACTGGTCGACAAGGCTGCGGACGCCGCCAAGGGTCTGCTCGGTTGAGCCGCTAGCCGAGCAGACCCTTGGTCCGGAAGACCCGGCGGAATCCCGGCTCCTCACCGTGGTCCGGCAGCAGCGGTTCCAGGGCCGGGGCGGTCAACGGCGCTGGCTAGTTCGGCGACCCAGACCCCTGGTTGCGGATCGGCGCGGCGTCGGCGGAGGTCGCTCTGCTCAGCCGCCCTCACATGTCGAACTCCGCGAACCAGGCCGCTGCGACCTTCTTCGGCACGACCATGCGCCACGCGTCGAAGATCAGCTCCTCCATCTCGTCCTCGTCGATAGCAGCGAGTCGGACCCGTACCCAGTTGTAGCGCTCGTCGGACGGCGCCGGGATGACGAACGTGTCCGGCCGCGAGGCGATGAGGTCGGCCCGCTCTTCCTTCGGGAAAGCGAAGCCCAGCAAGGACTCGTCCGGCGAGATGGCCAGCCAGACGCTGCTGCGGACCCGGAACTTCACCTGGTCGCGGACGAACGCCCGCTCGGTGCGTGGCAGGGTCTGAGCCAGTCGGATCACGTCGTCGGCGACGACCACGAGCCCACCTCCTGACCGGTTCTCTTCGGACTCCTCGTTCGTCATCATGGTGGGCGCCGACGGCGAGGAGCCAGTGATGACCGACGACAGCGCCACCGCGTGGGGCGGCACCTTCATCGCGGTGACCGACCGGCTCCTGCTCCGTACGTTCCGACTGGACGACCTCCCGCTCTACGCCGCGCTCAACAGCGACCCGGCGGGCTACGCGACCTTGGGCGGCGAGCCGATCTCGCGGGAGGACTCCGACGACATCGCCGAGTGGGCACAGGACCTATACGCAGCCGAGGGAATCGGGCTGCTCGCCGTCGAGCGGCGCGTCGACGGCGTCTTCCTCGGGATGTGCGGCCTGCACCACCAGGAGTCGTACCCGGACGACGTGGAGATCGGCTGGAGACTCGCCCACGAGCACTGGGGTCGCGGCTATGCGACAGAGGCCGCGGCAGGCTGGCTCGACCTCGGCTTCGGCCCGCTCGGACTCGACCGCATCATCTCGATCACCGACGTCGACAACGTCCGCAGCCTCGCGGTCATGGGGCGGCTCGGCATGACCTACGACCACTTCACCCGCATCGTCGACGAGGGGGTCGTGTTCGATGCAGTGGTCCACTCGATCACCGCGGAACGCTGGCGATCGACGCGGATGTAACGCTTCGGCCCCTTCGCCGCGTCAGGTGGGTGGGGGACCGATGAAGTCAGGAGGGAGCGGGCGATGGACGAGGCGCCGGACGACTTCGAGTCGTTCGCGACGACGTGCATGCCCGCGCTCTTCCGCACGGCCTACGTCCTGTGCGGCGACTGGCACCTGGCTCAGGACCTCGTGCAGGACACGTTGCTCAAGGTGCACCTGAAATGGCGCCGGGTGGCCGGGGCCGACAACCCCGTCGGCTATGTGCACACGATGCTGGTCCGCACCTTCCTCAGCCACAGCCGCCGCCGGATGTCGCGGGAACGGCCCGTCCACCAGCTGCCGGACGTTGGGGCGATCGAGCCGGATCTCGACCTGCAGCTGAGTCTGCTGCTGGCGTTGCAGTCCTTGCCCCCGCGCGACCGGGCGGTCCTGGTCCTGCGCTTCCTCGAGGACAAGACGGCCGAGCAGACGGCTGCCGACCTTCGCTCGACCGCGGGTGCGGTCCGCGTGCGAAGCCACCGGGCCCTGCTGCGGCTGCGTGACGTTCTCAGCACTGACCCCGAGCCGTTGTTCGTGACGAAGGAGGAGCCGTGACCAGCGACCTGGAGCAGGCACTGCGAGCCCGGTTGCGCAGCGCGGCCGACGTCGCCGCGGCGCCGGTCGCCGAGATCCTTGGCAACGTTCGGTCGCGGGTGCCTGGTGCACGGCGCCGCCGTCGGAGCACCCTCGTGGTCGCCTGCTCGGCGGCCGGCGCGGCTGTCGTCGTGGTGGCGGTCGCGCTCGTCGGGTCGACCGGGCAGCCGGCCGGGTTGACGCCAGCCCCCGCCGATGGTGCGACACCCACCGCGATCACGGTCCAGTCGGCCTGCCCGGACCAGGCCGCAGCGGCCATGGACCACGAACCAGCCGATCTCGGCCCGGTCGACGCCGCATACATCTGCGGCAACGAGAACCGGACGCTGTCGGACGGGTCGGTCTGGCAGTTCACGGTGACCCACAAGGCTACTGCGGGGCTGCCCGCGCTACTGGCCGCTTACGCAGTGCCAGACGCAAGCGTTGACGCCACGCTGGCCTGCCAAGCCGTCGGCCAGATCATCTCACCGGTCTTCCTGCACAGCGCCGGGCGGGTGATCGCGATCCGCCCCCCGTTCGGCGCCTGCGACGCGCCTTCGGCCGCGGCCCAGGCTGCGCTCAGCCACCTGACCACGGAGGTGGTGGCTGTGGAGAAGGGCCAGCTGATGAGCTCGGCGGCGGCCAGCGCAGTCGGGTGCTCGCAGGCGTGGAAGGACATGCTGCACCTGGCCATCGCCCAAACAGCAGCCACTGGAACCCAGCCGACTCCGTTCCCGACCTCGGGCACGTACATCAGCTGCTCCTACGCGACGCCGACGTCGCCGACCAACAACCCTCAGCTCGGCGCAGGGCTACGGCTGACGCCAGCGGACCTGACTGCGCTCAACAGCGCGCTCGTCGCGTCCGCGGCGGATCCCGGGTGCAGCACCGAGGCGCACACCGGGTTCACAGTGGTGATCGATCCCTCCGGCGGCGACGAGACGTACTTCGCCGTCGGCGGCTGCGCCGTGCAGCAGGGTCAACGATTCTGGCGGGCAAGCCCGGCCTTGACGGCCTGGCTCGCCACCCACTGACCTACGACCACTCGATCCGTGCAGACCAGTGGCGTTCAGCCGAACAGCGCCGCTGAGACCTCGGCCCACGAGGACTCAGACGGCTCGCCGACCCCGCGAGCGAGCACGATGCCGGTGCGGGTGAGCACGAGGGCCTGCACCTCGTCGCTGCCCGCGATCTCCAGCGGGCGCTGGAACTTGGTGACGTCGGTGTACAGCGTGACCGTCCTGGCCAGGACGTCGGGATCGCCGATCCCGGATGACATCCCACCATCGATGAACCGCCGGACCGGCCGCCACGCCCCGGACAGGACGGGCAGCTCGAGAACTGCGACCGCGAGGTCACCGGTCGAGCCCCTGATTGTCGGGGGGACTCCTGCGTCGACGGCGCGGGCGATCCATCGGTCGACGCAGGGCTGGTGGCGCTGTCGGAACGCGACCACCGCCAACGTCCGGTCGGCCGGGAGATCGCCGGGCAGCGCAAACTCGACTCCGAGGAGCGAGCGGCCGGCTACGTCCGGGAAGCGCACCACGGAGGGGTCAGCCCGCTTGGGCGTCGAGGTTCCCGCGGCCGTGAGTCAGCCGGTGCCGAAGGCCGGCCCGGTCGATCGCGGCGGGCTCGGTGGTGGCCAGGAAGTCGAGCAGCACCTGGCTGAACCGGGCTGGCTCGTCCTGGTGCGGGAAGTGCCGCGACTGCTCGAAGATCTCCAGCCGGCTCCCCTCCATCTGCTCGTGCCCGGCGTAACCATGGGACACGGGGATCACGGTGTCCTTGGCCCCCCACACGATCAGGGACGGCCGGCCGGCCGCGAGGTACAACCGGTCGTCGGCGCTGATCCGCTGGCCGCCCGGACCCACCACGCTGCGCAGCGTGTGCACGAACGCGGACCGGGCGGGACCGTCCGCCAGCGACGCATAGCCTCGGGCCGCCTCCACGACGGAGGGACGGGGTCGCAACGGCAGTCTGCCGAGGAGCCCCGCCACGGCTACACCGACGTCGCGCACCTGCCGGCTGGCGATGACCGGCAGCACCAGCTCGGCGCCCGGCAGCGTCGCCGCCCGCAGGGCCAGGCTGACCTCGCGGCCCAACCCTCCGCTGGAGACCAGGACCAGTCGGTCGCAGTGCTCGTAGTACTGGTAGGCGAACTGCAGGGCGACGCCGCCGCCGAGCGAGTGGCCGACCACCGTGGCCCGGTCGTGGCCGAGGCGCTCCAGCAGGTCGCGCAGGACGCTCGCGAGAGCCCCGAGCGAGTAGTCGGCCCGCGGCTTGTCGGACTCCCCGTGGCCGAGCAGGTCCGGTGCGATCACGTGCGCGTGCTCGGCCAGTGCGGGGATCACCGGGTCCCAGGTCGCGCTGCTGCTGGTGATGCCGTGGACTAGTAGCAGCACCGGCAGCCTCGGGTCCCCCGCCTCGCGGTAGGTGATCCGATGGCCGTGCATGGTGACTTCCGCGTACCGCAAGCGCGTCTCCTTCGGCCGGTCCTGTACGCCAGCATGCTTCAGTAGGCCCCTGAGGTCCAGTAGGCGCCCCTAGCCGGCGTGGTCGAGAACCCCTGGCCACGACCCTGAGGTGAGTCAGCCCTTGGCGTAGTTGCTGGCGCCCCACCAGTCGACGACCACCACGGGCTCGTCCCCGACGACCCACGCGTCGTGCCCGTGCGGCAGAGCGGTGACGTCGCCCGGGCCGGCGTCGACACGTGAGCCGTCCGCCATCTCGATCCGCAGGACACCAGCGACGTGGTACTGGAAGTGCGGTGCCTCGCAGAGGTCGGTCCCCGCGATCGGACGCACGTGGTCGGACCAGCGCCAGCCCGGCTGCAGGGTGAGCCGGCCGATCTCGCTGCCGCCGATCCGGAGCAGGTCGACCTGGCCGAGCTCGAAGGCCCGGGTCTCGTCGGGCGCCGCGAAGTTCTTCCGCTCGGCGCCGGTTGCGTCGGTGGTGGCGGTGGTGGCGGTCTCGGTCATCGGACTCTCCTTTGCTCGGCCCCCTCGGGGGAGTGGCCGAATCCTGTTCCGCCGTCCTTGCAGGGGCTTTGCAGGTCCTTACGCCCAGCGGCTGTTGGGTCTTTGATGGGGGCATGCAGACGCTGGCCATCCGGCTGCTCGGCGACCTCGGCCATCTCGACGTCGATGGCGTGGACCCCGTCGCTCTGGGGAGTCGGAAGGCGCGATCGCTGTTGTGGTTGCTGGCAATCGCCCGCGGGGCTGTCGTCTCGAGCGACGCGATCATCGAGTCGCTCTGGGCCGAGGACCCGCCGACCCGCCCGGCCGACCAGGTGGCCGTCCTGGTCAGCCGGCTGAGGGGCGTGCTCGGCCGAGAGCGCATCGAGCACGGCGACTCCGGGTACCGGCTGCAGTACGACTGGCTCGACGTCGACGAGGTGGACGCCCTCACCGCCGAGTCCGAACGACGATGCGCGGCCGGAAATCCTTCCGGCGCGGCAGCCGCGGCTCGGGTGTCCGTCTCTCTGCTCCGTTCGACCCCGAGCGGTCCCGATCTCGCCGGCCCCTGGGCCGCGACCCAGCTGGCCTCGCTCGAGCGGCTCGTCGCGCGCGCTCGCCGGGTCGCGGCGGACGGGCTGCTGGCTTCCGGGTCGTGGCTCGAGGCCGTCGACGTCGCGAGCGACTCGCTGGCCCGGGACCCCTACGACGAGCAGGCGTTGCGGGTCGTCATGCGCGCGAACGGCGCAGGTGGTCGCACGGCGGCGGCGCTGGCTGCGTTCGCAGCTGCGAGCGATCGACTCGCGGACGAGCTCGGCGCCGATCCGTCCCGCGAGACCCTCGACCTCCACCTGGCGATCCTTCGCGGCGACGCCGTGATCGCGTTGCCGCCGACGCGGGCGGAGGGGCGCGAGGGTCTCCCGGAAGTCGGACGACTCCCCTGGGTCGGACGACAGCCGGAGCTCGATCGCCTCGACGCGGCCGCGGCACGTGCGTCGGAAGGCACGGTGCAGGTTGTCGTGGTCGAGGGGGAGGCCGGAATCGGCAAGACGAGTCTGCTGCGTCGCTGGGCAGCGGGGCGGCCGAACACCGACGTCGTGCTGTTCGGAACCTGCGCGGAGCCTGGCCGAGCGGCGCCTCTCGAACCCCTGCTCAGCGTCCTCGCTACGCACTTCAGGGAGGTCGGTGAGGGGAGGACAATCCAAGCCCTCGGGGCCGACGCTCCGCTGCTGGCGCCGCTGCTCGGGCTCGCGCCCGGGGCAACGATGCCGTTCCTGCTGGTCGACGGCGTGGTCGGGCCGACCTTGCTCTACGGAGCGTTGTCCGCACTCGTCCCGCGGCTGGCCCCGTCAGGGCTGGTCGTGCTGGTCCTGGACGACGCGCACCTCTGCGGAGCGGCCCTGGCCGAGTGGCTCCAGCTCATCCGGGTACGCCGCGCGCGCCTGCTGGTGGTCGCGACCGTGCGTACCCCGGAGGCCTCCCCGGTCCTGGGGACCGAGGTGCTGCGCATCGGACCGCTGGACTCCGCCCAGACCCGCGACCTCGTCGGCGCCGAACGGGCCGACGACCTCTTCGCTCGGTCCGGTGGCCATCCTCTGTTCCTCACTGAGCTGGCGCTTGCGGCTGCGGGTGAGGGACTGCCGATCTCGCTGCTCGACGCCGTCTCGACCCGTTGCGATTCATTGGGTCGGGCCGGCCGCACCCTGCGGAGCGCGGCAGTGGTCGGGGACCGAGTCGACCTCGATCTGCTCGCCGCGGTGCTCAACCGACCCGCTGTCGAGATCCTGGACGACGCAGAGACGGGGGTGCTGCACCAGCTCCTGGTCGACGACGCCGGGACGTTCCGGTTCCGGCACGCCCTCGTCCGGGATGCGCTGTCGGCGACCGCGAGTGCGGGCCGTTCGGCCTGGCTGCACCGGCAGGTCGCGCGCGTCCTGGCCCGGCGCCCGTCGGCCGACCCGGCCGAGGTCGCCGACCACGCGCGACGCGGCGGCGACGTGGAGCTGGCAGCGACTGCGCTGCGTGCGGCGGCGGCCCGGGCGGCTGAACGCTTCGACCACGCGACGGCCGAGTCGCTGCTCGACGAGGCGCTCGCGTTGCACCCGGAGCCGGAGGCCTGGCTCGCACGGGCCCGGGTGCGGACCCGACGCGGGGCGTATGCGGCGGCCTACCGCGACGTCGAGCGGGCCCGGCCCACGGGCGCGAGCGCGCTCGAGGTCGGAGCTTGGGCCTCCTACTTCGACCGTCGGTTCGACCAGGCGACGGCGTACGCGACCGACGGTGCGGCGCAGGCGGAGGACCCGGCGACCCGGGCAAGGTGCCTCACGGTCGCCGGGCGCACCCGGCACGCCGCGGGCGACCTGCGCGCCGCCGAGGGGCTGCTCCAGGACGGCATCGACGCCTCGGCCGGACCGGACCGGATGATCGCGAGCGCCTGGTTGGGCGTGCTCCGCTCGCACCAGAGTCGACCGGCGGATGCTCTCGCCCTGCTGCGCGCTGCGACCCGACCGGGGCTGGGCGCCGACCACACGTCGGCAGTGCTGCATGCGCTGCTGTTCTCCGGACACGCAAACGCGCTGACCGGTCGTCCGGCCGCGGCGCTGGGCCTGTTCCAGCAGTACACCGACGAGGTCGACCGCAGGCACGTGGTCAGATTCGAGGGACGTGGCACCAACTTCGCGGGCTGGGTCCTGCGCAGCCTCGGTTCGACGGCCGAAGCAGCTGAGCGGCACCAGGAGGCGTTCGAGATCGCCGAGCGCATCGGCGCTCCGGAAACGAGGGTCGCCTCGCTCGAGGACCTCGCCGAGGGGCGACTCGCGGCGGGCGACCCCGACAGCGCGGACCAGCTGCTCACGCTGGCGGAGGCCGGCCTGCGGGGCGACCTCGTCTTCGGGTGGCGACTGCGCTTCAAGCTGGACCTGCTGCGCGCGCGGTGCGCGCTGGCTCGGGAGGACGCGGCGACCGCGCTGCAGCTCTCGTTGGCACTGGCCGCGAGAGCCGGTGAGCTTGAGGTCCCGCGGTATGCCGCCGTGGCGCGGCTTGTTGCGCACCGTGCGCGGGCGGCCACCGGTGATCCCGTCGACCTCGAAGCCGTCGCGTCCGACCTCAGCGACGTGCAGTCGGCTGTCGCGATCGAGGCCTGGTGGTGGACCGGGGAGTCGGCTGCCGCGCACCGGGTGCCGCACTGGGTCGACATGGCTTCGGCTCAGGTCGAGGCACTGAGCGAGAACGCGGCCGGTCGCGGGGACGCCTTGCGCTCTGCGGCAGCGACCCGGCTCGATGCCTGGAAGTCGACCGCGGGCCGCCGGTCAGACCACGGTTGACGCACTGAGCACCAGCAACGGGACCACGAGTGGCGGCGCATCCATGAGCGAGCGCTCGCACTCCAGCCGGAGCTGCTCCAGCTGACCTGCCGTCAGTGCGGCGACGAACGGGGCCAGGTGGGCCATCCCCAGCCGCCAGGCCGTCAGCCCCGCAGGTGTGCGTACCCCGACCTCGACCTGGCGCACGACGACCTCGACCCGTCGATAGCCGGCCGACCAGGCGAGCAGCTCGAGCTTCCCCCGGTCGTCGACCTGCGGCTCGACCTCGGACTTCAGCCGCACGTACCACTCAGGCACCTCGAACCCGTGTCGCGTCGCGATCGCGTCGACCTGAGCCTTCGCGGGATGCGACCAGCCGGCGATGAAGGCACTCGCGACGAGCCCGGGCGCGAGCCGCCGCGCCTCGAGGAGGCCGGCCAACGGGTCGGGAAGGTGACCGAGGCAGCAGGCAGCCAGAACCAGGTCGAAGCTGTCTGACGCGAAGGGCAACGCCTCGGCGTCGCCGACCACGGCCGAGGCCCAGCCCGTGCCGGCCCGGAGCATCGCCGGAGCCAGGTCCAGGCCGACGACCCAGTCAGCGCCTGCTCGCGCGACGGCTCGGGCCGCGGCTCCCGTCCCCGTACCGAGGTCAAGCACACGCGCCAGGCGTACGGGCACCGGCGACGCGGCGACCAGCACGTCGGCAAGCACCCCGTACGCCGCGTCCGGACCGGCCGCCCAGGCCGACCCGGCAGCGTCGTAGGCAGAGCGGATCACGTCAGCAGCCGAGCACCCTCGACCGCGCGGCTCTGCCACCAGGCCAGCTCGGCGTCCATGCCCCCGAAGGCTTTCTCCCAGCCGAATTGGACCAGCCCGCCGAGCAGGCTCAGGGCGAGCTGCCGGTCCCACCAGGGTTCGGTCGGCACTCCGCGGTCCTCGAGCGATGCACGGTACGCGGCGATCGAGTCCTCCTTGGTCTGTGGCAGCCGACGGCAGTTGATGGCGAGGTACCAAGCCAGGTCAGCCGTCCCCGCGCCGCGACCAGAGGTCTCCCAGTCGAAGATGACCGTGCGACCGTCCGCAGTGACGCCGAGGTTGTCGAGCTTGAAGTTCGCGTGCAGCAGAGTCTGCGGCGTGCTGGCGAGCGCGTCGATGAGGGGCGTCGGGTCGTGCACGAGCGGGACGACGACGGCCGCCGCCACCGGCGCGACCTGCTCGAGCAGCGGCCAGCCCTGCCCGACCAGACGCGGCACCAGCTGGTCGGAGCCGAGCGCCGCCTCAGCCGCCGCCATCGAGGGCGAGAGCTCGAGGTAGCGCCGGGTCGGCGTGACGATGTCGATCTCGGGTCCCCACTCCCAGAACCGCGCATGCAACGCTGCCATGTGGTCCAGGAACTGAAGATGGTGCTGCAGCGGCACCGGATCGTCCGAGACCGGGACCAGCGCATCGGTCACGTCGCGCATGAGCAGGGCTGTGACGTCCGGGCCTCCCGCCCTCCGGGCCCCTCTTCCCACCGCGATCACCGGCTGCTCGAAGCAGTCCGGTAGGTCGCGCAGCAGACCACGCCGCCACAACTCCAGAGCGGCACCGCCGTCGACGCCAGCTGCGCGCATCGTCCAGTCAGTCGTGCTGTCGAGGTACTTCACCACGAAGGTCGCACCCTCGATCGTCACCCGCTCGAGGTACGCGCCGGACTTCCCCGCACCGCCGACCATCGGCTCGCGTGCCGTGACACCGCCGAGCAGCTCGTCCAGCCCCACCACCAAGGTGGTCGGGCCCGGCTCAAGCGTGGGCATGGGCGTCCTCGGCCTCTTGTGCCGCCTGCATCTCGGCCAGCTTCGACGCCGGCCACCGGCCGCCGCAGAGCACGGAGTCCGACGTGATCCGCCCCCCTTCGACGGTCAG
Source organism: Actinomycetes bacterium (assembly GCA_038210415.1). GTDB lineage: Bacteria > Actinomycetota > Actinomycetes > Prado026 > Prado026 > JBBQWS01. The sequence continues at coordinate 36,649 of JBBQWS010000005.1, forward strand.
CACGTGCATGTGGTGTGCCGCGTGGGGGATGCCGTTCTCGACCCAGGTCAACAGGTACTGCACGACCTCGCCGCCGTCGAACGGAACCCGGCGAAGCTCTTCGAACCGGCCCGGGTCGGCGAACCACGAGGCGTACTCCGCACGGATCGCCGTCGGGCCCTGCCGGCGGAACCGCCAGTTCGGGACAGTGGCATCGAGCACCGCATCCGACGACCACACCGAGCAGGACGCCATGGCGCCGCGTTCGACGGCGCTCAAGAACGTGTCGACGGGGGAATCGGACATGCCGCTCACTTCCTTCGCCTTGGGCCCGAGCAGCCGGGTCGCTGCGAGGACGAGAGCCATGCTGCCGTCCCGACCTTGCAGCGAGATTGCACCCATGACCTGGCCCTTGGGAAGGTCACCGCCTGGTCGGTCGGGCCGCGCCGAGGAAGCGGTCGATGATCGCGTTCGTGTCGCGCGGAACGCGACAGTGTGGTTCGTGCCCGGACCCCTGCATGATCGCGAGCTCGGCCCCGCTGAGCCGGGCGAGCTCGACGCCCCGCGCGAGGGGAGTGATGGCGTCGTGGTCGCCGTGGATCACGAGCGCAGGGCAGGAAAGCGACGTGGCGTACGCGCGGGCCAGGTCGGCCGTCAGGTCGGCGCGACCGTCGCCGGCCGTGGCGAGCAGAACCTCCGCGTCGGTCTGCATGCCCATGGCGAAGAAGTGGTCGATCTCGTCCTGCGAGTCGACCTCGGTGAAGCACTGCGAGAAGAAGAATCGCAGGAAGTCCGGGAAGTCGCGTCGCCAGTAGCGACGGTTCCACCGTTTCCAGCCGGGGTGCTCAGCGAGCTCGTCGAAGAAGCTGCCGCTGGCGTCGACGCGCTCGGGGTGACCCGGCGCCAGCGGCACGTTGGGCGCGATGAAGACGGCGGCGCTGACCCGTTCTGGATGCTGCCCCGCCAGCGCAAGCGCCCACGCACCGCCCTGGGACGAGCCGAACACAGCGGCCCGCTCGACAGCACAGGCGTCGAGAACCGCCACGGCGTCGGCCGAGACCAACAGGTCGCCGTAGCAGGCCGGATCCGTCGGCCGGTCGGAACCCCCGTTGCCGAGCCCGTCGAACGTGATCACCCGGTGGTTGGGGGACAAGTGCTCCACCTGATGGCGCCAGAAGTCGCTGTGGACGATCGACCACGTCGGCAGCAGCAGCACCACGTCGTCGCCTCCGCCGAACTCCTCCCAGTGGATGCGTTGTCCGGCTCGCGTCACGTCGCCGGACCGGGTGGGTTCCGCGCCGACGATCACGGTCGACGCTGCCACAGCGCGTTCACGATCAGCCAACGATCGGCGACGCGGGCCATCTGGAGGTGGTCGACGTAGGGCGTCGAGACCACGCGCACCGAGGCCATGTCCCCGGACACGTCGAGGATCGTCGTCTCGTAGGGCCGGTCGTAGCGTCGCCCGTATCCTTGTGCGGTCGCCGCGACCATGCTGTCGCGGGTCTCTGTGTCGAGGTCGCCTCCCGGCGCCGAACCACCCCGCTCCACCTCACGCTTGACCAGCTGCGGGTGAAGGCACCCGCTCATCCGCTCGCTGTCTCCGTCCAGCCACGACTCGATGTAGTCCGCCGCCGTCGCGAGGATGGCTCTTCGCTCAGTCGCGGCGCCGTCGCTCTGGTCGCTCATCGAGGCACCTCCCGCTTGGGGTGTTGCTGACTGCACTCACTCACTCGTTCGTGAGGACGACCTTGCCGAAGGCCGCACCCGACGCGAGGCGCTCGAACGCGACCCGGGCCTCGCGCAGCGCGAACGTCGAATCGACGAGCGGTCGCACGCCCTGGTCCGCGCACATCGCCGCGAGAGCGACGAGCTCGTCCCGAGTGCCCATCGTGGAGCCGACGACACTGAGCTGGAGGAAGAACACCCGGTTGAGGTCGGCCGGCGGGTTGGCTCCCGAGGTCGCGCCGGACACCACGATCCGACCACCGGGCTTCAGCGCCTTCAGCGAGTGGCTCCAGGTCGCCTCGCCCACGGTCTCCATCACCGCGTCGACCCGTTCGGGCAACCGCGCACCTGACTCGAACGCGGCGTCCGCGCCCAGCTCGAGCGCGTGCGCACGCTTGCCCTCGTCGCGGCTGGTGACCCACACCCGGAAGCCACCGACCTTCGCGAGCACGACGAGCGCGGTGGCGACTCCCCCGCCGGCGCCCTGGACGAGAACGGTGTCGCCGGACCGCAGGCCGGACCGGGTGAAGAGCATCCGGTACGCCGTGAGCCAAGCGGTGGGCAGGCACGCCGCCTCGGCCCACGACAGGACAGTCGGCTTCGGGACGAGGTTGCGCCGCGGCACGGCCACGCGCTCGGCGAGGGTGCCGTCATGGACCTCCGAGAGCAGCGAACGTCGTGGGTCGAGAGTCTCGTCGCCGCCGCCAGCATCCGGGTCTCCGATGACCGCGTGGACGATCACCTCGTTGCCATCCTCGTCGACACCCGCCGCGTCGCAGCCGAGGACCATGGGCAACCGTTCGGCGGAGATCCCGACCCCTTTGAGGGTCCACAGGTCGTGGTGGTTCAGCGCCGCCGCGCGCACCGCCACGGTCGTCCAGCCGTCCGGTGGCGTGGGGTCCGGCCGCTCGCCGAGGACGAGCCCGTCGAGAGGGGCGTCCGGGTGGATCGAGGCGGCAGTCAGAGCGAGCATGGCAGCCAACCTAGTGCGCTCCGGCCGGTCATCGCCGGGCGATGCCCTCGGCCCGTGCGGCCTTCGCTACCGCTGCCGCGACGGTCGGCGCGACGAAGGGGTCGAACACGCTGGGCACGACGTGGTCGGCGTCCAGGCGGTCGGCCACCACGTCGGCCAGTGCCATCGCCGCCGCGAGCTTCATCCCCTCGGTGATCCGGGTCGCCCCGACGGAGAGCGCACCCTTGAAGACCCCGGGGAAGGCGAGGACGTTGTTGATCTGGTTCGGGAAGTCGCTGCGCCCGGTGGCCACCACCGTGGCGTGGCGCCGGGCGACCGCTGGGTGCACCTCGGGCTCCGGGTTCGCCAGCGCGAAGACACAGGACTTGGGCGCCATCGACGCCACCGCCTCCTCGGACACCGTGCCTGCCGAGACACCGATGAACACGTCGGCGCCGCGCAGTGCCTCCTCGATCGAGCCGCTGGCGCCGCCAAGGTTGGTCGACTCGGCCAGCGACCGCTTGACGGCACCCAGGTCCGCGCGACCGAGGTGCACGATGCCCTTGCTGTCGCCGACCGCGATGTCGCCGATGCCGGCCCCGAGCAGCATCTGCGTGACCGCCACCCCAGCCGCCCCCGCGCCTGATACGACGACCCGAAGGTCACCCAGCTCGCGCCCGGTCACCCGAGCCGCATTGAGCAGCGCGGCCAGGACGACGATCGCGGTGCCGTGCTGGTCGTCGTGGAAGACGGGGATGTCGAGCAGCTCCTGCAACCGGCGCTCGATCTCGAAGCACCGGGGGGCGCTGATGTCTTCGAGGTTGATGCCCCCGAACGACGGCGCGATCCGGGCCACGGTCTCGACGATCTCGTCGGCATCCGTGGTGCTCAGACAGATCGGGACAGCGTCGACACCGCCGAACTCCTTGAACAGCAACGCCTTCCCTTCCATAACCGGCAACGCCGCCACCGGCCCCAGGTCGCCAAGCCCGAGCACGGCCGTGCCATCGGTCACCACGGCCACCACGTTGGCGCGCCAGGTGTACTGGTCGGCGAGAGAGGGGTCGGCCGCGATGGCCGAGCACACGCGGCCGACCCCTGGGGTGTACGCGAGCGCCAGTCCCTCGCCGTCGCGCACCCGCAGCGTCGGCCGGATCTCGATCTTGCCGCCCTTGTGCAGGGGGAAGACGGGGTCGGACTGGAACGAGATCGGGGGCTCAGTGGTCACGTCGTGGGTCACGTCGTCAGTTTAGGGCCAGCCGGCCCCGCCGAAGCCGGCTCAGACCCGCCCTGATGGCCAGACCCGCCACCGCAGCACCGCCACGACGTCCTGGTCGGCGACTGCGCCCAGCGCCCACGAGTCGACCCCCTCGGAGGGGTTGTCGCGCTCGACCCACCAGCCATCGGGCTCACGGCGGGTCGCTCGTTTCACCGCCAACGGCCGTCCCGGGAACCGCACCACGACGAGGTCGCCGGGCCGTGGCAACCGGTCGTACGCCGCGAGCAGACGGTCGCCGTCGCAGAGCGTCGGCTCCATAGAGCGGCCGCGAACGACGACGACTCCGTACCGCCTCAACCGCAGCCACCTCCAGGGGAAATACCGACCTGCGCGGAGTAGTGTCGATCACCCAACCACCTCGTCACGACAGAAGGGTCCACGATGCGTATCGCCCTGCTCGCGCCGACCACCACGGTGAGCGCCCACTGCGACCTGCCCTGCGGTGTGTACGACCCGGCTCAGGCCAAGATCGAGGCCCAGTCGGTCAAGGCCTGCATGGAGAAGTACCACGGCAGCACCGACACCGACTTCAAGGCCCGCGCGGTCACCATCAAGGAAGAGCGCTCCGACCTGGTCAAGCACCACCTCTGGGTGCTCTGGACCGACTACTTCAAGGCGCCCCACTTCGAGAAGTACCCGCAGCTCAACGGCCTGTTCAACGAGGCCACGAAGCTCGCGGGTGCCGGCGGCACCAAGGGCACGACCGACGTGGCCGTCGCCGACCAGCTGCTCACCAAGATCGACGAGATCGCCGTGATCTTCTGGGAGACCAAGCAGGCGTAATTGGACTTCAGGGCTCTGAACTGCGGCGATGTTATCCGGCGGGTGTTGTTGACAACGTTCTGGCAACACCTGCCGGCAGCGTCGGCCTTGCGTAGTCGTCAGGGCCGCACGCCGACGAGCGACGCGAACACCACGACGTTGTCACGGTAGTGGCCGGTGGTGAGGTCGATCGAACCGCCACAAGTGATCAGACGCAGCGCGGCATGGTCGGTGTCGCCGTAGACCAGCTTGGTGGGGAAGTCCCTCTTGGAGAACCGGCGGACGTCGTCAACGGCGAAGACGGCTACGCGCCCATCGGTTCGGTTCACCAGGACGGTGTCCTGCTTGCGTAGGTTGCCCAAGCGGTAGAAGACCGACGGCCCGTTCATGGAGTCCAGATGCCCGACGATGACCGCCGGTCCTAGGGTGCAACGGACTGTCCCGCCACCGCCGTTGCCGGAGCCCACGCACTGGTTCGAAGTCGCGGCGGTTACCGGCCGGGCGCCGGGGGTGTCGGCGCTGATGTTGTTCGTGATGTTGACGCGGCAGGTGATCGGGTGCGCCGCGTCGTTGTCAGAGCCGTTGCACTGGTTCACCGAGGTGACCAGGCTGGTCGACCGGGAGACGAAGGTGCCGTTCCCGGAGGGCATGGCCCGAGCGAGCAGTCCGGACGCGTTGCGCGAAGCTCGTTCGATAGCCATTCATAAGGCCACAACCGTTCCGTAGACAGGGGGTGGGGCGAGCGAATCCGGGCAGACCCCGCCGATCAGAGGCCACCGTCACGAGCCTCCGGCCGGACGACCTGCGGCGGCGTCACGGTGATCGATCCGGCTACGGGGCTGTCGGCGGCCACGGTCTGGGTCTGTACGAGGGTGCGTCGTCGGGGCACGAACACGACCATGGTCAGGATCAGCCCGAGGGCACCGGCTGCCATCAAGATCCAGCCGACCACGTGAATGTCCAGACCCGCGACCGTCGCATGGACGGCGAACGTGAGAACAGCGCCGAGCGCGAGCAGGAAGATGCTGAAGCCGATACCCATTGGTGCTCCTGTCGTCGAAGGCCAGCTCCGTCGGAGCGACCAGGTTCTTGATCGAGCGGATGCCTACTGTGGTGCTGGTGCTGGTGCGCTCGGTTGGTTACCAGTAGTGGCGTCGGCCACCCACTGCGCGACCGGCGCTTCCCAGGAGTAGGAGAACGATTCCTATGACGGCGAGGACGAGTCCGAGAGTCTCCAGGACGGGAATCTTGGCCAGCAGACCGACGATGAAGACGATGATGCCCAGGACAATCACGATGGCTCCTTCATGAACATTGGTTCGACTACCGGTTCGGGGTAGGCGTAGGGACGGTGCCGTTCAGGTCGACGCCGAGCAGGCCGATCGGCACGTTGGCCGGGGGGGCAGCCCACGGACCGGAGCCGTCATTCTTCGGACGAGCGCAGCGGCGCCCCGGCTGTCGACTGCGGACCCGCATCCACCGCAGGTGCTGCGGCCTCAGCCGGATTGTCGGCCTGAAGTCGATCGCCGCGCTCGACGTCGAGCTGCTGGTTGAGCCGGTCACGGTCCACGCGCATCGCCTCGGTCTCGCGCCGAGATCCCCGCAGCTCGCGCCGCGACCCACGAGAGGCCAGGCGCCGGCTGAAGGCACCGAGCAGCATGCTCAGGCCCAGCATGCCGAGCACGCCGACGGCGATGCCGAGCAGGAACAACTGGCCGGTCGACAGCCCGGTCAGGTGCTGACCGGCGATCGTGAAGCTGTCGCCTAAGGGATGGGCGCTGCCACTGTTGCTGACCACGCCGACCACTGCGACGGCGACGGCGACGATCAGGACGACCAGTCCGAGAAGGACGATCATGACGTGCCTCCGAAGGTTTGCCGGTTTGAACCTTCACCGTATCTCTACGGCGTAGAACGAGTAGAGCAGGATCCTGCCCGCGAGTCAATGCGTAGGTCTACGCCGTCTGTGTACGATGCAGGTCTCAGTCGGAGCCACGGTCGAGCACCGGTGCTGGGGAAGGAGCGGTGATGGTCAAAGGAGCTCAGGCGGGACCCGCAGCAGCTGTCCCTCGGCTGAGCCGCGAGCGGGTGCTCAGCACGGCCCTGGAGATCATCGACAAGAACGGCGTCGAGGGCCTTTCCATGCGGGGTCTGGGACGCGCTCTCGGCCGGGACCCGATGTCGCTCTACCACTACGCCGCGAACAAGACCGCGCTGCTGGACGACGTGGTCGAGCTTGTGCTTGGTCAGCTGGTGATCGACACCACCGACACGGACTGGTCCGCCCAGCTGCGAACCGTCGCCCGCGCCTTTCGTGACCTTGCCGTGGCTCACCCGCACGTCGTTCCCTTGCTGGTGACCCGCCCACTGGCCACCCCGCTCGGGCTGCGCCCGCTGGGCACGCTGCGACCCCTCGAGGCCAGCCTGGAGCTCCTCACCCGCGCGGGCTTCAGCGAGGTCGACGCCTTGCACATCTACCGGTCCTTCTTCGGATTCCTCCAGGGCCACGTCTTGAACGAGCTGCAGGAGCTCGTCGACAACCCCGAGGAGACCGACGCCCTGCTCCGGCTCGGCCTGCAACGGCTGCCGCTGAGAGAGTTCCCACGATTGCGCAGCCTCGCCCCCGTTCTGGCCGACTACGACGGCGCCGCGGAGCTCGAGCGCGGCCTTGACATCCTGCTCGCGGGCTTGCAATCCCAACTTCCCCCGACAGGCCCGCCGGGAATCCGTAAGGCGACGAAGTAGCGCCAACCGCCCACAGTCGTTCCCAGCCCAACGGCTACGCTGCGCGCATGACGGTCGGTCAAGTCGTGCTCGTACGTCATGGGCAGACCGAGTGGAGCCACGCCGGTCGCCATACCGGCCGCACCGACGTGACCCTCACGCCGGTGGGCGAGCGACAGGCGGCGGCGTTGCGCGGCATGCTCGCCGGTCTGCTGCCGGACGGCCCCAGCCTGGTGCTCACGAGCCCGCTCGCGCGGGCCCGGCACACCACCGAGCTCGCCGGGCTCGACCGGTACGTCGTCGACCCCGACCTGGTCGAGTGGGACTACGGCGACTACGAGGGCCTGACCCGCGCCCAGATCCGACAGTCCGTGCCCGGTTGGTCGGTGTGGCGCTCACCGTGCCCCGGGGGCGAGACCGCCGACCACGTCCAGCTGCGTTGCGACCGCGTCCTCGACCGGATCCAGGCTGTCGAGCCCGGGTCCGCCGTCGTCGTGGTGGCGCACGGCCACCTGCTGCGGGCGCTCGCGGCCCGCTGGCTCGGAGCGCCTATGGTGACCGGCGAGTGGTACGAGCTGGCGGCCGCCTCGGTCTGTGTCCTCGGCTACGAGCACGAGGTCGCCGTCCTTCGGCACTGGAACCTCCCGCACCCCTCCGTCGAGGAGATCGCCCCATGAGAGTCAGCGCATGAGCAGCGTCCGGCTGATCCGACCCGACGAGGTCGACGAGCTGTTCGCGATGATCTGCGAGCTCGCCGACTACGAGAGGTCGCTGCACGAGGTGCGGTCCAGCGCGGAGGACTTCCGGGTGGCCCTCTTCGGGCCGATTCCCCAGCTGTTCGCCCACGTCGTCGAGGACGACGGCCGGCTGGCGGGGTTCGCCGTCTGGTACATCAACTTCTCGACCTGGAGCGGCAAGCACGGCATCTACCTCGAAGACCTCTACGTCCGGCCGGAGTTCCGCGGCCGGGGGTTCGGCAAGGCCTTGCTTGCGCAGCTCGCCGCGGTCTGCGTCGAGCGCGGCTACGCCCGGCTGGAGTGGTGGGTGCTCGACTGGAACGAGCCGGCCCTGGAGTTCTATCGCTCGCTCGGTGCGATCGGCATGGACGAGTGGACGCAGTACCGCCTCACCGGACCCAGCCTCGATGCCGCGGGCGGGGCCGCCCAGGTCGGTCAGTGAGCGAGCACGGGCACTCGCACGCCTTAGCCGGTCCGAGTCGGCCGCTCGCGCTCGTACTCGCGATCTCCACGACGATCCTGGTCGCCGAAGTCGTCGGCGCCTTCCTCTCCGGCAGCCTGGCCCTGCTCGCCGACGCGGGCCACCTGCTGACCGACGTGGCCGGGTTGTCGCTCGCGCTGGTGGCCGCCGTCCTGGCGGCCCGTCCGGCGACCCCCGAACGCACCTGGGGCTACCGCCGGGCCGAGGTGCTGGCGGCCGCTGCCCAGGCGTCGGTGCTGCTCGCGGTGGGCGCCTTCATCCTGGTCGAGGCGGTCCGTCGGCTCTTCGACCCGCCGGAAATCGCACCCGGCATCATGCTGGCCTTCGGCCTGGTCGGCCTGGTTGGGAACGCCCTGTCGATCACGGTGCTCAGCCGCACAGCCCACGGCAACCTGAACATCCGGGCGGCCCTGCTCGAGGTCGTCAACGACGCGCTCGGCGCCGTCGCCGTTCTCACGGCCGCACTGGTCGTCGCGACCACCGGCTGGCTCCGCGCCGACGCCGTGGCGTCACTGCTGATCGGACTCCTGATCCTTCCCCGCACCTGGAAGCTGCTCCGCGAAACCGTCGACGTGCTGCTCGAGGGCACCCCCAAGAGCCTCGACCTGAGCGCCGTCCGCGAGCACGTCCTCGGCGTCCCCCACGTCCACGCGATCCACGACCTGCACGCCTCCCGGGTCTCGTCGGACCTGCCGGTGCTGACAGCTCATGTCGTGGTCGACGACTCGTGCTTCCACGACGGCCACCTGCCGCAGCTGCTCGACGAGCTGCAGGCCTGCTTGGCCGGACACTTCGACGTGACCCATTCGACGTTCCAGTTCGAGCCCGCCAGCCACAGCGAGCACGAGGACGAGACCCACAGCTGACCCGGTTAGACTCGGTCCAGGTTCCGTCCGCGCGACCATGTAAGTCACTGCTCTGAGGGGGGCAGACGTGATCCGACCCGCCCGACCTTCTGCCATCACCGGAGGCGTGATCAACGACGTCGTCGAGCTCCGCCTGCCTGCCGACCCCGCCTACCTTGCGGTGCTTCGGACTGCGACGGCCGGCCTCGCCGCGCGGCTCGACTTCACGCTCGACGAGATCGAGGACCTGCGGATCGCGGTCGACGAGGCCTGTGCTCTGCTGCTGGCCGACTCCGAGCCGGGCGAGCCCATGACCTGTGCCTTCACCCTGGGCGACGACTCGATCGAGGTCGTGCTGAGCGCGCGCACCAGTTCCGGGCGCGCGCCGAGCAGCGGTTCGTTCGCCTGGACGGTTCTCACGGCACTCGCGGGCGAGGTCACTGCCACAGCGGGGCTCGATCACCTGGTGACCATCACGCTGAACAAGCATCGTGGCGGAACGTGATCGGCATGTCCCTCCCGTCCGACGACGTCACTCCGCAGCGGGCAGCCACTCGACTGGAGTCCAAGGACCTCTTCACCCGACTGGCCCGCCACCCCGTCGGCAGCCCCGAGCACCAGACGACCCGCGAGGCGCTCGTGCACCTGCACCTGCCGCTGGTCGAATTCCTGGCCCGGCGGTTCCGCGACCGCGGCGAGCCCCTGGACGACCTCGTCCAGGTCGGCACGATCGGGCTGATCAAGGCGGTCGACCGCTTCGACCTCGACCGCGGGGTCGAGTTCTCGACGTACGCCACCCCGACCGTCGTCGGCGAGATCAAGCGACACTTCCGGGACAAGGGCTGGGCCGTTCGCGTCCCGCGCCGGCTGCAGGAGCTGCGGCACGAGCTCGCGACGACCACGGAGCATCTCTCGCACGCGCTCGGGCGAGCCCCCACGATCGCCGAGATCGCCACCGTCCTGGGGATCTCAGAGGAGGAGGTCCTCGAAGGCCTCGAGTCGGCGAACGCCTACACCGCGGTGTCCCTCGACGCCGGCAGCGAGACCGAGGACGGCGGCACCAGCAGCGCGCTGGCGTCGATCGGCGCCGACGACGAGGCCCTTGAGGGGGTCGAGTACCGGGAGTCGCTCCGGCCGCTACTCGCCCAGCTGCCCGCTCGTGAACGGCAGATCCTTATGCTTCGGTTCTTCCGCAACATGACGCAGTCGCAGATCGCCGCCGAGGTCGGGATCTCGCAGATGCACGTGTCGCGGCTGCTCACCAAGACCCTGGAGACGCTCCGGTCCCAGCTCATCGAGGAGCACTAGGGCGAGCGGTTCGGCAGCACCCAAGCGGTCACCTGCGGGGCGAGCGCCGCCGCGAGCCCGACCGCCGCGACCACCGAGACCAGGCCACCAACAAGCAGGGCGCCACCCTGCGCCAGCGGGACCCCGATCAGCAGGCCGAAGATCTGGCTGAGCACGACTGGCGCCCGGCCCTGACGCCGGCCGGTTGCCACCGCGCGCCCAGCTGCTGCGAGGCCGAGGCCCCACCCCGCCAGGAGGACAGCCAGCAGGACCGCGTTGCCGACCGACGCCCGGTCACCGCGGACTGCCATGACGAGCACAAGGAGTCCGTAGCCGACCAGAGCGATGCCCTCGGCCAGCGCCACGAGCAGCACGACCCGGACCGGCAACGGCGTCGAGGAGGCGGTCACGGCGCCGACCCTACCCGCGGGCCCCTAGGCTTGCTCGCCATGCGGGCGCTGCTCGCGGTCAACCCGGCCGCCACCTCGACCACCGCCCGGACGAAGAACGTCATGGTGCACGCGCTCTCCTCCGACCTGGACGTCGAGGTCATCGAGACGACACACCGCGGTCACGCCATCGAGATCGGACGCCGGGCCGCGGCCGAGGGGGTCGACCTGCTGATCGCCCTCGGTGGTGACGGCACGGTCAACGAGTGCGTCAACGGGCTGCTGGAGCACGGGCCGCGGCCACGCGGTCCGTCGCTCGCCGTGGTCCCGGGCGGCTCGACCAACGTGTTCGCCCGGGCACTCGGTCTGCCGAACGACCCGGTCGAGGCGACGGGACAGATCCTCGACGGCCTGCGCGAGAACCGCCGCCGCAGCATCGGGCTGTCCACCGCGGACGGGCGCTGGTTCACGTTCTGCGCGGGCATGGGCCTGGACGCCGAGGTGGTCACGGATGTGGAGGCCCGGCGCGCGGGCGGACGCCCCGCGACCGGCAGCCTGTTCCTGCGCACCGCACTGGACCGGTTCTACCGCCACACCGAACGCGAGCACCCAGGCTTGTCGGTCCGGATGCGTACGGTGGACGGCCCCGAAGAGGTCGAGAACGGGCTGTTCCTCGCCATCGTGCTGAACACCGCGCCGTGGACCTACCTACGGAACATCGCGATCAACCCGTGCCCCGAGGCGTCCTTCGACACCGGCCTGGACCTGTTCGCCCTGCGCCGCCTGCGCACGCTGTCCACCCTGCGGCACGCCCGGCAGATCCTGCAGCACGGCTCCGGCCCGAAGGGCCGCGACACCGTACTCCGGCACGATCTGGCAGAGATGACCGTTTGGGCCGACCGGCCGACGGCGCTCCAGCTCGACGGCGAGCCGGTGGGCGAGCGGGTGAGCGTTCATCTCGTCTCGCACCCGGACGCGCTGACGGTCGTGGTCTGAACCAGCCGAGTCCCCCGCAGGCACGCTCGTGTGACGCAGCCGACAACGATTCGGTGAATTTTTGGGGCCGAACCGCTTGTGCGCCGGGCCCACCTTTGCAACGGTAGGCAGAGCGAGCGGAACAACGGTCGCGGTTCGTTCGTTTGCGATCCTGTATGACCTGTCAGCTGTCCGACCCTCGCTTGACCTGCAGCCATCCGCTCAGCCCTGTCTCATTCAGGGATTGTGCTGTCGGCTGCTTAGTGAATCCGTTCACAAGGCTTTCCCCTCGCCCTCGATCTCGCTAGGAGTGACTGCAGCATGGACTGGCGTCACCGTTCCGCGTGCCGCGACGAAGACCCTGAGCTGTTCTTCCCCATAGGCAACACCGGGCCCGCCCTTCTCCAGATCGAGGAGGCCAAGCTCATCTGCCGTCGCTGCGAGGTGCGCGAGTCGTGCCTGCAGTGGGCCTTGGAGTCCGGCCAGGACCACGGGGTCTGGGGCGGCCTCTCCGAGGACGAACGTCGTGCCCTGAAGCGCCGTACGGCCCGTGCCAGGGCCCGGATGGCCTGACCCCCACCAGCCCCACGATCCCGAGCCCGGTCCGCGTCGCGCGGGCCGGGCTCGGGTCATTCCAGCGGCAGGTCGAGCGTCACGGAGGTGCCGGCGTCCGGTCGTCGGGTCAGGGTCAGCCGGCCGCCGAGCTCGCCCTCGACCAGCGTGCGCACGATCTGCAGCCCGAGCCGATCCGAGGCCGAGGCGTCGAACCCCTCGGGCAACCCCACACCGTCGTCGGCGACCTCGACCAGCAGGTGGTCGTCGACCCGCTCGGCCCCGACCTCGAGGGTCCCCGGTCGACCCTGCAGCCCGTGCTCGACCGCGTTCTGCACCAGCTCGGACAGCACCATCGCCAGCGGTGTGGCCACGTCGGCAGGGATGGCCCCGAACGACCCATTGCGGACCAGCCGCACGCGGCCGCCGCCGCTGGCGAGCTCCGTGACGGCGGAGATCACCCGCTCGGCGACCTGGTCGAACGGCAGGGACTCGTCGAGCGTCGTCGACAGCAGCTCGTGGACGAGCGCGATGGACCCGACGCGTCGTACGGCTTCCTCGAGCGCAGCCCGACCCTCGGGGACCGTCAGCCGGCGAGCCTGCAACCGGAGCAGTGCGGCCACGGTCTGCAGGTTGTTCTTGACCCGGTGGTGGATCTCACGGATGGTCGCATCCTTCGTCAGCAGCTCGCGCTCGCGCCGTCGTAGGTCGGTCACGTCCCGGACCAGGACGACCGCCCCGACCCGGACCCCGGCGGCGGCGATCGGGATCGAGCGCAGCTGCACGAAGGTCCCCTTGCCCTCGACCTCGACACCACGCCCGACGCGACCGCCCGCGACCGCCGCGAGGTTCTCGTCGACCGGGCCGCGCCGGGACGCGAGCTGGCGGGTCACGACGTCGAGCCGGCTGCCGACCAGGTCGGCGGCGAGGCCGAGACGGCGGTATGCCGACAGCGCATTGGGGCTCGCGTAGGTCGCGGTGCCGTCGTTCTCCAGCCGCACCAGGCCGTCGCCGGCCCGCGGTGACGTGTCGAGCCCTTGCAGCCCGCCGGGGATCGGGAACGTCCCCTCGGCGATCATGCGCGACAGCTGGTCGGCGACCTCGACGTATGCCGACTCCAGCCGACCCCGGGTCCGGATCACGGCCGGGTCGACGTGCCGGGCGATGACGGCCGCGAGCCGGCCCGCCTCGCCGCGCACCGGAATCGCTTCCGCGGGCGCCAGCGCGTACTCCGTGCGGCTGTGCACGATCTGGCCGAGCTCGGCGGCCTCGTCGAGCAACGGCCGACGGCCCTTGGGGAGGAACGAGCCCACGAGGTCGTCGCTGAAGACGGTGGCACCTGTCGTGGGCCGCATCTGGGCACCGGCGATGTAGCCGGACCCGTTCCAGGTGGGCAACCACAGCACGAGGTCCGAGAACGCAAGGTCGGCGAGCAGCTGCCAGTCGGCGAGCAGCAGGTGCAGCCGGTCGAGGTCGGTGTCCGACAGGTCGGTGTGCCGCCGAGCGAGGTCGTTGAGACTGGGCACGTGCGAGAGAGTAGCGGGCGCGGGCATGCCAGGATCCTCGGCGTGGACCTCCCCTTCGGCTGGCTCGACGAGCGCGCCGCCCAGCGCGCCTCGGCCGGGCTGCGCCGCACACTGACCCCCCGCCCGGTGCGCTGCGATCTGCTCGACTTGGCGTCGAACGACTACCTCGGCCTGGCTCGCGACCCGCGCGTCACCCGGGCCGCCGCGCACGCGGCGTCCACGTGGGGGGCCGGCTCCACCGGGTCGCGGCTGGTAACCGGGTCGACCGAGCTGCACGCGGAGCTCGAGGCGGCGCTCTGCCGGCTGACCGCCGCCGAGGCCGCGCTGGTGTTCTCGTCCGGGTACCTGGCCAACCTCGGCGCCGTGGTGGCGCTGTCCGGCCCCGGGTCACTCGTCGTCTCGGACGCCCACAACCACGCGTCGCTCGTCGACGCCTGCCGGTTGTCGAGGGCGGACGTGAGCGTCGTGCCGCACCTCGACGTCGGCGCCATAAGGGTGGCGCTCGCCGCTCGGACCCAGAAGCGCGCGCTCGTCGTGACCGACTCGGTGTTCTCGGTCGACGGCGAGGCGGCGCCGCTTGCCGAGCTTGCCAGAGCCTGCCGGGAGTACGGTGCCGCGCTCCTGGTCGACGAGGCGCACGCGGTCGGCGTCGTAGGGCCCGGCGGAGCCGGAGCCGCCTCGGCGGCTGGTCTCTCCGGGGCGCCCGACGTCGTGCTCACCGCGACGTTGTCGAAGGCGCTGGGTGCGCAGGGCGGTGCCGTGCTCGGGCCGCAGCGGGTGGTCGACCACCTGGTCGACGCGGCTCGTACGTTCGTCTTCGACACCGCGCTCGCCCCGGCGTCCGCCGGAGCCGTACTGGCAGCGCTCGAGATCCTGCTGACCGAACCGGCGCTGCCAGAGCGAGCCCTGGCCGCAGCCAGTAGGTTGACGAAGGCGGCCGCGGCCGTCGGCCTGTCCGTCGGGACGTCGTCAGGGGCCGTCGTGGGGATCCGGATCGGGACGCCTGACCAGGCAGTTCGGGCCGCGGCCCGGGCGAGCGAGGCGGGGGTCCGGGTCGGCTGCTTCCGGCCGCCCTCGGTACCCGACGGCGTCTCACGGCTGCGGCTGACGGGGCGCGCCGACCTCACCGAGCGCGAGCTCGAACGGGTCGAGCGGGCACTCGGCGCGGTAGCGGAGCTGGACTGCTAGGGCATCGACCGAGAGAACATCGCGTCGATCTCCGCGCGCTCCGACGGGGTCGTGGCGTCGGCGCGCAGCTGGTCCCACTGCCGACGCAAGGCCTGGATGGAGGCGTCGGGCTGGGTCGACGGGTGCGAGGCATGCTTGCGGAGCATGGAGGCGAGCCGCATGGTGGCTCCTTCGGTATCGGTGCTGACAGTTCCTCTGCGTGAACGCCCCACCCGGGTCGATCCACTCCCGCCACCGCCCTCAAGCGGGCGTGACGTCGCTCACGTGGTCGGTCGAGCTGCGGTCCAGACCTGCCAGGAGGCCCGCGAGCACGCCCACCACCTCGACCGCCGCGCCCAGCAGCAGCACCGTCCGAAACCCTTGTCCAGCAAGAGTTCCCAGCGCCGCGGTCGCAAGCGCGTAGGCGCTGGTGCGAAGACTCGCCCCAGTGGTGAACACCTGCGCCCTGGCCGCCGGCGGCGCCTCTCGTTCTCGCACCGACAGCATGCCGGTCGCCATCGGGCCGTCAGCCAGCCCCATTCCCAGCGCGCCCACCAGCGCGACCCAGCGGTTCGGCGCGCCGGCCAGCAGGAGCTGCGCCGCCGCCCCGAAGACCACCGCTACGACTACCAGCCCGTCGGGGGGACGGCGCATCGGGAACCGCACGAGGAGCAATGTCGCGATCAACCCGCCGGCAGCGAAGGTGCCGAGCAGCAGCCCGACGAACGTGAGGCCGCCGGTCATGTGCACCGAGAGCGAAGGGGCGGCCACGATGAGGGCGGCCTGCCCGGCCAGGCCCAGAGTGGACACGATGGTCACCCGACGAAGCGCGGGCCGGCGGAACAGGGTGCCCACGCCTAGCCGGAGGTCGGCCAGCAACGGGGGGTGCACACGATCGGTTTCGCGCGGCGGGATAGGTACCGAGGGCAGCACCGCCAGCGCGCCGACCAGCAGCGCCGCCGGGACCAACAGCGGCGCGGACGTCCCCAGCAGCAGCGCCGACGCCGCCAGCACCGGACCGACGATCCCCCCGAGGTTGTACGTGCCGATGTCGATCGCGAAGGCCCGACTCAGCCGGTGCGGCGGGATGAAGAGCGGCAGCTGCGCCGACCAGGCCCCGGTGAGCGGCGGCTCGGCGACTCCTCCGACGGCAGCTACCACCAGCAACGGCCACAGCGGGAGCTCTGGTTGGTGCGGAACCAGCAGCGCGAGCACCGACAACGCGACCGCCAGCAGGAGCATGTTCGCCGCGAAGACCCGGGCTGGTCGCCGCGTGCGGTCGAGCAGCAGACCCATGAGGGGTCCCGAGATGGCGGCGCAGCCGGTCAGCGTCGCCAGCAGCCAAGGTCCACGGGCGATCGACGCACCGGACGCCGCGACCACGAGGATCAGCCCCGGACCGACCGTCTCCGTGGCCGCCCGGGCGCCGAAAGCGGTGGCGGCGTACGCCCGGAGCCCACGCGACATGCGCTGGAGCCTATCGGCCGCTCACCAGGTCTCGGTGACCTTCGACAGCCCACGCGGACGGTCCGGATCCAGCCCCCGGGCGACGGCGATCTCGAGTGCGAGCCACTGGAAAGGGATGATGTCGAGCACCGGGTGCGCCTCTTCCGAGATCCCCTCCGGGAGCAAGAATCCGTGCGTGCCGGCGGCCTTCGCGGCGGTCCCTCCGACCACGAGCAGGTCGGCTCCGCGCTCACGTACCCGGTCCAGCACGGGCTGCATCGCCCGCGCCCCCACGCCGTCCGGCACCACCGCCACCACCGGGTACTCCGGGTCGACCATCGCGAGCGGACCGTGCAGCAGGTCGGCACCACTGAACGCGTGCGCTGCCACATAGCTGGTCTCCATCAGCTTGAGCGCGGCCTCGAGCGCGGTCGGGTAGGCGAAGCCACGACCGGTCACGACGAGCCGCGAGGCGAAGCGGTAGCGCTGGGCCAGCTCGACGACCTCGTCCCGCCGGCCGACGAGCTCGGCTGCGGCGGCCGGCAGCTGTCGGGCGCCGGCCGCGTCGCCACCCGCCCAGAAGTCGACGAGCAGCTGGAGCGAGAGCAGCTCGGCCGTGTACGACTTCGTGGCCGCGACCGCGCGCTCGGGCCCCGCCAAGACATCGACGGTGAGCTCGGCGGCCGCGGCGAGGGCGGAGTCGGGCGCGTTGGTCACAGCCAAGGTCGTGGCGCCGCAGGCCTTCGCGACGGTCAGCGTCTGCGTGAGGTCGGGGCTGCCGCCGGACTGACTCACTGCCACGACGAGGGTCTCGCGCAGGTCCGGCCGGGCACCGTACGCGGTGAGGGTCGACGGCGAGACCAGGCCGCACGGCAGGTTCAGCCGGACCTCGATCAGGTATTTCGCGTAGAGGGCGGCGTGGTCGCTGGTTCCCCGGCCCGCGAGAAGGACGAACCTCGGGCGTCGCTCGGCCAGCTGGTCCGCAACCGCTCGGATCGACCGGCTGCCCACGTCGAGCACCCGCTGGAGCGTCTCCGGCTGCTGGGCGATCTCTGCGGCCATGAGGAGTCCGGCCGGCTGCGTCTGGGTCATGGGGTCCAGTTCCGTCGTCGTTGCTCGGATATTGGTATAGACCAATCTTGAAGTCAAGTATCCATGGAACGATGAGCAGCCAACCGCGGCAAGCACGACCACCCGGACGAGGAGGAACATGCCGCGCGAACCAAAGTACTACCGGCTCAAGCGGCACCTCACGGAGCTCACCCGGACCCTTCCCCCCGGTAGCCCGGTGCCGCCGGAACGTGCCCTCGCCGTCGACTTCGAGACCTCGCGCACGACCGTGCGCCAGGCCCTGCAGGAGCTGGTGGTCGAGGGTCGGCTGCAGCGACAGCAGGGCAGGGGCACGTTCGTCGCGCACCCGAAGGTCACGCAGGCGATCGAGCTGACGTCGTACAGCGAGGACATGCAGGCCCAGGGCGTCGACCCGACATCGCTGACCCTGGGCCTCGCGTACGTGCGGGCCGACACGCTGGTGTCGTCACGACTGGCCGTCGCGCCGGGGGCCCGCGTGCTCCTGCTCGAGCGGCTGCGCCAGGCCGATGGCGAACCCATGGCGATCGAACGCACCTACCTGTCGGCAGCCCGGTTCCCCAGGCTTCGCGCCCACCTCGCCCGTGCGGGCTCGCTGTACGGCGTGCTCGAGGAGGTCTACGGCGTCCGACCCGAGGTCGCCGAGGACACCGTCGAGACGGCCCTGGCGTCCCCCGCCGAGGCAGCCCTGCTGGGCGTCGACTCCGGTTTGCCGCTGCTGCTGCTGTCGCGGCACAGCTTCGACGCGGACGGCCAGCCGATCGAGTGGGCTCGGTCGTTGTACCGAGGGGACCGCTACAAGTTCGTCGCCCGGCTGACCAGGCCCCGGCGGCGCAGGTGAGAGGGACCCTGGTCGTCACCGGTACCGGCACCGGCGTGGGCAAGACCGTGGTGACCGCGGCCGTGGCAGCGCTCGCCAGGGCGGCCGGGCTCAGCGTCGCTGTGGTCAAGCCCGCCCAGACCGGGCTGCTACCCGACGAGCCCGGCGACCTCGCCGACGTCCAGCGCCTCGCCGCGCCGACGACGCTCGTTGAACTCGCCCGGTTCCCCGCACCGCTCGCGCCCGCAGCTGCCGCCCGGCTAAGCGGGCGCCCGTACGTCGACCTGGCCGAGTGCGCCGAGCGCATCCGGTCGCTCAGCGAGGACCACGAGCTGGTGCTCGTCGAAGGCGCAGGTGGGCTGCTCGTCCCCTTCGACGACGCGGGCGGAACCCTCGCCGACCTCGCTGTGCGGCTCGGGGCACCGACCCTCGTCGTGGTCGACCCCGCGCTGGGGACGCTCAACCACACCGCACTGACCCTCGAGGCGCTCGGCCGTCGCGCCATCGACTGCGCGGGCGTGGTGCTCGGCGCGTGGCCAGCCTGGCCCGACCTCGCCAGCCGGAGCAACCTCGCGGACCTCGAGGCGCTCGCCCGCGCGCCCCTCGCTGGTGCCCTGCCGAGCGGCAGCGCGGCACTGGCTCGCGGGGAGTTCGCCGCGGCCGCCCGCTCCGGCCTGGCCCCGGCTCTCGGCGGTCAGTTCGATGCGGCAGACTTCCGGCGAAGGCACGACCCCGCGCCAGCCAGTTGAGGAGTCCGACGTGTCAGATGTGCTCGCAACCGCTCGAGAGATCGTCCTCGAGCAGGGTCGGGGCCTCGGCGAGAGCGACGTCCTCGCCGTCCTGCAGCTCGACGACGACCGGCTCGAAGAGCTGCTCGCGCTCGCACACCAGGTCCGCATGCGCTGGTGCGGTCCGGAGGTCGAGGTCGAGGGCATCGTCTCGGTCAAGACGGGCGGCTGCCCCGAGGACTGCCACTTCTGCTCGCAGTCGGGGCTGTTCTCCTCGCCGGTGCGGGCGGCCTGGCTCGACATCCCGTCTCTGGTGTCGGCTGCCGTCGAGACTGCTGCCACCGGGGCCTCCGAGTTCTGCATCGTCGCGGCGGTCCGCGGGCCCGACGCCCGGCTGATGGCGCAGATGCGCGAGGGGGTCGCGGCGATCAAGGCGGCAGTCGACATCCAGGTCGCGGCGTCGCTCGGGATGCTCACGCAGGAGCAGGTCGAAGACCTCGCCGACATGGGGGTCCACCGCTACAACCACAACCTCGAGACCGCCCGCTCGTACTTCCCGCAGGTCGTCACCACGCACACGTGGGAAGAACGCTGGGAGACGTTGCAGATGGTCGGCGCCGCCGGCATGGAGGTCTGCTGCGGCGGCATCGTCGGCATGGGTGAGACGGTCGAGCAGCGGGCCGAGTTCGCCGCCCAGCTCGCCGCCGTCGCTCCGCACGAAGTGCCGCTCAACTTCCTCAACCCGCGGCCCGGCACGCCGTTCGGCGACCAGCCGATCATGCCCGCGAACGACGCGCTGCGGACCATCGCGGCCTTTCGGCTCGCTCTGCCGCGCACGATCCTGCGGTACGCGGGCGGGCGCGAGCTCACCCTCGGCGACCTTGGCACCCGCGACGGCTTGCTGGGCGGGATCAACGCCGTCATCGTCGGCAACTACCTCACCACCCTCGGGCGTCCGGCCGGTGCAGACCTCGCGCTGCTGACCGAGCTCAGCATGCCGATCAAGGCGCTCGGGGCCACGCTTTGACCGGCGCCCGTCCCGATAGGTTCGGGGCATGACCGACGACGACATGCCTGACGGCGCCGCGGCGATCGAGGGGCACGGCGGCGAGCTAGCGGTTGCTGCCGCCCTCGCACATGGCGCCACCGCGATGTTCACGCTCTCCGGCGCGCACGTCTTCCCGCTGTACGACGGGGCGGTCAAGTCCGACCCGCCGCTGCCCCTCGTCGACGTGCGCCACGAACAGACGGCCGTCTTCGCCGCCGAGGCCACCGCCAAGCTCACCCGTCGCCCCGGGCTCGCCGTCCTGACCGCCGGCCCCGGCATCACCAACGGGGTCTCCGCGGTCACCAGCGCCTGGTTCAACGGGGCACCGCTCGTCGTGCTCGGCGGGCGGGCTCCTGCGTTCCGCTGGGGCACCGGAGCGTTGCAGGAGCTCGACCACCCCCCGATCCTGGCCAGCGTGACCAAACGCGCCGCGACCGTCCACCAGGTCGTCGACCTCGCCGACGAGGTCGACGCCGCTTTCACCCTCGCCTCCAGCTCGCACCGTGGCCCGGTCTTCCTCGACGTCCCGATGGACCAGCTGTTCAGCCGGGCCGAGGTCAGGCTCCCGACCGTCCGGCCCAGGGACCGGGTCGCTCCAGACCCCTCGGACCTCGAGGAGGTCGCCGCGCTGCTCGGCACAGCACAGCGGCCGGTCCTGGTGGTCGGCTCCGACGTCTGGGCCGACGGAGCAGAGAACGCCGCGGTACACCTCGCCGAGACCGCCGGCCTCCCGGTGATCGCCAACGGCATGGGCCGCGGAGTGCTCCCGTCCGGGCACCCGCTGCTGGTGACCCGGGCCCGTGGGGCGGCCTTCGGTGGTGCGGACCTCGTCGTCGTCGTGGGCACCCCGCTCGACTTCCGGCTCGGGTACGGCATCTTCGGCGGCAAGGACGGGGCCGCCCCTGCGCGCATCGTCCACCTCGCCGACAGCCCTGGCCAGCTCGCCGGTCACGTCGACCTCGCGGCCTCCGCCGCCGGCGACCTCTCCCTCGTCCTCGACGGCGTGCAGGAAGCGTGGGAGCAACAGCTCCGGCGAGCCGACGTCACCGGGTGGGTCGGCGGGCTGCGCGACACCGCGGCCGCGGCCGCAGCCGGTGACCGGAGCCTGCTCGAGAGCGCTTCCGACCCGATCCACCCCGCGCGCATCTATGGCGAGCTGCTCCCTCGCCTCGCCGACGACGCGGTGGTCATCGGCGACGGTGGCGACTTCGTCTCGTTCGCGGGGCGGTTCGTCGAGCCCGAACGACCCGGCGGCTGGCTCGACCCCGGGCCCTACGGCTGCCTCGGCACCGGGGCCGGCTACGCCATCGCGGCGCGGCTGGCCCGACCGTCCGCGCAGATCGTCCTGCTGTTCGGCGACGGGGCCGCCGGGTTCTCGCTGATGGACGTCGACACCCTCGTCCGGCACCGGCTGGCCGTGGTCATGATCGTCGGCAACAACGGTATCTGGGGGCTGGAGAAGCACCCGATGCAGTTCCTGTATGGCTACGACGTCGCCGCGGAACTGCGCCAGGAGACGCGGTACGACGAGGTGGTCCGGGCTCTCGGGGGCGCCGGAGAGACCGTGGCCCGGCCAGCGGACCTCGGGCCAGCGCTGGACCGCGCGTTCGCAGCCGGGGTGCCGTACCTCGTCAACGTGCTCACCGACCCGGCCGTCGCCTACCCACGGACCACTACTGGTGTCTGAAGCGATCCGGCGCGCGGCACCCGGCGACTACGAGTCGATCGGCTTGCTCACCGTCTCCGCGTACGAGTCCGCCGGAATGATCAACAGCAACGACGCGTACGCATCGACCTTGCTCGACGCGGCGGGTCGCGCAGCCAAGGCGGAGGTCTACGTCCTCGACGGCCCCGAGGGGCTCGTCGGCACCGTGACGCTCGCCGAGTCGGGGATGCCGTACGCCGAGGTCGCCCGGCCCGGTGAGCTGGAGTTCCGGATGCTGGCCGTCGACCCGGCCGTCCAGGGCAAGGGGCTCGGCAGTGAGCTGGTCGCGTTCTGTGCCGCCCAGGCGGCCGCGCGCGGACTGCACTCGCTGGTGCTCTGCGCCCGCGACATCAACGTCGCGGCGATCCGGCTCTACGCGCGGCTGGGCTTCGATCGCGACCCCGCGCGCGACCTCGAGCCCGTGCCTGGCGTCAACCTGCTCGTGCTCAAGAAGGCGGTCTGAGCCGACCCAGGAACCGGGCGCGATCGACGACGACTCGCGTGATGCTGCCGGTGGCCAGCAACCGGTCCTGCCCGTCGTGGGCCGACACGGTGAACCGCAGGAGGCGGCCGTCCACATGCGCGAGCACTGCGGTCGTGGTCACCTTGCCGCCGACGCCGCTGGCAGCGAGATGCTCGAGGTCGACGCGGGTGCCGACTGACGTCGACGTAGGGTCGAGCAGCCTGTCGACCGCCGCGCAGGTGGCCGCTTCGAGCCAGGCGAGCAGCCGCGGAGTTCCCAGCACCTCGAGGTCCCCGCTGGCCAGGGCCAGCGCCGTGTCGTGCGCGGTGACAGTGTGCTGAACCGTCGCCGTTCGCCCGACCTCGAGCCGCCCGGAGTCCATGTTGGCTAGGTTACGGGGGTGCCCGCCCCCG
Source organism: Actinomycetes bacterium (assembly GCA_038210415.1). Taxonomy (GTDB): domain Bacteria; phylum Actinomycetota; class Actinomycetes; order Prado026; family Prado026; genus JBBQWS01. Next base: position 59,744 of record JBBQWS010000005.1, read on the forward strand.
CCAGCCAGTACTGCGACCAGTGCGGCGGACCAAGCAGCGCCGGCGACCACAGCTCGTGCGCCCAGCGACGCACCTGGGAGCCGCCGAGGTACTGCGCCCGGTGCCGTCGACGAATGGTCGTCCAGGTGACCCCGCTCGGCTGGACGGGCCGATGCTCGCAGCACGGTCCGGTCGTCAGCCCCGGCTGATCAGGATCAGCCGGTCAGGCGACGAGGCCCAGGCGGCGCAGCTCGACGGTCAGGTCGTGGGGGCTGGTCGACGCGGCCATCGCAGCCTCCAGGGTGATCACGCCGTCGCGGATGAGAGCGACGAGGTGGGCGTCGAACGACTGCATCCCGTAGTAGGCGCCGTCGGTGATGAGCTGGTTGATCGACGAGGTCTTGTCGGGGTCGGTGATCGCGTCGGCGACCCGGCCGGTGTTGATGCAGATCTCCATCGAGACGCAACGTCCACCGCCGTCCGCGCGCGGCACGAGGCGCTGGCAGACGATGCCGCGCAGCGCGCCCGCGAGCGAGAGGCGCACCTGCTTCTGCTCGTGCGGCGGGAAGAAGTCGATGACCCGGTTGATCGTCTCCGCGGCGTCCGTGGTGTGCAGCGTCGACATGACGAAGTGGCCGGTCTCAGCGGCTGCGAGCGCCGCCTTGACGGTCTCGGTGTCGCGCATCTCGCCGACCAGGATGACGTCGGGGTCCTGCCGCATCGCGGCGCGCAGGGCCGAGGTGAAGTCAGCCGTGTCGAGCCGCACCTCACGCTGGTTGATCATCGCGAGCTTGTCGAAGTGGAGCACCTCGATCGGGTCCTCGATCGTGACGACGTGGACCTCGCGGTTGTTGTTGATGTGGTCGATCATCCCGGCGAGCGTGGTGGTCTTGCCTGATCCGGTCGGACCGGTCACCAGGACGAGACCACGTGGCTCGAGGGCGAGCGGTCCCAGGACGGGCGGCAGACCGAGATCCTCGAGCGGGATGGCACCGACGGACACGCGGCGCAGCACCAGGCCGCAGGAGCCCCGGGAGCGGAACGCGTTGACGCGGAACCGGCCCACTCCGGGTGCCGAGTGGGCGAAGTCAGCCTCGTTGGTGCGCTGGAACACCTCGACCAGGTCGGGGCGAAGGATCTCGCGGACGAACGCCTCGGTGTCAGCCGGCAGCAGCACCGGGGCCTGAAGCTTGCGCAGGCGGCCGTCGATGCGCACACGCGGCGGCGATCCGACCTTGCAATGCAGGTCGGAACCGCCACATTCGAGGAGTGCCCGAAGGTACGGCTCGATGGACTGGTGGCTGCCTTCTGTCGTCACTCAGTCTTCATCGTCCGCCGGAGGCGGAACCTTGAACAGTCCGCCGGAGGCGGAACCTTGAACAGTCAGTTGATGATGGCGAGCACGTCGCCCTCCTGCACGACGTCGCCTTCCGCGACAGCCACCTCGGCAACCCGGCCGGCCACCTCGGACAGGACGGGGATCTCCATCTTCATCGACTCCAGGATCACCAGGGTGTCGCCCTCCTCGATCGCGTCCCCCGCGGCGACGACGACCTTCCAGACGTTGGCGACCATCTCGGCGCGGACCTCGTGCGACACCGGTGCTCCTTCTTGTGGCGATCCAGAGTGTGGTGATCCGGACGACTCGGACCCTACCGCCGCATCCGGCCGATCAGGCCCGTGTCGTACCTGCCGCTCACGAACTCCGGGTCGGCCAGCAGCTCGTCGAAGAATGGAAGGTTGCACCTGGGTCCCTGGACTTGGAACCCGTCGACCGCCGTACGCGCCCGCTCCAGCGCCTGCGTACGGTCCGCGCCCCAGACCACCAGCTTGGCCAGGAGCGGGTCGTAGAAGGGCGTGACGGTGTCGCCGGCGCGGTACCCGGAGTCGACCCGGACCCCGGGGCCGCTCGGCTCGATCCACTCGGTGATCAGCCCGGGCCCAGGCAGGAACCGGATCGGATCCTCCGCATAGACCCGGAGCTCCAGCGCGTGACCGGTGAGGCGCACCGCCCCAGGGTCGAACGACACCGGATCGCCGGACGCGATGAGCAGCTGCTGCTCCACCAGGTCGATACCGCTGACTGCCTCCGTCACCGGGTGCTCGACCTGAAGCCGGGTGTTCATCTCCAGGAACACGAAGTCCTGAGCCGTCTCGTCGACCAGGCACTCGACCGTCCCTGCCCCTCGGTAGTCGACGGTCTCGCCGGCTCGGACGGCCGCGGCCAGCATGCGGGTCCGGAGGGCTTCGCCGACGCCGGGCGACGGCGTCTCCTCCGCGACCTTCTGGTGTCGGCGCTGGACCGAGCAGTCCCGGTCACCGAGGGTGACGACCCGTCCGTCCGCGAGGCCCAGGATCTGCACCTCGACGTGCCGGGCCCGGGCAACGTACCGCTCGAGCAGGATTGCCGGGTCGTTGAAGAACCGTTCGGCTCGGCTGCGCGCGGTGACGAAGGCGGCCCGCAGCTCGCCCTCGTCGTGGGCGACCGACATCCCGATGCCGCCCCCACCGGCCGAAGCCTTGACCATGACCGGGTAGCCGATCCGCTCGGCCTCACGCGCGGCCACCTCCGCGTCGGCGACCGGCTCGCGGGTGCCGTCCGCGACCGGGACACCGGCGTCCGCCATCAGGTTGCGCGCGTTGATCTTGTCGCCGAGGCGTTCGATCGACGACGGGTCCGGCCCCACCCACACGAGCCCGGCATCGAGCACTGACCGGGCGAACGACGCGCTTTCCGAAAGGAAGCCGTAGCCGGGATGGATGGCGACGGCCCCGGTCGAACGCGCCGCCGCGAGCACCGCGGCCCCGTCGAGGTAGCTCTGCGCCGGCGCGCCCGGACCGATCAGGACGGCCTCGTCGGCCTCGACGACGTGGAGGGCGCCGACATCGGCCTCGGAGTAGACGGCCACGGTGCGCACACCCAGCCGTCGCGCGGTGCGCACGACCCGGCGGGCGATCTCGCCCCGGTTGGCGACCAGCAGGGATTCGATCACGGCCAGAGCCTAGGCCCGGGCGGGCGGTCAGAACCCGAAGCGGGCCACGCGCTCGACGACACCGGCCAGGGAGCTGACGACGGCAGGGTCGAACTCGTACGCCATCGCCAGCCGCAGCCGTTCCAGCGCCTCGAGCCGCCGAGCGCTCTCCTGCGAGTCGCCGACCATGTCGTCGTACGCGTTGGCCGCCTTGATGATCCGGCTCGCCACCGGCAACGAGTCGTCGACCAGCTCGTGCGGGCGACGGTACGGGTCGGCCTGGCGCTCGACGATGACGGCGACCTGGTCGAGCACGCCGGTCTGCCGGATCACCGCCGCGCCCAGTGCGGCGATACGGGACTGCTCGACCGCTGACACGACGACGGTCGCTCCCCCGGGGATGGGGTCCGTCAGCGACAGCTGGCCGAGGTCGTGCATGAGGGCGGCATACTCGAGGTCGACCAGGTCGGACTCCGACAGCCCCAGCTCGCGGCCGACCGCCAGCGACAGCTCGCTCACCCGACGGGAGTGTCCTGTCTCGGTGTAGCCCGCGACCTCGGTGACGCGTGAGAGCGAGCGGATGGTCTGCGCGTACGTCTGCCGGATGCCTGCGTAGCGGCGGAACGAGAACTGGGTGAGCAGCAGGGGCAGGCCGAAGACCGGCAGCGCCCAGAACGTCATCACCTGCGCGGCCAGCGCGACGAGGACTCCCGTGGCGCCGATGGCCGAGCTCAGCCCGAAGAGCACCTGCAGCTCGCTCCGGAGCGACGTGAGGTAGGGCGCGCGGTCGCGCTCGGTTCGGACCAGGGCGGCGACGCCGGCGTCGAACAGGTCGGTGACCAGGACGATGCCGACCATCACCAGCGCGAGCCGGCCGTTCTGGTGGCTCGCGTCCAGGTGCGCGAACGGACCCGCCCCACCGTCGTAGAACGGCCGGAACAGGACCGCGGCGAACGCGACGCTCAGCACCCGGCGGGCCAGCACGTCGAGCCGGGGCGAACGACCGGCCGCGACGTGCGGGATGGCGCCGAGCAAGGTCGCGCTGGCCGTCACAGCGACGACGTCCCAGACGGTGTGGGTCGTGGGCTCGGTGCCGAACCGGCCGAGCAGGGCGTATCCCAGAGCGGCCGCGGCACCGATCGGAGCAGCCTCCCGGTTGCCCGGCAGGGTGATCCGCACCAGCTCGCCGATCGCGATGAACGCACCGAACGCGAAGGCGATCGAGACCTGGTGGAGCGGGTGCTGCACCGCCAGCACGACGGAGGTCGCGACGAGCACGAGGGCTGCCCCGACCACGAGGTTCCCGGCCCTGCTGTCCTCAGTGCGGCGGTCGGCCGGGGTCACGAGGCGGTGCCGGTCATGCGAGCTCCTCGGTGCCGCTCACCGAGAACGTGGGGTCGTCGTGATCCCGCGCGACGGCGTCGGCCTCGGCGACGACCGCGTCGACGAAGGCATCCATCGGGACGTCCGACGGCGACCACCCGGTGCGGTCGAGCGCGGCGATCAGGGCGTCGACCATGTTGGGGTCGAACTGCGTGTCCTTGCACCGCAGCAGCTCCTCGACGGCCTCGGGCACACTGCGGGCGCCGCGGTACGACCGGGTCGAGGTCATCGAGTCGAACGCGTCCGCCACGGCGATGACCCGGGCGAACTCGGGGATCTGCCCGCCGACCAGCCCGATCGGGTAGCCGAGCCCGTCGACCCGTTCGTGGTGGTGCAGGACGCCGGCCACGGCCTCGTCGAGGAAGTCGATGTTGCTGAGCATCTCGATGCCGCGGAGGGGGTGCCCCTTGATGACCTCGTACTCGGCCTCGCTGAGCCGCCCCGTCTTCTGCAGCAGCTTGGTCGGCACGCCCAGCTTGCCGACGTCGTGGAGGATCCCGGCGTACCGCAGCGCGTTGATCCGGTCCTCTCGCATCCCGAGCACTCGCGCGATCATCACCGAGGCGCGAGAGACGCGCTCGCTGTGACCGCGCGTGTAGTGGTCCTTCGTCTCGACGGCCTGCACGAGGGTGCTGATGGTGGCTTCGTACGCGTCCTGCTCGGCGCCGTACTGCGAGAACGCCCAGCGAGCCACGAGCAGGGGGACCAGCACGAGCAGTGCCGCGAGGGTGCCGACGTTGACGCCTCTCCAGAGCACGGCCATCAGCAGGCCGAACAGGCCGTAGCCGAGGCTGGCCGGGACCGACTTGACCAGGGTGCCCATGAGCACCTGCTTGACGGAGACGTCGTCTGCGAGCGAGAGCACGATCGAGAGCAGCACAGCGTTGACGACGGAGAAGACGATGGCCGCCGCGGCGACAGGCACGAGGACGTACGGGAACTCGCCGGCGCCCATGACCCCCGGGTGGCCACCCAGCAGGACGAAGACCGTGCCTGCGCAGAACCCGGCGACGGCGTACTGACTGGCGTTGTAGCAGCGCTTGACCAGAGGGGTCCGCCGCAGGACGAAGAACCCGCAGGCACCCGTCACCGCCGCCGCCCAGGGGCCACCCATCAGGCAGGAGGCGAGCGCGACGGGGAAGCCCATGCCGAGTCCGACGCCGATGCGGAACCGGAAGACCTTCGACTCCAGCAGGGTGAACAGCGCGGAGATGACCACGACCGCGGTGACGTCGATCTCGCCGCGTGGGGGCATGGCGAGGACCAAGATGGCGCCGGCCGTGACCGAGAGAGTGAAGACATACATCTTCACTCCGCGAGCAACCGACTGCATGTTCACCCCCCACCCGGGGAACGGGAGACAGTGGAACAGGGACCGGCAGCAGGCTGACCTAGATCCAGGAATGTCCGGCAGCGTTGGTCAAGAAACTCTCGACAGCAGCCACAATCTTCTTCATAGGGGCATCACCTCTGGGATTCACGTCACGAGCGCCGCTAAGGCTCGCGCGAGATCCGCTCCGCTTGGCTTGCACCATGCTGAACTACTCAGCCGTCAGTCCGAGCGACCTCGAAAGCCTTCGATCGCTGGCCCCAGATCGCGATGCTGCCGATCCCTGTTCCACTCTCTTCAGTTGTGGCGCGCACCTCAGTTCGAGGGGATTTGAGGGACCCCGCACCCCTCACTTGACCCGGTACGCACCTTTCCTACCGCACAAGAGTGAACGATGGGACGAAATTGCGCGTCAAGTGGTCAGGGGGTGACATTCGGTGATCGGGGCACAATGGCGGGCAAAGGGCTAGAACGCGATAGTCACATCGGACTAGATGATCGCCCGATCGAGCGACCACGCGCCCCCGCCCCTGCCGACGCCCCAGCAGATGGCCTAACCTCGGCAGAGCGGTGAAAGGGCCCGCGAGTGGCTGTGGGGAGGGAAGATTCGATGACGTCCAAGAGGTCGCGCGAGACTGCGTACGGCGAGCTGATCGCCGGGCTCCTCGACGTGCGCGCCGACCCGGCCAGCCAGCGCTTCGACGCCGAGATCGCAGCCGCCGAGGACGAGGGTCGGATCGACCCGCAGACGGCCAAGGTGTTGCGTTGGTGGCAGCGCGAGTCGATCCGCGGTCTCGTCGAGCACGCCCGCACCGTCGTCCCTCCCACCCTGGTCGCCCTGGAGCAGTCCGCGGTGGGCGCCGGAGCGGAGACCGAGGCGTCGTCGCAGTCGTGGGCGCGCGCCGTCGGGGACGACGGCTCATGGGGACGCGCCGTCGGGGACGAGACGGTCGTGGACCTCACCTCCCCCCCATCGACCGCGCCAGCGGTCTCGCCGCCCGCCGACCTGGCCGAGCACCGTCGCCGGCTTCTCGTCGCGGGCCTGACCCGGGTGCGTACCGACCACTAGCCTGTTCTCAGCCTGACCCCTGCAACGCACACCTGTGAGAAATGAGAAGGACCTTGCCCACGCTGCGCCTGCTGCCCGACTTCGAGGACGAGCTCAAGCGGCTGCCGGGGATCATCGCCGCGAGTGTCGTGACCGGGCCGGACGCCGTGCCGAACGAGATCCACGTGCTCGCCGAGCCGGGAAAGCCGCCCAAGCAGGTGGTCCGTGACGTCCAGTCGTTCGCGATGCTCAAGCTGGGGCTCGACATCGACCACCGGATCGTCAGCGTCGTCCAGATCGGTGCCGACGAGTTCGGCGGCGACGTGGTCGGCGAGCTGCCCGCCGAGGCCGAGGCCGAGATCACGATCCCGCGGCCGGCGATCGGTTCGATCATGATCCGGACGAGTGGGATCGAGGCCGAGGCCCTGGTCAGCATCAGCGCGACCGGCGGCCACGTCTTCGAGGGGCGCGCGGTCGGCCCGGGATCGCCGGCGCACCGGTGCCGCCTGGTGGCGCAGGCCACGATCCACGCGCTCGAGGAGCTGCTCGGCAGCACCGCCGTCGTCGAGTCGTCGCAGGTCGTCGCTGCCGGAACCCGGCTCGTCGCCGTCACGGTGCTCACCGTGACCGTTCCGCGGCTGGGCGACCAGCTGCTCACCGGCAGCGCCCTCGTACGCGGTGACGAGAGCGAGTCGGTGGCTCGGTCGGTGCTCGACGCCCTCAACCGGCGGCTTGCCGGCTGAGCCGGCTGAGGTGTGGAGCCGGCTGAGGTGAGGAGCCGGCTGAGGTGTGGAGCCGGCTGAGGGGGCAGCCGCGCCCGGCTAGACTGGCGGCTTCCGAACACGATCCTTGGAGCAACCATGAGCAAGCGCGCCCGCAAGCGTCGTGACCGCAAGAAGAGCGGCTCCAACCACGGCAACCGTCCGAACGCCTGACGCGTCCCGCGAGGCGCGGGCTAGTCGACCCGGAATTCCACCTGGGTCAACTGCACCCGCACCTCGCGGATCCGGTTGACGACCTTGAGCCGCAACTCCTCCGGCGCGCGGTCGGACCCGCAACAGCGGGCGACCAGCGCCTTGACCTCCTGCTCGATGCCGTACTGGCGCAGGCACGGCGCGCACTCGTCCAGATGCTCCCGGATGCCGCTGCGGCTGGCGTCGTCGATCTCGCCGTCCAAGAATCCGTAGACCACCGACAGGACCTCGAAGCAGTCCCGGGGGTGCTGGTCGCCGGTGCTCATGAGGACTCCTCGGACGGCAGCAGCCCGCGCTCGGCCGCGTAGTTTTCGAGCAGCCCACGCAGTTGGCGGCGGCCGCGGTGCAGCCGCGACATGACCGTGCCGATAGGCGTGCCCATGATCTCGGCGATCTCCTTGTACGCGAAGCCCTCGACGTCCGCGAGGTAGACCGCGATGCGGAACTCCTCCGGGATCGACTGCAGCGCGTCTTTGACGTCGGAGTCGGGAAGCCGGTCGAGCGCCTCGGTCTCGGCGGACCGCAGTCCGGTCGACGTGTGGGACTCGGCCCGGGCGAGCTGCCAATCCTCGACGTCCTCGCTGCCGCTCTGCAGCGGCTCGCGCTGCTTCTTGCGATAGCTGTTGATGAAGGTGTTGGTCAGGATGCGGTAGAGCCACGCCTTGAGGTTCGTGCCCTCGGAGAACTGGTGGAAGGCGGCGAACGCCTTGACGAATGTCTCCTGCACGAGGTCCTCGGCGTCGGCCGGGTTCCGGGTCATCCGCATCGCCGCGGCGTACAGCTGGTCGAGGAACGGGAGCGCGTCGCGCTCGAACCGCTGGGACCGCTGCTCGGGAGTCTCCTCCACGAGCTCGGTGTCGGGGACGGAGCCCACTTCAGGTGAAGCCATACCTGAGAGTACCCGCCGACGGGACCGCTTGGCGGTCGGCCGCGGGGCGGCGCTTGCTCGGGGCGAACGGGTCGCGATCACACCTCTTCAATGAGGCCGACGGCGAAATTCTTCCCGACGAACGCCAGCGCTGCGCCGCTGAGCGCGTCGAGGGCGTCAGCCTGGGTCGTGGGCGCACGCTTGGGCACGGCGAACGCGTGGTCGGCGAACGGCACCTCGTCGACCTCGACCTCGGCCGGGAACTCCTCCGCCGAACCGAACGCGTCGCGCGCACCCTGCACGACCAGCAGCGGGACCCGTACGGCCAGCAGCTCGTCGACCCGGCTGCGTTCGGGGCGCCCGGGCGGGTGCAGCGGGAACGCCATCGCCAGCACGGCGTCTGCTCCTACGTCGCTCGCGTTCCGGCAGGCGACGCGAGCGCCGGCGCTGCGGCCGCCGACGACGAGCAGTCGCTCCCGGGTCAACGAAGCGACCGGTCGAGCGGCGAGCACCCACCGCCAGGCGAGGTCGAGGTGGGCCGGCGGCCCCGCAACCCGGCGACCCGACACGCGCCACGGCTGCTCGACGAGGACGACGGTGACGCCGCGTGCGGGCAGCCGCTCGGCGAGGGCGGCGAGATCGCGGGCGTCGACTCCCCCACCGGCGCCGTGGCCGAGCACCAGCGTGGCGAACGGGCTCGCGGCGCGATGCACGTGCGCACGGGCGAGGCCACGCGGGGTGTCGATGTCGTGCCGGACGATGCGGGACACGGTCAGAACAGGGTCTCGTCGGCGGAGGGCGCCACCGGCTCGACCAGCTCTGGTCCGTTGTTGCGGACGTTGTTCACGGCGGTCGAGACCGGGTCGGCCCGCAGCAGCCCCGGCGCCGCAGGCACGAGGAGTCCGCGCAGCTCGTCGGGCTCACTGGTGGCCGGATCGAGCCAGTGCGTCCAGCGGTCGCGAGCGACCATGAGGGGCATCCGGTCGTGGATCTGGCCGAGCGCATCCTCGGCCTGCGTGGTGATCACAGTCGCGGTCCAGCGCCACGACGCCGGGTCGTCGGGGTCCGCGTGCTCGGACCGCCAGAACTCGTACAGGCCGGCCATCGCGAGCGAGCCGCCGTCGGTCGGATGAATGTAGAACGGTTGCTTCGCCGCGCCCGGAGCCGACCCGGCGTACCACTCGTAGTAGCCGTCGGCAGGCAGCAGGCAACGGCGCTTGGCGAACGCCCGCCGGAATGCAGGCTTCTCGGTCAGCGTCTCCATCCGCGCGTTGATCAGCCGCGACCCGATCGACGGGTCCTTGGCCCACGACGGGACCAGCCCCCACGTGACGACGCGCAGCTGTCGCACCGCGGGGCTGCCCTCCGGAAGCTCGAGGGAGCGTCGGGTGAGGACGGCGTAAACGGTCTTGGTGGGCGCGACGTTGTAGTCGGGCTCCAGCTGCTCGCGCACCTCGACCCGCTCGACCTCGAACTCCTCGACCAGGTCGTCCGGGCTCCGGCTGGCCGCGTATCTCCCGCACACGCCGCCCATCGTGGCATGTGCGCGATGATGAGGGGGTGACCGACCTATGGCCCGCCCCCACCGCGCACGCGGCCGTCGATGCCGTCGTGAACGTCCCGGGGTCCAAGTCGATGACCAACCGGGCCCTCGTGCTCGCCGCCCTGGCCACCCGGCCGACCGTGATCCGGCGCCCGCTCATCGCCCGCGACACGAGGCTGATGGTGCAGGCCCTCACCTCGCTGGGCGCCTCCGTCGAGTCCGACGCCGGTGACTGGCAGGTCACCCCCGGCCCCGTCGTCGGTGGCACCGACGTCGACTGCGGACTCGCCGGCACCGTCATGCGCTTCGTCCCCGCGGTGGCCGCCACCGCCGAGGGCAGTGTCCGGTTCGACGGCGACCCGCAGGCCAGGCTGCGGCCGATGGCACCGGTGGTGCGCGCGCTGCGCGACCTCGGCGTCGAGGTGCTCGACGACGGCCGCGAGGCGTTGCCGTTCACCGTCGTGGGCCACGGGTCGGTGCGAGGCGGCGACCTCGAGGTCGACTCGTCGGGGTCCAGCCAGTTCCTGAGCGGGCTGCTGCTGGCGGGCTGCAGGTACGACGAGGGACTGACTCTGCGGCACGTCGGGGCGCCGCTGCCCTCCGTGCCGCACATCGAGATGACCGTCGCCATGCTGGCGGACCGCGGGGTGCGGGTCGAGCACCCCGAGCCGACGGTCTGGCGGGTCCATCCCGGGACACCTGGCGGCGGGACGCTGGTCATGGAGCCCGACATCTCCAACGCACTGCCGTTCGTGGCCGCAGCCCTGGTCACCGGCGGACGGGTCCGAGTACCCGGCTTCCCACTCGGCTCCCGCTACCAGCCCGACTCGGAGATCCGCGCCGTGCTCGAGGCGCTCGGTGCCACCCTGACCGACGAGCCGGACGGACTCCTGGTCGAGGGCTCGGGGCGCATCCGTGGCGTCGACCTCGACCTCGGCACGGTGGGCGAGATCGTGCCCGTCGTCGCCGCCCTCGCTGCCCTCGCCGACTCGCCCTCCACGCTGCGCGGCGTCTCGCACATCCGCGGGCACGAGACCGACCGGCTAGCGGCCCTGGCGACGCAGCTCGGCGCCCTGGGCTGCGACATCAGCGAGACGGCCGACGGGCTGCGGATCAACCCGCGTCCGCTGCACGGCGGGGTGTTCGAGACCTACGACGACCACCGGCTGGCCACGGCCGCCGCGGTGCTCGGGCTCGCGATCCCCGACGTCCAGGTCGTCGACGTCGGGACGACGGCAAAGACGCTGCCCGGGTTCGCCGAGCTCTGGCACGAGCTGCTCGCGTGACCCCACGCAACCTCGACGAGGACGACGTCCGGGTCCGTCCGGGCAAGGGGAAGTCGCGCCCGCGCACGAAGGACCGGCCCGGCCACGTCGACGCCGTGACCGGCTGGGTCGTCACCGTCGACCGCGGCCGGTTCGGGTGCATCGTCGACGCCGGCGACGAACGCACGCAGGTGATGGCGATGAAGTCGCGCGAGCTGGGCCGCGGCGGCGTCGTGGTGGGCGACCAGGTCGCCATCATCGGCGACCTCTCCGGGCGCACCGATGCACTGGCCAGGATCGTGCGCGTCGAACCCCGCAGCACCGTGCTCCGGCGTACCGCCGACGACACCGATCCGGTCGAACGGGTCATCGTGGCCAACGCGGACCAGCTCGCCGTGGTCACCGCGCTGGCCGATCCCGAGCCCCGACCCCGGCTGATCGACCGGTGCCTGGTGGCGGCCTACGACGCCGGGCTCCGCCCGTTGCTGGTGCTCACGAAGTCCGACCTGAGGTCGCCGGACGAACTGCTCGAGGCGTACGGCCCGCTCGACGTGGAGTCCGTGGTGCCGGCCCGCGGCGGCGACCTGACCGAGCTTCGCGAACGCCTCAAGGGACGGCGCACGGTCTTCGTCGGGCACTCAGGAGTCGGCAAGTCCACCCTCGTCAACGCCTTGATCCCCGGCACCCACCGCGCGACGGGTGTCGTCAACTCCGTCACCGGCAGGGGTCGCCATACCTCGACGTCCGCCATCGTGCTCGAGCTGCCCGGGGCGGACGGCTGGGTCATCGACACCCCGGGGATCCGGTCGTTCGGCCTGGCCCACGTCGACCCGAAGCGGGTCGTCCTCGCGTTCCCCGAGCTGGCCGGCGGGATGGAACGCTGTCCGCGTGGCTGCGGCCACGACGAGCCGGAGTGCGGGCTCGACTCCTGGGTGGCCGAAGGGCACGCCGACCCCGCCCGCCTGGAGTCGCTGCGCCGGTTGCTTCGAGCGCGCGAGACCCCGGAGGACGACCGCGACGGCTAGCCGGTCACCGGTTCGTCGACTGGACGATCTGACTCCACACCGTGCTGCTCCCCGCGTGCCCGGTCGCGACGATCCAGCCCAGCGTCACCACCCCGAACACCGAGGTGACGACCAGCAACGCCTTGACCCGGGCGTCGGTCGCCGCGCCCACGGTGTTCTGCGGGCTGCTGAACCAGAACCACACGACGTACAACCCGCAGAAGGCGAGGACGAACAACGGGGCGAGGTTTCCGAGCTGGACGTGCCGGTCGATCAGGTCGCCGGTCAGCCGCAGCCGGCGCACCAGGGCCTCACCGCTCTCCTTCGCGACCACCGCCGAGCCGGCCGACACCACGAGCAGGAGCAGCACCGGGACCCGCAGCCGCTCGCGCCAGAGCGGCCACAGGACCATGACCACCACGGCCGCACTGCAGAGCGGGACCAGCACGATCACGGCGTGGATCACCAATGCGTGCACGGGCAACCCGAAGACGGTGTCGAACATGGGCGAAGGTTACGCCGCCGCAGCCCCGCTACCCGGGTCTCGTCGCCGGTAGCCTTCGGGCGTGTCCCACTACGCCGCAGACCTGCAGCTCGCCCTCGATCTTGCCGATGCCGCCGACGTCCTGACGCTGAGCCGGTTCCAGTCGCTCGACCTGGTTGTCGAGACCAAGCCCGACCTGACCCCGGTGAGCGACGCGGACCGGGCGACGGAGGCGCTGCTGCGCGAACGGCTCGCCGGCGCCAGACCGGACGACGCGGTCGTCGGAGAGGAGCTCGGCGACACCTCCGGCTCCGGATCCAGCCGGCGCTGGATCCTCGACCCGATCGACGGCACCAAGAACTACGTCCGCGGGGTTCCGGTCTGGGCCACGCTGATCGCGCTCGTCGACGACGGCAACCCCGACGACCCCGACCACGCGGTCGTCGGGGTCGTCTCGGCGCCTGCGCTCGGCCGCCGCTGGTGGGCCGCTCGGGGCGAGGGCGCCTGGCTCGGCGGCAGCTTGACCAGGACCCCGCGCCGGCTCCGGGTGTCGGAGGTGTCGGTGCTCGGTGACGCGTCGGTGTCGTACTCCGACAGAGCGGGCTGGGCCGACGGGGGCGCCGCGTTCGGCGAGCTCGTGCGCGACTGCTGGCGCAGCCGGGCCTACGGCGACTTCTGGTCGCACATGCTCGTGGCCGAGGGCTCGGTCGACGTCGCGGTCGAGCCTGCGCTCTCGGTGTGGGACGTCGCCGCGCTCGTCGCGGTCGTACAGGAGGCCGGCGGACGCATCACGGGTACGGCCGGCCAGCCAGTGCTGTCAGGAGGCGGCGCGCTGACCACCAACGGCCGGCTGCACGACGCCGTCGTCCACCGGCTCGGTCAGACCCCGACCGGCTCGACCTAACCGGCGCCACGTGGCGAGCACGACCGGCCCGGCGGTGATCGCCGCCAGGTCGAACCAGCCGTACCCGCCCGCGGCACCGGTCGGCGGGTTGCCCATCGCCACCAGCCCGGTCGGGTCGTACGGCTGCCAGGCCCAGGTGCCCAGCCGCGTCCCGATCAGCTCGAGATAGGTGACCACCAGGAACGCGCCGACGTACAGCAGCCGCGAGCGTCCCCAACGCAGGAAACCAAGGAGGCAGCAGAACCAGAAGGCACCGAGCACGTCGAGCCGGGGCGCGAGCGGGCTCAACCCCCACAAGGCGTACGCACCGCCGACGACCACGGTGGCGGCGACCAGGGCCCGCCCGCGCTGTCGGACCCACGGACTCCGTCCGATGCACAGGGCGGCGAGGTAGACCAGCCCATGCCCGGGTGGGACGAACGCCGGGACGGTGCCGAACCGGTAGACGTACACCTCGAGCAGCGGGCTGAACGTGTACTCCACTGCGGTCGCGAACCCCACGACGACGGCGGTCTGGGCCCGCACCAACGGAGTCTGCCCGGCGAGCAGAGCCAGCAGGAGCAGCCAGGTGCCGACGCCGAGCACCAGCTCGCGGGCGGAGCCGGCGCCGCGCTCAGCCAGGAGCGCGAGCGGGATCCAGACCAGGACCACGCCTGCGACGACGAGGTCGCGATGCCGCGCAGGGGCCCCGGCTGCGGTCGTCCGCTCGCGCTGCTGCACCCGCCCAGTGTGCCCGGTGCCGGGCGCGTCGGCCGATCGGTGGCCCATCGGGTGGCCCGAAGTCATTGCCAGCGGGCCCCAGCACCTCGATCATGAAGCCACAGCCCCAGCGAACCCCACTGCCCGACGTCCCCAGGAGGCCCCATGACCGTGCGTGACGCGATGAGCCGCGAAGTCCTCACCGTCGGCCCCAGCCACACGCTGCGGCAGGTGAGCGTGGCCATGCACGCACGCAAGGTGGGGGCCGCGGTCGTCGTCGACCCCGACGGAGAGGGGGCGGGGATCATCACGGAACGCGATGTGCTGGTCGCCATCGCCGAGGGCACGGACCCCGACAGCGAGACCGTGGGTGATCACCAGACCCAGGACATCGTCTACGCGACGCCCGGCTGGACCCTGAACCAGGCCGCCGAGGCGATGATGCGCGGCGGTTTCCGGCACCTCGTCGTGCTCGAAGACGGCGAGGTGACCGGCATCCTGTCCGTGCGGGACATCGTGCGGATCTGGCAGGCCCAACGGGTCTAGGCCGGCGCGGGCTCCTCGAGCTCGCGGGCGCGGCGGCCGTAGTAGCCGAAGACCGTGGTGAGCACCGCAGCGGCCGGCACGGCGACCACCGCACCCACGAGCCCGGCGAGCACGCTGCCCGCGGTGACCGCAAGCACGACGCCGAGCGGGTGGACCGCGACCAGCCGCCCCATCACGAGCGGCTGCAGGATGTGTCCTTCGATCTGCTGCACGACCAGGATCGCGACCAGCACGGCCACCGCCGCGAACAACCCCTTGGCGGCGAGCGCGACCACCACGGCGACGAACCCGGTGACCAACGCGCCGACGATCGGCACGAACGCCCCGAAGAACACGAGTACACCCAACGGCACAGCCAACGGCACGCCCAGCGCGGCCACGGCAAGGCCGATGGCCATCGCGTCGGTGAACGCGATGAGGACGGTGCCCCGGACGTACGCGGTCAGGACCGCCCAGCACCGCAGGCCCACCGTGTGCACGTCGGCCTGTGAGCGGCTCGGCAGCAACGACACGCACCACGCCCAGATCCGCTCGCCGTCGAGCAGGAAGAACACGGCGGTGAAGAACGCGACGGCAGCGCCCGAGAGCACCTCCAACGCCAGAGTTGCGCCGCTCAGCGCACCCGAGAGAAGCGAAGACCTGTTGTCCTGCAACGACTTCCAGGCGCGCTGGACGTACTCCTGCAGCCGCACGTCGTCGATACCGAGGTTGTCGCGGACGAACACCCGGATCTGCGTGAGACCGGCCGAGAACTGCGAGCCGAGGTCGGCGAACGTCCCGCTGATCTCCAGGGTGAGCAGGGCGGCCACGGCCACGAGCGTGCTGATGCTGAAGACGAGCACGAGCGCGGTCGCCAGCCCTCTGGACGCCTTGGTCACGCGCTGGACCCAGCGGACGCCCGGCGTCAGCAAGGCGCTGAAGAGGAGGCCGACGAACACCGCGAGGAAGACGAGCTTCATCCGGTTCATGAGCAGGAGGACCGCGACGACCGCGGCGGAGATCACCAGGAGCCGCCACGCCCACTCGGCTGCGACGCGGACCTGCCGCGGGACGTCGTCGTGTGGGGGAAGGCTCATACCAAGAGCCTGTCCGGTGGCCGCAGTCCGAGCAACTGGGCGCGCTGGTCAGCGCCGGCGGAGCCGGACCGGGAGCCCGGACTTGGGGCGCAGCGTGACCCCGGGATCGACCACGACATCTCGACCGGCCACCCGCTCGAAGCCATACCGCGCGGCGAGGCCAGCGAGCACGAGCGTGCCCTCGAGCAACGCGAAGTCGCGCCCGACGCAAAGCCGCGGCCCGGCCCCGAACGGGAGGTACCCGCTGCGCACGGTGTCGGCCCGAACGGCCGGAGCGAACCGGTCGGGGTCGAAGCGATCAGGCCGGTCCCAGTGGGCGGGGTTGCGGTGCAAGGCGTACGGCGACGCGATGACGAGCGCCCCAGCGGGCACCACGGCTCCGGCGAGCACGTCGTCCGCGAGGGCCCGACGACTCAGGACCCAGGCCGGGGGGTAGAGCCGGAGCGCCTCGTCGAGCACCTGCCTGGCGTACGGCAACCCCGCGTAGTCGGAGGCGGCCGGCGGGCGCCCGTCCAGGACCGTATCGGCCTCGGCAGCCAGCCGGTCGCCGACCGCCGGGTCGCCGGCGACCAACCACCAAGCCCATGTCAGCGCGCTGGCAACGGTCTCGTGGCCGGCGACGATGAGGGTGACGACCTCGTCGCGCACCTGCCGGTCGGTGAGCCCTGCGTCGGCGCACCCGGCACCCGCGCCGAGCAGCAGGCTGAGCAGGTCGGCCCGGCTCGGGTCGGCGTCGGTCCGATGCCTGGCCACCATCGCGGCGACCGAACGGTCGAGGGTCCGCACCGCACCGCCGAGCCGGACGTTGCCGGGAGTCGGCAGCCAGCCCGGCACCGGGAGCGGCGACCGGGCCCGCCTGATGACGACTGCAAGCGCGCGCTCGACGGCGTGCACGAGGTCGGCTGCCTCGGGTCCGAGGTCGGTGGAGAACAGCGCCTGCCCGACGATCTCCAGGGTCGCCCCCATCATCGCGGCGTCGACGTCGACGAGCGCGCCGTCGGGCTGGGCGTCCCAACTCGCCGTCAGCCGAGCCACCGCATCGGCGACGTGGCCGCCGAGCGCGTCCAGGGTGCGGACGTGGAAAGCCGGCTGGACGATCCGACGCGCCCGGCGCCAGGCCTCGCCGTCGCTGACGAGCAGCCCGTCCCCGGTGACGAGCGAGAGCGAGCGGTACTGCACGGTCCGCTTGCCGTACGCCGGATGGTTGCCCTGCAGCACCCGCAGCACGGCCTCGGGCTCGTTGACGAAGAAGACCGGCTGCCGCGGAATGGGAAACTGGACGACGGGGCCGTACTCCGCCGCGCAGCCGACCAGGAAGCCGAGCGGGTCGGACCGCATCGAACGGGCGTGCCGCAGCATCCAGCCTCCGCTGGCGACCGGCGCGCTCGCGGACGACGCCGCGACGGCGCTCATCCGCCCAGCGATGCGACGGCCCCGACGACGAAGACCGTCGGCGTGCGCAGGCCCGCAGCGGCACTGTCGTCGCCCACCGCCCCGAGAGTGGTGCGCACCACCCGCGAGGCCGCCGTCGCGCCGTCCTGCAGCGCCGCAACCGGCGTCGATGGGTCCAACCCGGACTCGATCAGCACCCGGCTGATCGCCGCGATCGAGCGAAGGCCCATCAGGACGACGAGGGTGCCGCGTACGCGCGCGAGGGCGGGCCAGTCGACCCCCGACTCGGGGTGACCGGGCGGGAGATGCCCCGAGACCACGGTGAACCCCTGCACGAGGCCGCGATGGGTCACCGGGATCCCGGCGAGAGCGGGGACCGAGATGGCGCTGGTGACGCCCGGCACCACCTCCACGGCGATGCCGGCAGCCACGCAGGCCTCGACCTCCTCGCCGCCACGACCAAACACGAACGGGTCGCCCCCCTTCAGCCGCACCACGACCTTGCCGAGCGAGGCGTGGTGCACCAGGAGTCGGTTGATCTCTTCCTGGGGCATCGATCGGCCCCCGGGCACCTTCGCGGCGTCGACGATCTCGACGTCGACGGCCAGCGCGTCGAGCAGGCTCAGCGGCGCGAGCCGGTCGGCGACGACGACGTCGGCTTCGGCCAGCGCAGCCCGGCCCCGTACGGTGATCAGCCCCGGATCACCGGGGCCGCCCCCGACGAGCACGACCCGGCCAGCACCCGCCCCGGCTCCGCGGCCGGCCGGCAGCACCGCGGACTGCACGGCCGCGACAGCGAGGTCGCGGGCTGCCACGGCGCGGCGCGGGTCGCGAGAGGCGTGGACCGCGATCGTGTACGGACCGGTGCGGCCGACGGCCGGGTTCCACGCGCTGGCAGCGGACGCGTCGTCGGCCCGGGTCGCGAAGACCCGCCGCTCGTCGGCTGCCGCGACGACCGCTTCGTTCACGGCCGGGTCGTCGGTGCAGCCGAAGGCCAGCCACGCGGCGTCGAGGTCGGACGAGGTGAAGCCGCGTTCGACCCAGGTCAGCTGACCGGATGCTGCCAGCTCGGCGAGGGCGGCGGTGGCGTGCGGGGCCACCATGACGATGTCGGCCCGTGCTTCGAGCAGGGCGAACACCCGGCGCAGCGCGACCCGACCGCCGCCGACCACGAGGACCCGCCGCCCGGCCAGCACCAGGCCCAGCGGCAGCAGCACCGAAGCGGGCGGGCGGGTGCCGCCAGGCTGCGACGTGTCGGGTTGTGCCTCGGTCATCGGACCATGATGTCGCAGCCGGCGACCGGTGCTGGCTACCGCCGGCCGGCTCCGCTGCGATCTCCCACACCAACTCCCCTGTGGCTGGTGTGGGAGATCGCAGCGGAGCCGACTAGCAACACCTCGGCAGAGCCGACTAGCAGCACCTCGGTGGGCTGAGCACGGATTTGCTTACGGGTGCCGGCTGACTTTCTGCTCCAGCCGTGGGCGGGGAGGTGGACACCAGAGCGCCAATCGCCAACACGACAGCGAGAACGCGTACGGTCTTACCTGTGTTTGGTGCGGAAATGTTCATGCTGTTTACTTCGTGACAATCGCAGTCAACTTGAGTCAAGGACAGGTGTCAAGTGAGGTGGTGCGCGTGAGTGTCGGCGCCCGGGTTCGGGCCCTCCGGCAGGTGGTGGGACTCAGCCAGGCCGACCTCGGCGGCGCCGAGCTGTCCGCCAGCTACGTGTCGCTGATCGAGGCCGACAAGCGCGTCGCGACCGCGGGAGCGCTGACCCTGCTGGCCGAGCGGCTGGGCACCTCGGTCGACTACCTGCGCGACGGGGTCGATCCGGGCGTCCGGCAGGCGCTCACGCTGCGCATGCAGTACGCCGAGCTGGCCCTGCACAGCGGCGAGGCGACCGAGGCGCTCAGTCACTTCGAGCTGCTCGCCGGCGAGGCAGTCGGCCTGCCCGACCTCGCCGAACGGGCCGAGTGGGGCAGCGCCCGGGCGCTGGAGTCGACGGGTCAGCTCGAACGAGCGACCGCCGCCTACGAAGTGCTGCGGGACCGGGCTGAGCGAGACCGCACCCAGGCCGTCCGATGGGCCGAGGTCGTGATCGCACTCTGCCGCTGCTACAGCGAGGTCGGCGACCTCGGCCGGGCCATCGACCTCGGCGAGGCCGCCCTGCTTCGCCTCGACGACCTGGGCCTGGCCGGCAGCGACCTGCAGGCCGAGGTGGTCTCGACCCTGCTGGGCGTCTACCACTCCCGCGGCGACCATCTGCGGGCGCAGCTCCTGGCCGACGCGCTCATCGCGCAGGTCGACCAGGGTGACTCCCGGCTGGCCCGCGGCGCGGCGTACTGGAACGCTGCCCTCGTCGCCGAGTCGCGCGGCCGGCTGGGCGAGGCGGTCAACCTCGCGGAGCGCGCACTGGCGATGTACGCCGAGGGCGGCCCGGCCCGCGCGATGTCGCGGCTGCGGGTCGCCTACACGTGGCTGCTGCTGCGCGAGCCGACGCCCGACCTGGTCCGTGGCCGCGCCTTGCTGGAGCAGTCGCGCGACGAGCTCGCCGAGTTCGGTTCGGCGACCGACGTCGCGCAGTGCGACACCGAGCTCGCCCGGGTCAGCCTTCTCGAGGGCGACGCTCCCGGGGCGATCGCCGCCCTCGAGCACCTGCTCACCACGGCTGACCCGCGGCGCATGGAGACGGTGCGTGGGCTGCTCCTCCTCGGCGAGGCCCGATGCGTCGACGGGCAGACCACCCTCGGCCTCGCCACGCTGGGCCGGGCCGCCGAGGCGCTCGCCGCCGTCGGCTCGGGGCGCGAGGCTGCGACATCGTGGCGGGAGACCGCAGACCTGCTAGCGCGCTACGGCGACATGGCTCTTGCGGTGCCGGCGTATCAGCGGGCGCTCGAGCTGCTGGGCGTCGCCGCCGCGCCACCCGTGGACACCCCGGCCGTGCAGCGCCCGCGACCCTAGACTCGACGGGTCCTCCCCCTTCGTCGTGCAGGAGTCACGCGTGTCCGAGAGCCGGACGTTGCTGTCCCTCAGTGCGCCGTACGTGACGGTCGTCGTCGCGCTCGACGACGCGGTCCCGCGGATCGTCTACTGGGGCCGACCGCTGCCCGCTACCACCGACCTCGCTGCGCTGGAGCTCGCCACCGGTCCGGCCACCCCTCAGGGTGGGCTGAACCACGCTCCGTTGCTCTCGCTGCTGCCCGAGCAGGGCCGCGGCTCCTTCGCGGCAGCAGGCCTGGCTGGCCGTCGGGCCGGCCAGCCGTGGTCGCCGGTGCTGGCGACAGTGCAGGTCGAGCAAGCCCCTGACGCAGTGAGCTGGACCGGTGCCGACCCCCGCTCCGGGGTCGAGGTGACGCTGGGGTTGCGGCTGCACCCGAGCGGAGTGCTGAGCGTCGACGCCTCGGTCACGAACACCGGCACCGACGCGTACGGCGTGGAGCGGCTGGCGCCCACATTGCCGCTTCCGTCGACGGCGCAGGAGGTGCTGACCCTGGCGGGCCGCTGGTCGAAGGAGTTCCAGGTGCAGCGCCAGCCGCTGGCGACCGGGGCGATCGTCCACGAGAACGCCCGCGGGCGCACGTCGCACGAGTCGTCGCCGACGATGTTCGCGGGGACCCCCGGGTTCGGCGAGACCCACGGTGAGGTCGTGGGCGTACACCTGGCCTGGTCGGGCAACCATGTGCTTCGGGCCGAGCAGCTGCCCGACGGCCGCGGTTACCTTCAGGCAGCCGAGCTGCTGCAGTTCGGTGAAGTCTCGCTCGGCCCCGGCGAGACCTACTCCACGCCCACCGTCCACGCCGTCCACTCCGCAACGGGACTCACCGCCGCGAGCCAGGCCTTCCACTCCTTCGTCCGCTCGATGCCCTGGCACCCGACGACACCCCGCAAGGTTTTGCTGAACACCTGGGAGGCCGTCTACTTCGACCACGACGTCACCGGTCTCAAAGCGCTGGCCGATCGGGCCGCCGAGGTCGGGATCGAGCGGTTCGTCCTCGACGACGGCTGGTTCCGCGGGCGCGACGACGACACCACCTCGCTCGGCGACTGGCACGTCGACGAGCGGAAGTACCCGGCCGGGCTCGACGTGCTCGGTGACTACGTCCGCGGCCTGGGTATGGAGTTCGGGCTGTGGGTCGAGCCGGAGATGGTCAACCCCGACTCGGACCTGTTCCGGGAGCACCCGGACTGGGCGATCGGGGTGGCCGGCCACCCCGAGGTCCTGGCTCGCAACCAACTCGTCCTCGACCTCGGCAACCCCGAGGTGTTCGACTACCTGCTCGACCGGCTGGACAGCCTGCTCGGCGAGCTCGGCATCGGGTACGTCAAGTGGGACATGAACCGCGACCTGCTGCAGGCCCAGGTGCACCGGCAGACCACGGCGTTGTACGCCATGCTCGACGAGCTGGGGCGCCGGCATCCCCAGGTCGAGATCGAGTCGTGCGCCTCCGGTGGCGCGCGGATCGACCTCGGCATCCTGCGCCGAACCCAACGGGTCTGGACCTCGGACTGCAATGACGCGCTCGAGCGGCAGCTGATCCAGCGTGGCTGCTCGTACGTCGTCCCGCCTGAGCTGATGGGCGCCCACGTGGGGCCAACCCGCTCGCACACGTCGGGCCGGGTGCACACGTTGGCCTTCCGCGCGGCGACGGCGTTCTTCGGCCACTTCGGGCTCGAGTGGGACCTTTCGTCCGCGACGCCCGAGGACCGGGCGGGGCTGGCCGAGATCATCGCCCTGCACAAGCAGTTGCGGCCCTTGCTGCACGGCGGTCTGGTCGTTCGCGGCGACCACCCGGACCCTGCGGCGCTGGTGCACGGCGTGGTGGCCGAGGACGGGTCCCAGGCGCTGTTCGCCTACGTCCAGCTGACGACGTCTGACACCACGGTGCCGCGGCTGGTCCAGCTGCCTGGGCTCGACCCGCTTCGGTCCTACGAGATCGAGCGGATCGTGCTGCCGGGAACCGAACGCGGCCCGCAGAAGCACGAGCCGGCGTGGTACGAAGCAGGGCTGGCGCTCGACGGGACCGCCCTCGGGCAGCACGGGCTGGCGCTGGCGGTGCACCACCCCGAGTCCGCGACGCTCCTGCACCTGCGGGCGCAGTAGCCCGTCGCAGACGCCGCTGGCCGGCGGCTCGACCTCGTCCCTGGCCGCCTGCAGACCACGTGCGAGGTCGAGCCGACCTCAGCCATCATCGCAGCGTGATCAGTCGACTACGAGATTGGTAGAAAGTGATGCCGGCGTGTCGGAACGGTGACGGAAAGTAGTCACAACCCCCGGCCTGAGGCTCCCGACCAATCACGCTCCGTGGTGGCATGCTCTGGACAACGACGCTGCACCGGATCCCCTGCCCGGCTGCAGAGGTCAGCGGTTGAGTTCGACTCAACGACGCGAACCCCCGCCGACCTTTCGTCGGCGGGGGTTCGCGTCGTCCGTCCTGCTTCTGGGTTCAGGCTCCGAGGGCGGGGCGAGGGGCGTCCGGCGACCGGCCGGCGAACCGGGCCAGGCCGAAGGTCGCGAGGTCCGCGTCCGGGGCCAGACCTTCGACCCTGTCCGCGAGCACTTCACCGAGCAGGGCCGAGAACTTGAACCCCTCACCGGAATCCCCGCAAGCCAGTACGACCCGGCCGTCGTGGAGCGCGTCTACGACGAACCGTCCGTCCGGCGAGTCGGTCCACGAGCACACTTGAGACCAGCGCACCGACGGCTGGAGCGCGGCGAAGTCCCGAGCCACCCGCGCAGCGATCGCGACATCGATCCCAGGGTCCGGAGTCCGATCGTCGTCGTCGAAGCCGAACGGGCGCAGCGGCCGGTCTAGCCCGATCTTGTAGCCGAGGCCGGGCGTCGGCATGGCGTACAACCCAGGCTCGCCGCCGAGGGGCCCGTCGTAGAGGCACGGCAGGTCGACCCACCCCGGTGCGCCGTCGACGTAGGCCACCTGCTCGAGCACCGGCTCAAGCTGCAAGTCGACGCCCAGCGACGGCAGCAGCTCACGCGTCCACGGCCCCGCCGCGACCACAACTGCGTCGACGTCGAGGGGTTCGTTGTCCGCCAGGAGCAGTCGAACGCCGGACGGGGAAGGGACAACCTGGGTCACCCAGCGGCCTTCCAGGACCGAACCCCCCGCACCGGTCAACCTGGCCAGCTGCACCGCCAGTGCAGCGGCCGCCAGCACCGGACCGGCTTCCGCCTGCCAGCACCCGGGCTGCCCGTTCGGCCGCAAACCGGGGAAGAAGCGTCCGACGTCGGGCGAATCAACCCAGGCGTGGTCGACGCCCTCGGCGGTCAACGCGGCAGCCACACAGGTAGCGGTCTCACCGCGCCAGAACAACCCCCGGCGCAGGAGCAACGGACGGCCGCTGTCGCGCTCCAGCCGCTCCCAGGCAAGCACCGCCCGCTGCGCGAGCCGCACGCGCAACCGGTCAGGGTGGGCGAGGCGCCACAGCCTGGTGGCCCCGGCTGACGACCCCAGCCCGTTCCCGACCCCGTGGGCGTCGACCACCGTGACCTGGTGCCCTCGCCGCGCCAGCTCGGCCGCCGCTGGCAGCCCCCATGCGCCCGCGCCGACCACAGCGACTCGCTGCCTCAGGTCGCGACCCACGCGTACTCCTTGGTCTCGTCTGCGTCGTCCTCGAAGGGATGGCACCGTCGGCCAATCCTCCTCGGGCTCGGCGCCGAACACTGGTCAACGCACCGGCGACCCACCGCCGGAGCGAAGACCCAAGGAGTGGATCATGACCGATGCGAGTCGACGGACGTTCCTGCGTGGCGCCGGTGTAGTGGCCGGAGCCGCGACGGCGACCGCCTTGATCCCGGGCGGCAGTGCGCTCGCCAGCCGCCCCACGGCCGGGCCGGCCGAGCCCGAGAGCCCAAGCGGCGACGCCAGCACCGAGACGCTCGTCGCGTACGTCAAAGACGCCCGTAGCGGGCAGATCAGCGTGCTCTCCGGCGATCGCGAGGTCGTCGTCACCGACCGTGGCCTGGCCCAGCAACTGGCCCGTCTCGCCGAGTAGCGCCACCGCACTCGAGCCCGCTCCACCCACCCGCCCCACCTCCCTCTGCCCGACCCTGACAGCGAGGAACACCATGTCTTCACACCGCGAAGCGCCGGAGATCTCCAAGGACCCGGTCGCCGACAGCACCGACCTGTACGCCTTCGTCAGCCCGGACCGACCCGGTACGGTCACGCTCATCGCCAACTACATCCCCCTGCAGGGCCCGGACGCCGGCCCGAACTTCTTCGAGTTCGGGGACGACGTCCGCTACGAGATCCACATCTCGAACAGCGGCGACGCGTGCGCCGACATCACGTACCAGTTCGACTTCAGCACCGAGGTGCTGGACCCGGAGACCTTCCTCTACAACACCGGTCAGATCACGTCGCTGGACGACGCCAACTTCAACCGGCGCCAGTTCTACACGGTGACCAAGCGCAGCCGCAGCGGACGCACGGAGGTCCTCGGCCGGCATCTCGCCAGCCCGCCCTGCAACATCGGACCGCGTTCGACCCCCAACTACGCAACCCTCGCCAAGTCGGCGATCCACCCGCTGGGCAAGGGCCGCCGGGTGTTCGCCGGGCAGCGTGCCGACGGCTTCTACGTCGACCTCGGCTCGGTGTTCGACCTGCTCGACCTCCGGCCGTTCCAGCAGCTGCACGTGATCCCCACGCCGGCGGCGGCCGGAGTCAATGCCCTTGCTGAGATGAACGTGCACAGCATCGCGCTGCAGGTGCCGATCAAGGAGCTCACCGGCGGGTACGACGGCAGCGACCCGGCGAACGCGAAGTCGGTCATTGGCGTGTGGACGACGGCCAGCCGTCGCGCGTCGACCGTGCAGGAGTCTGACGGCACGTCGGCGCACGGCCCGTACAAGCAGGTGTCCCGCCTCGGGAACCCCCTGATCAACGAGGCCGTGATCCCGATGGGGCGCAAAGACGCATGGAACCGGGTGGCGCCGTCGAGCGACAGCCAGTTCGTGCAGTACGTGCAGCAGCCCGAGGTCGCAAAGCTGCTGCCGGGCCTGTACCCCGGTGTCTTCCCGAACCTCGCCGGCCTCACGGCCGACCGGGCCGACCTCGTCGCGGTGCTCATGACCGGGCTGCCGGCGGGCATCGTGCCGGGCTTCCAGAACTACACGGGCAGCGTCATCGCCGACCTGCTCCGGCTGAACGTCGGCATCAAGCCGGCGCCGAAGCCGAACCCGCTCGGCATCATCGGCGGCGACCTCGCCGGCTTCCCGAACGGGCGGCGCCTCGTCGACGACGTCTTCACCATCGAGCTGCGGGCCATCGCCGGGGTGACCTACCCGCTCGTCGCGCCGGCGTACACCCCCGATGGCGCGGCCAGCGCGGTCACCGACGGGCTCGCGGCGCCGCCCTTCCTCGGGAGCTTCCCGTACCTGGGGACGCCGCACGGCGGATACCAGGCGCACGCCGCATGACCGCGGGCCACCACCACCACGCCGGCGACGGTCCCGTCGTCCTCGACGTGGGAGGGGACGTTGGCGCACTCGTCCTGCTCGCCAGGCCCGAGGTCGACCAGCTGGAGATCGAGATCAGCGAAGTGGGTCAGCCCCGGACCGGCGCACACGTGGCGGTGCACCGACGGCAGGTCGGCGGGCGGGTGGTCCACGCTGCGGTGTACCCCGAGCTGGTCCGCGGCTCCTACGAGCTGTGGGACACCGCCGGCCGGTCGGCACTCACCGTCCGGATCGAGGGTGGTCGGGTGACCCAGGCCGCCTGGCCGCAGGACGCCGCCTGACCCACCCCCACTCGTGTTGATCTTGAGCGTTGCGCGGGCCGGCCGGCGTTTCGGCCACGCAATGCTCAAGATCAACGCGGTTGGGGGCTAGTCCCTCACGCGAGGATCCGGGCCCGCTTCGGGTCGTACCACGGCTGCGCCGACAGCCGCACCGGCCGCGGGCCTGCTGGCGTCCACACCTCGAACCCGCCGACCGCCAGCCACTCGTCCGACACCCCCGGTTCGTGGTTCACCATCGCCAGCCCGACCGCACCGCCGAGCGTGTGACCGTACGCGGCGGCCCGTACGTAGCCGATCCAGCGACCGCCGAGCAGGACCGGCTCGTTGCCGTGCAGCGTCACCGAGGGATCGTCGACGAGCAGCGACACCATGCGGTTCGGACGCGGTCCCTCGACCCGGAGCGCACGCAGCGCGTCGAGTCCGACGAACCCGCCCGCCTTGTCCCAGGCCACCGCGAAGCCCAGGCCGGCGTCCAGCGGGTTGTCGGTGTTGTCGATGTCGACGCCCATGTCGCGGTAGCCCTTCTCCAGCCGCAGGCTCGACATCGCGGCGAGCCCGACCGGTCGCACCCCGAGGTCCGCGCCGGCCGACATCAGGTCGTCGTACACCGTGAGGGCGTACTCCGCAGGGACGTGCAGCTCGTACCCGAGCTCGCCCACGTAGGTCACGCGGGCGGCCAGCAGCCGGGCGTACCCAAGCTCGATCCACTGCGCAGTGAGGTACGGGAAGGCTTCGTTCGAGAGGTCTGCGGTCGACAGCCGGCCCAGCAGCTCGCGCGACCGCGGCCCCTGCACCGAGAGCAGGACGGTGCCTGACGTCACGTCGGTGACGTAGCAGTGCTCGCCGGGCGCGGTCGCCCTCCGGATGAGCGCGTCGACCCGGCGGTGGATGACGTCGGAGGCCACCACGAGGAACTGCCCCGGTGCGGTGCGCGTGACGGTGAGGTCGGCGACGATCCCGCCGGCGGTGTCGAGCCACTGGGTGTAGACGACCCGGCCGACCTCGCGGTCGACGTTCGCCGCCGAGAGCCTGGAGAGCACGGCCGCAGCGTCCGGCCCCTGCACCGAGAACTTCGACATCAGGGTCATGTCGAAGATGCCCACGCCCTCGCGCACCGTGCGGTGCTCCTCGGCGACGAGGTCGAAGGACGCCTGCCGCTCGAAGGACAGCGTCCCCTCGACGCTGCGGCCGGCGGGTACGAACCACTCGGCGAACTCCCACCCGGCGGAGACGTTGAAGTGCGCTCCGGCCGCGGCGAACCGCTCGTGCAACGCCGTGCGCCGGATGCCGCGGGCCGTCGCGGGCTGCCAGGACGGCCAGGCGGCGTCGCCGAACAGGACGCCCAGCTGCTCGACGATGCGCTCCGACCTGAACCGTCTGGTCGACTCGAACGGCTGCGCGCGCTCGACGGAGTAAGCCGCGACGTCGACCGGTGCGCGGTCGTCGACGATCCACTGCGCCAGCACATTGCCGACCCCGCCGCCGAGCAGGATGCCGAGCGAGTTGAGCCCGGCCGCGACGTAGAAGTTGTCGTGCTCGGGGGCGAGCCCGAGCATCGGGTGCACGTCGGACGTGAACGACTCGGGGCCGCAGAAGAACGTGCGGATGCCGACGCCGCTGAGGGACGGGATCCGCTCCATGGCCTTCTCGAGGTACGGGCCGACCCGGTCCCAGTCAGGCGGCAGGACGCCGAAGGCGAAGTCCGGCGGGACGCCGTCGAGCTGCCACGCCGCGGCGTCCGGCTCGAAGAGGCCGACGAGCAGGCCGGACCCCTCCTCGCGGTAGTAGCCGTAGCGGTCCGGGTCCTCGATGACGGGCAGGTCGCGGTGCACTCCGTCCATCGGCTCGGTGAGCAGGTAGTAGTGCTCGGCCGCCTGCAAGGGAACGTCGACGCCGGCGAGCGCGCCCACCTGGCGGCCCCACATACCGGATGCGTTCACGACGTACTCGGCCTCGATCGTCCCCCGGTCGGTCACGACGCCGGTGACGCGGCGCCCGGCCGAGGTGAAGCCGGTCACAGCGACGTGCTCGACGATCCGGGCGCCGCCGTTGCGCGCCCCCTTGGCGAGCGACATCGTGACGTCGACCGGGTTGGCCCGGCCCTCGTCGGCGACATAGAACCCGGCCAGGATGTCGTCGGTCTTGGCGATCGGCCACAGCTCGGCGACCTCGGCGGCCGAGATCTCCTGGTCGTCCACCCCGAACCCGTGCGCGAAGGCGGCCTCGCGGCGCATGGCCTCCAGCCGCTGCGGGGTGCAGGCGAGCGAGATGTGACCGATCGGTCGAAAGCCGGTGGAAAGCCCGGTCTCGGCCTCCAGCCGCTCGTAGAGGTCGCGGGAGTAACGGCTCATGAACAATGCGGTCTCGTCGCCCATCCCGGCGGACGTGATCAGGCCGGCCGCGTGCCACGTCGTCCCCGACGTGAGCTGGTTGCGCTCCAGCAGCACGACGTCCGACCAGCCGAGCTTGGTCAGGTGGTAGGCGATGCTGGTGCCGATGACGCCGCCGCCGACGATCACGACCCGGGCCCGCGCCGGCAGGTCGCCGGTCAGGCCGGTGGGAGCGGTCATGTCGTCGCCTCACGATGCGTCGCGCGGTCCCTCGGGCCGGGCCGCACTATCGCGCGATAGTCAAGCAGTCGACCGCGCGGCGGACAAGGCCCGGACCCGGACCGCCCCCAGGTCGCCCGCGTCCCGCAGCAGCGCGCGGAGCAGGAAGTCGGCAGCCTGCTCGGGCTGGTCGGCGGAGTACGCCTGGTGCAGCCCGTTGACCCGGATGGTCTCCATGACCAGGGCGTCGATGGCCATCCGGGCGAACTCCGGGTCGATCTCGGCGAACTCCCCCGTCGCGACGGCCTGCTGCACGAGGTCCCGGAGGCTCCGTTCGTACCCGTCGAGCAGGGTCCGCCAGCGGGCGAACTCCGGCCGGTCGAGCAACCCGGTGTTGTACAGAGCCCGAAGGTCGAACGGCGACTCCAGGCAGTGCGCGATCTCCCAGCGGATGTACCGATAGATGCGGACCGCGGGGCTGCCCGTCTCGGCGACGAGCCGGGCCATGAACTCCAGGCCCGCCCGCAGGTCGTACTCGAGCAGCCCCTCGGCGATCGCCTGCTTGGACCCGAAGTGGTTGTACAGCGACGGCTGGCGGATGCCGACGGCAGCGGCGATCTCGCGGGTCGTGGTCCCGGCGTAGCCGCGAGCGGCGAAGAACCGCGAGGCCTCGCGCAGGATCCGCTCGCGGGTGGGCCACTCGGCGACCGGCTGCGCACGCAGCGACTGGACCCGCGCCCGCTCGTCCTGGGCGGGAGCCGGCGGCCTTCGTCCCATGGCCGGTCAGCCTAGCCAGGGCACGTGGGGAGGTACAGTTGACGTATTCTTCAAGTGCGCAACTCAGCGAGTCCCCCGTTCGACTCTCGAAAGGCGGCCGGATGTCGGTCCCGCTGTACCAAGCCAAGGCGGAGTTCTTCCGGACCCTCGGGCACCCGGCCCGGATCCGGGTTCTCGAGCTGCTGAGCGAGCGCGACCACGCGGTCCACGAGCTGCTGGAGCGGATAGAGATCGAGCCGAGCAACCTCTCCCAGCAGCTCGCGGTGCTGCGCCGCGCCGGGCTGGTCACCCAGACCCGCGAGGGCGGCCGGGTCGTGTACTCGGTCAGCGTCCCCGAGGTGCGCGACCTGCTGCTGGCCGCCCGGACGATCCTGATCGGCATCATCAGCGACCAGGACGAGCTCAAAGCCGAGCTCGTACGCGGCCGGCGACGCACCCGATGAGCACGGTCTGGCAGCGCACCCGCGCCCTTCTCCCCCAGGCCGCGGACCTCGCGGCGGCACGCCGGCAGCCCCGCCGGGACGTCGTGGCCGGGGTCACCGTCGCCATCGTCGCTCTGCCGCTGGCACTGGCGTTCGGCATCACCTCGGGGCTAGGCGCCGGCGCCGGCCTGATCACGGCTATCGTCGCTGGCGTCTGCGCCGGGGTCTTCGGCGGCAGCAACCTGCAGATCAGCGGTCCGACCGGAGCCATGACCGTCGTTCTCGTGCCGATCGTGGCGCAGTTCGGGCCGTCGGGTGTGCTCGTCGTCAGCATGATCGCCGGGTTGGTGCTGATCGCCCTCGCGTACGCCGGCGCCGGTCGGTACATGCAGTACATCCCGCTGCCCGTCGTCGAGGGGTTCACCCTCGGCATCGCCGTCATCATCGCGCTGCAGCAGGTGCCGGCGGCGCTGGGCACCAAGGGTTCCGGGCAGAAGGTCGTCGCCATCGCGTTCGACGCCGTCAGGCACTGGATCAGCACCCCGCACTGGTCGCCGCTGCTCATCGCCTTCTTCGTCGGTGCGGCCATGCTGCTCACCGCCCGGTTCCGGCCGGGTCTGCCCAGCTCGCTCGCCGCCGTCGCCCTAGCCACCGTCGTCGCCCGCGTCGCGCACCTGGACGTCGCCACGATCGGCGCGATCCCCACCACGATCCCGGCGCCGAGCCTGCCGACGGTCGAAGCCTCGTCGATCAGTGCCCTTCTCGTGCCGGCCGTGGCCGTCGCGGCGCTCGCCGCGCTCGAGAGCCTGCTCTCGGCCACGGTCGCCGACGCCATGAGTGTCGGTGAGCATCACGACTCCAACCGTGAGCTCTTCGGCCAGGGCGTCGCCAACCTCGTGTCACCGTTGTTCGGCGGCATCCCGGCGACAGCGGCGATCGCCCGTACCGCGGTGAACGTCCGGTCCGGCGCCCGGTCGAGGCTGTCGGCCGTGACGCAGTCGGTCGTGCTGCTGGTCGTCGTCCTCGTCGCGTCGCACTGGGTCTCGACCATCCCGATCGCGGCGCTCTCCGGCGTGCTGCTCGCCACGACGGTGCAGATGGTGGAGGTGTCGAGCCTGCGCGCGATCGCGCGAGCGACGCGGGGGGACGCCGTCGCGCTCGTGGTCACGGCGCTGTCCACCGTGGCGTTCGACCTGGTCACCGCCGTGATCCTCGGTCTCGTCGTCGCCGGGGTCTTTGCCCTCCAGCAGGTCGCGCAGTCGGCCCGGCTGGACGAGACCTCGTTGGACGACGCCGACCACAGCAGCGAGGAGCAGTCTCTGCTCGACGAACACATCGTGGCTTACCGCCTGGAGGGATCGCTCTTCTTCGGTGCGGCCCACTCGTTCCTCCTCGCGCTCTCCGAGGTCAGCGAGGTCCGGGTGGTTGTCCTGCGCATGTCGCGGATCACGACCCTGGACGCCACCGGCGCCTCGGTGCTGGCGGACACCATCAAGCGGCTAGAGGCACGAGCGGTGACCGTGCTGCTGTCCGGCGTGAGGCCTGAGCACGAGCCGGTGCTGAGCCGACTCGGGGTGCACTCCGAGCTCGCCCACGAGCGACACGTGTTCGCGACCACGCCCGAAGCCATCGCACACGCCCGCATGCACGCGGCCCGGCAGGTCCACACGCCGGACGCCCCCTGACCCCGGTCGGTACGCTCGCAGACGTGCACCCCGACCGCCGCTGGCCCCGTTCCGTCTTCGGCGTCGGCACCGAGCCCGACCCGCGGCTCTCCTTCGCCAACGAACGCACCTTTCTGGCGTGGATCCGTACGGCCCTCGCCCTGCTCGCCGCCGGGGTGGCCCTGGACTCCGTGACCGTGTCGCTCAGCACCCACCTGGTCCGCGCCGTTGCCGTCCTGCTCACCCTCGGCGGCTGCGTCGGAGCCGGCTCGGCGTGGTTCCGTTGGGCCCGGGCCGAGCGGGCGATGCGCGCCCACGAGCCGTTGCCGGCGCCCACGTTCGCCGCCCCCCTCGCCCTGCTGGTGGTAGTCGTGGGTGTGGCGGCGCTGAGCGGGATCCTGCGTTGAGCAGCCCCGGTGAGGCGGACGAGCTCGACGAACGCACCTCGCTGGCCTGGACGCGCACCGGTCTCGCTCTCGCCCTCGCAGCCGTCGTCGTCGCGCGCCTGACCGTGTCCCGTCTCGGGCCCGTCTCGGTCGCGGTGGCCGTGCTGGGTGTCGTGGTCGCGGGCTGGATCCTCGTCAGCAGCCGGCAGCGGTTCCGGGCGGCGCACCTGGCACTGGCCCAGGGTCGGCACCGACCCGATGCGCGGCTTCCGGCAGCGCTCGCCGCCTTCGTGGCCGTCGTCGCCTTGGTCGAACTCGGTGCGCTGCTGCGCTGAACGAGCGAGTGCGAACGCGCTAGTCGGTAGTGCGTAGGCAGCATCTTTGTTGCTCTGCCTTGCTTTTCGTGCCCCCTCAGTCGATGGAGACCGTGACCGCGCCCCTCGCGAAGAAGGATCTGTGCCGTGAATCCGCTAGAGCAGCTCGCCGCAGAGAACTTCGACGCCGGATCCACCACCGAGGTCATCCGCCCCGCCGCCCGCCTCGGCGAGGTCGCTGCCCGGACGGTGCTGACCAAGCTGGCCCTGCGTGACGCCCGCCACGGCGGCGAGTGGATCGCGTCCCCGTCGCTGTGGGAACGCTACGACCGGCCATGGGCGCGGGGCGACAACCCGGGCGACGCGATGCTCATGGGGAGCATCCAGGTCGCCTACGGCACCCCGACGACGTACGAGATCACCATCTACCGCGCGACCGTCACCCAGACCGGCGTCGACGCGGGTTGGACGGTGCGCAGCCTGTGCGACGAAGCCCTCGGCTACGCCGACCTGTCGCTGGACACCTGCCCGCGAGTCGACATGGCGCCGCCGCCGAAGCGATTCCAGTTCAAGAGCGTGTGACCGCCGCCGACAGGCCGGCAAGACCCGGCGGCAACGGCCGTCGGTGCAGCACCGTGAGCCGCTGGGTCGGTCGGGTCAGCGCGACGTAGAGGTCGTTGACCCCGCGAGCGGACTCCTCGACGATCGCCGCCGGCTCGACGACGATGACCACGTCGAACTCCAGGCCTTTGGCCTCGGTCGCGGTCAACAGGAGTGCGCCGTCACCGATCTTGGCCAGCACCGCCTGGGCCTCGGCGCGAAGCGCCCTCGGCACGACCACCGCGACGCTGCCACCGGCGACGGTCCGCAGCTCGTCGCGCACCACGGTCGCAAGGCGCCCCCAGCCGGGCTCGGCGACCCGTTCGGCCGTCGGTTCCCAGTCGCCTTCGCGGGCCGACGTCGGCATCGCGGCCACGACGCCGGCCGCACGGAGCAGTGCCGACGCGACGGCCATGATGCGACCCGGGGTGCGGTAGTTGACCGTGAGCTCCTCGAGGCTCCACCGCTCGGCCACGTGCGGGTCGAGCGCCGCCGCCCAGGACCGGGCCCCGGCCGCGGACCCGGTCTGCGCGATGTCGCCCACCACGGTCATCGACTTCGACGGGCAGCGGCGCATCAGCACCCGCCACTGCATGGCGGACAGCTCCTGGGCCTCGTCGACGACTACGTGGCCGAACGCCCACGTGCGGTCCTGCGCGGCGCGCTCGGCGGCCGGGCGGTGGGACGCCGGTCCCGAGTAGCGATCGAGCAGGGTGTCGGCCGTGAGGAGCCCGTTGCCTCCGGAGAGCTGCAGCACCCCTCGGGCGTACTCGAGGTCGACGGCACGTTCGGCTGCAGCCCGGGCCGCCTCGTGTCGCGCAGCCGTGTCGTCCTCGCCGAGCAGCTCGGCCGCCTCGTCGAGCAGCGGCACGTCGGAGACGGTGAACGGCGCCGACGCGTCGCGTTCGAGGAGCTGGCGCTCGTTCTTCGGCAGGTCCGGCGCGGCAATCTCCAGCGCGATGCCGTCGGCGAACAGGTCGGTCAGCAACCGCTTCGCGGTCAGCTCCGGCCACAGCGCGTCGATGGCCTCGGTGACCGGGGCGCTGGCCCGCAGCTCGTCGCGGATGACGGCGAGGTCGCCCACGGTCAGCAGGTTCGGCCCGCCGAACAGGTCCGTGCCGACCTTGTCGGCGACCTGCCCGGCCAGCGCGTCGATGAGGTGCCGGGTGAACACCCGCCGGGCCGGATTGTGCGCCAGCCGCGACGCGCGCGCCCGCT